>NZ_PCQC01000001.1:0-595131 GCF_002979955.1 Pseudomonas sp. MYb2
CGTCACGGCAGGTAAGAAGATCTAAAACCGTCCACCATGTCTCCGAACATGTGTCCACCATGTCTCCGGTACATACACCGGGAGAGGGCTAGGGCGAGGGGCTTTTGATTTTCAGCCCACAATCCCGCGAACAATGAAGAACAACAGCGACGGCCCAAGCAAACACCCCAGCCCGGTATGGAACGTAGCGGTCAACGCCCCATAAGGCACCAACCGCCGATCCGTCGCCGCCAGCCCCGCCGTCACACCGCTCACTGTCCCGGCCAAGCCACCAAACACCATCGCCGAACGCGGGTTATCCAACCCCATCCAGCGCGCCGCGACCGGCGTGCCGACCATCACCAGAATCGCCTTGATCAACCCGGTGGCAATCGACAGCGCCATCACATCCGAGGTCGCGCCAATCGCCGCACCGGTCACCGGCCCGACGATATAAGTCACCGCGCCCGCGCCAATGGTGGTCATGCTCACCGCATCGCGATAACCGAACGCCCAGGCCATGCACGCGCCGACAATGAACGGCAGGATCGTGCCCAACAACAGCGCGATCACACCAATCAACCCAGCTTTTTTCGCCTCGGTCGCCTGCACTTCAAACGCAGTGGCCACAATCGCAAAGTCACGCAGCATCGCCCCGCCCATCAGGCCGATGCCGGAGAACAACGTCAGATCCGCCAAGCCCTTCTGCCCGCCGGTCATGGTGCCGCCGACCCACGCCAAAACCAAACCAATGACGATGGCAATCGCCGAACCGTGAATGCGTCCGAACGTCAGGCGTTTGGACAGAACCACCGACACCCACATGATCACGCCGACGAAGGCGAATGCAGTGACCAGCCCATTGTGTTCCAGACCTTTCTCGATGAGATCCCACATATCAGCGACCTCCTACTGGCGTGCCGACCGGGGAAATTTCCGCCGGTTCGTCAGGCAATGGCTCGCCTTTATGCGTGCGGCTGATCAAGGCAATCGTGCAGCCACAAACCACCACCGAACCGATTGCCGCCAGCACCGCCACCGGGCCACCGTGCAGCGCAGTGACAACGTTCTGTTGCGCCGCCATCGCCACCACCACCGGAATGTACATCGCGCCCCAGAAGCCGACGCCCATCTCGCATTCCTTGGTCATGCCGCCGCGTTTCTGCATCCACAACCGCGCGCAGATCAACAGGATCATGGCGATGCCGACCCCGCCGACATTGGATTTGACGCCCAACAACACGCCGAGCATGTCACCCATGATCACCCCTGCCAGCGTACAGATCGCGAGCAGCGCCACACCGTAAATAATCATTGTTGTAGTCCTCAAAGTGCATCGTCGAATGTTGTTTTTGTTGTTCGAAGCTTGAGTCGGCGGTTTTAAGGTTGGCGACCACCCTCCTCACGCAACAGCGCCTGCAAGGTGTCGAGACGCGCACTGTCGAAGGCTGTGACCGTGCCTTGCTCGAACACCCGGCGCGCCAGCCCGGTCAGCACCGCACCGGGCGGCAGTTCGATCTGTAAACGCACGCCGCGCTCATAAGCGCTTTGCACAGTGCCGCGCCAATCCACCACGCGGCACATGTTGAAGGCGAGGTCGTCGCGCAGCGCTTCTACTTTGCTCACAGGGCGTGCGCGACTGCCGCTCAGGTAGGCGACCCGAGGGGTTTTCAGTTCAATTTTGGCGAAAGCTTCGGCGAGGGTTTGCGCCGGTTTTTCCAGCAATGGGCAGTGCGACGGCACGCTCACTGCCAAACGTTTTGCCAGACCAGCGCCGCGACTGCGCGCCAGTTCGGCCACGGTTTGCATGGCCTTGTCGCTACCCGCAATCACCACTTGGTTATCGGCGTTGATGTTGGCCAGATACACCGGCAAATCCTCGCTGTGCACCTGCGCCAGCAGCGTTTCGACTGTGGATAACTGCAGACCGATGATCGCGGTCATGCCGTAGCCTTGTGGATAAGCCTGTTGCATCAGTTCGCCGCGCAGGCTGACCAGATGCAACGCGTCGCTGAAGCTCAAAGAACCGGCAACCACCGCTGCCGGGTAAGCGCCGATGGACAGACCGGCGACGTAATCCGCTGTGAGTCCGTCCTGCAATAACTGCCGTGAAGCAGCGACACCAGCGATCAGCAGGCAGAGTTGAACCGCTCTTGTCGTGCGCAGTGCTTCGCTGGAATCGAGCAGCAAAACATCCTCACCAAGCACATCACTGGCTTCGACCAAGGTTTCGCGAGGCAAGCGCTGAAGCATGCCCGCTTGCTGCGCGCCCTGGCCGGGGAACACCAGCAGGCTGCTCACGCTGCCTGCTCCTGCGGGTTCCACGGATCAATCACCAGGCAAGCCTGATGAGCATTTTTCAGCAACACGCGCGCCGAACCGCTGGCCCATTCACGCAACGCCACAGCGCCTAGCGGCGTCTGCAATTGCATATCGACCCGGCACACGGCTTGATCGAAAATCGCGACGAATTTGCGTGCCTGATTACGGGTGATCAGTTGCGGTGTACGCAGAATCAAATCGAGGTCGCTGGCCGCGTGCATCGCGGTAGAACCACTGGCCAGTTCAAACCCGACACTGCCGCTGACACCCCAGACCCAACCGCAATCATCAAGCATTGGCCGCAGTTGTTTGAGCGCCTGCATGACCGGCAGATCGCGCTCGCTGTCGACGTGACACAGCGCTTCCGGACTGACCCGACAGGCAATCGAATCGACCGCCATAAACGCCGCCAGCCGCTGCTCGCGCAATACACCGCGCACCCCGACCGCGACGAAACCTTCCTCGCTCAACGCCCGCCGCACCACCACCGGTTGTCCGGCGGCCAGCGACTCGACTGCCCACAATGGCGCATCCGCCGGCAACTGCGCTGGGGTCATGCCCCAGAGCAGATCGTGGGCCAGAGGCGTGTTCACCACTGCGCCCTCAACAATTCGCGCACGCGGCTGGAGGCAGCACGATTCTTCGCGCCGAGACGATTGCTCAAGTCAGTGCTGGAGATATCGCCGATGGCTTGTTTGAGGCATTCGTTCACCCGTGCCAGATCCTCTGCGGTTGGCTGCTCAATCTGCTGCACCGACAGGGTTTCCCAGAGCAAACCGAGGCTCGCATAACTGTCGATGTCATAAGCCATTGGCGGCACACTGGCGGCCAGCGCTTCCAGCTCTTCAACACTGCGCAACGTCACCCGCGCCGCCGAAGCCTTGCCCATCGCATGCACCATCACGCCCGGATCACGCAGCGCGATCAATCGATTGGCCTGATAGCCATGAGCGAGAAACGCCCCGGACATCGCTTTACCGACCAACAACGCAATCACCGGATGCCCGGCCAGACGCGCACGGGCATAACTGTCCGCCGCACCGGCCAGCGCCTGATGAATGCCGAGCGCTTCTTCACGGCGACCGTAAGCCTGGCTCGGCACATCGACGATGGCGATGATCGGGCGCTTCTGCGCTTTATCGCGGTCACCCGTGATCGCGTCATCCACAGCCTTGGCCAGACCCCAGCCTTCGAGCAAACCGACTTCGCCATTGCGAGCGCGCGGGAAACGATTGTCCGGATCAGCAACCACCGCGATAAAACGCCCCAGCTCACCGTCAGCAACCTTCAACGAGGCCGGCAGCCCTTCAACAGCCACAGCGCCCGCGCTCAAGGCGTTGAACCAGTTCAAACCGCGCAATGAATAGCCACTCATGAGCGCTCTCCTTGATACAGATCGCGAACCACCGACGGTTCGATTTGCGGGTCAGTGTTCAGACTGCTGAGGCGTTGCAGAAACCACTCGGCGCGCTGGCTGCGCGGTTGCTTCGGCAAACCTTGCTGAAGCAATTCGCCGACCTGCTGACGAATCTTCGCCACGTCATCAGCGACATAACGATCGACCAGACCGCTGGCGAAACGCTGCTCGCCACCGGTCAGGCTCCAAATGAACGGCCGGTCGCGGGAGTCGTATTCTTCGATCCCGGCTTCTTGCTCAATCACCTGCGGGCCGTTCAAACCGAGACGTGCTTCCTGAGTCACCAGCAAATAGCTGCACAACGCCGCCGCAATCGACATACCACCGAAGCAACCGACGCTGCCCGCAACCACGCCGACCACCGGTTGGTACTGCTGCAAATCGACAATCGCTGCGTGAATATCAGCAATTGCCGCCAATCCGAGATTGGCTTCCTGCAAGCGCACACCACCGGTTTCCAACAGCAGCACCGCGCGGGTCGGAATGCCTTTGCGGTTGTCTTCAGCCGCCAGCTCCAGCGCGCCGGCAATCTTCGCCCCGCCGACTTCGCCGAGGCTGCCGCCCTGAAACGCGCCTTCAATCGCGGCAATGACTACCGGCAAACCGTCGAGGCTGCCCTTGGCGATCACTACACCGTCATCGGCCTGCGGCACCACGCCCTGACGTTCGAGCCACGGCGACATCACCCGTTGAAACGGGTCGAGCAATTCGCGAAAACTGCCGGCATCGAGCAAGGCTTTCGCCCGTTGCCGCGCGCCGAGTTCGACGAAGCTGTGTTTGTTGAGCAACGCGGCGCTGTCAGTCATGGCCGATCTCCTCGAAACCTTGTTCCAGACGCAAGCGCACCACCCCCGGCGTCGCGCCGAAATCGTGGATATCAATAGCCATGGCCGGCGGCGTGGTGCCGTCGAACATCCGCGCAAACAGGTGCTGCCAACGCAGTTGCGCGCCGTTGACCGAGGTCTGCACATTGATCGTCAGCTTGCCGGCCAGGCCCGGTTCGATCAGCACTTCCAGATCACCCGAGCCGACACAACCGACCAGCGCACGACCGCGTGGCGGCTGCCCGGCGGGGAATTCAAACGATAGGGTTTCCATCAAAACGCTCCCTGAAGGATGCCGTCGCGCTCGATGCGATCGAGCAGCAGCGTGGCGGCGAGCAAGTCGGCGGCGCCACCGGGCGAGGCATTCAACGCGATGAGTTGTTGATCGAGTTCGTGCAGGCGCCGACGCCCGCTGAGGCTGGCGCTGCCACCAGCGTCGAGCACCGCTTGCGCGCCGGACTGCATGGCGTGCAGGCCCTCTTCGCCGGCGCGATAGAGCACGCAGGTGTCAGCGAGGTTGGTCATGATTGCGAGCAACGCGTCGAGCCGGGCGTTTTGTTCACCGTGGCCGTTGGCGCGGCTGCGTTTGAGTTGTGGCAGGCCGCGTTGCAGCACCGATGGGAAGCCGAGTTGCGCTTCTTCACGAGCGCCGCGTGCGCCGTAACGCAGGGCGACTTGCGCGCCATGGCTCAAGGGTTTGGGTGCGTGGCGATCATCCAGCAAGGCCAGACGTGCGGCGCGCAGAGTCACGGCACCGGCGCTGGAGGATTGCGGTTCCAGTGCAGCGGCCGTCACCAACAGACCCAAGGCCCAGATCGCCCCGCGATGAGTGTTCACGCCGTTAGTGGTGGCGAGCATCGCTTGTTCACCTTCACGCCCGATACGGCCAATCGCTTCGCGCAACGTTGAATCGACTTCGCCGATCTCAACCGCCGCCTCAGCCATTTCCTTGAACGCCGGCCACAACGACAGCGCCGAAGCGTGCATCAGGCCCAGGTGCAAATCGGTGTGCGCGCCATTGCCGCGACGGTCGACCAGTGCCGGTTTCGGCGATAGATCGGCTTCGTCAATCAACGCGTCCACCGCCAGATCGGCCAATCGATCAGCCAGAGATATTGGTTTCGCTTGCAGGTTAAATGCGTGCATTACCAGCTCCTGAATTTCGCGGGCGGGTTGTACAGGCCGCCGGACCACTCGACCAGATCGGCCACGCTTTTCGCCGCGAGCAGTTCGCGGGTGGCGTCGGTGCGGCGGATACCGAGGTCTTCGGGCAAGGCGATCAGGCCTTCGCGGCGCATGCGTTCGGTGTCTTTCGGGTTGTGGCGCAGGCCGATGGCGGTGACACCCGCGACGGCGGCGATCATCGCCTGGCGCTCTTCCAGCGAGCGTGCCTTGTACAGGTAAGCGATGCCTTCTTCGGTGAGCAAGTGGGTGACGTCGTCGCCGTAGATCATGATCGGCGCCAGCGGCATACCGCTTTTCTTCGCCACTTCCACCGCGTCGAGGGTTTCGACGAAGGTCGGTTTGCCGCCCTCCTGGAACGTCTCGACCATTTGCACCACGAGTTTTTTGCCGCGTTCGAGCATCGGCTGCTGCGAGTCGTCGTGACGCATGTCCAGCCACGCCGGGGTGCCGTGACGGCGACCGCGCGGGTCGTGGCCCATGTTCGGCGCACCACCAAAACCGGCGAGGCGGCCACGGGTGACGGTCGAGGAATGGCCATCGCCATCGACCTGCAGCGTCGCGCCGATAAACAGATCCACCGCGTATTGCCCGGCGAGTTGGCAGAACATCCGGTTGGAACGCAGCGAGCCGTCACGGCCGGTGAAGAACACGTCCGGGCGCGCGGCGATGTAGTTTTCCATGCCCAGTTCGGTGCCGAAGCAATGCACGCTTTCGACCCAGCCACTCTCAATCGCCGGGATCAATGTTGGGTGCGGATTGAGCGTCCAGTTGCGGCAGATCTTGCCCTTGAGGCCGAGGGATTCGCCGTAGGTCGGCAGGATCAATTCGATGGCGGCGGTGTTGAAACCGATGCCGTGGTTGAGCGACTGCACGTTGTGTTTTTCGTAAATGCCACGGATCGCCATCATCGCCATCAACACGTGCACAGGCTTGATATGGCGTGGGTCGCGGGTGAACAGCGGTTCGATGTAGAACGGCTTGTCGGCGACCACGACGAAATCGACCCACGACGCCGGGATGTCCACGCGGGGCAGCTCGCTGACGTCGTCGACCAACTGGTTGACCTGGACGATGACAATGCCGTCGCTGAACGCGGCCGGTTCGATCAGCGCCGGGGTGTCTTCGGTGCTCGGGCCGGTGTAGATGTTGCCGGCGCGGTCGGCCATGAAACCGGCCGAGAGCACGACGTTGGGGATCAGGTCCACCACCAGTCGGGCGTAGAGTTCTATGTAGGTGTGGATTGCGCCGATTTCCAGCAGACCGTCTTCGAGCAACTGGCTGATGCGCAGGCTCTGGGTGCCGGCGAAGGAGAAATCGAGCTTACGGGCGATGCCGCGTTCGAACAGGTCGAGGTGCTCGGAGCGACCGACGCTGGGCATGATCATGTGCAGGTCGTGGAGCTTTTCCGGGTCGGCTTTGGCCAGCGAGCGCGAAAGGAAATCCGCTTGCTTCTGGTTGTTGCCTTCCAGCACCACACGGTCGCCGGGATGGATCAGCGCTTCGAGCGCGGCGACGATCTTGTCGGTGGGCAACACCACACCGTCGGCCAGCCCGCGCACCTTGTCGAGGCGGCGCTGCTTCTCATCGCGCCGCCGCGTCCAGCGCGAGTCGGGGGAAATTGTTGTTGTCATGCTCACTCCACGGGGTTCGCTGTCGTGGAGCTAAGGTAGGCGTGTGGGGTGGGGGCATCAATCAAGCGCGGTGGTGAATCGTTACGCTCAGGGTAATGATCAAGAGCCGCCCTCACCCTAGCCCTCTCCCGGAGGGAGAGGGGACTGAACGGGGGATGCTTTAGAGATACGCCGACCTGATCGTGCTTTACCGAATCCATAATCGACTCGGTTTTTCAGGTCGATGTATGACGCCAGACACCTCGGTCGGCCCCCTCTCCCTCCGGGAGAGGGCTGGGGTGAGGGTCAGCTTTTAAGTCACTCCGTCGGCACCAACCTGTCCAACAAACGGTTGACGGCCATCTCCGCCACCATCACCACCTGCGCAATACCTTGCACAGTCTTGCGGTGTGTACCTTCCACCATTGCGGCATGGTTGTTGAGCATCACCGTAGCCGAGCCGAGGGTTTCGCTGGCGTCGGCCAGCAGGGATTCGGTGTCGGCATTGGGGTTGGCCATGTACAGCGTGTTCGGGGTGTAGGGCGTGGCCATGAGGTCGGCGTTGGTCGGGCCGAGGTAATGGTCGAGGGCGCGTTCGGCGGCTTCGTGGAATTTCTTCGAATCGGGGGATTCGTAGGGGGATGCCGGGTCTGCGAGCGGGGGGTTAGGCGTTGGTTTAATCATCTTCAGGTTCCGAAATAAAGCTGGAACCACTTCTCTGCTAAAAGAAGGGGTGGCAGCTGAACGCAGGTTAGCAGACCGGGGAACCTAAGGAAGCCGGCGCGCCGAAGCGCCCTGCGCACAGCCGCCATCGAATGCAGGCGCTGAGCCTGACGATGATGCATGTGCACCCTTAGATTAACCACGAGCTGCTAAACCCGATCACTGGGAATCAGTGACGGAATCAAGTTACGCAGCATGCCCAAGGCGCACAAGCCGGCGGATTCTGGTGCATGCGTAGGCAGCGGCGCAAGGATTTGTAGGCTAGGGAGCCGTAACACCGGGTGTCTTTAAACAGATGTGCCTGGATGCGTTTATTGCGCTGCGGGGATTGAGGATTTGTCTGTCGGATTTTGGTGGATGCCGCAGGCGCTATCGCGAGCAGGCTCACTCCTACAGGGGAATGCATTCCAACTGTAGGAGTGAGCCTGCTCGCGATGAGGCCAGTCAGGCCAATGAAAATTCTGGATCAGTGAACCAGCCCAGCATCCACCAACAACTGCTCCAACCCCAACAAATCCGGCACCTTCGCCACCTGTTCCCCGACCTGCACCGCCGCCTGCTCCAACCCACACAACGGCACATCGACATAACTCAACTGACTGTCGAGCTTGTACGACCGCGGAATCCCCTGCACCAGCAGCGCGATGAACTTCAACTCCGGCAACCCGCCCAGCGCATTCAAAATCACAATCCGCGCGCGCTCGCCAATGACAATTTTCTGCCCGCACGCCGACTCAAAACTCAGCAACGGAATCTGCCGCTCGCGCCACTTCACTCGCCCCAGATACCAAGGCGGCGTATCGAGATCGAAGGCACTGGCCTGATAGTCAATCAACTCAGCGACAGCGACGTTAGGCAAAATCAAATTGCGATCCGCCAACGGCAGCAGCAACCCGGTCAGCTGACTGCTGCGCTGATTATGCCGGCGCTCATGCATGTTTCTTGCTCCAGTGGGCAATGCTTTCAAGCAGCACCGACTCTTGATACGGCTTGCCGAGGTAGTCGTTGACGCCAATCGCCATGGCGCGGTCGCGGTGTTTCTGCCCGGTACGCGAGGTGATCATGATGATCGGCAGGTGTTGCAGGCGTTCGTCGTTGCGCACCTGGGTAGCGACTTCGAAGCCGTCCATGCGCGGCATTTCGATGTCGAGCAGCATCAGGTCAGGCATGTGTTCTTCCAGCAGTAGCATGGCGTCGACACCGTCCTTGGCCGTCAGCACGTTCATACCGTGGCGTTCGAGCAAGCGGCTGGTGACCTTGCGCACGGTGACCGAGTCGTCGACCACCATCACCAGCAGCGGTTTGTGTGGTTCGCTGTCGATCTCCGGCAGCGTCGGTGTCTGCGCAACTCGCGCCTGCATCGCGCGGATTGGCGCGAGCAGATCGAGAATCAGCACCACCCGGCCATCGCCGAGAATCGTCGCGCCGGACACGCCCTGCACCGCAGCGAATTGCGCGCCGAGGCTCTTGACCACGATCTCCCGGGTGCCGGCCATGGTATCCACCAGCACCGCGATGCGCCGGTCGTTGTAGTGCACCAGCAGCACCGGCAATGGCAGATTCTGGCCAAGCAGTTTCGGCCGTAGCGCGGTTTTCAGCAGTTCACCGAGGTAGCACAGTTCATAGGTCTGGCCGCCGTACTGGTAACGCGGCGGATCAACCCGGAAGTGTCCTTCCAGATCATTCGGCAACACGCGAACGATGCCTTCGATGGTGTTCAGCGGGATCGCATATTGATCCTCACCGCACTGCACCATCAGCGCACGGTTGACCGACACGGTGAACGGCAGGCGAATGCGGAAATGCACGCCCTGCCCCGGCACCGAGTCGATGCTCATGCTGCCGCCCAGTTGCCGCACCTCTTCGTGCACCACGTCCATACCGACGCCACGTCCGGAAATCTGGGTGATCTTCTCCGCTGTGGAAAAGCCCGGCTGAAGGATGAACTGCAACACGTCGCGGTCGCTGATCTCGGCTTCCGGCGCGAGCATGCCACGCTTGATCGCCTTGCGCCGCACCGCTTCCAGCGGCACCCCGGCGCCGTCATCGCGAATGTCGAAAACGATGTCGCCGCCCTCGCGGGACAGGTCGAGGCTGATCTGCCCTTGCGCCGGTTTACCCGCCGCCAGCCGCACTTCGGCAGACTCCAGACCATGGTCGACGGCATTGCGCAGCATGTGTTCCAGCGGCGCCGCCATGCGTTCGAGCACATTGCGATCCATCTCGCCTTCGGCGTTGCCGACGACAAACGCGACGTCTTTATTCAGCTCTTCAGCGACCTGGCGAACGATGCGTTTGAGGCGCGGCAACATGCGCTCGAACGGCACCATGCGCGTACGCATCAGGCCTTCCTGCAATTCGGTGTTGATGCGGCCCTGTTGCTGCAACAGGTTCTCGGCGTCGTGATTGCGGCGGTCGAGGGTTTCCTTGAGGTCGAGCAAATCGGAGGCGGATTCAAACAGCGCCCGCGACAGTTGCTGCAACTGCGAATGGCGGTCCATTTCCAGCGGGTCGAATTCCTCGTAGCCGAGGCGTTCGGCATCGACTTGCTGACGGCTGAGAATCCGCCCCTGAGTTTCAGTGTCGAGACGGCGCAACTGATCGCGCATCCGTTCGATGGTGGTTTCCATCTCGTTCAGCGCGATCTGTGCGTCGTTGACTTGCTGTTCGATACGACCACGGAAGATCGAGGTTTCGCCGGCCAGATTGACCAGTTCATCAAGCAGTTCGGCGGAGACCTTGACCATGTCTGCGCCCGCTTCGGAGGTCGGTGGCGCCGCATCAGTCTTGACCGGCACAGGTAGCACTGGCGGCGTTTTTACCGTCACCGGATGGCTGAAATTCTGGATCGCGTTGATCAGCCGATCCGCTGGCGGACACGGTTGCCCGGCGCGCACGCCATCGAGCATTTGCGCCAAGCGATCATGCCCGCGCTGCACCAGCGCAAACAGCTCCGCCGATGGCTGCAACGCGCCGCTGGAAAGACTTTCGTAAAGGTATTCCAGCTCATGGGCGAGGTCGCCGATCGGGCCGATCTCGACCATCCGCGCACCACCCTTGAGGGTGTGCAGATCGCGCAGCAGGGTTTCCACCTCCTGACGATTGCCCGGCTCGGCCTGCCAGCGCAGCAATGCGGCGCCAGAGTTTTCGATGATGTCGAAACCTTCTTCGAGGAAGATCTCCAGCAGCTCCGGGTCGTGGCCGGCGCTGTCGTGATCAATCGTTGCTGGCGGCGTTTCGGCGACGATTGGGCCTTGGCGAACCTGACGAATCGCGTCGATCAGATCCTGCGCCGGGGTCAGCGGCTGATGGTTTTGCAACTGATCAAGCAACAGCGCCAAGCGGTCATGACTCTTGAGCAGCAAGCGCCCCAGGCTTTCGCTGTAGTGATAACGACGATCGACCAAACCTTCGTAAAGGCTTTCCAGCTCTTGAGCCAGATCGCCGATGGCCTCGACTTCAGCCATCCGCGCGCCGCCCTTGAGCGTATGCAAATCGCGCTGCAAAGAGGACAGCGGCGCAACGTTGTCCGGGTCGTTCAGCCAGCGCTGCAGGGCTTGGCCTGAGCTGTCGAGAATGTCCACCGCCTCTTCGAGGAAGATCTCGACGATCTCGTCATCGGGTTCAAGCGCCGTTGCCTTTTGCTGCAACTCGGCGGTGGCGCTGCCCAGTTCACGGATGCTCAGGGTGCGGCTGCCATCGCTGCGAATCAGGCCCATCGACGACGGGTCGAGACTCTCATCGAGCAGGTCATGCAGGGCCCGAATCCGCGCCGGTTGCGGCGTGACTTCCTGTCCGGCCGCCAGTTCGTCGAGCATGTTGATCAGCGCTTCGTGAGCGTTTTGCGCTTCCTGGAAAAACCGCTCGCTGACCGCCAGGCTGCTTTCTTCCACCGCGCCATACAGGTCGAGCAAGGCTTCACAGAGCACATCGACCGGCAGCAGATCGGCCATGTGTGCGCCTTCGCCAAGGGTGGTCAACTCATCCAGCAAGGCGCTGAGTTCCTGACGCTCGCCGGGGTGTTGCTGCCAGCGCTGCAAGAGGCTTTCGGCGTCGAGGAGGATGTCCATGCCTTGAGCGAGGAAGTTGTTGATCAGTTGCGGATCACGCTTGATCCGCAGGCCGGTGTTCGGCGCATTGAGGATGGTTTCCAGGCGCTCGGCGAGCAGTGTGTCGGTGCGTTTGATCAGCGACTGCGCACCGACAATCGGCGCCAGCGGATCATGCTTGAGCTGGCGCAAGCCGATACGAAACAGGCCTTCGGCTTCCAGCAGCAATTCCACTTCATCGAGGTCCAGCGGCAACTGATGCGCCTTGAACTCCCGAGCCAATTGATCGAGCGATGCGGCCAGTTCGGCAATCGGCAACACGCCTGCCATCGACGCGCTGCCCTTGAGCGTGTGCAGGGCGCGCTGCAATTCGTCGCTGGCCTGCAACGGCACATGCTCGGCGGCCTGATCAAGGAAGCGATTGAGGCTGGCGAGGTGGGTTTCGGCTTCCTTGCGGAAGATCTCCAGCAACAGCGGATCGAGCGCTGCGACATCGTCGACGTCTTCGGCGGCCAGCGGCTCGTCCCCCTTGGCCAAGGCGTGAGCGCGTGCAGCGAGTTGATCGACATCGCTGCGCTGCCGTTGGCTGTTGGTGGCGAATTCGCTGATCAACTCGGGCAACAACAGCACGGTGTCGGTCAGCACTTGCTGCACCACCGATCCCGGCTCGACACTTTGTTCAAGCACACGGTTGAGCAGGTTTTCCACCGACCAGGCCAACTCGCCGAGAATCAGCGCGCGGACCATGCGCCCGCTGCCCTTGAGGGTGTGGAAGGCGCGGCGCAGTTCAGTCAGCGCATCGCGATCCTGCGAATTGGCGATCCAGCGCGGCAGGTATTCGTGGAGAACTTCGAGGACCTCATCGGTCTCTTCGAGGAACACTTCGCGCAGTTCATCGTCGACCGGTTCTTCATCGGCCGGCGGCGGCATCAGGCTGCCGGGGGTGATCAGGGCCGGCGGGTTGAGCGCTGAAACCGGGCTGGCCAGAACGTCGGCCAGCGACTGCACGATTTCCGGGTCATCCAGCGCCTGCATGTCCTGCATCACCAGCGCTTCGCTCGGGCTGAGGACATCATCGAGTACTGGCACATGCGGCGCGCCGGGCTGTTCATCGGGAAAGAAACCGAGACTGGCGAGGGATTTCTGCGCGACATCCAGCAGTTGTTCGCCGGGGGCCTGCGGATCGTCGCTCAAGCGTTCGAGGTAATACTCAAGGCTGCTGATGACATCCGCCAGATGATCCAGTTGCTCCCAGCCCGGCTCATGCGGATCGATTAGCAAATGTTCGCGGATAAAACCGTTGCACGCCTCGACAAGACTCGCCGCGCGATTCAACGGAATCATCGCCAGCGCACCGCGCACCTGAGTCAGCAGCGCCGGCAACGGTTGCAGTTGCTGGCGATCCCAATCGGCGTCGATGTAATCGACGATCATGTCCTTGGCCTGTTGCAGGCAGATGCGCGCTTCCTTGATCACGATCTGGTGAATCTGCGTCAGGTCTGTGGTTGGCAGGCGCGCGTCTTCCGGATTTTCCGGCTCGACGGTGCCGACCATTCCGGCCAGCGTCGCTTCGACGTAGAGCAGCGCGCCGGCAACATCCATCAGGATCGCGTCGTTCGGTTCGCGCTGGCCTTGGGCAAGGCTGAGCACCACCGCCAATTGATCAATGATGACTTTGCGCGGCTGACCAAAACCGAGCACGGCGAGGGTGTCGGCGATCTGCCTTAATGGCGCGAGCAGGCTTTCCAGATCCGAAGTGTGCTGGCGGTCGCTGCGCACGAACAGGTCGAGGCGTTCCTTGACCCGCACCAGTTCCTCACACAGTGCAGCCAGCACCGAGCGCATCGCATCGCGGTCGGGGCCGGCCAGGCGCGCGCGTTCTTCATCGACCATCGCACTGTCGGGCAACGCGTCGTCCAGGGAGTAGCGATCTTTCATGGTCAGCATCTGCCCGGTGGGATGTTCGGCTTTGGCAATATAGAACAACAGGCTTTTCAGCAGCTCCGCCGGCGCCGGTTGATTAAGGCCGGACAGGCCTTGCTCGAGCAGGCGCTTGAGTTCTTTGTCGGCGTCCTTGAACAGGCTGCGCAGCGCCGGACTGTTGGCGATCACGCCTGCGCGCATGCCTTCGACCAGCGCCGAGGCGACCTGCCACAACGGGCTCAGGGGCGAATCACCGCTCAGCGCTTCGAGGCGGGTGAAGACTTTGGCCAAATATTCGAGGTGCGTCTGGTCATCTTGTTCGCGCAGTAAACCGACCAGCGCCATTTGCAGCATCTGGCGTAATTTGCGCAGTACGTTCGGCAGTTCCGTCGGTTCGAGCAGTGCCAGTTCGTCGGCCCGCAGCGGCGCCAGTTCGGGGAGCTGCGGGCTGAACAGACTGGTTTCCGAGAGCAGGCTTTCGCCCCGGGCGCTGCGCAGATCGTTGATCAGCGGCAGCACCACTAACGGCAAATCACGCCGAGCGCTCTGCACGCGGTCGAGGTAGACCGGCAATTGCCCGAGGGCTTGCAGCAACAGGTGCAGCGCTTCGTCGCGATGGCTGACGCGCTCGTGCTGCAGGGCTTCGACCAGATGTTCCATCTCTTCGGCGAGCAAGGCTGCGCCGTAGAACTCGACCATCTGCAGGCTGCCGTGGACCTGATGGATGTAATCCAGGCACTCGTCCAGCCCGGGAAAGGCCTGCGGATCATCGAGCACGGCTTCAATCGCCTGATGCGCGAGCCTCAGCGTTTCGGCAATTTCGCCTTTGACCCATTCGAGGGCCACATAGTCGTGCCGATCACCCATAACCACTCCACTCACGCTTTATCTGTCGCCGCCGGCAAGGTGAATCCGGACACCGAGCGCCGCAGCTGACTGGCCATCTTCGCCAGGTTGCCGATGCTTTCGGCGGTGGCCGTGGAGCCGGACGAGGTCTGCGAGGTGATCTGCTGGATCACGTTCATCGTCAGCGAGATCTGCCCGGCGGAAGACGTTTGCTGCTGCGCCGCGTTGGAGATGCTTTGAATCAGCGCCGCAAGGGTCTTCGACACACCTTCGATTTCTTCCAGGGCCACACCGGCATCCTGCGCCAGTCGCGCGCCGCGCACCACTTCGGTGGTGGTTTGCTCCATGGAAATCACGGCTTCGTTGGTGTCGGTCTGAATCGCCCGCACCAGGGTTTCGATCTGCCGGGTGGCGGCGGACGAGCGTTCGGCCAAGCGCTGCACTTCGTCGGCGACCACGGCAAAACCGCGCCCGGCATCACCGGCCATCGACGCCTGAATTGCCGCATTGAGGGCGAGGATGTTGGTCTGGTCAGCGATGTCGTCGATCAGGCTGACGATGTCGCCGATTTCCTGCGACGACTCGCCGAGACGCTTGATGCGTTTGGCAGTGTCCTGGATCTGTTCGCGAATGTTGTCCATACCGTGGATGGTGTTGTGCACCACCTCGTTGCCCTTGTTGGCGATCTCCACGGAGCGCTCGGCTACGGCAGAGGATTCGGCAGCGTTGGCCGAAACCTGATCGATGGATTCGGCCATGTCGCTGATTGCCGTCGAGGCTTCGGAAATCTGCTGGGCCTGATGCTCCGAGGCTTGCGCCAGATGCATCGCGGTGGCCTGGGTTTCCTGCACCGCTGCGGCGACCTGGCCGGCGGTGAGGTTGATCGTCGCGACCAGATCGCGCAATTGGTCGACGGAGTAGTTGATCGAGTCGGCGATGGTGCCGGTGAAGTCTTCGGTCACCGAGGCGGTCACGGTGAGGTCGCCATCGGCGAGGTCTTCGATTTCATCGAGCAGGCGCATGATCGCGTTCTGATTGCGCTCGTTCTTCTCGGCGGTTTCGCGCAGTTGCCGGTTGGTTTCGCGGACCATCACCAGACCGATGAGGATGATCGAGGCCAACGCCAGCAAGCCCAAAACGTAGCCACCGATGGTGTCGGTGTTGCGCCCGCCGGCAAGGTTCTCAAAGCGAGTGGCCAAGTGCGAGGCTTCGTCGAGCAGGGTTTGCGAGAGGCTGAAAATGTTGCTCGCCGATTCACGCACCTTGAACAGCTCTGGCGAGGTCTCGAGGATTTCATCCACCGAGCCGGAAACGAACTGGAACAGCTCGGAGATTTCGCTCAAACGCGCACGGGCGTCGCGGTCTTCGACCTGGCTGATTTTCAGTGCCGGGTTGCCTTGCAGCATACCGTTGAGCACTTGGCCGAAACGGGTGGCGTCGCGGCCGAAGGCATCGGCGGCTTGCTGGGAGTTTTCGTCGCCGGCGAGCACGGTGTTGACCGCGCCGAGGATGCGCTCGGCCAGCAGCGATTGACGCTGGGCCATCGCCACTTGCGCGGCCGGTGCACCACGCTGAAGGAGGATTTCGACGACTTTTTCGTATTCGATCTGCAACTGCGGCACGGTTTCGGCCAGGGTCGCGGCGACCTGATGCAGCGACAGCACGGTCTGTTCGCTGGAAAGAATCGCGTCGGTGTTTTTCAGCAGGCGCTCCCAATCCAGCTGCACAGCGCGCATTTCCGGGCGCACGGTGGCCGGGGCGGGAGGCAGGCCGGTGGCCGGGTCGCCCTTCTTCAGGTAACCCCAGCGCTGGGCGAAATCGTTGCGCGCATCGCTGAGCAACTTGAACGCGGCAGCCTTGCCGGCGGCGGCTTCGGTGGCGTTCTTGGCAATACGTTGCGAGAGCACGCGCAGTTCACCGGCGTGGCCGATGTACTGTTTGTCGTAGTTCGCCTGGGTGTTGAGGTAAGCGAAGTTGGCGAACAGCAGCATGATGAACACGATCAGTGCGATGAACAGCACGATGATCTGCGAGCGACTGCGCGATCCTTCCGCCGGCTTGCCTGTTTTTGCTTTTATCATCGGTCCTCGCCTGTTTGAAGCTCACCGGTAGAACCTGTAGGAGTGAGCCTGCTCGCGATTGAACGATAACGCGGTGTACTTGATACACCGCGGTGCCTGAATCGCGAGCAGGCTCACTCCTACAAGGGATCTTTGTTGTAACGGCTATATCGCAACGCTCATGAACACCGGGGATTTCGCCAACGCGAACAAGCTGAACACCCGCCAGTTCTGCTCACGGCGGAAATAGCCTTTGACGAACTCGGCCTTGGAGCCCTGGCGCTTGCTGATCGAGATCGGTTCGAAGCTGTCCTGCTCGAAATGTTGCAAGCCAATAACCTCATCGACCATCAGCCCGGCAAACACATCGCCATGCTCGACCACCAATACCCGCCGCTGTTTACGAAGCGGCGACAGCTCATGCCCGAAGAACCCGCACAGGTCCATGATCGGCAGCAGCCGCCCGCGCAGGTTAGCCACGCCCTTGACCCACGGCTTGACCCCGGGCAATTGAGTGAAGCGCGGTTCGTGCAGCACTTCGCTGACTTCGCCCATCGGCGCCACATACCAATGCTCGCCGAGGCGAAAGCCGATGCCGCTCCAGCGATCCTGGCGCGCCGGTTGCGACGGCAGGTCCGCCGCCAGCAAGCGGCAGCGCTGGTCGATTTGCCAGAGCAGTTCGAACGCGGTCAGCGATTCGCTCATGGTCGCGCGATCAGCCTTTGAGTACGTTGTTCAGGGTCTTGATCAGGGTGTCTTCATCGACCGGTTTGGTCAGGTAGTCCTTGGCGCCCTGACGGGTGCCCCAGACCTTGTCGGTTTCCTGATCCTTGGTGGTGATGATGATCACCGGGATGTGGCTGGTGTCGGCATCCTTGGTCAACTGGCGGGTCGCCTGAAAACCATTGAGACCGGGCATGACGATGTCCATCAGTACCGCGTCGGGTTTTTCCTGACGGGCCAGGGCCACGCCATCGGCGCCGTTTTCGGCCTTCAACACTTCATGACCGTGCTTTTCCAGCATGCCGGTCAGTTTGTACATTTCAGTCGGCGAATCATCGACGATCAGGATACGTGCCATGGTTTTCCCCATTTTTCTTGTCGACGCGCGGCCCGCTGGCCGAGCGTCACTGTACGTGTCTTACTGCGGCAAAACGGCGGCAAAGCCCGGAACATGGGCCTGAATCGCGTTGAGCAGTTCTTCCTTGCTGAAAGGCTTGGTCAAAAATTGATCAGAACCGACAATCCGCCCCTTGGCCTTGTCGAACAGCCCGTCACGCGATGACAGCATGATCACCGGCGTGGCCTTGAACGCACTGTTGTTCTTGATTAAAGCGCAGGTCTGATAGCCATCCAGACGCGGCATCATGATGTCGACAAAAATGATCCCGGGATGGTTGTCGGCGATCTTCGCCAGGGCGTCGAAACCGTCGATCGCCGTGATCACTTCGCAACCGACATTCTTCAACAATGTTTCGGCGGTGCGACGAATCGTTTTCGAGTCGTCGATCACCATGACCTTCAAGGCGCTGGACTGCTGTTCCATAAGAGGGCTCTACCGTCGCCTTTGCGAATCAAATTGTCCGTTTTGCGATGAGTAATGGCTGGAAACCCTTGATGTTCAAGGGCCAGCACCGCTTGGCAGTCTTTTTAGCACAGTCTCCAGATGCAATCTATCGACGGGTTTTTCCTTGACCGAAAACCCGCCCGGCGCCACTCTGGCGGCACTTTTTCAATACCGATCCGGTAGCCAATTTTCGAGGAAAACCCAATGAGCGTTCGCGTCGGGATTGTCATGGACCCTATCGCCAGCATCTCCTATAAAAAGGATAGCTCGCTGGCCATGCTGCTGGCCGCGCAGAAGCGTGGCTGGGAACTGTTCTATATGGAACAGCGCGACCTGTATCAGGGTGAAGGTCAGGCCCGGGCGCGCATGAAGCCGCTGAAAGTCTTCGCCAACCCGGAAAAATGGTTCGAACTGGACGCCGAGCAGGACAACCTGCTGAGCGATCTCGACGTGATCCTGATGCGCAAGGATCCGCCGTTCGACATGGAGTTCGTTTACTCCACCTACCTGCTCGAACAGGCCGAAACCGCTGGCGTGCTGGTGGTGAACAAACCGCAAAGCCTGCGCGACTGCAATGAAAAACTGTTCGCCACGCTGTTCCCGCAGTGCACGCCGCCGACCATCGTCAGCCGCCGCGCCGACGTGCTGCGCGAATTCGCCGCCAAGCACGGCGACGTGATCCTCAAGCCACTGGACGGCATGGGTGGTACTTCGATTTTCCGTCACCGCGCAGGCGATCCGAACCTGTCGGTGATTCTGGAAACCCTGACCGCCCTCGGTGGCCAGCAGATCATGGGCCAGGCTTACCTGCCAGCAATCAAGGACGGCGACAAACGCATCCTGATGATCGACGGCGAGCCGGTGGATTACTGCCTGGCGCGGATTCCGGCGCAGGGCGAAACCCGTGGCAACCTGGCTGCCGGTGGCCGTGGTGAAGCACGCCCGCTGACTGACAAGGATCGCTGGATTGCTGCTCAGGTCGGCCCGACCTTGCGTGAGAAAGGTCTGCTGTTCGTTGGCCTCGATGTGATCGGCGAAAGCCTCACCGAAATCAACGTCACCAGCCCGACCTGCATCCGTGAAATCGACAACGCCTTCGGCACCGACATTGGCGGCATGTTGATGGACGCGATCGCCAAGAAGCTGCAAGCCGCCGGCAAAATGCCACAAGCTTGATGCACGTCACATGCAGTCTGTCGCTTGAAGCGTGAAGCCCAAGGCGTGAAACCAACATTGCGTTATCATGCGCAGCCTCTGAAAAACGCGATGTTGGTTTTCTTGTCATGACCCTCCCGTCCGATCTGCCCGCAGAACTCGCCCACCGTGGCGTGCGCCCGGCCGATCGCCTCGGATTTACCCTGTTTCTTGCGGCGCTGATCCACTTGGCGCTGCTGCTCGGCATCGGCTTCACGATGGTCGAGCCCAAGCAAATCAGCAAAACCCTGGAAATCACCCTCGCCACCTTCAAGAGCGAAAAGAAGCCGGAGAAGGCTGACTTTCTCGCCCAAGAACATCAGGAAGGCAGCGGCACGCTGGACAAGAAGGCGATTCCAAAGACCACCGAGGTCGCGCCATTCCAGGACAATCAGGTCAAGAAAGTCACCCCGCCACCGGCCGCCAAGCCGCAAGTGCAGGAAGCCGCGCCCAAGGCTGCGGTGACCACCGTTGCGCCGAAGCCGAAAAAGGCGCCGACCAAGAAAGAAGAAACCAAGACCGAGATCAAACCGACGGTCGACGCGCCGGAGTTCGATAGCTCGCAGCTGTCCAGCGACATCGCCAGCCTCGAAGCCGAACTGGCCAAGGAACAACAGCTGTACGCCAAGCGCCCGCGTATTCACCGCTTGAGCGCGGCGTCGACCATGCGCGACAAGGGTGCCTGGTACAAGGACGACTGGCGCAAGAAGGTCGAACGTATCGGCAACCTCAATTATCCCGAAGAAGCACGGCGCAAGCAGATCTACGGCAATCTGCGCCTGATGGTCTCGATCAACCGCGACGGTTCGCTGTATGAAGTGCTGGTGCTGGAGTCTTCCGGCCAGCCGCTGCTGGATCAGGCGGCGCAGCGCATTGTTCGACTGGCGGCACCGTTTGCCCCGTTTACCGGGGACTTGTCGGATATCGACCGTCTGGAAATCATTCGTACCTGGAAATTCGCCCGGGGCGATAAGCTCTCAAGCAACTGACACACCACAGCCCCCCTGTAGGAGTGAGCCTGCTCGCGATAGCGGTATGTCAGAACCTGAACATTTGACTGACACACCGCTATCGCGAGCAGGCTCACTCCTACAGTTGATCGGTGTGTTGCTTACATCTCCAGCTTGTCAGTTTGCCCCCCGAACGCCACACTAGCGCACATGAAAAACGTCAGCCCCAGCTACCTCAAGCATCAATTCCTGATCGCCATGCCACACATGGCCGACCCGAACTTTGCCCACACCTTGACCTACATCGTCGAGCACACGGCCAATGGCGCTATGGGAATTGTGGTCAACAGGCCGCAAGAGCTGAACCTGGCCGACATTCTTGAGCAACTGCGCCCGGACATCGACCCGCCAGCACTGTGCCAGCATGTACCGATCTTTATCGGCGGCCCGGTGCAGACCGATCGCGGTTTTGTCCTGCACCCGACGGGCAAGACCTTCCAGGCCACCGCGCAGCTGGACGGCGATCTGGCTCTGTCGACCTCGCAGGACGTGCTGTTCGCCATCGCTGACGGCGTCGGCCCGGCAAAAAGCCTGATTGCCCTCGGTTACGCCGGTTGGGAAGCCGGGCAACTGGAAGCGGAACTCGCCGACAACGCCTGGCTGAACTGCCCGTACGACGCCGATATCCTCTTCAACACCAGCAGCGAATTGCGCCTCGAAGCCGCAGCCAAGCACCTGGGGATCAACCTCAGCCTGCTGACCAGCCAGGCAGGACACGCCTGATGGCCCTGCGCCTGATTCTCGGCTTCGACTACGGCACCAAACAGATCGGCGTTGCCGTCGGCCAGGTCATCACCGGCCAAGCCCGCGAGCTGTGCACCTTGAAGGCACAGAACGGCGTGCCGGACTGGAACCAGGTCGAAGCTCTTATAAAAGAATGGAAACCCGACGCCGTCGTCGTCGGCCTGCCGCTGAACATGGACGGCACGCCAAGCGACATGTGCGTACGCGCAGAAAAATTCGCCCGCCGCCTCAATGGCCGCTTCAACCTGCCCTTCTATACCCACGACGAGCGCCTGACCACGTTCGAGGCCAAAGGCGAGCGCCTGGCCCGTGGCGGCCAGAAAGGCAGTTACCGCGACAACCCGGTGGACGCCATCGCTGCCGCTCTGCTGTTGCAGGGCTGGCTCGATGAAAACACTGCATTGTTTGAATCCTGACAAGCGCTTCGGCGCTTTTCTTTTGAGTGAAAAACCGAGTCGTGTCCAAGGACCCTACTCGCCCCCAACAAGGAGCAACCATGAGCCTGCCAAATCCCGCCGATCTGATCAGCCAGATGGCGACCCGCCTCAAGGCGCACCTTGCCCAGCGTGAGATCACTGAACCGCGTTACATCGGCATTCGCACTGGCGGCATCTGGGTCGCGCAGGCCTTGCTCAAGGAACTGGGCAGCGACGCGCCACTGGGCACGCTCGATGTGTCCTTTTACCGCGACGACTTCAGCCAGAACGGTCTGCACCCGCAAGTGCGCCCGTCCGCCCTGCCCTTCGAGATCGAAGGCCAGCATCTGGTGCTGATCGACGACGTATTGATGAGCGGCCGCACCATCCGCGCCGCCATGAACGAATTGTTCGACTACGGCCGCCCGGCCAGCGTGACCCTGGTCTGCCTGCTGGACCTCGACGCCGGCGAGCTGCCGATCCGCCCGAACGTGGTTGGCGCAACCTTGTCGCTGGCCGCCCACGAGCGGGTGAAGCTGTCCGGCCCCGAGCCGCTGACGCTCGAACTGCAAGACTTCAACCTTTAATCCGCCCTATTGAGAGTCCCCTTCGCGATGACGCCTCTAGATACCAAGCGCCCGCTGCAGCTCAATGATCAGGGCCAGCTGCGCCACTTCCTCTCGCTCGACGGCCTGCGCCGCGAGTTGTTGACGGAAATCCTCGACACTGCCGACTCGTTCCTCGAAGTCGGTGCCCGGGCGGTGAAGAAAGTCCCGTTGCTGCGCGGCAAGACCGTGTGCAACGTGTTCTTCGAAAACTCCACGCGCACCCGCACCACCTTCGAACTGGCGGCCCAGCGGCTGTCGGCGGACGTGATTACCCTGAACGTGTCGACCTCGTCGGCAAGCAAGGGCGAAACCCTGCTCGACACCTTGCGCAACCTTGAAGCCATGGCCGCCGACATGTTCGTCGTGCGCCACGGTGATTCCGGTGCAGCGCACTTCATCGCCGAGCATGTTTGCCCGCAAGTGGCGATCATCAACGGCGGCGACGGCCGTCACGCTCACCCGACGCAGGGCATGCTCGACATGCTCACCATCCGTCGGCACAAGGGCGGTTTCGAAAACCTCTCGGTGGCCATCGTCGGCGACATCCTGCACTCGCGGGTGGCGCGCTCGAACATGCTCGCGCTGAAGACCCTCGGTTGCCCGGACATCCGCGTGATCGCGCCGAAAACCCTGCTGCCGATCGGCATCGAGCAATACGGCGTGAAGGTCTACACCGACATGACCGAAGGCCTGAAAGACGTCGACGTGGTGATCATGCTGCGCCTGCAGCGTGAGCGCATGACCGGCGGCCTGTTGCCGAGCGAGGGCGAGTTCTACCGCCTGTTCGGCCTGACCACCGCGCGTCTGGCCGGGGCCAAACCCGATTGCATCGTCATGCACCCGGGGCCGATCAACCGCGGGGTGGAAATCGAGTCCGCAGTGGCCGACGGCCCGCACTCGGTGATCCTCAACCAGGTCACCTACGGCATCGCGATTCGTATGGCTGTGCTGTCCATGGCCATGAGCGGGCAAACGGCCCAGCGCCAATTCGAGCAGGAGAACGCCCAGTGAAGCTCAGCATTCTCGGCGCACGCGTCATCGATCCAAGCAGCGGCCTGGATCAAATCACCGACATTCACGTTGAAGCCTGCAAGATCGTCGCCCTCGGCGCGGCCCCGGCCGGTTTCAGCGCAGTAGAAACCATCGACGCTCAAGGCCTTGTCGCCGCTCCGGGCCTCGTCGATCTGAATGTGGCCCTGCGCGAGCCGGGCTACAGCCGCAAAGGCTCAATCATCAGCGAAACCCGCGCTGCTGCGGCCGGTGGCGTGACCAGCCTGTGCTGCCCGCCGAAAACCAAACCGGTGCTCGACACCTCCGCCGTGGCCGAACTGATCCTCGACCGCGCGCGCGAAGCCGGCAACACCAAGGTGTTCCCGATTGGTGCGCTGAGCAAAGGTCTGGACGGCGAGCAACTGGCAGAACTGGTGGCGCTGCGCGACGCCGGTTGCGTGGCGTTCGGCAATGGTCTGGAGAGTTTCCGCAACACCCGCACCCTGTGCCGGGCGCTGGAATATGCGGCGACGTTCGACCTGACGGTGATTTTCAACTCGCAGGATCATGATCTGGCCGAAGGTGGTTTGGCTCACGAAGGTGCGGTTGCCAGTTTCCTCGGCCTGCCGGGGATCCCGGAAACCGCTGAAACCGTGGCCCTGGCCCGGGATCTGTTGCTGGTTGAACAAACCGGCGTGCGCGCGCATTTCAGCCAGTTGACCAGCGCTCGCGGCGTGGCCCTGATCGCTCAGGCGCAGGCGCGTGGTTTGAAGGTGACGGCGGATGTCGCGCTGTATCAGCTGATTCTGACCGACGAAGCGCTGATCGACTTCAGTAGCCTTTACCACGTGCAGCCACCGCTACGTACCCGCGCGGATCGCGATGGCCTGCGTGAAGCAGTGAAGTCCGGCGTGGTCTCGGCGATCTCCAGCCATCACCAGCCGCACGAACGTGACGCCAAATTGGCACCGTTCGGCGCGACCGAACCGGGCATCAGCAGTGTTGAGCTGTTGCTGCCATTGGCGATGACGCTGGTGGAGGATGGCTTGCTGGATCTGCCGACCTTGCTGGCGCGTTTGAGCGCTGGCCCGGCTGAAGCGCTGCGCTTGCCGGCGGGCAAACTGGCGGTGGGCGGTGCGGCGGATATCGTCCTGTTCGATCCGCAGGCTTCGACGGTGGCCGGTGAAGGCTGGTTGTCGAAGGGTGAGAATTGCCCGTTCATTGGGCACACTTTGCCGGGTGTGGTTCGCTACACGCTGGTGGATGGGCGGATCAGTCACCAGGCTTGATACCGGGTTGAGCCGATCGCGAGCAGGCTCATTCCTAAAGGGGATTTGTGTCGTTCACAGATCCCCTGTAGGAGCGAGCCTGCTCGCGAAGACTTACTGGAAGGCGCCTCTGCCTTCGGCGTTACGCACCGAGACCTGATCATTCAGCGTCCAGAAGTCATACAGCACGCCAAGAAAGAACAACCCGCCCGTCAGCAGATAGATCAGTCCGCTGATCCATTTCCCCTGATACATCCGGTGCACGCCCAATGCTCCAAGGAACGTCAGCAGAATCCACGCCACGTTGTATTCGATCGGCCCTGCGGTAAAACGCAGATCCGCCTCGCGATCCATCGCCGGGATCAGGAACAGGTCGATCAACCAGCCAATCCCCAGCAGACCGAAGGTGAAGAACCAGATCGTCCCGGTCACTGGCTTGCCGTAATAGAAGCGGTGAGCGCCGGTAAAACCGAAAATCCACAGCAGATAGCCGATGACTTTGCTGTGTGTATCTTGCGGCTGTGCAATTTGTTGATAGCGGTTCATGAAGACCTCGATTCACACGATAGATAAATATTCTTGAATTCTTTGTGACTTTTTTACAGGTAGCCGACGTACGGCAAATGTTACCGTTGCTACCGTCAAAGCCTTATAGCACCTGACTTCTGTCCGACAATTGCGTCCATTTGCCGCTTATTTGGTTCCGTTGGCTGCCAACTGAATCGACCAACGGACTCGGAATGAAAAAAAACTCTGTTATAAAGTTGCGCGCTATCACTGAAGAGCCACGCCTAATGCGACCATTTTTCAAGACATGGCTGACCATCTGCCTATTAATGCCACTGGCCGCCCACGCCACCAATCGTGAGCAACGTCTTCCTAACGTTAACGGCTTTACTCCTAAATCCCATGCTTCGGCTCCATCGAGCAAAAGCAGCAAAAGCAAAACCACCACGCTGAGCAGCAAGAGCCACAGCAAGCTGGTGCCACCGATGGCGAGCAAGGAAAGCAGCAACGTGCTGAGCCGTGCGGTAAACGTCCTCGGTACGCCTTATCGTTGGGGCGGCAGCAGCCCAAGTAAAGGTTTCGATTGCAGCGGTCTGGTGAAATACGCGTTCAACGACGCCACGTTCGACCTGCCACGCACCTCGAATGCCATGGCCAGCGGCCACGGCGAGAAAGTCGAGCGCAAGGATCTGAAGCCGGGCGACCTGATTTTCTTCAACATCAAGAGCCGTCGGGTCAACCACGTTGCCATCTACCTGGGCAACGACCGCTTCATCCACGCACCGCGTCGTGGCAAAGCGGTGAGCATCGATACGTTGAACAAGCCGTACTGGCAGCAGCACTACGTAGTGGCCAAGCGTGTGTTGCCGAAAGAACAGAGCCAGCTGCGCGTGGTTCAGCGCTAACACCATACCGATCGTTCCCACGCTCCGCGTGGGAATGCCTCAATGGACGCTCCGCGTCCGCTTCGGCAGGGACGCAGAGCGTCCCGGGCTTCATTCCCACGCAGAGCGTGGGAACGATCACTCCCTCAGAAATTATCCGGTGTACGCGCCTTCTCCCGCGCATGCTCGCGGCTGATCAAGCCCTTGGTCACCAGATCCTTCAGGCACATGTCCAGTGTCTGCATCCCCAACGACCCACCGGTCTGAATTGCCGAATACATCTGCGCGACCTTGTCCTCACGGATCAGGTTACGGATCGCCGACGTGCCCAGCATGATCTCGTGGGCCGCCACCCGCCCGCCGCCGATCTTCTTGATCAGCGTCTGCGAGACTACCGCCAGTAGCGACTCCGACAGCATCGAACGGACCATCGACTTCTCGTCACCGGGGAATACGTCGACCACCCGGTCAATGGTTTTCGCCGCTGAGGTGGTGTGCAGCGTGCCGAACACCAGATGCCCGGTTTCCGCAGCGGTCAACGCCAGGCGAATGGTTTCCAGGTCACGCATCTCGCCGACCAGGATCACATCCGGGTCTTCACGTAGCGCCGAGCGCAAAGCGGTGGCGAAACTGCGGGTATCACGATGGACTTCACGTTGATTGATCAGGCATCTGCGCGATTCGTGAACGAATTCGATCGGGTCTTCAATGGTGAGGATGTGGTGATGCCGGTGGGTATTGAGGTAATCGATCATCGCCGCCAGCGTGGTCGACTTGCCCGAACCGGTCGGCCCGGTGACCAGCACCAGCCCGCGCGGGGCGTCGGTGATCTTGCGAAAGACATCGCCCATGCCGAGGTCGTCCATGCTCAGCACTTTCGACGGAATCGTACGGAATACGGCGCCGGCGCCACGGTTCTGGTTAAAGGCATTGACCCGAAAACGCGCGACACCCGGCACTTCGAAAGAAAAGTCGGTTTCCAGATGTTTCTCGAAGTCGACCCGCTGGGTGTCGTTCATGATGTCGTAGATCAATTCGTGCACTTGCTTGTGATCCAGCGCCGGCAGATTGATCCGCCGCACATCGCCATCGACACGGATCATCGGCGGCAGACCGGCCGACAGGTGCAGGTCGGAAGCTCCCTGTTTGGCGCTGAAGGCCAGCAGTTCAGTGATATCCATAGCGCTCCTCAATTCCAGTAGAATGCCGCGAACCTTCAGACCGCCGGCGCCTCTTGATGTCCACGATAGCAGACAACATTCTTCAGGTTGGTTCGCGCATCCAGGCAGCAGCCAACGCTGCGAACCGCGACGAAAACAGCATTCAGTTGCTCGCCGTGAGCAAAACCAAACCCGCCGAGGCGTTGCGCGAAGCGTATGCCGCCGGCCTGCGTGACTTTGGTGAGAACTACCTGCAGGAAGCTTTGGGCAAACAGCTCGAACTGGCCGACCTGCCCTTGATCTGGCACTTCATCGGCCCCATTCAATCGAACAAGACTCGGGCGATTGCCGAGCATTTCGACTGGGTGCACTCCGTGGATCGCCTGAAAATCGCTCAACGCTTGTCCGAACAGCGCCCGGCTGAACTGCCGCCGCTGAACATCTGCATTCAGGTCAATGTCAGCGGTGAAGCCAGTAAATCCGGCTGCACCCCGGCGGATCTGCCGGCGCTGGCCGAAGCCATCAGCGCCCTGCCTCGGCTGAAGCTGCGCGGCTTGATGGCAATTCCCGAGCCAACCGAAGATCGCGCCGAGCAGGACGCGGCCTTCGCCGCCGTGCAGAAATTGCAGGCAAGCCTCGATCTGCCGCTCGACACACTTTCCATGGGCATGAGCCACGACCTCGAGTCGGCCATTGCCCAAGGCGCCACTTGGGTGCGTATCGGTACGGCCCTGTTCGGCGCCCGCGATTATTCCCAATCTTGAACGTTTCCAGATAAGGACCACACATGAGCAACACACGTATTGCGTTTATCGGTGCGGGCAACATGGCGGCCAGCCTGATCGGCGGCCTGCGCGCCAAAGGTCTGGAAGCGGCGCAGATCCGCGCCAGCGATCCGGGCGAAGAAACCCGCGCCAAGGTCAGCGCTGAACACGGCATCGAGACCTTCGCCGACAACCCTCAGGCCATCGACGGCGTCGATGTGATCGTGCTGGCGGTCAAGCCGCAGGCGATGAAAGCCGTGTGCGAGGCGATTCGCCCGAGCCTGAAACCGAATCAACTGGTGGTGTCGATTGCTGCCGGCATCACTTGCGCAAGCATGACCGCGTGGCTCGGCGAGCAGCCGATCGTGCGCTGCATGCCGAACACCCCGGCGCTGCTGCGTCAGGGTGTCAGCGGTTTGTATGCGACCAGCGAAGTGACCGCCGAACAACGTCAGCAAGCCGAGGAGCTGCTGTCCGCCGTGGGCATCGCCCTGTGGCTCGACGAAGAGCAGCAACTGGACGCGGTCACTGCGGTGTCCGGTTCCGGCCCGGCGTACTTCTTCCTGCTGATCGAAGCCATGACCGCTGCCGGCGTCAAACTCGGCCTGCCGAAGGACGTTGCTGAACAACTGACTCTGCAAACTGCCTTGGGCGCCGCACACATGGCGGTTTCCAGCGATGTCGACGCCGCCGAACTGCGCCGTCGCGTGACGTCGCCAAATGGCACAACCGAAGCCGCGATCAAATCATTCCAGGCCAATGGCTTTGAAGCCCTGGTCGAAACCGCACTCGGCGCCGCCGCGCACCGCTCGGCCGAAATGGCCGAACAACTGGGCAAATAAGGAGCCTTACATGATTGGATTGAACACTGCAGCGGTTTACGTGCTGCAAACCCTCGGCAGTCTGTACCTGCTGATCGTGCTGCTGCGCTTCGTGCTACAACTGGTGCGGGCGAACTTCTACAACCCGCTGTGCCAGTTCATCGTCAAAGCCACCCAGCCGCTGCTCAAGCCACTGCGCCGGATCATCCCGAGCCTGTTCGGCCTCGACATGTCGTCGCTGGTCTTGGCGATTCTGGTGCAACTGGCGCTGATGGCGCTGACCCTGCTGCTGACTTACGGCACCACCGGTAACCCGCTGCAACTGGTGATCTGGTCGCTGATCGGGGTGACCGCGCTGTTCCTGAAGATCTTCTTCTTCGCCCTGATCATCAGCGTGATCCTCTCGTGGGTCGCGCCGGGCAGCCACAATCCGGGTGCTGAGCTGGTTAATCAGATCTGCGAACCGGCATTGGCGCCGTTCCGCAAAATCCTGCCGAATCTCGGCGGTCTGGATCTGTCGCCGATCTTCGCCTTCCTGGCGCTGAAGCTGATCGACATGCTGGTGATCAACAATCTGGCGGCGATGACGATGATGCCGGAAATCCTCCGTCTGCTGATGTGAGCTGGTTTCGATGGGACGGTGACGACTTGATCCTCGAGTGTCACCTGCAACCGGCAGCCCGCAGCGATGACTTCGCCGGGCTGCACGGCGATCGTCTGAAGATTCGGCTGACTGCGCCGCCGGTCGAGGGCAAGGCCAATGCTTACCTGATGGGCTTTCTGGCCAAGGCATTTGGCGTTTCGAAGAGCCAGGTCAGTTTGCTCAGTGGTGAGTTGAACCGGCAGAAGCGGGTGAAGATCTGCTCGCCGAAGAAGTTGCCGGATTTGCCGGGGTTGGTTGGGCGCTTGTCTTGAGTTTTGCGGCGTCTGTGCCCCTCACCCCAGCCCTCTCCCCCTGGAGAGGGAGCCGATCCAGGGTGTTTTCGGAACCTGAGTTCAGCCCGGATAGATCAGGTCGGCGTAGCTCAAAAGAACACCTCGGTCGGTCCCCTCTACCTCTGGGAGAGGGCTAGGGTGAGGGCCGCTTGCCGCTAACCCCCCCGGTCTTTAGACTTACGCCTCATTTCAACGAGAGCAGGGTCGATGCCAACTGCCTTTCCCCCCGATTCTGTTGGTCTGGTGACGCCGCAAACCGCGCACTTCAGCGAACCGCTAGCGCTGGCCTGTGGCCGTTCGCTGGCCGCCTATGACCTGATCTACGAAACCTACGGCACGCTGAACGCGCAAGCGAGCAACGCCGTACTGATTTGCCACGCCTTGTCCGGTCACCACCACGCCGCTGGCTATCACAGCGTCGACGACCGTAAACCCGGTTGGTGGGACAGCTGCATCGGCCCCGGCAAACCGATCGACACCAATAAATTCTTCGTGGTCAGCCTGAATAATCTGGGCGGCTGCAACGGCTCCACCGGCCCGAGCAGCATCAACCCGGAGACCGGCAAACCGTTCGGCGCCGACTTCCCGGTACTCACCGTGGAAGACTGGGTGCACAGCCAGGCTCGCCTCGCTGATCTGCTCGGCATCGGCCAGTGGGCGGCGGTGATCGGCGGTAGCCTGGGCGGCATGCAGGCGTTGCAATGGACCATCACTTACCCGGATCGCGTGCGTCACTGCCTGGCCATCGCCTCGGCACCGAAGCTGTCGGCGCAGAACATCGCCTTCAACGAAGTCGCGCGCCAGGCGATCCTGACTGACCCTGAGTTCCACGGCGGTTCGTTCCAGGAAGCCGGCGTGATCCCCAAGCGCGGTTTGATGCTCGCACGCATGGTCGGCCACATCACTTACCTGTCCGACGATTCCATGGGCGAGAAATTCGGCCGTGGGTTGAAGAGCGAGAAGCTCAACTACGACTTCCACAGCGTCGAGTTCCAGGTCGAAAGCTACCTGCGTTATCAGGGCGAAGAGTTCTCCGGACGCTTCGACGCCAACACCTATCTATTGATGACCAAGGCGCTGGACTACTTCGATCCGGCGGCGAACTTCGACGATAACCTGGCGAAAACCTTCGAAAACGCCACGGCAAAATTTTGCGTGATGTCGTTCACCACCGACTGGCGCTTCTCCCCGGCCCGCTCGCGGGAGCTGGTGGATGCGTTGATGGCGGCGCGCAAGGACGTCAGCTATCTGGAGATCGGTGCGCCGCAGGGCCACGACGCCTTCCTGATTCCGATCCCGCGCTACTTGCAGGCGTTCGGCAATTACATGAACCGCATCACGTTGTGAGAAAGCCATGAGAGCTGATCTGGAAATCATCCAGGAATGGATCCCCGCCGGCAGCCGCGTCCTCGACTTGGGCTGCGGTGACGGCGAGTTGCTGACCTGGTTGCGCGACAACAAGAACGTCACCGGTTATGGCCTGGAAAACGACGCCGACAACATCGCCGAGTGCGTGGCCAAAGGCGTCAACGTTATCGAGCAGGATCTGGACAAGGGGTTGGGCAACTTCGCCAGCAACAGTTTCGACATCGTCGTCATGACCCAGGCCCTGCAAGCCGTGCACTACCCGGACAAGATCCTAGACGAAATGCTCCGGGTCGGTCGCCAATGCATCATCACCTTCCCGAACTTCGGTCACTGGCGCTGCCGCTGGTACCTGGCGAGCAAGGGCCGCATGCCGGTCTCCGAGTTTCTGCCGTACACCTGGTACAACACGCCGAACATCCACTTCTGCACCTTCGAAGACTTTGAAGAACTTTGCCGCGAACGTGATGCGAAGGTCATTGATCGGCTTGCCGTGGATCAACAGCACCGCCACGGGTGGGCCAGTAAGCTATGGCCTAATCTGTTAGGTGAGATCGGTATCTACCGCGTCAGCAGCCCGCAGCTTGCAGACCACAAAGTCGCGGTCTGAATCCCGTCATTTCGAGGAGACGATCATGGGTCGTTTAGCGTTGTTGTTATTGACTGCCTGCCTGAGCGCCAGCGCTCTGGCGGCCGACGTCATCAAGGGCGAACGCAAGGAAACCTTTGGCGACGTCACGGTGCACTACAACACCTTCAACTCGACGTTCCTGCAACCGGACATCGCCAAGGCCGCGGAGCTGATCCGCAGCAAGCATCAGGGCGTGATCAATGTCTCGGTAATCAAGGACGGCAAACCGTTGATCGCCAACGTCACCGGCACGGTCAAAGACCTGACCAGCAACAGCGTGCCGCTGAATTTCCGCCAGATCACCGAACAGGGCGCGATCTACTACATCGCCCAGTATCCGGTGGAACAGCAGGAAACCCGCACCTTTGAAATCAAGGTGCAGAACGGCGACAAGATCAACACCATCAATTTCAACCAAGAACTCTTTCCCGGCGAATGATGAACATCAAGCAGCTCGTACTGGCCAGCCATAACGCCGGCAAACTCAAAGAACTCCAGGCCATGCTCGGCGACTCGGTGCAACTGCGCTCGATTGGCGAGTGGAGCAAGGTCGAGCCGGAAGAAACCGGTCTGTCGTTCGTCGAGAACGCGATCCTCAAGGCACGCAACGCTGCGCGCATTTCCGGGCTGCCGGCGCTGGCCGATGACTCGGGTCTGGCGGTGGATTTCCTCGGCGGTGCGCCGGGCATCTATTCGGCGCGCTATGCCGATGGCAAAGGCGATGCGGCGAACAACGCGAAACTGCTCGATGCCTTGAAAGACGTCCCGGAAGCAGAGCGCGGCGCGCAGTTCGTCTGCGTATTGGCGCTGGTGCGCCACGCCGATGATCCGCTGCCAATCCTCTGCGAAGGCCTGTGGCACGGACGGATTCTGACCGCTGCCAGCGGCGAGCACGGTTTCGGTTATGACCCGCTGTTCTGGGTGCCGGAGCGCGACGTGTCCAGCGCTGAACTGAGCCCGGCCGACAAGAACCAGATCAGCCACCGCGCCCGAGCAATGGATCTGCTGCGCCAGCGTCTGGGCTTGAAATGACCCGTGCCTCTTCTGCGTCGTCGCTGATTGTCGGCGGCGCCGCTTCTTCGCCTCGGGCGCCGCTGCCGACGCTGCCGCCCTTGGCGCTGTACATCCACATCCCGTGGTGTGTGCGCAAATGCCCGTATTGCGATTTCAACTCGCACACCGCAAGCCCGGTGTTGCCGGAGCAGGAATACGTCGACGCCTTGCTGGCCGATCTCGATCAGGATCTGCACGCTGTTTACGGCCGCGAAATCAGCTCGATCTTCTTTGGTGGCGGCACGCCGAGCCTGTTCAGCGCCGAAGCCCTTGGGCGTTTACTCGAAGGCGTCGAGCAGCGCATTCCGTTTGCCGGTGACATCGAAATCACCCTGGAAGCCAATCCGGGCACCTTCGAGCAGGAGAAGTTCGTCGCGTACCGCAAGCTGGGGATCAATCGCCTGTCGATCGGTATCCAGAGCTTCCAGCAGGAAAAACTCAAGGCGCTGGGGCGGATTCACAACGGTGACGAAGCGGTACGTGCGGCCGGCATGGCGCGTCAGGCCGGGTTCGATAACTTCAACCTCGACTTGATGCACGGTTTGCCCGATCAATCGCTGGACGATGCCTTGAGCGATCTGCGTCAGGCCATCGCGCTGAATCCGACGCACATCTCCTGGTATCAGCTGACACTGGAACCGAACACCGTGTTCTGGAACCAGCCGCCAGTGCTGCCGGAGGACGATACGCTGTGGGACATTCAGGAAGCCGGGCAGGCGCTGCTGGCCGAGCACGGTTACGCGCAATACGAAGTGTCGGCTTATGCCCTGGCCGGGCGCCCGGCGCGGCATAACCTCAATTACTGGAGTTTTGGCGACTTCATCGGCATTGGCGCCGGTGCGCATGGCAAGCTGAGCCATCCGGACGGACGCATCGTGCGTACCTGGAAGACCCGTTTGCCAAAGGACTACCTGAATCCGGCGAAAAGCTTTCAGGCTGGCGAAAAAGCGCTGAGCAATGACGAGATGCCGTTCGAGTTTCTGATGAACGCTTTGCGCCTGACCGCAGGCGTCGAATCGCGCCTGTATCCGCAGCGCACTGGCCTGTCACTGGAAAGCCTCGCCGAGGGCCGGGCAGCGGCAGAACAAAGCGGTCTGTTGCAGGTCGAACCGTCACGTCTGGCGGCCACCGAGCGCGGACAGCTGTTCCTCAACGATTTGCTGCAACAATTTCTGAACTGATTTCAGTGCTAAGGGAAAACGCATGGATTTGATACTCGACCTGCTCGCCACCGTCTCCCGCTGGAGCCGCAGCAACCTCTCGGAAATCGCCCTGGCGCTGGTCGGCTGCCTGCTGGTGCTGTTCGGCGCTGACTTCAAAGGCTGGGTCGAGCAACGTCTGGGCAGCATCGCCGGCGCCTTGCGCGTACCGCTGATGTCGCTGCTGTGCGTGATCGGCAGCGGCGCGGCGCTGATCTATGCCACGCCTTGGGTGGTCAAGGGTTTGAGCCAGTTCAACAACTACAGCCTGGCGCCGGTGCTGCTGGTGGTACTGGTGCTGATCGGGGTGGTTGCTGATCGCCGCTGACTTGCCAGCCGATTGGGCGTTCCTACGCTTCGCGTGGGAACGATCAGATCAAAAGATCGCAGCGTGCCGCAGCTCCTACAGCGCGTGGTTCTTCCTTTTTTACTGTTAGTCAGGGACGTTCATGAGTAAAAAAACGCTGGACGAAACAAGCAAGTTTCTCAGCTTCGTGTTGCGTCACGAGCCTCAAGCGATTGGTCTTACGCTGGATTCGGATGGCTGGGCAGATATCGACGCACTGATTAATGGCGCTGCGCGTGACGGTCGTAACCTCGATCGCGATTTGATTGAAACGGTGGTGGCAAGTAGCGACAAAAAGCGTTTTGCCATTTCTACTGACGGCTTGTGCATCCGCGCTGTTCAGGGCCACTCGACGAAGACTGTCGAGTTACAGTTCGACGAGAAACCCCCACCGCAAACGCTGTATCACGGCACCGCGACGCGTTTTCTCGATTCGATCAATGAACAAGGTTTGATCCCTGGATCACGCCATCACGTGCATCTTTCGGAAGAGATCGCCACTGCCACTTCCGTAGGTCAACGCTACGGCAGCGTAGTGGTGCTCGCAGTCGCCACGCAGCAGATGCTGGAAGAAGGCTTCAAGTTCTATCAGGCCGAAAATGGCGTCTGGTTGACAGAGCAGGTGCCCGCTCGATTTCTTGCGCCCTTGTAATCTCCTAATACACAAACAACTGTGAGAGCGAACCTGCTCGCGAAGGCGTCTTAACATCCAACAACATCGTTGATTGTCAGACCGCTTTCGCGAGCAGGCTCGCTCCCACTATTGGGCCTTGGTTCAATGATTCTTCGATAAGCGGCTCTGCGCCTGAAGGATCGCCTTGAGGCCAACGGAATCCTTGCAGCCCAGCGCTATCGCTTTATCGAAGTGTTCGATATTGCCGCTGTCGCGCATATCGCTGCCGTTCACACGAGTCAACGCGAGTATGTAGTAGGCCTCAGCCCGAAACTGGTCTTCGGACAATACCAAGCCAGCTGCGCGAGCTCGCATGGCGGCCATCGGCCCGACCTTGCCGGCAGGCGCCCCGTGTTCTTCGAAACACAGCGAACGTTTGGCCTGCAACGGATAGTCGTCAGCATGCGTATCAGGCTTGAGCAGCAACTGCTCGAGAGACTGCAAGAATTTCAAATGATCAGGATTTTGCGCATCAAATCGTTCATACGCTTTGTCGCACAAATGGTAATAGCCCACCGCAGCCGCTAACAATCCATCATCCATGGCCCGCTGATAAAGACCACAGGTCTGTAAGCGCGTCTGCTCGGAAAACATCGGGTTGTCCTGCAGGCTGGCCAGAACATAGGTGGCCAGCGTGTGCCCGCCGCCCGACGCATGCTTGAGGTTGTCCACAAGAGCCTCGAGATCACCTTCGGCAACGCGCAACTGTTCAGGGGTGTATTGCACGCTTTCCCCGGCGGCCTCACGCTTGATCCGGTCATTGGCGTCGCGCTCGATCTTTGCCGCCGTTCTCTGCGCACTCGCGAAGTATTCCTCGGGGCTGACTACCCGTTCGCACGCTGCGCAACAAATGAGACCCAGAACCAGCGTGCAGGCAAAAATGGCTTTCAAGATTTGTCGTCCTTTACAAATGGGGGCCTCGAGCTTTCGGCGGATCATAGCCAAACTTGAGCAAACTCCAGAAACAACTGTAGGAGCTGCGGCACGCTGCGATCTTTTGATCTTGAAAATCAGGATCAAAAGATCGCAGCGTGCCGCAGCTCCTACAGGGGGTATTGCCTAGGACTCAGGACTGTTTTTCGAACTTCAGATCCCACACGCCATGGCCAAGACGTTCGCCGCGGCGTTCGAACTTGGTGATCGGGCGTTCGGCCGGGCGCGGTACGCATTTGCCGTCTTCGGCGAGGTTGCGGTAGCCCGGGGCGACGTTCATCACTTCCAGCATGTATTCGGCGTACGGTTCCCAGTCGGTGGCCATGTGCAGAATTCCGCCGACCTTCAACTTGCTGCGCACCAGTTCAGCGAACGAGGCCTGAACGATACGACGCTTGTGGTGACGGCTCTTGTGCCACGGATCCGGGAAAAACAGCATCAGGCGATCGAGGCTGTTGTCGGCGATGCAGCGGTTGAGCACTTCGATCGCGTCGCAATCGTAGACCCGCAGGTTGGTCAGGCCCTGAGTCAGCACGCCATTGAGCAGCGCGCCGACACCCGGACGGTGCACTTCAACGCCGATGAAATCCTGCTCCGGTGCCGCCGCGGCCATTTCCAGCAGCGAGTGGCCCATGCCGAAACCGATCTCCAGCGAGCGCGGTGCCGAACGGCCGAACACTTGATCGTAATCCACCGGCGCGTCGGCCAGCGGCAGCACGTACAGCGGCGCGCCCTGATCCAGACCGCGTTGCTGGCCTTCGGTCATGCGCCCGGCGCGCATCACGAAACTCTTGATGCGGCGGTGTTGGCGCTCGTCGCCTTCTTCCGTCTGGATAGGCGTGTCGTTCGATTCAGTCATCAATGGCTCTTACTTGATCAGACCATCCAGCGGCGAAGAGGCGCTGGCATAGAGTTTTTTCGGCATACGGCCAGCGAGGTAGGCCAGACGGCCTGCAACGATGGCGTGTTTCATGGCTTCAGCCATCATCACCGGCTGCTGGGCGTGGGCGATGGCCGAGTTCATCAGCACCGCATCGCAACCCAATTCCATGGCGATGGTCGCATCGGACGCAGTACCGACACCGGCATCGACCAGCACAGGAATCTTGGCTTCTTCGAGGATGATCTGCAGGTTGTACGGATTGCAGATCCCTAGGCCGGAACCGATCAGGCCGGCCAGCGGCATCACTGCGATGCAGCCGATTTCCGCCAGTTGCCGGGCGATGATCGGGTCATCGCTGGTGTAGACCATCACGTCGAAACCTTCTTTGACCAGCGTTTCGGCGGCCTTGAGGGTTTCGATGACGTTCGGGAACAGGGTCTTCTGGTCAGCCAGTACTTCCAGCTTCACCAGGTTGTGGCCGTCGAGCAGCTCACGGGCCAGGCGGCAGGTGCGCACGGCTTCGATGGCGTCGTAGCAACCGGCGGTGTTCGGCAGGAAGGTGTAGCGCTCCGGCGACAGCACATCGAGCAGGTTCGGCTCGCCCTCGATCTGGCCCAGGTTGGTGCGGCGCACGGCGAAGGTGACGATCTCGGCACCCGAGGCTTCGATGGCCTGACGGGTTTCTTCCATGTCACGGTACTTGCCGGTACCAACCAGCAAACGCGACTGGTAAGTACGACCGGCCAGAACAAAAGGCTTGTCGCTACGAACGATGCTCATGGGGAATCCTCTTTAGGGGTGAGGGTCTTGCAGAATTCTGTGCCCGTACGGGCCGCCCGGTCAGCCGCCGCCGATGGCGTGCACGACTTCGACGTTGTCGCCGTCGTTGAGCGTGGTGACGGCATGCTGGCTGCGCGGGACGATATCCAGATTGAGTTCGACTGCCACTCGACGTCCGGTCAGTTCCAGACGAGTGATCAGGGCCGCAACGGTCTCGCCGTCGGGCAGTTCAAGGGATTCGCCGTTCAACTGAATGCGCATGCGCAACGCCGCCATCATTTTTAGGGGCAGGCATTCTAGCCCGATCATGACCTAAAGGTCAGCACCAAGCGTCAAGCGGTTGGTTGCAAGCGCCAGGCGGCCAGCCCGAGGCAAACCCAACCGGCCAGAAACGCCAGGCCACCGAACGGGGTGATGATGCCAAGCTTGCTGATACCGGTCATGGTCAGCACGTACAGGCTGCCGGAGAACAGCAGGATGCCGGCGGCGAACGACACGCCAGCCCAAGCAACCAGTCGCCCTTGTATCTGCGTGGCCAACAGCGCCACACCGAACAGTGCCAGGGTGTGCACCAATTGATAGGTAACGCCGGTGTGGAAAATCGCCAGATACTCCGGCGTCAGGCGGTTTTTCAGACCATGGGCAGCGAATGCGCCCAAAGCGACTCCGGTGAAACCGAAAAAAGCGGCCAGCATCAAAAAGCCACGCAGCATGGGGAACTCCAGTCAGACTCGATCGGCAGGGTCTGTATAATGGCCCGCTCCACGGGTTCGGCCAAGCCATCTCTATGCTGCGTACTATTTTCCGTCGTCTCACGAAGGCCCTGCTCTGGTTCGCGGGCGGCAGCGTATTGCTGGTGCTGGTGTTTCGCTTCGTGCCGCCGCCGGGCACGGCGCTGATGGTCGAGCGCAAGGTCGAATCCTGGGTCGATGGCGAGCCGATTGATCTGCAGCGAACCTGGAAGCCGTGGGACGAGATCTCCGATGATCTCAAGGTAGCGGTGATGGCTGGCGAGGATCAGAAATTTCCTGAGCACTGGGGTTTTGACTTCAGTGCGATCCAGGCAGCGCTGGCCCACAACGAACTCGGCGGTTCAATTCGCGGCGCCAGCACCTTGAGTCAGCAAGTGTCGAAGAACCTGTTTCTCTGGGCCGGTCGCAGTTATCTGCGTAAAGGTCTGGAGGCGTGGTTTACCGCGCTGATCGAAGTGTTCTGGCCCAAGCAGCGGATTCTTGAGGTGTACCTGAACAGCGTCGAGTGGGATGACGGGGTGTTTGGTGCCGAGGCTGCGGCCCGCCATCACTTTGGCGTGAGCGCGAAGTCGCTGTCCCGGCAGCAGGCGAGTTATCTGGCTGCCGTACTGCCAAACCCACGCGTCTGGAGTGCCAGCCATCCGACCGCTTATGTGTCGCGTCGGGCCGGGTGGATTCGGCAGCAGATGAGTCAGTTGGGTGGGGATAGTTATTTGCTGGGGCTGAATGATTCGCGGCGAGCGCCTTGGTCTCGATAACACCGAGGATCTAAATGTAGGAATGAGCCTGCTCGCGATAGCGGTACATCAGTGACGGCAATGCTGACTGTCACACCGCTATCGCGAGCAGGCTCACTCCTACATTGGTTTGTGGCGAAGCAGAAATGAAAACGCCCCGATCATCGCTGATCGGGGCGTTTTTTATTGCCTGCTCGCCGGTTAGGCGGCGATCGACAACTTGAGCTTGTTCATCGCGCTCTTCTCGAGCTGACGGATCCGCTCGGCCGACACGTTGTACTTCTGCGCCAGGTCGTGCAGCGTGGCTTTCTCTTCTGCCAGCCAGCGCTGGTAGAGGATGTCGCGGCTGCGTTCGTCCAGCACTTCCAGTGCTTCGTGCAGATTGCTGTTGGAGTTGTCGCTCCAGTCGGCATCTTCCAGTTGACGGGCCGGGTCGTACCGGTGGTCTTCCAGGTAATTGGCCGGCGACTGGAAAGCGCTGTCGTCGTCGGCTTCAGCAGCCGGGTCGAAGGCCATGTCATGGCCGGTCAGGCGACTTTCCATCTCGCGCACTTCACGCGGCTCGACGCCGAGGCTTTCCGCCACACGGTGGACTTCCTCGTTGTTCAGCCACGCCAGACGTTTCTTCTGGCTGCGCAGGTTGAAGAACAGCTTGCGCTGGGCCTTGGTGGTCGCGACTTTCACAATGCGCCAGTTGCGCAGGATGAACTCGTGAATTTCCGCCTTGATCCAGTGCACGGCGAACGACACCAAACGCACACCCATTTCCGGGTTGAAGCGCTTAACGGCCTTCATCAGGCCGACGTTACCTTCCTGGATCAGGTCAGCCTGAGCCAGACCGTAGCCGGAATAGCTACGGGCAATGTGTACGACAAAACGCAGGTGGGCGAGCACCATCTGCCGAGCCGCCCCCAAATCCTGCTCATAGTAGAGACTCTCGGCCAGTTCACGCTCCTGCTCCGGCGTCAGCAATGGAATGCTGTTGACGGTGTGCACGTAAGCTTCCAGGTTCGCACCCGGAACCAACGCATACGCAGGTTGCAAAGAATTGGTCATACGAAAAAACCTCCCACTTACATACTCGTGCCTCTCGGCACTGCGAAAAATTGACCGGAAACTCAAGTACAAGTTCCCAAAAAACCGCGAGGTCAATCACGCGCAAAAAAGATTCTACTTCGGCGCCAGCTCCCTGAGATGGCGTGCGACTGCAATCCATGCACCGATATAACCCAACAGCACCGCGCCAAGCAAGAGCGACAGACCGTCGGCAACTGGCACTCCGGCCAGCGCGAAATCACTGCCGTACAAGCCGGCCAGCCCAACCACCGCGTCGTTCAGCCAGTTCAGGCCGAACGCCAATACACCCCAGGACAACAGTCCCGCACCGAAGCCATACAACGCACCCATATAAAGGAAGGGACGTCGCACATAGCTGTCAGTGCCGCCGACGAGTTTAATCACTTCTATCTCGGTGCGGCGGTTTTCAATATGAAGACGAATGGTATTGCCTATCACCAAAAGTAATGCAGAAACCAAAAGCACCGTCAAACCGAAGACAAAACGATCGCCGAGCTTGAGGATGGCGGCCAGACGCTCGACCCAGACTAGATCAAGTTGCGCCTGTTGTACCTTGGGCAGCTCGGAAAGTTTTTGTCTTAATGCTTCCAGGGTCGGCTTGTCGACTTCGTTCGGGGTGACCAGCACCACGCCCGGCAACGGGTTCTCCGGCAGCTCGCGCAGGGCTTCACCCAGCCCGGACTGCTGCTGAAACTCTTCCAGCGCCTGATCGCGGCCGACATATTCAGCATCAGCTACACCGGGCATGCCCTTGATCTGCTCACGCAACGATTCGCCCTGCTGCGGGCTGGCGTCGAGTTGCAGGTACAGCGAGATCTGCGCCGCTCGCTGCCACGAACCGCCGAGACGCTCGACGTTGTTGAGCAACAGCGAAAGCCCCATCGGCAGGCTCAACGCCACCGCCATCACCATGCACGTGAAGAAGCTGCCGATCGGCTGCTTGCCGAGACGACGCAGGCTGTCGAGCAGACTGGCGCGATGGCTTTCGATCCACGCACGAAACAGTGTGGCGAAATCCGGGCCATCGTCATCGTCGTGCTTTTTCTTCTTCGGCGGCTGCGGATCGGCGGCTTTCGGGGCCACGCGCTCGGAAACCTTGGGACTGCGTGTCGCACTCATACCCCGGCCTCCCCGTCGCCGATCAATCGGCCACGTTGCAGGGTGAGCATACGGTGGCGCATGCGCGCGATCAGCGCCAGGTCGTGACTGGCGATCAGCACGCTGGTGCCCAGCCGATTGATATCTTCGAACACGCCCATGATTTCCGCCGCCAGACGCGGGTCGAGGTTACCGGTCGGTTCGTCCGCCAACAGCAAGGCCGGGCGGTGAACGATGGCGCGGGCAATGCCGACACGCTGTTGTTGACCGGTGGACAGATCGCCCGGGTACAGATCGGTTTTATCCGACAGCGCCACGCGCTCCAGCGCCGAATCGACACGTTTGGCGATTTCGGCCTTGGACAGCCCGAGAATCTGCAGCGGCAAGGCAACGTTGTTGAACACGGTGCGATCGAACAGTAACTGGTGATTCTGGAACACCACGCCGATCTGCCGGCGCAGGAACGGAATCTGCGCGTTGCTGATCGTGCTCAGGTCTTGCCCGGCCAGCAGCAGTTTGCCGCTGGTCGGACGCTCCATCGCCAGCAACAGGCGCAACAAGGTGGATTTACCGGCACCGGAGTGGCCGGTGACAAACAAGAACTCGCCACGGCGGACTCGAAAGCTCAGCTCATGCAAGCCGACGTGACCGTTCGGGTAGCGTTTACCGACCTGTTCGAAACGAATCATGAACGCTCCCGCTCGGCAAACAGTGCCTGGACAAAGGGTTCGGCTTCAAAGGTACGCAAGTCGTCGATGCCTTCACCGACGCCGATGTAGCGGATCGGCAAGCCGAACTGCTTGGCCAGGGCGAAAATCACCCCGCCCTTGGCGGTACCGTCGAGCTTGGTCAGCGCCAGACCGGTCAGTTCGACGGTCTGGTTGAATTGCTTGGCCTGGTTGATGGCGTTCTGGCCAGTACCCGCGTCGAGCACCAGCAGCACTTCGTGCGGCGCGTCGGCGTCGAGCTTGCCGATGACCCGGCGAACCTTTTTCAGTTCTTCCATCAGGTTGTCTTTGGTGTGCAGACGACCGGCGGTGTCGGCGATCAATACGTCGATGCCACGGGCCTTGGCCGCCTGCACGGCGTCGAAGATCACCGAAGCCGAGTCGGCGCCGGTGTGCTGGGCGATCACCGGAATCTTGTTGCGCTCACCCCAGACCTGCAACTGCTCAACAGCTGCGGCGCGGAAAGTGTCACCGGCGGCGAGCATGACTTTCTTGCCTTCCAGTTGCAGTTTCTTCGCCAGTTTGCCGATGGTGGTGGTTTTGCCGGCGCCGTTGACGCCGACCACCAGAATCACGAACGGTTTGTTCTGCGAAGCGATTTTCAGCGGCTGTTCGACCGGTTTGAGCATCGCGGCCAGTTCGGCCTGCAGGGATTTGTACAGCGCGTCGGCGTCGGCCAGCTCTTTGCGGGCGACCTTCTGGGTCAGGCGCTGGATGATCTGCGTAGTGGCTTCGACACCAACGTCGGCGGTGAGCAGACGGGTTTCGAGGTCATCGAGCAGATCGTCGTCGATGGTTTTGCGGCCGAGAAACAGGCTGGCCATGCCCTCGCCGATGCTGGCGCTGGTTTTCGACAGGCCTTGCTTGAGACGGGCGAAGAAGCCGGCTTTGGTTTCTTCGGTGCGCGGGGCTTCGATGGAGGCTTCGGCAACCACTTCGACCGGCACGACTGGAGCGGCAACTACGGGAGCAGGTGCCGGTGCCGGTGCCGGTGCCGGCTCGGGCTGTTGCACGACTGGAGCAACAGGAGCAACAACGACCGGAGCAACAGGCTCAGGCGCAATAATTTCAGGAGCAGCTTCAGCCACAACGGGCGCAGGCTCGATGATCGGCTCAACCACTGACGCCGGCGCCACTTCAGGCACAAACGCAGCAGGCGCAGGGATCACTGGCGTAACGTGCGGCGCAGCCTCTTCAACCAACGCCACCGGCTCTTCCGCCACCGGCAAGGTCAGCCACGGCTCGGCCGCCGGGGTCAGCGGCAGTTCAGCCGCTACAGGCATTTCAGGCTCCGGCTCTGGCTCAACCGGTTGCAACACCGGCTCGGCAATCGGCAGGACAATCGGTGCCGGCTCTTCTTCTATAACCGGAGCAGGTTCCGGAGCAGGCTCAGGAATCGCGGGCGGCTGTTCGACGACGGGTTCCTGCGGTTTCTTACGCAGCCATCCGAACAGGCTTTTCTTCTCGCCAGCCGCAGCTGGGGTCTTCTTGTCGTCGTTGGAACCAAACATGGAGGACGGCTATCTCACGGTAGCGACGCGCCATAAGGGCGCCCCGGCAAATAAATATTCGATGCAGAACAGACTGTGTTTCATCCAGCTTGTTCACGCGCAACATTTTGTCGAGGCGCCACAGGCACCTCAAAGGTCGATTAATACGAAGGACTGGAACGGCATCGTCGGCGAAAACGCAGAGTTTAGCTGACAAACTCAAAGCTTCTTCCGGGAACCCATACAACCTATCGACCGATCAGTGGCTTGATAGGCGTGGCCGCCAGTAAAACGGATCAGTATCCTAGCACCCTCTCGCCCGCCGACGCTAAGACCAAGCGGGCAGCCCAACAGGTTAAAAAACGAATGAATGCTCTAGCCCGCCGCGCTGCAGGCCTGCTGCTCAGCACAGTCTGCCTGCCCCTTTCGGCCCTGGCGGCCGACCCGCAACCGACCCACGAATTTACCCTCGACAACGGCCTCAAGGTCGTCGTGCGCGAAGACCATCGCGCGCCCGTGGTGGTCTCGCAGGTCTGGTACAAGGTCGGTTCCAGTTACGAAACCCCGGGCCAGACCGGTCTGTCCCACGCGCTTGAGCACATGATGTTCAAGGGCAGCGAGAAAGTCGGCCCCGGCGAAGCGTCGCTGATCCTGCGCGATCTCGGTGCTGAAGAGAACGCCTTCACCAGCGACGACTTCACTGCTTACTACCAGGTGCTGGCCCGTGACCGTCTGGGCGTGGCGTTTGAACTGGAAGCCGACCGCATGGCCAATCTGCGTCTGCCGGCCGACGAGTTCGCCAAGGAAATCGAAGTCATCAAGGAAGAGCGCCGCTTGCGCACCGATGACAAGCCGATGTCCAAGGCTTACGAGCGCTACAAGGCCATGGCCTATCCGGCCAGCGGCTACCACACGCCGACCATCGGCTGGATGGCTGACCTCGACCGAATGAAGGTCGAAGAGCTGCGCCACTGGTATCAATCCTGGTATGTGCCGAACAACGCCACACTGGTGGTGGTCGGCGACGTCACCCCGGACGAAGTCAAAACCCTCGCCCAACGCTATTTCGGCCCGATCGCCAAGCGCGACGTGCCGCCGGCAAAAAAACCACTGGAATTGGCTGAACCGGGCGAACGCCAGATCACCCTGCATGTGCAGACGCAATTGCCTAGCCTGATGCTCGGTTTCAACGTACCAAGCATTGCCACGGCTGAAGACAAACGCTCGGTCAACGCCCTGCGCCTGATCTCGGCACTGCTCGACGGCGGTTACAGCGGGCGCATCCCGACGCAATTGGAGCGCGGCGAAGAGCTGGTCTCCGGCGGTTCGTCGAACTACGACGCCTACACCCGTGGCGACAGCCTGTTCACCTTGTCGGCAACGCCGAACACGCAGAAGAAAAAGACCATGGCGCAAGCCGAGGCCGGTCTGTGGAAACTGCTCGAACAGCTGAAAACCACCGCGCCGTCCGCCGAAGAACTGGAGCGCGTACGTGCGCAAGTGATTGCCGGTCTGGTCTTCGAACGCGATTCGATCACCAGCCAGGCCACGGCGATTGGTCAACTGGAAACCGTCGGCCTGTCGTGGAAACTGATGGACACCGAACTCGCCGATCTGGAAAGCGTGACCCCGCAAGACATCCAGAACGCCGCCAAGCTGTATTTCACCCGCGAACGTCTCAGCGTCGCCCACGTCCTGCCACTGGAGACGACTCATGAGTGAGCGCAAATCCCCACGCCTGATGCTGCTCGGCCTGATCGCCATTGCGGTGATCGGCTCGACGGCTTTCTATCTGTCGCCAAGTGCTGACAGCAAAGCCAGTGAAGCCCTCGACAACGCCAAGTCCAGCCAGAAGCTGCAATCACTCACCGAACTCGACGGCAAAGCCCCGGCCAGCCGCAAGCTCGACGTGCAGACCTGGAGCACCGCCGAAGGCGCCAAAGTGCTGTTCGTCGAAGCCCACGAACTGCCGATGTTCGACATGCGCCTGATCTTCGCCGCCGGCAGCAGCCAGGACGGCAGCGCCTCGGGCCTGGCGGTGCTGACCAATGCGATGCTCAACGAAGGTGTTGCCGGCAAAGACGTCGGCGCCATCGCGCAGGGCTTTGAAGGTCTCGGTGCGGATTTCGGCAACGGTGCTTTCAAGGACATGGCGCTGGCTTCGTTGCGCAGCCTGAGTGCTGCCGACAAACGCGAACCGGCCTTGAAGCTGTTCTCGGAAGTCATCGGCAAACCGACCTTCCCCGCCGACTCCTTCGCACGCATCAAGAACCAGATGCTCGCCGGATTCGAATACCAGAAACAGAACCCCGGCAAACTCGCCAGCCTTGAGCTGATGAAGCGTCTGTACGGCGATCACCCGTACGCGCATTCCAGCGACGGTAATCCGCAGAGCGTACCGAAGATCACCCTCGCGCAATTGCGTGAATTCCACGCCAAGGCCTACGCGGCCGGCAACGCGGTGATCGCGCTGGTCGGCGATCTGTCGCGCGCGGAAGCCGAGGCAATTGCCAATCAGGTCTCCTCGGCCCTGCCGAAAGGGCCGGCGTTGGCGAAGATCGCTCAGCCGCAGGAACCGAAGGCCAGCGTTAATCACATCGAGTTTCCGTCGAAGCAGACCAACCTGATGCTCGCGCAACTCGGTATCGACCGTGACGATCCGGATTACGCGGCGCTGTCGATGGGCAACCAGATCCTCGGTGGCGGCGGTTTCGGCACGCGCCTGATGAGCGAAGTGCGCGAGAAGCGCGGCCTGACCTATGGCGTGTACTCGGCGTTCAGCCCGATGCAGGCGCGTGGCCCGTTCATGATCAATCTGCAGACCCGTGCGGAAATGAGCGAAGGCACCCTGAAACTGGTGCAGGACGTACTCGCCGACTACCTGAAAACCGGGCCGACGCAGAAAGAACTCGACGACGCCAAGCGCGAACTGGCCGGCAGCTTCCCGCTGTCGACCGCAAGCAATGCCGATATCGTCGGCCAACTCGGGGCGATGGGCTTCTATAATCTGCCGCTGAGCTACCTGGACGACTTCATGCGTCAGTCGCAAAGCCTGACCGTGGAACAAGTCCGCGACGCCCTGAACAAACACCTGAGCACGGACAAAATGGTCATCGTCACCGCGGGTCCAACCGTGCCGCAAAAGCCGTTACCGGCCCCTTCTGATAAACCTGCCGAGCAACCGCTCGGGGTTCCGGAGCATTAATGGCAACTCGTTCTCCTAAAAAACCTGCGCACAACGTTCACAACGGTGTGAACCAGTTGCGCATCATTGGCGGCCAATGGCGCAGCCGCAAGCTGAGCTTCCCCGACGCACCTGGCCTGCGCCCGACGCCGGATCGCGTGCGTGAAACCCTGTTCAACTGGCTCGCGCCGTACGTTGAAGGGGCCAAGGTGCTCGACCCGTTCGCCGGCAGCGGCGCGCTGTTTCTCGAAGCGTTGTCCCGTGGCGCGGCCATGGGCCAGGCGCTGGATGCCAGCAACATTGCCGTCTCCAGCCTGAAAGAACACCTCGGCACCCTGCGCTGCACCAACGGTCAGGTACAGACCGCCGATGCGCTGCGTTATCTGGAAACCCAGACCGCAACACCGTTCGACCTGGTGTTCCTCGACCCGCCGTTCAACCAGAACCTGCTGCCGGCCGTGTGCACCTTGCTTGAAGAGCGTCAGTGGCTGGCGCCGGATTCTTGGATCTACACTGAAAGCGAGACGGCACCCTCGATTCTCGGCCTGCCGGGCAACTGGCGCCTGCACCGCGAGCAGAAATCCGGGCGAGTGCACTACGCCTTGTGGCAACGTATGGCAGAGATCGCCGGTTAACCGACCGGCCTGAACAAGCGGCGCGCTTCACCAGAGGCGCCGCCGCGCTGCATCGAGAATCATCGTGCCCCCTCCTTCAGAACGCTTCACTCCCGCCCTCGGCCTCGGCAATCCACACCTGCAAACCTTGTGGGGACCGCTGTGGCGCAAAACCGTGCATATCGAACGCGAGCGCGAACGCTTGTGGCTTGAGGACGGCGACTTCCTCGACCTCGACTGGCATGGCCCGCACACGGCTGACGCGCCGCTGGTGCTGGTGCTGCACGGCCTGACCGGCTCCTCCAATTCGCCCTATGTGGCGGGCGTGCAAAAGGCCTTGGCCGCGCAAGGCTGGGCCAGTGTCGCGCTGAATTGGCGCGGCTGCTCGGGCGAGCCGAATCTGCTGCCTCGCAGCTATCACTCCGGCGCCAGCGAAGACCTCGCCGAAGCCATCAAACACCTGCGTGCGAAACGCCCCTTGGCGCCGTTGTATGCCGTCGGTTACTCCTTGGGCGGCAATGTGTTGCTCAAGCATCTGGGCGAAACCGGCAGCGCCAGTGGTGTGCTCGGCGCGGTGGCGGTGTCAGTGCCGTTTCGTCTGGATCAATGCGCCGACCGCATCGGCCAGGGGTTTTCCAGGGTTTATCAGGCGCACTTCATGCGCGAGATGGTCGCGTACATCAAAAACAAGCAACGGCAGTTTCAGCATGATGGTCGCGAGGATGGCCTGGCGGCGTTGGCAGCGCTCGGCTCACTGGAGAACATGCGCACGTTCTGGGATTTCGATGGCCGCGTGACCGCGCCGCTGCACGGTTTTAACGATGCCGAGGATTACTACCGGCGTGCGTCGAGCCGCTATTTCCTCGGCGAGATCCGCACGCCGACCCTGATCATTCAGGCGGCGGACGATCCGTTCGTGTTCCCGCACAGCTTGCCTGCGGAAAACGAACTGTCGGCGTCGACCGCCTTTGAATTGCAGGCACGCGGCGGACACGTTGGATTCGTCGACGGCTCAGTGCGCCAGCCAGGCTACTACCTCGAACGCCGTATCCCGCGATGGCTGGCCAGCGTGCCCGCATGAGCGACCAGGGCGAATCGATCCGATTCTGGCAATCGGCGCCGCTGCCCGGCGTCGAACTGTTGTCGGCGCGCTATATCGAACAGCGCTTCGCCCCGCATGTGCATGACGGTTTTGTGATCGGCATGATCATGGCCGGCGCTCAGCGTTATCGCTACCGCGGCGCCGAGCATCTGGCGGGCAGCGGGACGCTGGTGCTGATCAACCCGGACGAGTTGCACACCGGGCACAAGGGCACCGACGACGGTTGGCTGTATCGAGCCTTCTACCCGGATACCGGCAAGATTGTTTCGCTGCTGGATGAACTTGAACTGCCCACGACAAGTTTGCCGGCATTCGGCGCCACGCTGTATCGCGACCCCGATCTGGTCAGCGGATTTGCACAATTGCACCGGTTGCTCGAAAGCCCTGCCACCGCGCTGCAACAGCAAACGGTGTGGCGCGAGATGATGTTGTTGCTGTTGCAGCGCCACGCGGCGGTGCGAGAAATCGGTAACCCCGGCAAGGAGCACCGCGCGGTGCTGATCGCCAAGGATCTGCTGCACACGCACTTGGCAGCGCCGCCGTCGCTGGAGGAGCTGGCCGCAGCGGTCAACCTGTCACCGTTCCATTTCGCCCGGGTGTTCCGCCGCGCGACTGGTATGCCGCCACACACTTGGCTGGTGCAGCAACGCATCGCCAAGGCGCGGGCACTGTTGCAGAGTGGTTGCTTGCCGCTGGAAGTCGCGACGCAGCTGGGGTTTGCCGATCAAAGCCACTTGAGCCGACAGTTCAAGCAGGCTTACGGCGTCGGGCCCGCGGCGTATCGCAGCGCCCGGATGGAAAGCTAAAAGATCGCAGCCTTCGGCAGCTCCTACAGGGAAATGCATTCCAATGTAGGAGCTGCCGAAGGCTGCGATCTTTTGATCTTATTCGCCGGTGGCGATGCCGCGAGCCGGTTCGTTGATCCATTCGCTCCACGATCCGGCATACAACGAAGCCAACGGATAACCCGCCAGGCACAACGCAAACAGGTTGTGACAGGCCGTCACCCCAGAGCCGCAATACGCAACCAGATCCGCTGGCGAACGTTCGCCGATCTTCGCGGCGAAACGCTGCTTGAGCTGATCGGCTGGCAGGAATCGTCCATCACTGGCGAGGTTGTCAGTGAACGCCGCGCACTGTGCACCCGGAATATGCCCGGCCACCGGATCGATCGGTTCAACTTCACCCTTGAAGCGCGGCAAGGCCCGAGCATCGATCAACGTCAGCGCCGGCTGCCCGAGGCGCTTTTGCAATTTCTCGGCGCTGATCAACAAGCTCATGTCCGGCTGACCACTGAAGTTGCCACGGCTCACCGTCGGCGCATCCAGGCTCAGCGGCAAACCCGCCGCGTGCCAAGCCTTGAGTCCACCATCGAGAATGAACACGCCGTCACGTTTGCCCAGCCACGCCAGCAACCACCAGGCCCGCGCCGCGTAGGCACCGGGTCCGTCGTCATACAGAACCACGTCGCTGTCATTGTCGATTCCCCAAGCCTGTAGACGCTCGATCAACGCCGCCGGCTCGGGCAGCGGATGCCGCCCGGTCACGCCCTTGACCACTGTGCCGCTGAGATCGCGCTCGAGATCGGCGAAGCTCGCACCGGCAATGTGCCCTTCGGCATAGCTGCGTTGCCCGTAATCCGGGTCTTCGAGGGCGAAACGACAATCGAGAATCACCAGCCCCGGCTGTTCCTTGCGGGCATCCAGCGTTTGCGGGCTGATCAGTTGCGCAATCGGCATAACGGGCTCCTGTGGAGTTTCAACAGAACGGTTTATTTCACGTCTTCGAGGGCCTGGGCCAGCGGTACGTAAAACTCATCAAACAATGCGTTGACCTGTTCACGCGCCTCGTCAGTGACGAACCCGGCTTCGAGGACCAATACCTGATACACGCCACGTTTAACAGCTTGCTCGCTGAGGTGGTTGGAGTTTTCACGGGTGGTGCACAGAAAGCGCACCCATGACGTCAGGATGATCCACGCGTTGAGGGTCAGGGATTCGATCTGCACGCGATCCATCTTGAGGATTCCGGCGGCGACAAAACCTTCGTAGATGGCGGCGCCTTGAATCACGCAGCGCTGGGAAAAGCGCCGGTAACGCGCAGCCAGTTCCGGATCGCTGTCGAGCAAATGTTCAAGGTCACGGTGCAGAAAGCGGTAACCCCACATCGCCGACAGCAGCTCCTTGAGATAGAAACGCTTGTCTTCAACCGTCGCGGCACGCCCCTGCGGCGGGCGCAGAAAGCTATCCACCAAGGCTTCGTACTCACTGAACAGCACGGCGATGATCGCCTGCTTGTTGGGGAAGTGGTAGTACAGGTTGCCCGGAGAAATCTCCATATGGGCGGCAATGTGGTTGGTGCTGATGCTGCGCTCGCCCTGCTGATTGAACAGCTCGAGGCTGTTCTGCACGATGCGCTCGCTGGTTTTTATTCGTGGGGCCATGGCTTGAGCTTTAATTCAGAGTGCGATGAGGGGCATCTTACGACCTATCCGGAAATGGATAAAACAAAGCTGCGCACGGAAGTCATTTGACTTTATAGAGCATAGACTCTAAAAAGTTCACCACTACAATAAATCCGGAGCCTACGATGACTGCCGACATTGCCTACCTGCAAACGCTGCAACAGCCACTGGAGGAGCTCAATCGGCTGTTCAATGCGCAACGGGCAGCGTATGCCGCCAACCCGATGCCGCCTGCCGCCCAACGCCAGCAATGGTTGAAGGCACTGCGCGATTTGTTGAGCAGTGAACGTCAGGCGTTGATCGAAGCCATCAGCGCGGATTTCAGCAACCGCAGCGCCGATGAAACCTTGCTCGCCGAATTGATGCCCAGCCTGCACGGCATTCATTACGCCAGTCGCCACCTCAAGGGCTGGATGAAACCCTCGCGGCGCAAGGTCGGCATGGCGTTCCAGCCCGCTGCGGCGAAAGTGGTCTACCAGCCGCTGGGCGTCGTCGGCGTCATTGTGCCGTGGAATTACCCGCTGTATCTGGCCATCGGGCCGTTGGTCGGCGCACTTGCGGCGGGCAATCGAGTGATGCTCAAACTCAGCGAATCGACCCCGGCCACCGGGCTGTTGCTCAAGGAATTGCTGGCGCGCATCTTCCCCGAAGATCTGGTGGGCGTGGTCCTCGGCGAGGCCGACGTGGGCGTGGCGTTCTCCCGCCTGCCGTTTGATCACCTGCTGTTCACGGGTTCCACCAGTGTCGGCAAGCACGTCATGCGCGCCGCGGCCGAAAACCTCACGCCCGTGACGCTCGAACTGGGCGGCAAATCCCCCGCCATTGTCTCCAGAGACGTGCCGCTGAAGGACGCTGCCGAACGCATCGCCTTCGGTAAAACCCTGAATGCCGGGCAAACCTGCGTCGCCCCCGATTACGTGCTGGTGCCGGAAGACCGTGTGGGCGGCTTCGTCGAAGCCTATCGTCAGGCGGTGCAAGGTTTTTATCCGAGCCTCAGCGACAACCCGGACTACACCGCGATCATCAATGACCGCCAACTGACCCGCCTCAATGGTTATGTCAGCGATGCCACCAGCAAGGGCGCGCTGCTGATTCCGCTGTTCGAGCAGGCTCAGGGCCGACGCATGCCGCACAGTCTGCTGCTGAATGTCAGCGACGACATGACCGTGATGCAGGACGAGATCTTCGGCCCGCTGCTGCCGATCGTGCCGTATCGCGATCTGGAGCAGGCATTTGCCTACATCAATCAGCGACCACGTCCTCTGGCTCTTTACTATTTCGGCTACGACAAAGGTGAGCAGACCCGCGTGCTGCACGAAACCCATTCCGGTGGGGTGTGCCTGAACGACACGCTGCTGCACGTGGCGCAGGACGACATGCCGTTCGGCGGCATCGGCCCCTCCGGCATGGGCCATTACCACGGTCACGAAGGTTTTCTGACCTTCAGCAAGGCCAAAGGCGTGTTGGTGAAACAGCGCTTCAACGCGGCCAGGCTGATTTATCCGCCGTACGGGACGTCGATCCAGAAACTGATCCAGAAGCTGTTCATTCGCTAAACATTTGTCATTGCCGGGTAATAACAATAATGCACCCAAGCCTGACCGAAACACCTGCGCTGTCGCGCCGTGGCCTGCTGAAATTCAGCCTCGGCGCCACGGCGTTCCTCGCCACTGCTGGCCTCGGCGCCAGCCTCAGCGGTTGTTCTTCCAACGTCGCAGCCAACGGCTTCATCACCTTGCGCGACGGCGATCTGCTGTTTTTGCGCGCACTGATACCAGTGATGCTCGAAGGCGCCGTGGCCACTGAAAAGATGCCGAACGCGATTGAAGGCACGTTGAAGTCGCTGGATTACAGCCTCAATCATCTGTCGCCGGAAATGCTCAAACTCACTCGCCAACTGTTCGACGTGCTCGGCATGGCCGTGACGCGCGGGCCGCTCACCGGGATCTGGGGCAGTTGGGAAAACGCCAGCCCTGAGGCGATGCGGCATTTTCTTGATCGTTGGGAGAACAGCTCACTGAGCCTGTTGCGCATGGGACATAGCTCGTTGCAGCAGATGGTGATGATGGCCTGGTACACCCGCGCCGAATCCTGGGGGCATTGCGGTTACCCCGGGCCGCCTACCGTCTGAAATCAGCGCAACGGCCTTCGCGAGCAGGCTCGCTCCCACATTGAAATGCATTCCCCCTGTAGGAGTGAGCCTGCTCGCGATGAGGCCCGCCAGAACAACAAAAACAAGAGAACCTGATCGATGCCCGTACCCGACCCATTCCGCGAAGGCCTCGCCCGAGGCTGGAAAACCTACAACGGCGCACAACTGAGCGACGACCTGAGCCTGGAAGCCGACGTAGCAATCATCGGCAGCGGTGCCGGTGGCGGCACCACCGCAGAAATCCTCAGCGCCGCCGGCTACAAGGTTCTGCTGATCGAAGAAGGCCCGCTGAAGACCAGCTCCGACTTCAAGATGCTCGAAGATCAGGCCTACAGCAGCCTCTATCAGGAAGGCATCGGGCGCATGAGCAAGGACGGCGCGATCACCATCCTGCAGGGCCGCGCGGTCGGCGGCACGACGCTGATCAACTGGACATCAAGCTTTCGCACCCCGGAGCCGACCCTCGATCACTGGGCCAAAGAACACAACGTCAAAGGCCACAGCCCGGAGGAAATGGCACCGTGGTTCGAGAAAATGGAGCAACGCCTCGGAGTCGCACCGTGGATGGTGCCGCCCAATGCCAACAACGATGTGATCCGCAAAGGCTGCGAGCAGCTCGGCTACAGCTGGCACGTGATCCCGCGTAACGTGCGCGGCTGCTGGAACCTCGGCTATTGCGGTATGGGCTGCCCGACCAACGCCAAACAATCGATGATGGTCACCACCATTCCCGCGACCCTGGAAAAGGGTGGCGAGTTGCTCTATCTGGCCCGCGCAGAAAAACTGCTGATCAGCGACGACAAGGTCACAGGTCTGCAATGCGTGGCGATGGATGAACGCTGCGTCGAACCGACCGGGCGCACCATCACCGTCAAGGCACGGCATTACGTGCTCGCGGGCGGCGGCATCAACAGTCCGGCACTGCTGCTGCGCTCCGCTGCACCGGATCCGCATAAAAACCTTGGCAAGCGCACCTTTCTGCACCCGGTGAACATGTCCGCCGCGCGCTTCGACGAAGTGGTCAATCCGTTTTACGGCGCGCCGCAATCAATCTATTCCGACCACTTCCAATGGAAGGACGGCACCACCGGACCGATGGCATTCAAACTCGAAGTACCGCCATTGCATCCCGCGCTGGCGGCGACGCTGCTCGGCGGTTTTGGCCAGGAGAGCGCGCAACACATGGCTGATCTGCCGCACACCCACGCCATGCTCGCGCTGTTGCGTGACGGCTTTCACCCGGACAGCAGTGGCGGCGCGGTCGAGTTGCGCGGCGATGGCTCACCGGTGCTCGACTACCAGGTTTCGCCGTACGCTTGGGAGGGTTTGCGCAAGGCCTTCCACGTCATGGCCGAAATCCAGTTCGCCGGTGGCGCGAAATCAGTGATGCCGATGCACGCCGACGCGCGTTACGTGAACACCTTGGCCGAAGCCCGCACGCTGATCGATGGCCTGAGCCTTGAGTTGTATCGCACACGCCTGGGCAGCGCCCACGTCATGGGCGGCTGCGCGATGGGCGAAGACCCGAAAAGCGCGGTCACCGACAGTCTCGGTCGTCATCATCAACTGGCCAATCTGTCGATTCACGACGGCTCGTTGTTCCCCACCAGCATCGGCGCCAACCCGCAGTTGTCGGTGTACGGCCTGACCGCGCAACTGGCGAGTGCACTGGCCGATCGGCTGAAAAACCCGTGAATATCCGGATTATTGCCATCGTCTATAGTGCTTTCTTACCCAACAGGCGACTTGGCCGACCGGGACGGCTGCGATACCATCCGACTCCCCAACGGACTCCCGCCAGGACGACGCGATGAACCGAGTGTTGTACCCAGGTACCTTCGACCCTATTACCAAGGGCCATGGCGATCTGGTCGAACGCGCCTCGCGCCTGTTCGATCACGTGATCATTGCGGTCGCTGCCAGCCCGAAAAAGAACCCGCTGTTCCCGCTGGAACAACGGGTTGAACTGGCTCGCGAGGTCACCAAACACCTGCCGAACGTGGAAGTGGTCGGTTTCTCGACGCTGCTCGCGCATTTCGCCAAAGAGCAGAACGCCAATGTGTTCCTGCGTGGTCTGCGCGCGGTGTCGGACTTCGAATACGAGTTTCAGCTGGCCAACATGAATCGCCAGTTGGCTCCGGATGTGGAGAGCCTGTTTCTCACCCCGTCCGAACGTTATTCGTTCATTTCTTCGACACTGGTGCGGGAAATTGCCGCATTGGGCGGCGATATCAGCAAATTCGTCCACCCCGCCGTGGCCGATGCCCTGACCCTACGCTTCAAGAAGTAGGAGCTGCCCCAGGCTGCGATCTTTGGCTTTTTGATCGCAGCCTTCGGTGCCCTTGATCGCGCCCGCGTGCACTGCGCTCGCCAATGCGGCACAATTGCGCGCATTGATTTATAGCGCCCGGGCCTGCCGCCCCGGCTGGAGTTAGCATGTCCCTGATCATCACCGACGATTGCATCAACTGCGACGTCTGCGAACCCGAGTGCCCGAACGCCGCCATCTCCCAAGGCGAAGAGATCTATGTGATCGACCCGAACCTGTGCACCCAGTGCGTCGGCCACTACGACGAACCGCAATGCCAACAGGTTTGCCCGGTGGATTGCATTCCGCTGGACGAGGCGCATCCGGAGACTGAAGAACAGTTGATGGACAAGTACCGCAAGATTACCGGCAAGGCCTGATTTTTCAGCGCCTGTACCGACGCCATCGCGAGCAGGCTCACTCCTACATTGGAACGCATTTCAACTGTAGGAGTGAGCCTGCTCGCGATGAGGCCATCAGCCACACAGCAAAACCCTGATCAGCTCACTCGCGCTGCTCAAACCCCTCCCCGATACACCCCAGGCACCGCACAAAAGCGGCTTTCGCCGGATCCACCACCAGCGCCTGCCCCGCATCGCCCACCCCGCCACCCAGCGCGGTAAACGGCAACGACACGACAAACGCCCCCGCACCGATCACCGTCGCCACCACCAATAAAGGTCGGGCAATCAGCAAGTCGCCGATCATCGCGTAGGCCGGTGGATTCTGGATGGTGTAACGCGGATCACCGCTGCCGTTTTCCGTGGCCTGAACAGCCAGACTGGAACACAGCAGCAGCGTAACAACGAGGACTTGCAAGGACTTCATGGCACGATCCTTCGGGCTGAACAGTGAGACAACTCACTATAGACCGTAGGACTTTTTCAGCCGTTTGCCTCAGCTCTGGCAGCGCGGGCAGAACACACTGGCCCGCTGACCCAGCTTCACTTCACGCAGCCCGGTGCCACAGACCTTGCAGTGTTCGCCGCCACGGCCATAAACAAACAGCTCCTGCTGGAAATAGCCCGGCTGGCCGTCGCCACCGATGAAATCACGCAGCGTGGTGCCGCCACGCTCGATGGCGGCGGCAAGAATACGTTTGATCTCGATCGCCAGCTTCAGATACCGCCCCCGGGAAATGCCTCCGGCCTCGCGGCGCGGATCAATCCCGGCAGCAAACAGCGCTTCGGTCGCATAAATATTGCCGACGCCCACGACCACCGCGTTGTCCATGATGAACGGCTTGACCGCCATGGACCGCCCCCGCGACAGCTGAAACAGACGTTCACCATCGAACAGATCGGTCAACGGCTCCGGGCCAAGGCGAATCAGCAGTTCATGATTGAGTGGATCATTGCTCCACAACATCGCGCCGAAACGTCGCGGGTCGGTGTAGCGCAGCGCCAGCCCCGATTCCAGCTCGATGTCGACGTGCTCATGCTTCAACGCCGGCAACCCGACTTCGACCAGACGCAAATTGCCCGACATGCCCAAATGGCTGATCAACGTGCCGACTTCGGCGTTGATCAACAAATACTTGGCGCGGCGCTCAACCAGCACGATGCGCTGCCCCGACAAGCGCACATCGAGGTCGTCCGGGATCGGCCAGCGCAGGCGCCGGTCACGCACGATCACCCGGCTGACACGCTGGCCTTCCAGGTGCGGGGCAATCCCCCGGCGGGTGGTTTCGACTTCCGGCAATTCAGGCATGGTGTTCTCGAATCAATGCGCGCCGAGGTCGCGGATCGTTTGTTTGAGGGTTTCGAAGTCGTAATCCGACAGTCCTACATAGTCGAGTACCAGCGGCCCGACGGCGTTCCATTCGAAATCTTCGGTCTGGTTGCCCAATACCCGATACGAAGCGCAAATGTGTTCGGCCATTTTCAGGATCGCCAACAGGTTTTTCATCTGGCTGTTGCGCGACGACTCATCGTTGAAGATCGCCAAGGCATTGTGGTGATTGGCGATGGCAGCGCTGACATGTTCCGGCAGGCGCCAGGACTTGGCGGTGTAGTAGCCAACCACCGCGTGGTTGGTGTTGAACTCGCTGTTCTCGGTGTCGACCACCCGACATTCGGCGCTGGCATTGGCGTAAGCCTTTTCCAGAACCGTCATGTAATTGGGGAACCGCTGCAGCATCAACGGCACGCCGCAATCGTGGAACAGGCCCAAGGCATAGGCTTCGTCCCCGGCCTGGGTACCGATGCGCTTGGCCAGCGTGAGGCAAGTCATCGCCACGTCCTGGGCGGTGTCCCAGAAACGGTTGAGCGTGACGATGGTGTCGTCGTTCATCTCGCCCTTGATCGACTGCGCGTTGATCAGATTGATGATCGAACGGCTGCCCAGGAGGTTCACCGCACGCTGAATCGAGGTGATCTTGTTGCTCAAGCCGTAATACGGCGAGTTGACGATTTTCAGCAGCGAGCCGGACAGGCCGGGATCCTGGGCGATCAGCTTGGCGATCACCTCCAGGTCCGGGTCGGGCATGTACTGCTCCATTTGCAGATCCACCATGATCTGCGGTTGCGCCGGCACACTGATGCCTTGCAGCGATTGTTGAATCTGTTCGGTGGTCAGCTCTTGGGACATAAGTACACACTCTGGGACAGGCGGCGATTCTAACCCCTGAAACCGCAGGGCGACACACCGATGGGCATATCGGCGGAACTTTCATTCAAGCTCAGGCTTCGGATTTTGTAGGGCGCAACGGGCAATTTCTGTTCGCTGTGCCAGCAAATTCCCGCAGACTCAGGAGCTTATCGATGACCACCTCACTCAACGGCAAGCGCGTCGCTTTTTTGGTAACCGATGGTTTCGAACAGGTTGAATTGACAGGTCCCAAGCAAGCGCTGGAGCAGGCTGGCGCGCAGGTCGACATCCTTTCCGCAGAAACCGGCAAGGTCAAAGGCTGGAATCACGACAAACCGGCGGACGATTTCCAGGTCGACCAGACGTTTCAGGGCGCCAGCAGCGAGCAGTACGACGCGATCGTCCTGCCGGGCGGCGTGCAGAACTCCGACACTATCCGCATCGATCAGGACGCCCAGCACCTGGTCAAGACCGGCGCCTCTGCCGGCAAACCGATCGCAGTGATCTGCCATGGCGGCTGGTTGCTGATCTCGGCAGGACTGGTCAACGGCAAGACCATGACCAGTTACAAGACGGTAAAGGATGACTTGGTCAACGCTGGCGCGCACTGGGTCGATAAAGAGGTGGTCAAGGATGGCAACCTGATCAGCAGCCGGCAGCCGGATGATATTCCGGCGTTCAGTCGCGAACTGATCGACGCACTGTCGGCGTAGCATTGGGGACCGCTTTCGCGAGCAGGCTCGCTCCCACAGAGGTCTTGTGACCGACACAAGACTAATGTGAGAGCGAGCCTGCTCGCGAAGAGGCGATCAGCGTTTCATCGCTCATCAAACCCGGCACAAGTCGCAACACGCTATACTCCCGCTCTTTTTTCCGGAGCGACGTCATGTCCCTGCCAAGCCTGCGCCTCAAAGCCAATGCCGACCGTCGCCTGCGCAACGGCCACCTGTGGGTCTACAGCAACGAAATCGATGTGGCCGCCACACCATTGCACGGCTTCAAGGCCGGCGATCAGGCGATCCTCGAAGCCGCCGGCGGCAAGACCTTGGGCATCGTTGCGATGAGCCCGAACAACCTGATCTGCGCCCGTCTGGTGTCCCGCGACATCAAGGTGCAACTGGACAAGTCGCTGCTGGTGCACCGTCTGAACGTTGCCCTGTCGCTGCGCGATCGCTTGTTCGACAAGCCGTTCTACCGCCTGGTCTACGGTGACTCCGATCTGCTGCCGGGTCTGGTGGTAGACCGTTTCGGCGACATCCTCGTAGTCCAGATCGCCTCGGCGACCATGGAAGCGCATAAAGATGACGTGATCGCAGCACTGACCCAAGTGCTCAAGCCAAGCGGCATCCTGTTCAAGAACGACTCCGCCGCGCGTGATGCCGAAGGCCTCAACCGCTACGTCGAAACCGTGTTCGGCCTGGTACCGGAGTGGGTTGCGCTGGAAGAGAACGGCGTGAAGTTCGAGGCCCCGGTCATCCAGGGTCAGAAAACCGGCTGGTTCTACGACCACCGCATGAACCGTGCACGCCTGGCGCCTTATGCCAAGGGTAAGCGCGTCCTCGACCTCTATAGCTATATCGGTGGCTGGGGCGTGCAGGCTGCGGCGTTCGGTGCCAGCGAAGTGTTCTGCGTCGACGCTTCGGCCTTCGCCCTCGACGGCGTTGAGCGCAACGCTGCGTTGAACGGTTTCGCCGACAAGATGACCTGCATCGAAGGCGACGTCTTCGAAGCCTTGAAAGAGCTGAAAGCCAGCGAAGAGCGCTTCGACGTAATCGTTGCCGACCCACCAGCGTTCATCAAACGCAAGAAGGACATGAAAAACGGCGAAGGCGCCTACCGTCGCCTGAACGAGCAAGCCATGCGCCTGCTCAACAAGGACGGCATTCTGGTCAGCGCTTCGTGCTCGATGCACCTGCCGGAAGACGATCTGCAGAACATTCTGCTGACCAGCGCCCGTCACCTGGATCGCAACATCCAGATGCTCGAGCGTGGCGGTCAGGGCCCGGATCATCCGGTGCACCCGGCCATCGCCGAAACCCGCTATATCAAAAGCATCACTTGCCGGCTGCTGCCTAACAGCTGATTGGCAAATCGACGGGGAGCCTTACGGCTCCCCGTTTGCGTTTACACGCACGCCCCCCTGCCTTTTTTAACGTCCAGCCTTTTACTTCCCACACCGGACTTCCGTTTGGCGTGCAGGAAATTTCCTTGCATCTTTTAACTATCTAACTTTATCCCACAAGTTCTTTCCAGCCTAAAGATGCATCCGACAAAATTACTGGAATTTTCCTACTTAATATCCGCTTGCCATTAATCCATTACAAACTATTATTGAGTTGTCACCACGAGGTGGCACTTACCAAAAATTGAACAAGGAGTTCACGTTATGAAAGTTATCTCTATGGAAGGCAACAAAATCGCAAACCTGGCTTTTCTCGTAGCGCCTAAAGCCCGCTAAGCAAGTCTAGACGCCGGAGAGTGCCGGCACTCCGGCGTCTTTCAGACTTCCAACCAGAGAAGCCCCTACATGCATATCAATCCATACTTGTTCATCCTGCCGCGCACACCAACTCAAGTAGTCTGGAATTATAAAGACCATGTTCAGCACGAACTGGATTTCGACTATTCGTCACGCCTGACACAATTAATCAGCAATCCCGAACTATTCAATAGTCGAAACACCATAGACATACAACTATTGAATGCCGGGATATTAACCATTTCAGAAACCGACAATACGGAATGGGGTTGGGATGAGTTGTCGAAAATCTATCACATCGGCACACAGAACATTCCATGCAAACATATTCCGCAAAATATTCATGAGTGGAGCAGAGAATATCTGGACCACTGCAACGAAGTATTGGCTGACCCTGCGCCTCAAGCAGGACGTGTGCTCAAAAACTCCAGCGCACGCATTGCGCTGCCCACCCCGACCACACCCGGTCACGACAACCTGACCCACGTCCTGACTCAGCGAAAAACCTGTCGCTCCTTCACGGGAGCCGCCATTTCCCTCAGCGACGTCAGCTCATTGCTGTACCTGTCCTTCGGCTACCTGCGCGAACGCGACAGTTCTGCAGACGGCATTGCTGAAGGCCTCGACGCGCGACGCAGCAGCCCATCCGGGGGCGGCTTGAATGCCTGTGAGTGTTTTTTGCTGGCACAGAACATTGAGGGCCTGGACGCCGGCGTGTATGCCTACCACCCAGCCGAACATGTCCTTACCCCCGTGAGCCCATCGCCGCAATGCGCGCTCGGCCAACTACTCGGCGGGCAGCACTTCATCAACAACCTGCCGCTGGGCCTGTTCATCACCGCTCGCTTCGACAGGTTATGGTGGAAATACCAACACTCGCGCGCCTATCGCATGGCCTTCATCGAGGCCGGTCATCTCTCGCAAACCTTCCAGCTGGTCGCCACGGCGCTGGGCCTCAATACCTGGCTGACCGGCGCGTTCGCCGATGATCAGGTCGAGTCCTTGCTCAAGATCGAAGGCAGCGCCGAACAACCGTTGTTCTTTGTCGGCTGCGGTGAAAGCGATGGTCAGGCGATGTGTCAGGAAATGCTCGATCTGTTGCACGAGGAACAGGCATGAACGAGTCCCTTGTCGAACAGGAAGAGGCTCCGGCTTCCTGGGCGCTGCGCTTTACCCTCGGCGACTGGGACACTCGCGCTTCAGTGCGCACCAGTCAGCACGACCATCAATTACCCGATGACGTGCAGCAGCAGTTGCTGAGCCGTCACTGGTTTCCTCCGGCCTTTCTGCCGTATCTGGCCCACCCGGCCATCGTCGCCGCGGGTCGTGACGTCACCCATCGCCTGACAGCCAATCATCTGGTGCATTTTCTCGACTACACAACACTGCTCGAGCACCGCATCGTCAACCGCGCTGTCGAGGTGATCGTCCACGGCGAGCTGCCTGCCTTCGTGCCAGAACGCATGAAAACCGCCGCGCTCCAGCTCTATACCGACGAGGGCTACCATGCCCTGTTCTCCAACCGTCTCGCAGAACATATCGCCAGTCTGTACGGCTTCACCCAACGCCCGCAGATGCCACTGCGCATCAGCCGGCTGAATGCCCTGATCGCCCGCACTCCCGAAAACAACCGCACGCTGGCCTGGTTTCTGCTTGGTTTCGTTTCGGAAACCATCATTGCCCGCGAGTTGCTGGACGTCTGCCGCGATAGCCTGGTGTCCAGCGTCAATGACATGTTGCGTGATCACCTTGCAGACGAAGCCCGCCATAGCCGCTACTTCACTGAGGTGTTCCATTACCTGTGGCTGACGCTGAACACTCGTCAGCGCAGCTTTGCGGCCAGAACCCTGCTGAACGTTATCGATATTTTCTTTGAGGTCGACGAGCGTTGGTTGCGACAGAGCCTGCGCAGCAACGGCATCGCCGAGCCAGCCATCGATGAAATCCTCGTCAGCCTGACCCACGCGCAAGCCAAACGTCTGCGCACCAGGACGGGTGCCATCGCCACCCTCGACGCACTGAAAAAGGCCGGTTTTTTCGCATTGCCCTACAACCGAGAACTCTTTTCCAAGGCAGGACTGCTCGATGAGTGAAGGAAAACCTGCAGTCACTGCCCAGCAACGACGCGGCGCTGTCAGCCTGTTATTGGCCATGGTTCTGCTCGGCGTGTTTCCGTTGGATGTACTGCTGCCGTCGTTCCCGGCCATGGCCGAGCACTTTCGCAGCAGCCCGGCGGATATAGCACTGTCGATCAGCCTGTTCGCCGTCGGCATTGCCTTTGCGCAATTGCTGATCGGGCCCCTGTCGGACGTGATCGGACGCAAAGGGCTGCTTCTCGCCGGCATGGCGGTGTCGATGCTCGGCGCGCTTGGTTGCACGCTGTCCAGCGATTACTCGCTGTTCCTGTTCTTTCGTCTGGTGCAGGCCTTGGGCTGCGGCTGCTTCGTGCTGTCCCAGGCGCTCGTGCAGGACCTGTTCGAAGGCGAGGAACGTGATCGCCTGCGCATCCTGATGGTCACGGCGACGGGAATTTTTATTTCAGTATCGCCATTGGCCGGCACCTTCCTGCAGGCCAGCCTCGGCTGGCGTGGCAGTTTCTGGGTGTTTGCCGCACTGGCGGCAGCTGTGCTGATCAAGGCGTGGCGCTTTCTGGACAACGGGCGGCCGGTCGCCAGCGGCAGCCCCGTCCAGTTCTTCAACGCTTACCGACGGGTGCTGGGGGACCGCGATTTCGTTGGCCTGTGGCTGATTTCGGCCTTCGCGTTCGCCTGCCACTTTTCCTTCATCGTGATTTCACCGCTGATCTTCATGAATCAATTGCAGCTGTCGCCCTACGACTTCTCAATGATCCTGCTGATATACGGTGCGGCTTACGTGGTCGGCGGCATTGTCGCCACCGTGCTCAGCCGGCGGATCACGCCCGGCCAGCAGATCGTTACCGGACTGAGCCTGATCCTGCTGTCGGGGCTGGCCATGCTGACGCTGTCGACCAACGTCGAACTGTCCGCCATCACCGTGCTGATCCCGATGTTGATCTGCACCGCTGGCACCACCATCGCACGCCCGGCAGCCACATCCCGGGCCATGGGCCTGTTTGCGGACATGGCAGGCACATCGGCCTCGGCGGGCAGCACGATCATCTTCATCTGTGGCGGCTTGATCAGCGCACTGATCAGCCTGAGCCCTGCCAATCTCCAGTCGATGCTCGGCTACTGCTTTGTGCTGCTCAGCGGCGTGGCGCTGGTACTGAACAGCCGCATCAGCGCGCGTGCCCGAAACCTTGAGGCCGCCATCATTCTGCGGCCGGGGGCGGATTGAACCTGCCGGTCGTCATCCCACAGACACCGTCGGCACTGCAACAACACTTTGCGCCATTCCCTCCAGACGCCAGCGGTGTAGAATCGGCTGATTCATCGCCATTCATCCCCCGGCGGGTTTATGAGCTCAGGCTGAGACCAGCGGCGATCCCGCAACGTCATCGGCAACTTCCGGACACACGGCCATTTCTGAGTGTTCCAGAGGTCAATAGAAGCTCACTCCCATTTAGTACCTGATTAGCCGCCCGGAGTGCTCCATGCCAGATTACCGCTCGAAAACATCCACCCACGGCCGCAACATGGCCGGCGCCCGCGCACTGTGGCGCGCCACCGGGATGAAAGATGACGACTTCAAAAAGCCGATCATCGCCATTGCCAACTCGTTCACCCAGTTCGTACCGGGCCACGTGCATCTGAAAGATCTGGGCCAACTGGTCGCCCGTGAAATCGAACGCGCCGGCGGTGTAGCGAAAGAATTCAACACCATCGCCGTGGATGACGGCATCGCCATGGGCCACGATGGCATGCTGTATTCGCTGCCGAGCCGCGAGATCATCGCCGACTCCGTCGAGTACATGGTCAACGCCCACTGCGCCGACGCCATCGTCTGCATTTCCAACTGCGACAAGATCACCCCGGGTATGTTGATGGCTGCCTTGCGCCTGAACATTCCGGTGATCTTCGTTTCCGGCGGCCCGATGGAAGCCGGCAAGACCAAACTCGCGTCCCACGGCCTCGACCTCGTCGATGCCATGGTGATCGCCGCCGACGAAAGCGCTTCTGACGAGAAAGTCGCCGAGTACGAGCGCAGCGCCTGCCCGACTTGCGGTTCGTGCTCCGGCATGTTCACCGCCAACTCGATGAACTGCCTGACCGAAGCATTGGGTCTGGCCTTGCCGGGCAACGGTTCGACCCTCGCCACCCACAGCGATCGCGAACAACTGTTCCTGCAGGCCGGTCGTACCATCGTCGAGTTGTGCAAGCGTTACTACGGCGAGAACGACGAATCGGTGCTGCCGCGCAACATTGCCAACTTCAAGGCGTTCGAGAACGCGATGATGCTCGACATCGCCATGGGCGGTTCGACCAACACCATCCTGCACTTGCTCGCTGCCGCCCAGGAAGCCGAAATCGATTTCGACCTGCGCGACATCGACCGTCTTTCGCGCAGCGTTCCACAGCTGTGCAAAGTCGCGCCGAACATCCAGAAGTACCACATGGAAGACGTGCACCGTGCCGGTGGCATCTTCAGCATCCTCGGCTCACTGGCCCGTGGCGGTCTGCTGCACACCGACCTGCCGACCGTGCACAGCCGCAGCATGGAAGAAGCCATCGCCAAGTGGGACATCACCCAGACCACCGATGAAGCGGTGCATCACTTCTTCAAGGCCGGTCCTGCCGGTATCCCGACGCAGACGGCGTTCAGCCAGTCGACCCGCTGGGAAACCCTGGATGACGACCGTGAAAACGGCTGCATCCGCAGCTTCGAACATGCCTATTCGCAGGAAGGTGGTCTGGCCGTGCTCTACGGCAACATCGCTGTCGATGGCTGCGTGGTGAAAACCGCCGGTGTCGACGAATCGATCCACGTCTTCGAAGGCAACGCGAAGATCTTCGAAAGCCAGGACAGCGCCGTACGCGGCATCCTCGCTGACGAAGTGAAAGCCGGTGACATTGTGATCATTCGCTACGAAGGCCCGAAAGGCGGCCCGGGCATGCAGGAAATGCTCTACCCAACCTCGTACCTGAAATCCAAAGGCCTGGGCAAAGCCTGCGCCTTGCTCACCGACGGGCGTTTCTCCGGCGGTACTTCGGGTCTGTCGATCGGCCACGCTTCGCCAGAAGCCGCTGCCGGCGGTGCGATCGGTCTGGTGCAAGATGGCGACAAAGTGCTGATCGACATTCCGAACCGCTCGATCAACCTGTTGGTCAGCGATGAAGAAATGGCGGCACGCCGCGCCGAGCAGGACAAGAAAGGCTGGAAACCGGTCGAGATTCGTCCACGCAAAGTGACCACCGCCCTCAAGGCTTACGCCTTGCTGGCGACCAGCGCCGACAAAGGTGCTGTGCGTAACAAAGCGATGCTTGACGGGCTGTAAGCGTCAAATCGCGGCAACAAAAAAGCCCCGCCAAAGTGCGGGGCTGATCGTTCCCACGCTCTGCGTGGGAATATCTCAAGGGACGCTCCGCGTCCAGTGACGCGGAGCGTCACGGGCTGCATTCCCACGCAGAGCGTGGGAACGATCAAACGCATTCCAATTGTAGGAGTGAGCCTGCTCGCGATGGGAGCGACCCGGTCTTACTGAATTTCTTCAGGCTTGACGATCACCCAGTTCTTGTCCGCAGTCACCGGCAACCCTTCTTTCGCCTGCGCCGCCGCGTGCTTGGCCATCATGCCGTTGATTTGCGTCATGTACTTGTCCTTGCGGTTGATCCACAAGTGAATCCCGCCCTTGGCCACGTCGACATCGTGGAACAGCATGTAACCATCGCTGGTCGGGGTATCGCCGCCAACCAGTACCGGTTTTTTCCATTCGTCGATGTAGGTGAGAATCGCCGCGTGCTTGCCGGCCATCCAGGTCGCCGGGGTCCACAGGTATGGGGTCAGCTCCAGACCGAGGTTGGCCTTCTCGTCATATTTACCGGCGGTGATCTGTTTGCGCGCGGTGGTCAGTTCGCCGGTCTTCGGATCCTTGAGCAACATCGAAACGCCAATGACGTTCTGCGGTTTGACGTTGTAGCCATACTTCGGATCTGCCGCGACCATGCGCACCAACTCTTCAGAAGCGGCAGTCATCACGTAGACCTCGATGCCGTTCTCCATCAGCTTGTTGTACAGCTCTTGCTGGCCGGTGAAGATCTTCGGCGGATTGACGTCGAGCTTCTTGACCACATCGCCTTCGTAATAAGTCGCCGGCACCGGTTTGCCCGAAGCCATCAGCTCGTCGACGTAGCCTTTGAGTTCTTTGAGGGTGAAACCGGAAAACACCTGTGCCACCCACGGGTAGCAGACCATGTCGTCGACTTCGCAGAGACGATAGTAGTAGCTGAACAGGCTCTCCTTGTGGTCGGCGGTGTCCTTGAACGGCATCAGTTTCAGGGAGGGATCGAGCTTGTCGCGGGTAATCAGGCCCTTGTTTTCCATGAACGGCAGCAAGGACTCTTCGAGGTCGTAGCGGTAACTGGTGTTGTCCATGTCGAACACCGCGTAGTTACCCTTGTTGGCATTGGCGGCGATCATCGCGTCCAGCGCCTTGGCCTGATCCGCCGGCCAGTGTTTCAGGTCGGTGGCGAAGGCTTGAGTGGCCAGACCCATGCCCACAGCCAGTGCGACAGCCAGAAATTTCGGTGCAAACTTCATAAGCCTCTTCTCCCTGATTCAAAGAGATCGACGCTAACAAATATGTGTGACAGTCCTCGTCTGTCAGCGACCGCTCACGTCCCTGTTTGCGCCAGATGCATTGCCGAGAGCGACACGCGCTTATTCCAAAAACGACGGACGCCCTGCGATTTCGGTATTAAATCATTGCAAATCAAACTGTTAGGCTTGCCGGTTCGCAGTTGCCCAAGAATGCGACTGGCACAAGTCTTATCGGAGTTTTCATGAATCTGCCGCTGATCCTCAATCTGCTGGTGTTCCTCGCCCTGCTCTTCGGTCTGGCGCAAACCCGCCACACCACGTGGAGCCTGGCGAAAAAAGTCCTGCTCGCCCTCGCGCTGGGCGTGGCCTTCGGCGTCGCGCTGCACACCGTTTACGGTGCCGGCAACCCGGTGCTGAAAGCCTCGATCGGCTGGTTCGATCTGGTCGGCAACGGCTACGTGCAGTTGCTGCAAATGATCGTCATCCCGCTGGTGTTCGCCTCGATCCTCAGCGCCGTGGCACGCCTGCACAACGCGTCGTCGCTGGGCAAAATCAGCTTCCTGACCATCGGCACCCTGCTGTTCACCACCGCGATTGCCGCCCTGATCGGTATCGGCCTGACCAACCTGTTCGGCCTCACCGCCGAAGGTCTGGTCGCCGGCACCCAGGAAATGGCCCGTCTGCAAACCATTCAGACTGACTACGCCGGCAAAGTCGCCGACCTGAATGTGCCGCAACTGCTGCTGTCGTTCATCCCGCAGAACCCGTTCGCCGATCTGGCGCGGGCCAAGCCGACCTCGATCATCAGCGTGGTGATTTTCGCTGCATTCCTCGGGGTTGCCGCGCTGCAACTGCTCAAGGATGACGTCGAGAAAGGTCAGAAAGTGATCAACGCTATCGACACCCTGCAAGCCTGGGTAATGCGTCTGGTACGTCTGGTGATGAAGCTGACCCCGTACGGCGTCTTGGCGCTGATGACCAAAGTGGTCGCCGGTTCCAACCTGCAGGACATCATCAAACTCGGCAGTTTCGTCGTGGTCTCGTACCTCGGTCTGGGCCTGATGTTTGTCGTACACGGTTTGCTGGTGTCGGCCGCCGGGATCAATCCGCTGCGATTCTTCCGCAAGATCTGGCCGGTGCTGACGTTCGCGTTCACCAGCCGCTCCAGCGCGGCGAGCATTCCGCTGAGCATTGAGGCGCAGACCCGTCGTCTGGGGATTCCGCAATCGGTGGCGAGTTTTGCCGCCTCGTTCGGTGCGACCATCGGCCAGAACGGTTGCGCCGGTCTGTACCCGGCGATGTTGGCGGTGATGGTTGCGCCGACCGTGGGCATCAACCCGCTGGATCCACTGTGGATCGCGACGTTGGTGGCGATTGTGACGTTGAGTTCGGCGGGCGTAGCCGGTGTTGGTGGCGGCGCGACGTTCGCGGCGCTGATCGTGCTGCCGGCGATGGGCTTGCCAGTGTCACTGGTGGCGTTGCTGATTTCGGTTGAGCCGCTGATTGATATGGGCCGCACGGCGTTGAACGTGAGCGGTTCGATCACGGCTGGGGCGATTACCAGTCAGGTGATGCAGCAGACCGATAAAGAGTTGCTGGATGCTGATGAGCATGCGGAGTTGGCTCAGGCTTAAGTAACGCCTGACAGACCGCTATCGCGAGCAGGCTCACTCCTACAATTGGAATGCGTTCCCCCTTGTAGGAGTGAGCTTGCTCCGGGCGGCGTTCCGACGATGCTTTTTAAGCCTTTTCCCAAACCTCAAAGCTGTACGCGGGTTTATCGCCTTCAGCCGGATTCGGCACATTCGACACCAGTTTCCACTGGTTCAAATCAAACTCAGGAAACCACGCATCCCCCTCCGGGCTCAACGCCACGCGGGTCAGATACAGACGATCCGCCTGCGCCAGCCCTTGCGCGTACAACTGCGCACCACCAATCAGCATCAGCTCATCAACGCCCTGCGCCTTCGCCCACTCCTCGGCGCGAACCACGGCAGCTTCCAGCGACGGATACACCTCGGCACCTTCGAGCAGCAGATCGGCCTGACGGCTGACCACGATGTTCAAACGCCCCGGCAGCGGACGACCGAGCGAATCCCAGGTCTTGCGCCCCATGATAATCGGCTTGCCGAGCGTCGTGGCCTTGAAGTATTTGAAGTCCCCCGGCAGGTGCCAGGGCATGCTGTTGTCGACGCCGATCACGCGGTTTTCACCAAGGGCTGCGATCAGGCTGAGGGGGAGTGATTTAGTCATGCCGGCGAGGATACCAGAGCCGCGCGTACCCGGATAAGCGCCACAGCGGTTATGCTCAGCGCTCAATTGAGCGACGGGATGCCGCGTGACTGAACTGACTCCACTGCAAAACCTCTGGCTCACCGAGACCGTGCGCCTGCGCGAAGAACACGCAGGCCCCTTGGATGACCTGGAAGCCAATCGTCTGGCGCGTACGGCCGGCGGCGATCTGCCGGGCCGCATTCAACGCCGCGCGCTTTGGCTGGCCGAGCGTGACGGGCTGACCAATGCCCTCAGACACTGGCTGCAAGGCGCGCGTCTGGCGCTGGTGTTGCTGATGATCTTCGCGGTATTGAGCGGCGCCGGTCTGGCCTTCGCCGCACTCGGCCAAACGCCGGTCAATGTGTTCTGGGCCTTGGGCAGTCTGCTCGGGCTGAACCTGATACTGTTGCTGAGCTGGCTGCTGGGTTTGATCTTTGCCGGCGAACACGGTGCCACGCTCGGACGGTTGTGGTTATGGCTCAGCGAGAAAATGGCTCGCGACGCCAAAGCCGCGCAACTGGCGCCCGCCCTGCTGCTGATGCTGCAACGCAAGAAACTCAATCGCTGGGCGCTCGGTTCGCTGGTCAACGGTTTGTGGCTGCTGGCGATGTTCAGCGCATTGATTCTGCTGCTGACATTGATGGCGACCCGGCGCTACGGCTTTGTCTGGGAAACCACGATTCTCAGCGCCGACACCTTTATCAACGTCACTCATGCCCTGGGCTATCTGCCGTCGCTGCTCGGTTTCAATGTGCCGACGGTGGAGATGATCCGCGCCAGCGGCGACGGCGCGCTCGACATCGAAAGCGCCCGTCAGGCCTGGGCGACATGGCTGGTCGGCGTGTTGGTGGTCTACGGCGTGCTACCGCGTCTGCTGCTGACGCTGTTGTGTTTCTGGCGCTGGAACAGCGGCAAAGCCGCGCTGCGTCTGGACTTGAACCTGCCCGGCTACGCGCAGCTGCGCGAACGTCTGATGCCGACCAGCGAACGCCTCGGCGTCAATGATCCGGAGCCTGCGCAATTGCATCGGGTTGAAAGCAGCGTTGGTGAGCTGGTCAGCGAAGGCGCGTTGCTGGTCGCCATCGAACTCGACGAACAACGCCCATGGCCACCGGCATTGCCGAAAAACGTCAGCGACGCCGGCATTCTCGACAGCCGCGAATCACGCCATAAACTCCTCGAACAACTCAGTCGCTTTCCGCCAGCACGTCTGGCGATTGCCTGCGATCCACGGCGCTCGCCGGATCGCGGCAGCCTCGCGCTGATTGCTGAACTGGCGCGTAGCGCTGGCGAAACCCGCGTGTGGCTGCTGCAAGCGCCGCCCGGCGAAGCACTGGATGCCGAACGCCTCGGCGACTGGCACATCGCGCTGCAACAGCTTGATCTGAAGTTTGCCGATTGCGCGCCGCTGAACTGGTTGGAGACTGGCCATGACTGAAGCCTGGAAAGCGCCGCTGAAACTCGCGGTGGTCGGCCACACCAACGTCGGCAAGACCTCCCTGCTGCGCACGCTGACCCGCGATGTCGGCTTCGGCGAAGTCTCGCATCGCCCGAGCACCACGCGGCATGTCGAAGGCGCGCGGTTGTCGGTAGACGGCGAACCGTTGCTCGACCTGTACGACACGCCGGGACTGGAAGACGCCATCGCCCTGCTGGATTTTCTTGAGCGCCTGGAACGCCCTGGCGAACGTCTTGATGGCCCGGCGCGACTGGCGCGGTTTCTCGACGGCAGCGAGGCGCGCCAGCGTTTCGAGCAGGAAGCCAAAGTCCTGCGACAGCTGCTCGCCTCGGACGCCGGGTTGTATGTGATCGACGCGCGCGAACCGGTGCTGGCTAAATATCGTGATGAGCTGGAAGTGCTCGCCAGTTGTGGCAAACCGCTGCTGCCGGTGCTGAATTTTGTCAGCAGCGCCAATCATCGCGAGCCGGATTGGCGCGAGGCACTGGCGCGGCTAGGGCTGCATGCGCTGGTGCGTTTCGACAGCGTGGCGCCGCCTGAAGATGGCGAGCGCCGGCTGTATGAAAGCCTCGCGCTGCTGCTGGAAAACGCCCGGCCACAACTGGAGCGGTTGATAGCCGATCAGCAGGCGCAGCGCCTCGCACGGCAGCAAAGTGCGGCGCGTTTGATTGCTGAATTATTGATCGACTGTGCGGCTTGCCGGCGCAGTGTGGTCAGCGAGGCCGAGCGGGAACAGCAGGCCATCAGCGAACTGCGCAAGGCTGTGCGCCAGCGCGAACAGAAGTGTGTTGAGGCGTTGCTCAAACTCTATGCGTTTCGCCCGCAGGATGCGGCGGCGAGTGATTTGCCGTTGCTGGATGGGCGTTGGGGCGATGACCTGTTCAACCCGGAAACCTTGAAGCAACTCGGTGTGCGCGTGGGCGGCGGGATTGCTGCCGGCGCGGCGGCCGGGGCTGGCGTGGATTTGCTGGTTGGCGGGATTACTCTTGGTGCAGCGGCGTTGGCGGGGGCGATTGCCGGTGGCGCGCTACAGACGGCGCGCAGTTATGGCAGTCGCTTGCTGGGCAAGATCAAAGGGCAGCGTGAGCTGACGGTGGATGACGGGGTGTTGCGATTGTTGGCGTTGCGTCAGCGGCAGTTGGTGTTGGCGCTGGATCAGCGTGGGCATGCGGCGATGGACGCGGTTCAGGTGGCGACGCCGCAGGACAAGAACTGGCGTGAGGGCAAGTTGCCGGAAGCGCTGAACAAGGCGCGGGCGCATCCGCAGTGGTCGTCGTTGAATCCGCAGGCGAAGTTGAATCAGGCGGAGCGGCAGGAGCAGATTGAGTCTTTGGCCAAAGATTTGTAGCGGCTGATCTGGCGCTATCGCGAGCAGGCTCACTCCTACAGTGGATCGCGTTCACCTTGTAGGAGTGAGCCTGCTCGCGATGGCAGCACCTCGCTCCAGCGACTTACGCAGCCAACAATCGCGCCGCTTTCTCCTTCAATACGGCCAGATCAATCACCGGCACCGCCATCTCCTTGGCCAGCTCATCCCATTGCCTCATCCGCAAGCTGACCGCACACAACGGATCCCGCTCAAACACATCCGCCTCCGCCTCCGTCATCACCCCGCCCTGATACTCCAGCGTCCGCCGACTCGCCTCACTCAACCGATCAAAATACTCCGGCTCACGCAACGTCAGATACCGCTTGGCCTGCACGTGATATTCCACCAACCGCGCCATGCGCTCGCTGAAACCGGCCTCACGCAAATAATCCGCGCCCAGCCGCTCATGACTGACCACGCCATAACCGCCCATATTCTCCGCGCCTTCGGCACACAAATGGCCGATGTCGTGGAAGAACGCCGCCAACACCACTTCATCATCAAAGCCTTCGGCGATTGCCAGTTCGGCGGCCTGAGACATGTGCTCGATCTGCGACACCGGTTCGCCGATGTAATCGCTGGCGCCGAAGCGTTCATACAACCCGAATACACGCGCGACGACTTGCTCGTGAAATGTCATCAAACTTCCTCCAGCAACTGCGCAACATTGCGTTCAGCCAGCGCCGGGCCGACGCTCATGCCGACCCCGGTGTGCATCAGCGCTACACTCAACCCCGGTGCCGGGCGCAGCGACGAAAACGGCCCCGGCCCCCGAGCACCATAGACGCCCTGCCAACGCTCGACCACTTGCACTTTGCAGCCTAGCGTCTGCTCGGCCAGCTCAAGCATCCAGTTATCGACTTGCTCGGCGTTGAACGGTGAAGGGTCGCTGCCGTAATGGTGTGAGTCGCCGATGATCAGTTCGCCGTACGGCGTCGGGCTGATCAGCAGGTGGATGCCGTTGTCGTGCAGGTGCGGTTGCTCACGCAGGATCTGCGCCTGCACCGCCGCCGCTTCCGGCAGATCGGCGAAGGCGCCGTAGTGCACGCAGCTCAGGCCGGTGAGCAAGGCGTGCTGCAGATTCAGGTCGATCTGCGGTTTGGCGCGGAGCATTTGCAGGCGGCAGATTTGCGGGTCGAGCGCGGCGATCGGCTCCGCGAGCAAGGTCTGATAATCGTGGCCGGAGCAGACGATGATCTGCTTCGCGGTGAAGCTGCCGACGGTACTGTGCAGGTGACCGGGTTCGACGTCGCGCACTAATGTCGAGAAGTGAAACTCGACGCCGAGGTCGCGGCGCAGGTAGTCGATCAGCGCTGGGATCGCTTCACGCGAATACAGCTGTTGATCGTCGATGCCGTGGAGGGCGGCGCGGTGGTGGCTGAACTGGCCGTTGTAGAGATCACGCAGGGCGGCGCCGCGCAGCAGGTCGACGTTGTAGCCGTGTTCCACGGCGCGGCCGGCACAGAAGGTGTCGAGCAGGTGTTCTTCGGCTTCGGTTCTTGCGAAGAGATAAGAGCCGTTGCGCTTGATTTGCAGGCCGGCGAGTTGCGCCCAGTCGCCCCAAATCTCGCGGCTGGCCTTGGCTAGCTCAAGCATTTGGCCGGGTGGTTGGCCAGTGACCAGCGCCTGGCCGAAGTTGCGCACCGAGGCGCCGAGAGGGGTGGCGGTGCGTTCGAAAACGGCGACCTTGAGACCGCGTTTGGCGGCGGCGTAGGCATGGGACAGGCCAAGGATGCCGGCGCCTACGATCAGCAGGTCTTTGAGTTGTGTCATGAGGCTACCTCAATGATCGTTCCCACGCTCCGCGTGGGAATGCAGCCAAGGACGCTCTGCGTCCATAGTGACGCGGAGCGTCACGGGATTCATTCCCACGCGGAGCGTGGGAACGATCGGCAACGGTTACTTGGCCGCCACTTTCTCGGACTTGCCGTCATAGCGCTTGCGCCACTCGGTCAGGATTTCGTCGCGATTCTTCGAGGCCCAGGCAAAGTCGTTCTTGATCAGGCGCTGCTCGTAGTCGGCCGGCAGTTCGGTCTGCGGCTTGGCGATGCCCGGTTGCGCAAGAACAGCGAAGTTCTCCTTGTACAGATCCATCGCCTCAGCGCTTGCGGAGAAGTCAGCCAGTTTCTTCGCGGCCTCTTCATGCGGCGTGCCTTTGATCACGGCGGTCGCTTCGATCTCCCAGCCCAGACCTTCCTTCGGCAGAATGATGTCCAGCGGCGCGCCTTGACGCTTGAGCTGTACCGCTGGGTATTCAAAGGAAATCCCGATCGGAAACTCGCCCGCCGCCGCCAGTTTGCAAGGCTTGGAACCGGAGTGAACGTACTGGCCGATGTTCTGGTGCAGACCGTCCATGTAGGCCCAGCCCTGCTTCTCGCCGAAGGTTTGCAGCCAAGCGCTGACGTCGAGGAAACCGGTGCCGGACGACGCCGGGTTGGGCATGACGATCTTGCCCTTGTACTCAGGCTTGGTCAGATCCTGCCAGCTCACTGGCTTGCTCAGACCTTGCTTCTCGGCCTCGACGGTGTTGAAGCAAATCGTTGCGGCCCAGACGTCCATGCCGACCCACGCTGGCGGGTTGGCGGCGTCGCGGTAGTTCGCGCCGATCTTGCCGAGATCCTTCGGCGCGTAGCTTTGCAGCATGCCTTGCTGATCGAGGATCGCCAGGCTCGAAGCAGCCAGGCCCCACACCGCGTCAGCCTGCGGACGGGCCTTTTCGGCGAGCAGTTTGGCGGTGATGATCCCGGTGGAATCGCGTACCCATTTGATCTCGACGTCCGGGTTGGCCTTTTCGAAGGCATCCTTGTAGGACTTCAGTTGCTCGGCTTCGAGGGCGGTGTACACCGTCAACTCGGTTTTTGCCGCGAAGGCATTCAGGCTGAAAGTAGCGAACACAGCAGCGGCCAGGGCCAAAGGCTTGAACATGATCGGTATCCTGTCTTTTGAGTTGAGGGTGTGAATCAGTGACCAGGCGCGGTTTGTCGCCAGGCTTGAGAACGGCGCAGCAAGCCGCGCGAAGCCCACGCCAGCAGCAAGGACACGCCCGCCGAAGTGAACAGAATCAGGGTCGACATCGCCGCCGCGCCGCCGACGTTGCCGGCGTCATCCATGTTCAGCACCGCGACCGCCGCGAGGATGGTGTCGGGGCTGTAGAGGAAGATCGCGGCAGAAACCGTGGTCATCGCCGAGACGAACAGGTAGCGCACGATGTCGAGCAGCGCCGGCAGGCAGATCGGTACGGTGACGCGCAGGTAGTGGCGGTACAGCGGCGCCTTGAGCGACAACGCGGCGGCTTCGAACTCGCCGTCGAGTTGGCGCAGCGCGGTGGTCGCGGTCATTTGTGCAGTGGTCAGGTAGTGCGCAATGGTGCAGACAATCAGCAGCGTCATCGTCCCGTACAGCACATGCAGCGGGTTACCCGTGAGGTTGAAGAAGAAGACGTAACCCAGACCGAGCACCAGCCCCGGCACCGCCATCGGCACGAAACTGAGCATGCGCAAGGTCAGGTTGAGGCCACGTTGGCTGCGGGTTTTCTCCATCAGATAGGCGCCGGTAAAAATCAGCACGCTGCCGATCAGCGCCGTGCCCAATGCCATCTTCAAACTGTTGCTGTAAGCCAGCCAGCCACCGCCAGCGGTTTCGTTGAACTGGTAGTGGTTGAGTGACAGCGACAGGTTGTACGGCCAGAATTTCACCAAGGAGGAGAACACCGCCATGCCGAACACCAGAATCAACGCGGCACTGATCAGCAAGACAATCGCCAGATAGCAGCCATCACGTAACTTCGACGGCGCCGGTTTGAACACCTGCGCGCGACCGCTCATGGAATCACCGTGACGCCGACGTAGCCAGGCGTCGACGCCGAAGCTGAACAGCGCCGGCAGCAACAGCACCATGCCGATCAATGCGCCGCGACCGAACTGTTGTTGGCCGACCACAGCTTTGTAGGCTTCCAGCGCCAGCACTTGATAGTCGCCACCGACCACCACCGGCACACCGAAGTCGGTGATGGTCAGGGTGAACACCAGACAGAACGCGGCGAACACAGCCTGACGCGTCGCCGGCCAGGTGATGCTGCGAAACGCCTTGGCCGGACTGGCGCCCATGCTCGACGCTGCATCGAACAGTCGCGCATCGGCCAGCGACAACGCCGAGAGCAGAATCATCAACGCATGCGGGAAGGTGTAAATCACCTCGCCAAGCACAATCCCCCAGAACCCGTAGATGTTGTCCGAGAGCAACCCGCGCAACATGCCCTGGTTGCCGAACAGATAGACCAGTGCAATGCCTGGCAGCATCGACGGCGCCATCAGCGGCAGCAGGGAAATCCCGCGCCAGATGCCTTTCGCCGGAATCAACGTGCGTTGCAGCGCGTAGGCAAACAGGTAGGCCAGCGGTACGACGATGGCCGCGACGCTGAGGGAAACTTTCAGGCTGTTGCCGAGCAGCCAGTGGAAATTCTCGCTGGTCACCAGCTCCTTCGCCGCGACCCAGCCACCGCCCTGCTCGGCTTCACTGCTGAAGCCACGCCAGAAGATCGCCAGCAACGGCAGCAATACCGCGACGCCGAGTAACAGCAGCAAGAGCACTTTGCCGCCGACGACAAAAATGCGATCGCCGATCTCGGCTTTCGAAGTCTGGCGCACCTGCTTGTGCGGTAGCGGCAGCGCGAGGTTGCTGTTCATCAGGCAAACACCTGCAGGCTGCGCGGCGGCAAGGCGACCATGATTTGCTGGGCGCCGAGGCGCGGCATGGCTTCCGGCGCGAGTTCGGCGAGCAAGGCGTGGCCCGGCAGTTGATCGAGTTCGAAGCTCATGCGGCAGCGGTTGCCGAGGAAGGTGATTTCGCGGACTTTGGCCGGGAACAGGTTTTCTTCGTGCACCGGTGGATTGACGTTGATCGCTTCCGGGCGGCAAAACAAACGGCCCGAGGCGCGCTGAATGCTGCCATCGCTGAGGCGCAGATTCATCCCGCCGACCTGCGCGTGGCTGTCACTGCTGCGCTGGAACGGCAGCCAGTTGCCCTGCCCGACAAACTCGGCCACGAACGGTGTGGCCGGGCGGTTGTAGATTTCCTGCGGGGTGGCGTACTGCTCGACGCGGCCGTTGTTCATCACGGCGATGCGATCAGCCATGAGCATCGCTTCGTCCTGATTGTGCGTGACCATCAGGGTGGTGATGCCGAGGCTGCGTTGCAGTTGGCGCAGTTCGGTGCACAGATGCTCACGGACACGGGCGTCGAGGGCGGACATCGGTTCATCGAGCAACAGCAGCGACGGTGCCGGCGCCAAGGCCCGAGCCAGAGCAACGCGCTGTTGCTGGCCGCCGGACAACTGGCCGGGGTACTTTTTCTCGCTGCCGGTGAGGCCGACCAGTTCCAGCATCTGTCCGACGCGCTGGCGCACTTCATCGCGACCGCTGCCAGCAAGGCCGTAGGCAATGTTCGCCTCGACGGTCAGATTGGGGAACAGCGCGTAAGACTGGAACAGAATCCCGTAGTCGCGGGCTTGCGGGGCGAGGTGCGAGACGTCGCGGTCACCGAGGTACAGCTCGCCGCTGTCCTGCTTCTCCAGACCGGCGATGCAGCGCAGCAAGGTGGTTTTGCCGCAGCCCGACGGGCCGAGCAGGCACACCAGTTCACCGGCGGCGACGTCGAGGGAGACATTATCCAGCGCAGTAAACGCGCCGAAGCGTTTCTGCACGCCGCGCACTTTCATCGGCGCACCGGGGTTGGTCAGGGCAGTTGCGATGGCAGGATTCATGGACAGACCTCATCAAGCAGATGGGGCCAATCCTAGAGTTGTAATGCGTCCGTCATGTGGCAACGAGGCAAAAACGGCCGATAGTGGTATTCAGGGATTTTGGTTCACCAGAGATCGTTCCCACGCTCTGCGTGGGAATGCCTCATCGGACGCTCCGCGTTCGGCTGTTGGGACGCAGAGCGTCCCGGGCTGCGTTCCCACGCGGAGCGTGGGAACGATCATTACGCGGGGGACATTTCTTGGGCCAAGCCGAGGAACGCCGCCGGCAACCGCGCGCCCTTGCGCTCTTTCAGGCAATAGAGGTACTCAGGAATCTGCGGCGCATTCTCGATCGTCAGCACGCGCAACTGCGGATCATGCGGCACTTCCTGGCGGGCAATGATGCTGATGCCGATATTGCGCAACACCGCCTCACGAATCGACTCACGACTGCCAATCTCCAGCAACGGACCGAAACTCACCCCCGCAGTCGCCAGCAACTCTTCGGTCAACCGCCGTGTAGTCGAACCGGATTCACGCATCAACAACGTGTGCCCGGCCAGTGCACTCAACGCCACATGTTCCTGTGCCGCCAGCGGATGATTGCGATGCACCGCCAGCACCAGCGGATCCGTGCCCAGCACCCGGCGGATCAACCGCGCGTCATCGAGCAATTGCGACGACGCGGCGATATCCACCCGATAGTCCTCCAACGCTTCGAGCACCTGCTGCGAATTACCGATTTCCACCGACACTTCCACCTGCGGCAGGCGCTCGCGAAAGGTCTTCACCAGATCGAGGATGTAATAAGGCGCCGTAGCGGCGATGCGCAACGTGCCCTGCACCTGACCGCTGTTGCGCAGGAAAAATTCGATGTCGGCTTCCTGCTGCAACAGCGTCTTGACCATCGGCAGCAACCGCGCGCCTTCGTCGCTGACGCTCAGGCGTCGACCGCCACGGTAGAACAGCTCCACCGAATACTGACTTTCCAGATTGCGGATCTGCGTGGTCACGGTCGGTTGGCTGAGGCCGAGTTTTTTCGCCGCCAGCGTGATGCTGCCCAGGCGGGCGACCATGTAAAACGCTTTCAGCTCGGCACTCAGCACAACCTTTCCTCATCTATTTGCGCAGCAGGCGCAAACCGTTGAACACCACCAACAGGCTCACGCCCATGTCGGCAAACACCGCCATCCACATGGTGGCGAGTCCGGCGAAGGTTACCGCAAGAAAGATAGCCTTGATCACCAGCGCCAGCGCGATGTTCTGTTTCAGGATGCTGGCGGTATTGCGCGACAGGCTGATGAACGCCGGGATCTTGCGCAGATCATCGTCCATCAGGGCGACATCGGCGGTTTCAATCGCGGTATCAGTACCGGCAGCAGCCATGGCAAAACCGATCTCGGCGCGGGCCAGTGCCGGCGCGTCGTTGATGCCGTCGCCGACCATGCCGACCCGCCGACCCTGTGCATAAAGGTCTTCGATGGCTTGCAGTTTGTCGGTCGGCAGCAAATAGCCACGTGCCTCGTCGATGCCGACCTGCGCGGCAATCGCCTGGGCGGTGTGGACGTTGTCGCCGGTGAGCATCAGGGTTTTCACCCCCAGTGCATGCAACTGGCGGATCGCTTCGCGGCTGGTTTCCTTGACGGTATCGGCCACGGCGAACAGCGCCAGCGGGCCGGAGCTAGCGAGCAGCAGCACCACGGATTTGCCCTGTTTCTCCAGGGCGAAGAGTTTTTCTTCCAGTGCTGGCGAGCACAGGCCGAGTTCTTCGACCAGACGATGGTTGCCCAAATGGTAAGTCTGGCCATTGATTTCGCCTTTGACGCCACGACCGCCCAGCGCTTCGAAGTTATCCACAATCAGCGCGGCGAAGTTTTTATCCACAGCAGCGTTGGCGATGGCCAGCGACACCGGGTGATCGGAGCGACCGGCCAGTGCAGCGGCGATTGCCGGTGCGGTGGCATCGGCGATTGGGTCGAGGGACAGGTAATCGGTCTGCACCGGTTTGCCATGGGTGATCGTGCCGGTTTTATCCAGCGCCAGATAATCCAGTTTGAAACCGCCCTCCAGATACACGCCGCCCTTGACCAGAATGCCTTTGCGCGCCGCTGCGGCGAGGCCGCTGACGATGGTCACCGGGGTGGAAATCACCAGTGCACATGGGCACGCCACCACCAACAGCACCAGCGCGCGGTAGATCCAGTCGAACCACACGGCGCCCATGAACAGCGGCGGAATGATCGCCACGGCCAAGGCAAACACGAACACCACCGGCGTGTAGATTTTCGAAAACTGATCGACGAAGCGCTGGGTCGGTGCGCGCGCGCCTTGGGCCTGCTCGACGGCGTGGATGATTCGCGCCAGTGTCGAATTGTTCGCCGCTGCGGTCACCGTGTATTCCAGCGAACCGGCCTGGTTGATGGTGCCGGCGAAGACTTTATCACCGACGGTTTTTTCGACCGGCAGGCTTTCGCCGGTGATCGGTGCCTGGTCGATGGTCGAGTTGCCGCTGAGCACTTCGCCGTCTAGCGCAATGCGCTCGCCGGGTTTCACTCGTACGCGGGCGCCGAGTTCGACGCTTTTCACGTCCAGCTCAATCCACGAACCGTCAGCCTGCAACACCGTGGCTTGCTCCGGCGTCATCTGCATCAGACCACTGATCGCGTTGCGCGCACGGTCCAGCGAGCGCGCTTCGATCAACTCGGCGACGGTGAACAGGAACATCACCATCGCCGCTTCCGGCCATTGGCCGATAAGGATGGCACCGGTGACGGCGATGCTCATCAGCGCGTTGATGTTGAGGTTGCGGTTTTTCAGGGCGATCCAGCCCTTTTTATAGGTGGTCAGGCCACCGCTGAGGATCGACACCAGCGCGATGATCGCCACCACCCAGGTCGGTGCCGCGTTGGTGAAGTGGATGACTTCAGCGGCGAGCGCGCCGACACCGGACAACGCCAGCGGCCACCAGTGTTTTTTAACCGGTGCCGGGGCCGGCGCTTCGACGCCCGCCTCCAGCGGCTCGGCGTGCATGCCGAGGGATTTGATCGCCTCGATGATCGGTTCGGTGCCTGGCAGATTGTGGGTCACACCGAGTACGCGATTGATCAGATTGAATTCCAGTTGCTGCACACCGGCGAGTTTGCCGAGCTTGTTCTGAATCAGGCTTTGCTCGGTCGGGCAGTCCATCGCCTCGATGCGGAAGCTGCTCAGGCGCGCATCGGCACTGGTTTTTTCGCCCAATTGCACCAACGCAGGCGCAGCGACTTTCGACGAGCAGCAGGAATCTGCGTGCGCATGAACCGGTGCCGGCGCTGCGACTTTTGACCCACAGCAAGCATCGCCGCCGTGTGAATGTTTATGCACAGGCTGCAATTTATGACTGTGATCGTGGCCGTCGCCGGGCTTATGGGTGTGCTGGGAATCGCTCATTGGTCGCGTCCGTGAAGGTGCCTGTTGCCAAGTAAAGACCCTGTAGCCACTATAGGGTCAAGCACCCTTTTGGAGATTGCCGTCATGAAGATCGGAGAACTGGCCAGACTCACCGACTGCGCCGTGGAAACCATCCGCTATTATGAGCGCGAAAACCTGCTGCCGGAACCGGCCCGCAGCGACGGCAACTACCGCGTCTACACTCAGGCCCACGCCGAACGCCTGACCTTCATCCGCAACTGCCGCACCCTCGACATGACCCTCGAAGAAATCCGCAGCCTGCTCGCCTTGCGTGATAGCCCGCAGGACCAATGCGAGAGCGTCAATGCATTGATCGATGAGCATATTCAGCATGTGAAGGCGCGGATTGATGGCTTGTTGGCGTTGCAGACACAGCTGCTCGACCTGCGCCAACGTTGTGGCGAAGGGCCGATGGCTGATCAATGCGGGATATTGCAGCGGCTGGAAGTGAGTGGCGGGGTTGTCGCGACGGAAGTGGAACACTCCCACGTAGGCCGCAGCCACGGCCATTAAGACTCACGCAAAACCAAATGTGGGAGCGAGCCTGCTCGCGAAAGCGGTGTATCAGTCGACATCTCTATGACTGACACGCCCTCTTCGCGAGCAGGCTCGCTCCCACAGGGGTTTTATGCAACGGCTTAGACCGCCATTGGCGCGGTCATTGGCGCGTGGTGCTCATAGCCTTCCAGCGAGAAGTCGCTCGGTTCGACCAGTTCCAGCCATTCCGGCTGGTACACACCCGTCTTGGCAAACTCCGGCACGCGGTCGGAGATTTTCAGTTTCGGCATGGCGAATGGCTCGCGCTTGAGCTGTTCGTTGAGCATGTCCAGATGGTTCTCGTAGACGTGCGCATCACCGATGAAATAGGTGAACCAGCGCGGCGTGTAGCCGGTCAGGCGACCGATCAGGCTCAGCAGCGCGGCGCCTTCGGTGAGGTTGAATGGGGTGCCCAGACCCAGATCGTTGGAGCGGATGTAGAGGGTCAGGGAAATTTCCTTGGTCTCGACATTCGGGTGGAACTGGTACAGCAGGTGGCACGGCGGCAGGGCCATTTCATCCAGCTGGGCGACGTTCCAGCCGTGGAACAGAATACGACGACTGCCCGGATCGTTGATGATCGTGTCGACGCACTGACGCACCTGGTCGATGGCTTTGTACAGCACCACGTAGGCCTGGCCGTCTTCTTCGCCCTGAGCGATCTGCTTGTAGCCGTTGCTCAAGGTTTGCTCGATGGCGGCGGTGTTGCTCAGCGGGATCTGCTTGTACGCCGGCCATTTGCGCCATTGCACGCCGTAGATTTCGCCGAGGTCATCGTCGCCCTGACGGAACGGGTTGGCCAGCCACTGCGCGTTTTCGTTGGCGTTCTGGTCCCAGACCTTGCAGCCCAGCGCACGGAATTCAGCGGCGTTGTTCACGCCACGGAGAAATCCGCACATCTCGCCGATGGCCGATTTGAAGGCCATTTTGCGCGTGGTGATCGCCGGAAAACCTTCCTGCAGATCGAAACGCAGCATCGCACCCGGAAAGCTGATGGTGTTGATGCCGGTGCGGTTGGCCTGTTTGCTGCCGTTCTTGATGACGTGCGAGACCAGTTCGAGATATTGCTTCATGAGTTACCTGTGTCCTTTGAGCCCCGGCGTCGCGCGCCGGGGTTCGTAGTTTAAGCCGTCGGCGCGAGCGGTGCTGCCGGTGCGCGACGATAGGCCAGCCAGATCAGGAACAGCCCGCCGACGATCATCGGCACGCAGAGCACCTGGCCCATGGTCAGCCAGTTCCAGGCCAGATAGCCCAACTGCGCATCCGGTACGCGGACGAATTCGACGATGAAACGGAAGATGCCGTAGAACAGCGCGAACATGCCAGAAACGGCCATGGTCGGACGCGGTTTGCGCGAGAAAATCCACAGGATCAGGAACAGCGCCACGCCTTCGAGCGCGAACTGATACAGCTGCGACGGGTGACGCGGCAGCTGCGCCGGATCGCTGAATGGCGGGAAGACCATGGCCCACGGCACGTCGGTGGCTTTGCCCCACAACTCGGCGTTGATGAAGTTACCGATGCGCCCGGCGCCCAGACCGATCGGCACCATTGGCGCGACGAAGTCCATCAACTGGAAGAACGACTTGCCATTGCGCTTGCCGAACCACAACGCGGCCAGCATCACCCCGATGAAGCCGCCGTGGAACGACATGCCGCCCTTCCACACTTCGAAAATCAGCGTCGGGTTGGCCAGATAAGCGCTCAGATCGTAGAACAGCACATAGCCCAGACGTCCGCCGACGATCACGCCCATCGACATCCAGAAGACCATGTCGGAGAGTTTCTCCTTGGTCCAGGTCGGGTCGAAACGGTTGAGCCGGCGCGACGCCAGCAGCCACGCACCGCCGATGCCGATCAGGTACATCAGACCGTACCAGTGGATTTTCAGCGGACCGATGGCCAAAGCCACCGGGTCGATCTGCGGGTAAGGCAGCATTGCGACTCCTCGTTAGAGTTGAAACCAAAATTCCCGGGCGACGCTGCCACCTCAGGATTAAGCCAGGATTGCGACGGTTACAGCAGGAAGCTCACACCCACGCTGAACAGCAAAGCGGCGAACAGCCGTTTCAGCAAGCGCGGCGACAACCGATGCGCCAAACGCGCGCCGATACGGGCGAAGATCATGCTGGTCAGGGCGATGCCCAACAACGCCGGCAAATACACAAAACCGAGACTATGCGGCGGCAACAACGGATCGTGCCAGCCCAGAATCATGAAACTTAATGCACTGACCAAGGCGATTGGCAGACCGCAGGCCGACGAGGTCGCCACCGCTTGCTGCATCGGCACGCTGCGCCAGGTCAGGAACGGCACGGTCAGCGAACCACCGCCGACGCCAAAAATCGCCGAGGCCCAGCCGATCACACTGCCGGCCACGGTCAGACCGAGTTTACCCGGCACCGTTCGGCTGGCCTTGGGTTTGATGTCCAGCGCCAGTTGCACCGAGATGATCAAGGCAAACACGCCGATGATCTTTTGCAAGTGCGGGCCGGAAATCGCTTCAGCGGTCAGCGCACCGAAACCTGCACCGAGCAGAATGCCGACGGCCATCCACATGAAGATCGGCCAGCGCACCGCGCCTCGTCGATGATGCTCACGCACGGCGTTGACCGAGGTGAAGATGATCGTCGCCAGCGACGTCCCGACCGCCAGATGGGTGAGAATCGATTGATCAAAGCCCTGCAAGGTGAAACTGAACACCAGCACCGGGACGATGATGATCCCGCCGCCGACGCCAAACAGTCCGGCCAGCACGCCCGCACAGGCGCCCAGCGCCAGATAGAGCAGAAATTCCATGACCGTCTCCCCAGACCGCATCCCAAAACCGGAGCGGCATGGTAACGGATGCACACCCTTTGGCTCCACTGGCGATGGATGCACGGACGCCGGATGCGTAGAGTGAGCAAAAAACACACAAGGACCACCTTATGTGCCTGATTGTTTTCGCCTGGCGCCCGGGCCATGCCCAGCCGCTGATCGTCGCGGCCAACCGTGACGAATTCTACGCCCGGCCGAGCCTGCCGCTGGCGCAATGGCCGGAAGCGCCGCATGTGCATGCCGGGCGTGATCTTGAAGCCGGCGGCACCTGGCTGGGGATTGGTGCTAACGGGCGCTTTGCGGCGCTGACCAATATTCGTGATCCGCAGCAGCCGCCGGCGCGTAAATCGCGAGGGGAACTGGTGGCGCGGTTTCTGACCGGTGATCTGTCGATTGATGATTATTTGATCGATGTGGTTGGGCGTTCGGCGGAATATGCCGGGTTCAACCTGCTGCTCGGCAATAGTCATGAGCTGTGGCATTTCAATGCGCGGCTGTCAGAGCCGATCATGCTGGAGCCCGGTGTTTACGGGCTCTCCAATGCCGGGCTGGATACGCCGTGGCCGAAGTTGCTCAAGGCCAAGGCTGGGTTGAGTGCGGTGCTGGATGATCCGCAACCACAGCACTTGCTCGATTTGCTAAGCGATGCCCAGACCGCGCCGGATGTGGAATTGCCGGATACCGGGGTGGGTCTGGCGACGGAGTCATTGTTGTCGAGTGTGTTTATTGCCAGCCAGAGTTATGGGACGCGGGCGAGTACGGCGTTGGTGGTGCAGGCGGATGGGACGCGGCGGATGGTCGAGCGGAGTTTTGGGCCGTATGGCGGGCATCTTGGGGAAGTTGAGGTTTGTGTCTAAGAGCAAACCCTCACCCCAGCCCTCTCCCAAAGGGAGAGGGGGCCGACCGAGGTGTCTTGGGCCATACATCGACCTGAAAGACTGAGTTGATTATGGATTCAACACAGAACTTTCAGGTCGGCGGAGTTCTGCAGCATCCCCCAATCAGTCCCCTCTCCCTCTGGGAGAGGGTTAGGCGGGCGGCGTTCCGATGAGGGGCTTTTGATCTTCAGAGCGCTTTGACCACTGCCGGCGGATGCATCTTCGACAACCCAAGGTTCTTCAGCGCCAATTGCAGCGAGCTGTGGATAACTTGCGGGTTATCAATGGTCATCAGCTCCGCCAGCAGATCCTTGGCCTTGCTCAGATTGACCTGGCGCAGCATCCACTTCACTTTCGGCAAGTTGGTGGCGTTCATCGACAAACTGTCGAAGCCCATCGCCATCAACAGCACCGCCGCCGCCGGATCGCCGGCCATCTCGCCGCAGATACTCACCGGTTTGCCTTCGGCATGGGCATCGCGCACCACGGTTTGCAGGGCTTGCAGCACCGCCGGATGCAGATAATCGTAGAGATCGGCCACACGTGGGTTGTTGCGGTCAACCGCCAGCAGATACTGGGTCAAGTCGTTGGAACCGACGGACAGGAAGTCGACCATCCGCGCCAGTTCCTTGGTCTGATACACCGCCGCCGGAATTTCGATCATCACGCCAATCGGCGGCATCGGCACGTCGGTGCCTTCGTCGCGCACTTCGCCCCAGGCCCGATGGATCAGGTGCAGGGCTTCTTCGAGTTCGTGGGTGCCGGAGATCATCGGCAGCAGAATCCGCAGGTTGTTCAGGCCTTCGCTGGCCTTGAGCATTGCGCGGGTCTGCACCAGGAAGATTTCCGGGTGGTCGAGAGTCACGCGAATACCGCGCCAGCCGAGGAACGGGTTGTCTTCCTTGATCGGGAAGTACGACAGCGACTTGTCACCGCCGATGTCGAGGCTGCGCATGGTCACCGGTTGCGGGTGGAACGCGGCGAGCTGCTCGCGGTAGATCGCCAGTTGTTCCTTCTCGCTCGGGAAGCGCTGGTTGATCATGAACGGCACTTCGGTACGGTACAGGCCGACACCTTCGGCGCCGCGCTTCTGCGCCCGCGCCACATCGGCGAGCAGACCGGTGTTGACCCACAGCGGCATGCGGTGACCATCGAGGGTCACGCACGGCAGGTCGCGCAGGGTGTCGAGGCCCAGCGCCAGTTGTTTCTCTTCTTCGACGACTTCGGCGAACTGCTTGCGCAGCACTTCGCTCGGGTTGGTGTAAACCTCGCCGCGTGTGCCGTCGACGATCATTTCGATGCCGTCGACCTTGGCGTACGGCAGGTCGACCAGACCCATCACCGTCGGAATACCCATCGCCCGGGCCAGGATCGCCACGTGGGAGTTACCCGAACCGAGTACCGAGACCAGACCGACCAGCGTGCCTTCCGGCACTTCGCCGAGCATCGCCGGCGTCAGCTCTTCACTGACCAGAATGGTCTTTTCCGGGTAGACCAGATTCTGCTGACGCTCTTCCTGCAAGTAGGCGAGCAGGCGCCGACCGAGGTCTTTGACGTCCGAGGCGCGCTCACGCAGGTAGGCGTCGTCCATCAGTTCGAAACGGTTGACGTGTTCCGTGACCACCTGGCGCAGCGCGCCCTGGGCCCACTGGCCGGTCTTGATCACGGTGGTGATTTCGCTGCCCAGCGACGCATCGTCGAGCATCATCAGGTAGACGTCGAACAGCGCGCGCTCTTCCGGGCGCAGTTGGGTCGCGAGCTTGGCGGACAGCGCGCGCATGTCGGCGCGCACGCCTTCGATGGCGGTCTTGAACAGCGCCAGCTCGGCGTTGATGTCGGTGATGGTCTTGTCCGGCACCACGTCCAGATCAGCCGGCGGCAGCATGACCACTGCAGTACCGACCGCCGCACCCGGCGAACCCGGCACGCCGACGAACTTGGCTTCCTGAATGCCTTTGCCCTGACGGCCCAGACCCCGGATCGAACCTGTGGCCTCGGCGTGGGCGATAACGCCGGCGAGCTGCGCGCTCATCGTCACGAGGAAGGCTTCTTCACCTTCGTCGAACTGACGGCGTTCCTTTTGCTGGATGACCAACACGCCGACGACGCGGCGGTGGTGGATGATCGGTGCACCGAGGAACGAGGCATAACGCTCTTCACCGGTTTCGGCGAAGTAACGGTAGCGCGGGTGATCCGCAGCGTTTTCGAGGTTCAGGGGTTCTTCACGCGTGCCGACCAGACCCACCAGACCTTCGTTGGGTGCCATGCTGACCTTGCCGATCGAGCGCTTGTTCAAGCCCTCGGTGGCCATCAGGACGAAGCGGTTGGTCTCGGGATCAAGCAGGTAGACCGAGCAGACCTGGCTGCCCATGGCCTCTTTGACGCGCAACACAATAATCCCCAACGCCGCCTTGAGATCCTTGGCGGAGTTAACTTCCTGGACGATCTTGCGCAGCGTATTGAGCATGGCTCGGGGTCGAACTCCGTCGTCAGTCGCGCGCTAAAAGGCGCGGGGCAAGCTCTTTGAGGGCGCGGCGATACACCTCGCGCTTGAATGTCACCACCTGGCCCAACGGATACCAATAGCTGACCCAGCGCCAGCCATCGAACTCCGGTTTACCGGTCAAATCCATCCGCACCCGCTGCTCGTTGGAGATCAGGCGCAGGAGAAACCATTTCTGTTTCTGGCCGATGCACAGCGGTTGGCTGTGGGTACGCACCAGACGTTGCGGCAAACGATAGCGCAACCAGCCCCGAGTACAGGCCAGTATTTCAACATCTTCACGTTCCAGGCCAACTTCTTCGTTCAGCTCGCGGTACAAGGCGTCTTCCGGCGTCTCTTCAGGGTTGATTCCCCCTTGCGGAAACTGCCAGGCATCTTGATTGATACGGCGAGCCCATAGCACCTGGCCGGCGTCATTCGTCAGAATGATCCCGACATTGGGGCGGAAACCATCGGGGTCGATCACGGCAACAACCTCGCAAACGCATGTCGCCGCATTGTTCCACAAAGGTTGATAAGGCGGCAACGAAGCTTCCTACCTTATGTGCACTCTTGTGAAAAGACCGTATTCTTGTCGCCTTTTTACAGACTTATCAGCGGGTAACTGCAATGCGCCTGGCACTCTTCGATTTGGACAACACCCTTCTGGGCGGCGACAGCGATCACGCTTGGGGCGACTATCTGTGTGAACGCGGCTTCCTCGATCCGATTGCGTACAAAGCGCGCAACGACGAGTTCTATCAGGATTACCTGGCCGGCAAACTGGATAACGCCGCGTACCTGAACTTCTGCCTGGAGATCCTCGGCCGCACCGAAATGGCCGTGCTCGATCAGTGGCACAACGATTACATGCGCGACTGCATCGAACCGATCGTGCTGCCGCAGGCGCTGGAACTGCTGAAAAAACACCGAGACGCTGGCGACAAACTGGTGATTATCACCGCGACCAACCGCTTCGTGACGGCGCCGATTGCTGTGCGACTGGGCGTTGAAACCCTGATCGCCACTGAATGTGAAATGGTTGATGGCCGTTACAGCGGGCGCAGCACTGATATTCCGTGCTTCCGTGAAGGCAAGGTGACGCGCCTGAACCGTTGGCTGGAAGAGACCGGGCATTCGCTGGACGACAGCTATTTCTATAGCGATTCGATGAATGACTTGCCGTTGCTGGAGCAGGTGGCGAATCCCGTCGCTGTGGATCCGGATCCGAATCTGCGGGCTGAAGCCGAGAAGCGTGGCTGGCCGGTGATTTCGTTGCGCGGCTGATATCGCTATCGCGAGCAGGCTCACTCCTACAGTTGACCGCGTTTCAACGTTGGAACGCGGTCAACTGTAGGAGTGAGCCTGCTCGCGATTGGGTCTACGCGATCTCAAGCCCTAGACAGGCTTGGCCCCCATCAACGCCGCAATGGCGAGAAATCCGATGCCGCTGACAATCGCCAGCGCCAACGTGAATTTCCAGTTACCAACCCCGCTAGTCCACAACCGATTAAGCCGCACCAGCAACCACACTGCACTCAACGTGGCCACGGCATAGATCACGCTGGACCCCAGAATCCAGAACTGCCCCAGTGGCCAGCCGATCAGGTGGACCAACCACCAGCCGGTGAAAGGCATGCTCAGCATACCGATCAGCATCAAACACCAGATAAACAACCAGGGACGCTGCATCGTGCTGGCCGGCCCTTCGCTGCGATTACGCCAGGTCAGAGCGGCGAGCCCCAGCCCGCTCGCGAGTATGACCACGGTCGCCGCGACGTGAAGGACTTTCAGGGTGGTCAGGGTTTCCATGTACTTCTCTTCCTTGGGCCATGCCCATCAGCGTAGCCGCTCAGCCAAGAAACAGCTGATAGGCCGGGTTCTCGCTTTCGTCCCAGTACGGATAACCGATTTCCTCAAGCGCCGCCGGCACCAGATGACGCTCGTCGTGCGGCACTTGCAGGCCCGCGACCACACGGCCATCGGCAGCGCCGTGGTTGCGGTAATGGAACATCGAAATGTTCCAGCGCCCACCGAGCTTATTAAGGAAGTTGAACAGCGCGCCCGGACGTTCCGGGAATTCGAAGCGGAACACCACTTCATCAATGACATGCGCCGCGTGACCGCCAACCATGTGGCGGATGTGCAGCTTGGCCAGTTCGTTGTCGGTCAGGTCGATAACCGGGAAGCCCTGCTCGGTCAGGCTCGCCAGCAGCGCGCTGCGCGGGTCGTTTTCCGGGTGAGTCTGCACGCCGACGAAGATGTGCGCTTCGCTGCCGGTGTTGTAGCGGTAGTTGAATTCGGTGATCTGGCGCTTGCCCACAGCCTCGCAGAACGCTTTGAAGCTGCCGGCCTTCTCGGGGATAGTCACGGCGATGATCGCCTCGCGGCCTTCACCCAGTTCGGCGCGCTCGGCGACATGGCGCAAGCGGTCGAAGTTGACGTTGGCGCCGGAGTCGATCGCCACAAAAGTCTGGCCGCTGACACCGCGCTGCTCGACGTACTTCTTGATCCCGGCCACGCCCAACGCGCCAGCAGGTTCGGTGATCGAGCGGGTATCGTCGTAGATATCCTTGATTGCCGCACAGATCTCGTCGGTGCTGACGGTGATCACTTCATCCACATAGTCCTTGCAGATGTCGAAGGTGTGCTGACCGATCTGCGCCACGGCCACGCCGTCGGCAAAGATGCCCACGGTCGGCAGCACCACGCGCTCACCGGCGGCCATCGCCGCTTGCAGGCAATTGGAGTCGTCAGGCTCGACGCCGATGACCTTGATGTCCGGGCGCAGGTATTTCACGTACGCAGCGATACCGGCGATCAGACCGCCACCGCCGACCGGGACGAAAATCGCGTCCAGCGGCTGCGGGTGCTGGCGCAGGATTTCCATCGCCACGGTGCCCTGCCCGGCAATGGTGTGCGGATCATCGTACGGGTGGATGTAGACGTAGCCTTTCTCATCGACCAGCTTCAGCGAGTAGGCCAGGGCTTCCGGGAACGAATCACCGTGCAGCACCACTTTGCCACCGCGCGAACGCACGCCTTCGACTTTGATTTCCGGAGTGGTCTTGGGCATGACGATGGTGGCTTTGACGCCCAGTACTTTCGCCGCCAGGGCCAGGCCTTGCGCGTGGTTGCCCGCCGATGCGGTGACTACGCCACGGGCGCGCTCTTCATCGCTCAGTTGCGTCAGCTTGTTGTAGGCGCCGCGAATCTTGAACGAGAACACCGGCTGCAAGTCTTCGCGCTTGAGCCAAATGTCATTGCCCAGCCGCTCGGAGAGCTGGCGAGCGTTCTGCAGCGGGGTTTCTACGGCAACGTCATAAACGCGCGAGGTGAGGATCTTTTTGACGTACTGTTCGAGCATCGGAAAGCATCACTGAGCGGTTGAGCGGGACCGAGGAGTCTAACCCGGCTTTTGCCCGCACGACCACACGAATCCAGAGGTTTTAGCCGCGCTTGCGGCTATAATGCCGGCCTTTCCGTTCTCTCCTTGCCCGCTTCCGGAGCCCGCATGACCCAGGATCAACTCAAACAGGCAGTGGCTCAGGCCGCCGTCGACTTCATCCTTCCGAAACTCGACGACAAAAGCATCGTCGGGGTCGGCACCGGCTCCACTGCCAACTGTTTCATCGACGCACTGGCTCAGCACAAGGGTGCGTTCGATGGCGCAGTCGCCAGTTCTGAAGCCACCGCCGCGCGCCTCAAGGGTCACGGGATTCCGGTGTATGAGCTGAACACCGTCAGCGACCTGGAGTTCTACGTCGACGGCGCCGATGAAAGCGACGCGCATCTGAACCTGATCAAGGGCGGCGGCGCGGCCCTGACCCGCGAGAAGATCGTTGCGGCCGTGGCCAAAACCTTCATCTGCATCGCCGACGCCAGCAAACTGGTGCCGGTGCTGGGCGAGTTCCCGCTGCCAGTCGAAGTGATCCCGATGGCCCGCAGCCACGTCGCCCGCCAACTGGTGAAACTGGGCGGCGACCCGGTGTACCGCGAAGGCGTGCTGACTGACAACGGCAACATCATTCTCGATGTGTTCAACCTGCAGATCACCAACCCGGTGGAACTGGAAGCGCAGATCAATGCGATTGTCGGCGTGGTCACCAACGGTTTGTTCGCGGCGCGTCCGGCGGATCTGTTGTTGCTGGGTACCAGCGAAGGCGTGAAAACCCTGAAGGCTGAGTAAGTCCAGTCACCCACACATCTGTGGACAGACGAATAAACCGGTAGGAGTGAGCCTGCTCGCGATAGCGGTGTGTCAGTTGATATAAATGTCGACTGGCACACCGCTATCGCGAGCAGGCTCACTCCTACATTGGTTTTGTGGTGTTGGTTAGTTTGGCGTTGGTTTTTTGAAGACGTAGAACAGGTTCGGTTCGCTCACCAGGTACAGCGTGCCGTCATCATCCATCGCAATCCCTTCCGCCTGCGGCACGGTTTTCTTCAAACCCTGGCGCCCGCCACTGATCGACATGGTGCTCAAAGGGCGCCCGTCGACATCCAGCTCCAGAATCAACCGCGACTCATCCGACAGCGCCAGCAAATGCCCGCTGCGCTCGTCGTACTGCAAACTCGACAGATCGCGCACGAACATCCCGGCATCGCGCTTGGGGTTGTTGATCACGTGCACCGCGTAGGACTTTTCCGGGTTGAAGTGCGGAAAGCCATGCACTTCGTAGATCAGCATCGGATCGCGCTCTTTTGCAACGAACAGGCGCTTGCCGACTGAATCATAGGCCAACCCCTCGAATCCCTTGTTGCCACTCATGTGCACACCGAGGGTCATCTGCTCGGCGTCGGCCGCATCGAGGAAGGTCGTGTCTTTTTCCAGATGAATCTTGATCAGCCGCTGCTGGCGCTCATCAGTGATCACGTAAGTATCGGCGCTGATGAACTCGACCGCTTCCGGGTCGCCGAAGCCGATCAGGGCGATGCGCCGCAGGATCTTGCCCTCCAGCGACAACTCGACCAGTTCGGCATTCTTGTTGGTCACGGTGAACAGGCTTTTGCGCACCGGATCGAAGGTCAATGCTGAAACATCGTCGTTCAGCCCGTCGATGACCCGCGCCTCGATCTCGACCCGATATTGGTCCAGAGCAATGGACTCACTGCTCTGCGTCTGCCACAACGTATGCAGGTTGAACCAGGCACGCTCGAACAGGCGCATGTATTGGCCGATCGCAATCAACGCGATCAGGGCCATCACCGACAGAAGGATAAACAGAGGTTTGGGACGGGCAAGTCGACGCATTCGGGCGGGCTCGAAGTCAAAACAGGCGGATGAAATATCACGCACGTCTGAACTGAAGCTTAATGGCCACTTGCCTGTCAGGACAATCAGACTTGTCTGAAATTGCCGCGAGGACAGTTATCGCTGTTTTTCGAAGCGATAAAACAGGTTCGGCTCGCTGACCATGTACAGCGTGCCCGCCTCGTCCATGGTCACGCCTTCGGCGCGAGGAATGGTTTTCTTCAGGCCGTTGAAACCGCCAAGCAAGGTCATGAAACTGACCTGTTCGCCCTTCTCATCCAGCTCCAGGAGCAAGTGCGAATCAGCGGACAACACCAGCGTGTGCCCGGTGCGCGGGTCGATCGCCAAGGCAGACAGGTTACGGATATCCAGTTCGTCGCTGTCCAGCTTCTGTTTGTCGCCCTTCAGCGTCTGGCTGCCGTCGCTTTTCCAGGTAAACAACGCCGGCGGTCGTTCCTCGCCCAGCAGCAGTTGCTGATTGCGCGGGTCCCAGGTGATGGCTTCGAAAGCCTTGTTCTGATCTTTCGACGGGCCGAGGTCGTATTTCGGGAAATCGGCGATATTCAGCTCGCGGGTGTTGGCGTCGACTTTGACGATAGAGAGCATGTGCTCACGCTCGTCGACAATCGCCATCAAGCCGTTTTCCATGACGGTCAGGCCTTCGGGATTGCTCCAGCCCTTGAGCGGCATCTTGCGTAGAACATCGCCTTGCAGGCTCAGCTCAGCGAGAAACGGGTTCTTGCCCATCACCGAAAACAGGGTTTTGGTCTGCGGGTTATAGGACAGGTCGGAGGCTTCGTCCTTCTCCATGCCCGGCAGCAACTTTGCATCGATCACTGCGCGATAGTCCGGTAGCCAGACGCTTTCCTTCTGCTCGGCCGGGCTCTCGAAGCGCTCAAGTACCCAGAGCACGCCACGGTCATCCCAATGCATGGCGAACGCCAGGCCATAAGCGGCGACAATGGCCAGTAGCAGCCAGGAATACCAACGCAGGGCAAAACGAGAGCGGCGGACGGGTTTGAGCTGAGTTGGAGAGGACATCGAAGGACGCGTTCCGAAAATTCAGGCTATGGGTAATAGCACAAAGAGACCGGCTCAGACGCCAGAATTACGGAAATTATCCAGACAGGATGTGAAAAAAACGGCAAATGGCGGGATTGTCGTGTGTTGCCGGCAACTTTCAGGGCGCCACAAAACAATGTGGGAGCGAGCCTGCTCGCGAAAGACGGAGTGTCAGGCAACGATGATGTCGACTGACCTGGCGCCTTCGCGAGCAGGCTCGCTCCCACAGGGGATTTGCGGCGTGGCGATTAGCGCACGCTGCTGGTGAAGCTGCTCGCACCGACCAGTTCGAGGACGATGTCTTCACCAACGTTCAGCGGGCCGACGCCGACTGGCGTGCCGGTGAGGATCACGTCCCCCGCCTGCAGCGAGAAGCAGCCAGCCATGTGCTGGATCATCGGCACGATCGGGTTGAGCATCGCGCTGCTGTTGCCGTCCTGACGCACTTCGCCGTTGATGGTCAGGCGAATACCGATGTCGGTCAGATCAGCGAAGGTGCTGCCGACCACGAACGGAGCAATTACCGCTGCGCCGTCGAACGACTTGGCGATTTCCCACGGCAGGCCCTTGGCTTTCAGCTCGGCCTGCTTGTCGCGCAGGGTCAGGTCCAGCGCCGGGGCGAAACCGGAGATGGCGTCGAGCACTTCTTCACGGCTTGGCTTGGTCGACAATGGCTTGCCGATCAATACGGCGATTTCTGCTTCGTAGTGCACCGAGCCGCGCTCGGTCGGAATGGCAAAACCGCCTTCCAGCGGCACCACGCAACTGCCCGGCTTGATGAACAGCAACGGCTCGGTAGGTACCGGGTTATCCAGTTCCTTGGCGTGTTCGGCGTAATTACGGCCAATGCACACGACTTTCCCGATCGGGAAGTGGATGCGCGTGCCGTCGACGTACTGGTGCTGATAGCTCATTTACCGACTCCTGCCTTCATTGATTCATCAAAGATTACAGATCAAACCGCGAAGATCTTGCCCGGGTTCATGATGCCGTTCGGGTCGAACACCGCTTTAACCGCTTTCATGTACTCGATCTCAACCGGCGAGCGGCTGTAGGTCAAGTAATCGCGCTTGGTCATGCCCACGCCGTGCTCGGCGGAGATCGAACCGTTGTACTTCTCGACGGTTTCGAACACCCACTTGTTGACGGTCGCGCACTTGGCGAAGAACTCGTCCTTGCTCAGGTTATCCGGCTTGAGGATGTTCAAGTGCAGGTTGCCGTCGCCGATGTGGCCGAACCAGACGATTTCAAAGTCCGGATAGTGCTCGCCGACGATCGCGTCGATTTCCTTCAGGAACGCCGGTACTTTCGACACGGTGACCGAGATGTCGTTCTTGTACGGCGTCCAGTGCGAGATGGTCTCGGAGATGTACTCGCGCAGCTTCCACAGGTTCTGCAGCTGGGTTTCGCTCTGGCTCATCACGCCGTCCAGCACCCAGCCCTGCTCGACGCAGTGCTCGAAGGTTTCCAGTGCGCTGTTGGCCACTTCTTCGGTGGTCGCTTCAAACTCCAGCAACGCGTAGAACGGGCAATCGGTTTCGAACGGCGCCGGTACGTCGCCACGGCCCATGACTTTGGCCAGGGCTTTGTCGGAGAAGAATTCGAACGCGGTCAGGTCGAGCTTGCCCTGGAAAGCGTGCAGCACCGGCATGATCGAATCGAAATCGGCGGTGCCGAGGACCATCGCGGTGAGGTTTTTCGGCGCGCGGTCGAGGCGCATGGTCGCTTCGACGACGAAACCCAGCGTGCCTTCAGCGCCGATGAACAGCTGGCGCAGGTCGTAACCGGTGGCGTTCTTGATCAGGTCTTTGTTCAGCTCCAGCACATCGCCCTTGCCGGTGACGACTTTCATGCCAGCCACCCAGTTGCGGGTCATGCCGTAGCGAATCACTTTGATCCCGCCGGCATTGGTGCCGATGTTGCCGCCAATCTGGCTGGAACCTGCCGAGGCGAAGTCGACCGGGTAATACAGGCCTTTTTCTTCGGCGACGTTCTGCAAATGCTCAGTGACCACCCCCGGCTGACAAACGGCGGTGCGGTCAGTGAGGTTCACGTCGAGAATCTGATTCATGTAGTCGAACGAGACCACCACTTCACCATTCGCCGCCACCGCAGCGGCGGAAAGCCCGGTGCGCCCGCCCGACGGCACCAGCGCCACCTTGTGCGTATTGGCCCAGCGGACAACCGCCTGCACCTGCTCGATGGTCTTGGGAAACACAATGGCGCTGGGCGCCGGGGCGAAGTGCTTGGTCCAATCCTTGCCGTATGCATTCAGGGAGTCGGCGTCGGTCAGGACCTTGCCAGGCTCGACCAGGGTCTTCAGTTCATCAATCAGGGCAGGATTGGTCATCGACAGAACTCTCGAACAATTCATGGTCATCCTGAGAACGCTTCACGTCGCAGGAATGAGTGTTTAGCGGGGAGGCTATGCTAGCATATCGACCCCGCAGGACAGTGCCCAAGGCCAGATCCGCGGAGACGACTTTCTTGTCGTCCGGGTCAGCGTCTGTTGACCATTTCCTGCCATTTTTCTCCGGGATACAGGTTTACGCAGATGAGCAAGACTTCTCTCGATAAGAGCAAGATCAAGTTCCTTCTTCTCGAAGGCGTCCACCAATCGGCTGTCGACGTCCTCAAGGCGGCGGGCTACACCAGCATCGAATACCTGACAGGTTCCTTGCCGGAAGCCCAGCTCAAGGAAAAGATCGCTGACGCTCACTTCATCGGCATTCGTTCGCGCACCCAACTGACCGAAGAGATCTTCGATCACGCGAAGAAGCTGGTTGCGGTCGGCTGTTTCTGCATCGGCACCAACCAGGTTGACCTGAGTGCTGCCCGTGAGCGCGGTATTGCCGTGTTCAACGCGCCGTACTCCAACACCCGCTCCGTAGCCGAGCTGGTGCTGGCCGAAGCGATCCTGCTGCTGCGCGGCATCCCGGAGAAAAACGCTTCCTGCCACCGTGGCGGCTGGATCAAATCCGCAGCCAATTCCTTCGAGATCCGTGGCAAGAAACTGGGCATCGTCGGCTACGGCTCGATCGGTACGCAGCTGTCGGTTCTGGCTGAGGGCCTGGGCATGCAGGTGTACTTCTACGACACCGTGACCAAGCTGCCACTGGGCAACGCGACCCAGATCGGTAGCCTGACCGAGCTGCTGGGCATGTCCGACATCGTCACCCTGCACGTTCCGGAAACCGCTGCGACCCAGTGGATGATCGGCGAGAAGGAAATCCGCGCCATCAAGAAGGGCGGCATCCTGATCAACGCGGCGCGCGGTACCGTGGTCGAGCTGGACGCCTTGGCGGACGCGATCAAGGACAAGCACCTGATCGGCGCGGCCATCGACGTCTTCCCGGTGGAGCCACGCTCCAACGACGAAGAATTCGAAAGCCCGCTGCGTGGCCTCGACAACGTCATCCTGACCCCGCACATCGGCGGTTCGACCGCCGAAGCGCAAGCCAACATCGGTCTGGAAGTGGCAGAGAAACTGGTCAAGTACAGCGACAACGGTACCTCCGTTTCGTCGGTGAACTTCCCGGAAGTGGCCCTGCCGGCTCACCCTGGCAAGCACCGCCTGCTGCACATCCACGAGAACATCCCGGGCGTGATGAGCGAGATCAACAAGGTCTTCGCCGAAAACGGCATCAACATCTCCGGTCAGTTCCTGCAGACCAACGAGAAGGTTGGCTACGTGGTGATCGACGTCGACGCCGAGTACTCGGATCTGGCGCAAGAGAAGCTGCAGCACATCAACGGCACCATCCGTAGCCGTGTGTTGTTCTGATCGAACGCTGAGCGACAAAAAAGGGAGCCTTCGGGCTCCCTTTTTCATGCACGGCGAAACGGTTATTCGACGTTGATGGTGATTTTCTTCGAGACGATTGGCGGATCGAATGCCATGTGACCGCTGTCGCCAAGTTCCAGCTGCAAGGTGTGTTTGCCCGGGGCGAGCTTGATGTCAGCCTGGGTCTGCGCCTTGCCGAAGTGCATATGGTTGGCATCGGTAGGGACAACCGAACCAGCAGGAACAATGTCCTTGGCGTCGATCAGCAGGTGATGGTGACCGGTGTTCTTGGTGACATCACCGGCCGGCGCCAGGGCGACGTCCTTGGTACCGAATTTGACGGTGAAAGTCTGCGAAACCGTGGCCCCGTCCTCGGGAGAAACGATGAACACTTCGGCGCCTTTTGGCGCGGGTGTGGCAGCACTGGCCAGCACCGAAACACCCATCAGCACACCCGCCAACGTTGCACGTGACATAAAGCTTTTCATTTTCTTCTCCAGTTTTCCGTAAAATCCGCACGGTCATGACAACTTCATGACCATTCGTTGTCGAAGGCACTCGACAACCATAGCAAAGCGAGCCTGACTCAGAGCGTCGCATTAATGATTTCAAAGGAGTGACCATGCGCTTTTTGCCTGGCCTGATCTGCCTGCTACCCCTTTTGAGCCCTTTGGCTCACGCCGAACTGATTGATGACGTCAACGACCGTGGCGAGCTGCGCATAGCCCTTGAGGCTAATACACCGCCCTTCAATTACAAGGATGACGGCGACAAACTCACGGGGTTCGAGGTCGAGCTTGGACAACTGTTGGCTAACGAGCTGGATGTTCGCGCCGACTTCATCGTCACCGACGAGGCCGATCTGCTCCAGGGCGTCGAAAGCGGCAAGTACGACGTCGCGCTCAATCACATAGCACTGACACCCGAACTCAAGGATCGTTTCGACTTCAGCGAACCTTATGGCAAGGTCGATTCGCAGTTGCTGGCGAAGAAAGATGAACAGCCGCAGCCGATGGTTCTGGTGCAGACATTGACCGAGGCAAAGCCAAAGGCCAGCGCGCCGGTGGAATTGGCGATACCGTTTCAGAAGGGTAATCCGGCGTTTCAGGCCAGCCTTGCGAGTGCGATGCAGCGGATCAAAGCGGATGGGCGTCTGGCGGCGCTGTCCGAGAAGTGGCTCGCCGAACCCAAGTGAACACAAAACCTGTAGGAGTGAGCCTGCTCGCGATGGCGTCAGGTCAGTTGACATAACCGTTAACTGACACACCGCGATCGCGAGCAGGCTCACTCCTGCACGGGACCTGTGGAGAGGTTTTTAGTCGAGTTGGGCCAAGGCTTCTGCGGCTTGCGGCAATTCGAGCTCGCTGAAAACCTGCACACCATGGCGCTTGAGCAGCGCAGCGGTGACGCCTTCGCCGGAGACCTTCACACCGCTGAACGTCCCGTCATACGTCAGCAAATTCCCGCAAGAAGGACTGTTGGCTTTCAGCACCGCCACGCGGATGCCGTGTTTTCGCACCAGCTCCAGCGCCTGCCGCGCGCCATCCAGAAACTGCGCACTGACATCCTCGCCATCAGTGGTGATCACCGCAGCGACGCCATCCAGCACCTCAGCACCCTGCCCGCCCGGAATCTCCGCCGCCGCCCGTGGCGTCGGCAACCCCCCGGCAACCTCCGGACACAACGGCACCACCCGCCCTTCGGCAATCCACTGTTCAAGCAGATCAAACGGCCCGCTCGCGCCACCGTCATAACGCACGCGATGACCCAACAGGCAGCGGCTGACCAGAATCCTGTCCATCTCAGAACGGCTCGTTGCCACGGCGACGGAACCAGCCGGTCAGCGACAGGCGCTCGCGGTGCGCCGGCAATACTTCGTGCGGCACTTCGCCGGAAAGAAACACCACCAGACAGCCGCCGGTAGGCTGCACGTCATGCACGCGCTCATCGTTCAGGTACATGCGCAACTGACCACCGTCCTCCGGCAGCCACGCGTCATTGAGGTAGACCACCACCGAGACCATGCGCTTGTCATCGTCGCGAAAACGGTCGACATGCCGGCGATAAAACGCGCCGGGCGGATACAGGGCGAAATGGCATTCAAAATCTTCGAGGCCGAGGAACAAGCCCCGGTTGAGCGCCTCGCGCAGGCTCTCCATCAGATTCAGGTAACGATCGCTGGACTCGGCCTGACCGGGGTCGATCCACTGAATATGGTCGCCACGAATTCCTTCGCGAATCTCTGAAAACGGCCCACGGCCAACCGCTGCCGGCGCCAGCTCACCTTCGGCCTCACGTTTACGGCACTCAGCGGCCAGCTCGCGGGTCAAACCGGCGGGCAGGAAGATGTTCTGCTGCGACCAGCCATGCTCGGCCAGGTCGTCGACAATGCGTAACAGCAGCGGGTGTTCAGAGGATATTTGCATGGCGCGCATAGTATGCCGCCGGCGAAAAATCCGACAGAGCCACGCGGCGGCTTGATACGAATTCTCGACAAGTACCGGCACCGCACGGAGAATAGTCCGCTGCTGACAGGAGTCCCTATGCGCCGTTTGCTTTTTTCACTGTTGATGTTCTGCGTTTTGCCCGCCTGGGCGGACGGCCACGATCAGCTGTACAAGGTCGCCGGCTGGCCAGAACAACGCGCGCATTTCAACGACGCCCTGACGGCTGCACAGCAGCGTTATCAGAACAGTCTGCCGCCCGCCGTTTTTCAAGCGCTGGTCAACAATAGTAACCAGCGCTTCGCCCCGCAGGCCGTGGATCAACGCGCCGAAGCACAACTGCGGCAGAAGCTTGCCGACCCGAAACCGGCACTGACCTTCTTTCAATCGCCACTGGGCAAAAAAATCGTCGCCGCTGAACTGCTCGCGACCCGTCGCGATCAACTGGCGAAAAACGCCAAAGGGCTGCCGAAGATGCAGGTCAGCGACAGCCGTCTGCTGATCATCGGCCACCTCGCTCAAGCATTACCTGCCCGTGAAGCCGGCGCCGAAGTCAGCCTGGCGATTGCCGGCGTCGCGGCAGACAGCTTGAGCTCGATGATTCCGGGACTGCTCGGCGGTGGTCAGGCGCAGGGTATGTTGAACGGTCAGCGTCAGCGCTTGATGGATCAGATTGGCGCGGACATGAACAACACGTTGCTCTATGTCTATCGCGATCTGTCGGATGAAGAGCTGGAAGAGTTTGCGACGTTTGCCGAGTCGGCTGAGGGCAAGGCCTACTATCAGGCGGCGTTGGCGGCGATTCGGGCGGGGTTGGCGGTCGGGCAATGATCTTCGTCGTCTCTTAGACCGCTATCGCGAGCAGGCTCACTCCTACAGGGGTACGCATTCCAAATGTAGGAGTGAGCCTGCTCGCGAAGGGGCCCTCACAAGCGCTAGAGATTCCGGCCCCTGATGCGCTTGCTCAAGAACTCGAAATACTCCTCACGCATCTCCACCGTCTCATTCGCCAGATGATGCCGGGCCTCGGCCAGTAGCAGAATCTGCGGCCGGTCGAACTTCCACTTCAACACCTGCAAATTGTGCTGCCAGTCCACCGTCATGTCCGCCTGCCCCTGAATGATCAGTGGCCGTCGCGGACTTTTTTTCGCGTGCTCGACGCGGATGATCCAGCGCGACAATGCACCGACCCATTTCGTCGGCAAGCGTCGCGGCTGTAACGGATCGGTCTGCAGAAACGGCAGAAAATCCGGATCGTTGGAGTTCTCGCTGAAGCGTCGCGTGACACCTCGTACAAAAGGCCTGAGCAGGTAATAACTCAGTTGCGACCAGCCCCACGCCCGTGGCCGCACCAGCGGCGCGAGCAAAATCACCTGCCCCTGCGCCGGACTGTTTTGCGCGTGATTGAGTAAATGATCGACCACAATCGCCCCGCCGGTGCTCTGCCCGCACAAATGCCACGGCTGCGGCAGCGCGATCGATTGCGCCTCGGTGAACAAGGCTTGCAGAACGTCCTGATATTCCGAGAAGTCGCGAATGCTCGCGCGCGGCCCGCTCGATAGACCATGGCCCGGCAAATCGCAGGCGATCACGGCAAAGTCCTGATCCAGCGCCCACTCGATCACATGCCGGTAGAGCCCGGTGTGATCGTAATAACCATGCAGCAGAAACAGCGTCGCCTTGACCTTCTCCGGCCACCAGCAATGGCTGACTACTTCATAACCATCGACCTCGAAACGGCCCATGCCACGCCAGACATCGCGATGGGGAAAATCGGTTTTATAAAACTGCTGGTACGCCTTGGCCTCGTCCGACAACGGCTGCCACTCGGCCAATGGCTTGAGGCTGGCGCGGATTTGATCGGGGTCGAAAGTGGCAGGCATGCGGGAATTCCAAAACGGTAAACAGACTTTATCGGCCTGCGATATTCATCTGTCGTGGCAGACATGGCAAGCTAGCCCACCTTTTCGGGATCGAAAACCATGCGTTCGCCCTACCGCACCGCACTGTTTGCCAGTCTGCTCGCGCTGATCTGCGCCGGGGTGCTGTGGGCCGCGTACGACTGGTTTCAGGGGCGTTACCTGCGCGCATTCAGCGAACACACCGCGGTATTTTCCGGTGATCCGCTGCGCCTGCCGGACAATCTCGCCGGTCCCGGCAAGATCCGTCTGGTGCATTTCTGGGACCCGGCCTGCCCGTGCAATGTCGGCAACCAACAGCATCTGACCGAGATGGTCGAGCAGTTCGGCGCCAAGGGTGTCGAGTTCTTCGCGGTGCAAAAGACTGGCAGCCACGGGCAGTTGCCGGCCAACCTCAGCAGTCTGAAAACCATCACGATATTGCCCGGCTCCGAGCAAGTCCCCGCCAGCCCGGCCGTGGCGATCTGGGACCGCAGCGGCAAACTGGCCTACTTCGGTCCGTACAGCGAAGGCCTGACCTGCAATTCCAGCAACAGTTTTATCGAACCGATTTTGAATGCCCTGACGGAAGATCGCCCGGTCAACGCCACGCACACCCTGGCAGTCGGTTGTTACTGCCCGTGGCCGGTTGAGACTCAGTAAGGCATTCCGGACTTTTCAAGGACAGCGCTGCACGGCACAGAAGGTCTGTGCTAATTGTTTGCAGCCCGACGGGCGGCAATCCCGCCTGCACAAGGAGTCACCATGAAGCGCGTGTTCACCGTACTTGGCTTGCTCATCGTTGTTCTGCTTGCCGGCGTCGGCTGGTATGTCTACAGCAAACAACCCACGCGCCAGGGCCAGGTCGAACTACGCAACCTGCAGGGTTCGGTGACCGTGCGCTACGACGAACGCGGTGTGCCGCACATTCGTGCCGAGAACGAAACCGACCTCTACCGCGCGCTCGGCTATGTGCATGCCCAGGATCGGCTGTTCCAGATGGAAGCGATGCGCCGTCTGGCCCGTGGCGAACTGGCCGAAGTGCTCGGGCCGAAACTGCTCGACACCGACAAACTGTTCCGCAGCCTGCGCATCCGTGAGCGCGCCGCCAGTTACGTTGCCAGTCTCGATAAACAGTCGCCGGCGTGGAAGGGCCTGCAAGCCTATCTGGATGGCATCAACCAATATCAGGACACCCACGCTGCGCCAATCGAGTTCGACGTGCTGGGCATCCCCAAAAGACCGTTCACGGCAGAAGACAGCATCAGTGTCGCCGGTTACATGGCCTACAGCTTTGCCGCCGCGTTTCGCACCGAACCGTTGCTGACCTACGTGCGCGATCAGTTGGGCGCCGATTACCTCACCGTCTTCGATCTCGACTGGCAGCCCAAGGGCGTGCTGGTCAACGGTCATGCCAAGCAGGTGCCAGCGCTCGCCGCCGGCGACTGGAAAGACCTCAACGCCCTTGCTCGCCTCAGCGAACAGGCACTGATCGACAACGGCTTGCCGCAGTTCGAAGGCAGCAACGCCTGGGTGATCTCGGGCAGTCGCAGCCAGAGCGGCAAACCGCTGCTGGCCGGTGACCCGCACATTCGTTTCTCAGTGCCGTCGGTGTGGTACGAGGCGCAGTTGTCGGCGCCGGGTTTTGAGCTGTACGGCCATCATCAGGCGCTGGTGCCGTTTGCGTTTCTGGGGCACAACCTCGATTTCGGCTGGAGCCTGACCATGTTCCAGAACGACGATCTGGATCTGATCGCCGAGAAGGTCAACCCGGATAACCCGAATCAGGTCTGGTATCGCGGCCAGTGGATCGACATGCTCGTCACGCAGCAGCAGATCAACGTGAAGGGCCAGGCGCCGGTGACCCTCACCCTGCGTCAATCGCCTCACGGGCCGATCGTCAACGATGCGCTCGGCACGGCCGCCGGCAAAACCCCGATTGCGATGTGGTGGGCCTTCCTCGAAACGCCAAACCCGATCCTCGAAGGCTTCTACCAGCTCAACCGCGCCGACACCTTGGCCAAGGCTCGCACCGCAGCGGCGAAAGTGCAGGCACCGGGGCTGAATCTGGTTTACGCCAACGCCAAGGGTGATATCGCCTGGTGGGCCTCGGCATTGCTGCCCAAGCGCCCGGCCGGGGTCAGACCAGAATTCATTCTCGATGGCAGCAGCAATCAGGCAGACAAGGACGGTTTCTACCCGTTCAGCGCCAATCCGCAGGAAGAGAACCCGGCGCGCGGCTACATCGTTTCGGCCAACTTCCAGCCGCTGTCACCGACCGGCATGGAGATTCCCGGCTACTACAACCTCGCCGATCGCGGTCAACAGCTCGATCGCCAGCTCAGCGACAAGAGCCTGAAGTGGACCAACGAGGCCAACCAGAAATTGCAACTGGGCACCGCCACCGGTTACGGCCCGCGCCTGTTGGTGCCGCTATTGCCGGTGTTGCGTGAGGTGGTCAGCGATCCGGCACAGTTGAAACTGGTCGAGCAACTGGCGCAGTGGCCGGGCGACTATCCGCTGGATTCGGTCAATGCAACGGTGTTCAACCAGTTCCTCTACGACCTCACCGATGCGGCGATGCGTGATGAGCTGGGCAATGATTTCTTCGACACTTTGCTGTCGACGCGGGTGATCGATGCGGCGCTGCCGAGGCTGGCGGCGAATGCCGATTCGCCGTGGTGGGATAACCGCAGCACACCGAACAAGGAGACCCGTGCCGATGTTGTGCGCACGGCGTGGCAGGCGAGCATGCAGCATTTGAAGCTGACCCTCGGCGACAACACTGCCGAGTGGAAATGGGGCACGGCGCACACATTGACCCATGGCCATCCGTTGGGGCAGCAGAAGCCGCTGGATCGAATATTCAACGTCGGGCCGTTTGCGGCGCCGGGCAGTCATGAAGTGCCGAACAATCTGTCGGCGAAGATCGGCCCGGCGCCATGGCCGGTGACTTACGGGCCGTCGACGCGGCGCTTGGTGGATTTTGCCGATCCGGCGCATGGGTTGACGATAAACCCGGTTGGGCAGAGTGGTGTGCCGTTTGATAGCCACTATGACGATCAGGCTGAGGCGTATGTCGACGGGATGTATGTGCAGGCGCATTTCAGTGAGGAAGAGGTGACGGCGAATACGCGCAGTACGTTGAAGCTGTTGCCGGCGCGGGCACCTTAAAAGCCCCTCACCCTAGCCCTCTCCCAGAGGTAGAGGGGACTGACCGAGGTGTCTTTTGTCATACATCGACCTGAAAGAGCGGTGTCGATTATGGATTCGGCACAGCAATTTCACGTCGGCGTATCTCCTCAATATCCCCGTCTCGGCCCCCTCTCCCTCTGGGCGGTCCGACGTTTCGGGAGGGCTGGGGTGAGGGTGAGGTTTAAAGCACCACCGCAAAATTCAGCCGAAACTGCTGCGGCGTCACGCCTAACCTTCGGTTAAACACCCCGCGCATATGCTGCGCATCGCGAAACCCGCACTGATACGCCACCGTCTTCAACGGCGCCGCGGTGCTTTCCAGCATCACCCGCGCCGCATCCACCCGCGCCCGCTCGACAAACTCCGCCGGGGTGACTTTGGCTTCCCGGGCAAACACTCGGGAGAAATTGCGCGCACTCATGTTCGCCGCATTGGCCAGATCGGCAATCGTCAGATCGCCAGTGAGATTGGCCAGCACATACAACTGCACCATCGCCACCGCCGACGTCGGCTCTGCATGCGGCGTCAGGAACGGACTGAACTGCGACTGGCCACCAGAGCGCTGGGTGAACACCACCAGTCGCTTGGCCACGCTCAGCGCCACTTCAGCGCCGTGATCCCGCGCCAGCAAATACAACGACAGATCGATCCCCGCCGTCACCCCCGCCGAGGTATAGAGCGCGCCGTCCTCGACATACAAGCGATCCGCTTCGACCTGCGTGGTCGGACACAACTGCGCCAGCGCCTCGGCGTCGTTCCAGTGCGTGGTGACGGTGCGCCCCTCCAACAATCCGGCCCGCGCCAACATGAACGCGCCGTTGCAGATCGAACCGTAGCGCTGCGCCCGTGAACACGCCCCGCGCAGCCAATCATCAAATGTCGCGCCAAAATCCATGAATGGCAGTTGCGGGCCGCCAGCGACCAGCAACAGGTCGTAGGCCTCGAGGGCTTCGCTGAAGTGGCGATGGGCATTCAGGCTCAAACCGTTGGAACAGGCCATCGAGCCGTGCTCCACGCCGATCACTTCGAGCCGATAGTGATCCTCGGCCGCCAGGAAGCGGTTGGCCTCGGCGAACACATCCATCGGGCCGCTGACATCCAGTGACTGCACTCCGGCGAACACAACGATGGCGACGGTTTTAGTCATGACTGTGGATTCCCTTTCAAGAGCAAAAGATCGCCGCCTGCGGCAGCTCCTACAGGGGAATGCGGGCTTCTGTAGGAGCTGCCGCAGGCGGCGATCTTTTAGCTTGGCACGATTTGCAGGTGGATTGGCAAGGATCGCAGCCATGCGCCGATTGTTCGCTTTCAGCGTCGGGAACAGACTTTCCCCATCAGCGCCACGACGGCGCTTTCAGAAAGGAAAGCACCATGAGCACAACCATCGCCGGCATCAAAATCCCCGACAGCGCCCTCGCCCGCGCCACCACCGAGTACATCCGCGACATCGAATCCGACCTGCTTTTTCACCATTCGCGCCGGGTGTTTTTGTTCGGCGCGCTGAGCGGTGAGCGCCAGCAACTGGCCTACGATCCGGAGCTGCTTTACGTCGGCGCGATGTTCCATGACCTCGGTCTGGTCGAAGGTCATCGCAGCGATGACGAGCGTTTTGAGGTGGACGGTGCTAACGCAGCGGCGGCGTTTCTCAAACCGTACGGGTTGAGCGATGACGACATCGAGCAGGTCTGGCTGTCGATTGCCCTGCACACCACGCCGGGCGTGCCCAAGCATCTGCGTCCAACGGTGGCGCTGGTGACCGCTGGTGTGGAAATGGACGTGCTGGGTATGGATTACGCAGCCTTCAGCACCGTGCAGCGTGAGGCGGTGGTGCATGCGCACCCGCGTGGGGAAGGTTTCAAGGAATGCATCATCTGCGCGTTTGCCGATGGCTTGCGGCATCGTCCGCAGACCACGTTTGGCAATGTGAAGACCGATGTGCTGAAGGATCAGCAGCCGGGTTTCAAGCCGATGAACTTTGTCGAGGTCATCCGCCAATCACCCTGGACTGCGTAAATCCCATTGTAGGAGTGAGCCTGCTCGCGATAGCGGTGTTTCAGCTGAAAAATCCCTGGCTGATACACCGCTATCGCGAGCAGGCTCACTCCTACATTTGGAATTGGGTTGCCCTCGAGAATGAGGCCAACCCATTAGTGCTTACGCGGCTTCCGGGCTTGGCGCCCGGCGCACGTCCGGCTGCTTCCACGAATCGGCTGCGCTTTCTTCGATGGCTTGCTGGATGGCTTTCTTGCGGGCTTCTTCGGCACGGCGGCTGAAGAACCAGACCATGAAAGTCACGATCGATACCGCCAGCAGAATCAGACTCGCCACGGCGTTGATCTCCGGCTTCACGCCCAGGCGCACCGCCGAGAACACTTCCATTGGCAGGGTCGTCGAACCCGGGCCGGAAACGAAGCTCGCCAGCACCAGGTCATCCAGCGACAGCGCGAAGGACATCATGCCGCCCGCCGCCAGTGATGGCGCGATCATCGGGATGGTGATCAGGAAGAACACCTTCCACGGCCGTGCACCCAGATCCATCGCCGCTTCTTCGATCGACAGGTCCAGTTCACGCAGGCGGGCGGAGACTACCACCGCCACATACGCCGCACAGAACGTCGTGTGAGCGATCCAGATGGTGACGATGCCGCGTTCCTGCGGCCAGCCGATCATCTGCGCCATGGCCACGAACAACAGCAACAGCGACAGACCGGTGATCACTTCCGGCATCACCAACGGCGCTGTCACCAGGCCGCCGAACAGCGTGCGGCCCTTGAAGCGCGTGATGCGCGTCAGTACGAACGCTGCCAGTGTGCCCAGCGCCACCGCGGCAACCGCGGTGTAGCAGGCAATTTCCAGCGAGCGCAGCACCGAGCCCATCAGTTGGGTGTTGTCGAGCAGGCCGACGTACCACTTGATCGACCAGCCGCCCCACACCGTTACCAGTTTGGAGGCGTTGAACGAGTAGATCACCAGGATCAGCATCGGCAGGTAGATGAACAACAGACCGATGACCAGCATCAGGCTGGAGAAACGGATGCGCTTCATTCTTTACCCTCCATTTCCTTGGCCTGACTGCGGTTGAACAGAATGATCGGCACGATCAGGATCGCCAGCATCACCACCGCCAGCGCGGACGCCACCGGCCAGTCACGGTTGTTGAAGAACTCTTGCCAGAGCACTTTACCGATCATCAGGGTTTCCGGACCGCCGAGCAGTTCCGGGATCACGAACTCGCCGACCACCGGGATGAACACCAGCATGCAGCCGGCAATGATCCCGTTCTTGGACAGCGGAATGGTGATTTTCCAGAAGCTGTTGAAGGTGCTTGAACCAAGGTCGGAAGCGGCTTCCAGCAAGCTTTGATCGTGCTTCACCAGGTTGGCGTACAGCGGCAGAATCATGAACGGCAGATACGAGTAGACGACGCCGATGTATACCGCGAGGTTGGTGTTGAGGATCTGCAGCGGCTCGTCAATGAAGCCCATGCTCATCAGGAAACCGTTGAGCAGACCGTTGTTGCTGAGTATGCCCATCCACGCGTAAACGCGGATCAGGATCGCGGTCCAGGTCGGCATCATGATCAGCAGCACCAGCACCGTTTGCATCTCTTTACGGGCAGTGGCGATGGCGTAGGCCATCGGGTAGCCGATCAGCAGGCAGAGGATGGTGCTGATCAGCGCCATCTTCAGCGAGCCGAGGTAAGCGGCGATGTACAACTCGTCGCCCGCCAGCATCGCGTAGTTGCCCAGGTTCAGCAGCAGTTGCAGCTTCTGCTCGGCGTACGTGTAGATCTCGGTGTACGGCGGGATGGCCACGTCGGCTTCGGCGAAGCTGATCTTCAGGACGATGAAGAACGGCAGCATGAAGAACAGGAACAGCCAGATGAACGGGACCCCGATGACCAGTTGGCGGCCATTGGGGATTATTCGGTTGATGCGGCGTTTGAATTTGCGCATGTTCATGAGCGAAGTACCACGCCGCTGTCGTCTTCCCACCACACGTAAACCTGATCACCCCAGGTCGGACGCGCGCCACGGCGCTCGGCATTGGCCACGAACGACTGCACCAGTTTGCCGCTCGGCAATTCGACGTAGAACACCGAGTGACCGCCGAGGTAGGCGATGTCGTGGACCTTGCCGCTCGACCAGTTGTATTCGCAGGTCGGTTGGTCGGCGGTGACCAGCAGCTTCTCCGGACGGATCGCGTAGGTTACGGACTTGTCCTGCACCGAGGTGCTGATGCCGTGGCCGACGTAGATCTGCCGGTCGAGGTCCTTGCAGGTGATGGTCGCGTGGCCTTCGGCGTCGTCGATCACTTCGCCTTCGAAGATGTTGACGTTGCCGATGAATTCGCAGACCAGACGGCTGGTCGGGGTTTCGTAGATGTCGATCGGGCTGCCGATCTGGGCGATCCAGCCCAGGTGCATGATCGCGATGCGCTCGGCCATGGTCATGGCCTCTTCCTGGTCGTGGGTCACCATCACGCAGGTCACCCCCACGCGCTCGATGATTTCCACCAGTTCCAGCTGCATCTGCGAACGCAGTTTCTTGTCGAGTGCGCCCATCGGTTCGTCGAGCAGCAGCAGCTTCGGCCGCTTGGCCAGCGAACGCGCCAGTGCCACACGCTGACGCTGACCACCGGACAGTTGATGCGGCTTGCGCTTGGCGTACTGGCTCATCTGCACCAGCTTGAGCATTTCGGCCACTCGCGCATCGACTTCAAACGCCGGAATCTTGTCCTGCTTGAGGCCGAAGGCGATGTTCTGCGCCACGGTCATGTGCGGGAACAAGGCGTACGACTGGAACATCATGTTGATCGGTCGTTCGTACGGCGGCATGTCGGTGATGTCGACGCCGTCGAGGAAAATGCGCCCCTCCGTGGGCCGTTCGAACCCTGCCAGCATCCGCAGCAGAGTGGATTTGCCCGATCCCGAACCGCCGAGCAAGGCGAAAATCTCGCCTTTCTTGATTTCCAGGGACACATCGTCCACGGCAATCGTCTCGTCGAACTTCTTCGTGACCCGGTCGATCTTGACCAACACCTGTTTCGGTGTCTGGTCGCCCTCGAGGGCTTTCTTATAGGCGCCGGAGGCAACTGCCATTTACGAAACTCCCAGATAAAAACAATGCAGTCCGCCCCGCAAGGCGAACCCAGGATAGTGTGTGCCTTACATCCCCGACTTGACCTTGGTCCAGCTGCGGGTCATCAGGCGCTGAATGTTCGGTGGCAACTCGGTCGACACATAAGCCTTGTCGATAACGGCCTGCGGCGGATACACCGACGCATCGGTGCGGATGGATTGTTCCATCAACTTGTCCGAACCCGGGTTGGGGTTGGCATAACCGACGTAATCACTGACCTGAGCGATCACCTCAGGTTTCAGCAGATAGTTGATGAAGGCGTGGGCCTCCTTCACGTTCGACGAATCCTTCGGAATCGCCAGCATGTCGAACCACAATGCGCCGCCCTCTTTCGGCACCGTGTAGGCGATGTTCACGCCCTTCTTGGCTTCGGCTGCGCGGTTCTTCGCCTGGAAGATATCGCCGGAGAAACCGATGGCTACGCAGATGTCGCCGTTGGCCAGATCACCGATGTATTTCGAGGAATGGAAGTAGGTCACGTAAGGACGCACCGCGAGCAACTTGTCAGTGGCCTTTTCGTAGTCCTCGGGGTTGGTGCTGTTGGCATTCAGGCCCAGATAGTTGAGCACGGTCGGCATCATTTCATCCGCTGAATCGAGGAATGCCACGCCACAGCTTTGCAGCTTCTTGATGTTCTCGGGCTCGAACAAAACGCCCCACGAATCGATCTTGTCGACACCCAAAACGGCCTTCACTTTATCGACGTTGTAACCGATGCCGTTGGTTCCCCACAGGTACGGCACGGCGTACAGGTTGCCCGGATCGTTCTGCTCCAGACGCTTGAGCAGCGCCGGGTCGAGATTGGAATAATTGGGCAGCTGCGAGCGGTCGAGCTTCTGGAACGCGCCCGCCTTGATCTGCTTGCCGAGGAAGTGGTTCGACGGCACGACCACGTCGTAACCGGTACGCCCGGCCAGCAACTTGCCTTCAAGGGTTTCATTGGAATCGAAGACGTCATAGACCGGTTTGATTCCGGTGGCTTTCTGGAAGTCCGCCAGGGTCGTCTCGCCGATGTAATCGGACCAGTTATAAATATGCACCGTACCGGCGGCCTGGGCTCCGACAGCAATCGTCAGGCCGGCAGTGGCCAGCAGGGCTTTGCGCAAAGAAGAAAAAATAGGCAAGTGGAGGTCCTCTAAATTAGTTGGGCCCAAGTTGCCCCGCGCTGCATGACAGCCATGGCTGCCCGGCAACAAAACCGGCGCGCAACTTACCCTCGAAAAACCGTTCCAGCAAAACTTTCTGTCATTTAATTGTCCCGCTGGCCATCGTCACGGAGACGATGGCCAGCGGTTGCGGCTTCAAACGGCTTATTTGCCGGATTTGATCTTGGTCCAACTGCGAGTGATCAGACGCAAGGTCGCTGCATCCTGATCGCTGATCGCATACAGCTGTTTCTTCACTTCCGCCGAAGGGTAAATGCTCGGATCGCTGGTGATGTCTTTGTCCACCAATGGCGTTGCCGCCTTGTTGCCGTTCGGGAAACGTACGGCGTTGGTGATCTCGGCCATCACTTCCGGCTGCAGCAGATAGTTCATGAACTTGTAAGCGGCTTCGACGTTTTCGGCATCCTTGGGAATGGCGACCATGTCATAGAACGTACCGGCACCTTCCTTCGGAATGGTGTAAGCCAGTTTGACCTTGTCACCGGCCTCCTTGGCGCGGGTCTTGGACTGTTCCAGGTCACCCGAATAACCGACGGCGACGCAGATGTTGCCGTTGGCCAGATCGGAGATGTATTTGGACGAGTGGAAATACGCAACCGATGGGCGAACCTTGAGGAACAGGTCTTCGGCGGCTTTCAGATCAGCCTTGTCCTTGCTGTTGGTCGGCTTGCCCAGGTAGTGCAAGGCCGCCGGAATCATTTCGGTCGGAGCGTCGAGGAAGCTCACGCCGCAGCTTTTGAGTTTTTCGATATTCTCGGGTTTGAACACGATGTCCCAGGAATCGATCTTGTCGATGCCCAGTGCAGCCTTGACCTTCTCCGGGTTGTAGCCGATGCCGATCGAGCCCCACATGTACGGGAAGGCGTGTTTGTTGCCTTGGTCGCTGGCATCGCCAACCGCTTTGAGCAGGTCTTCGTCGAGGTTCTTCCAGTTCGGCAACTTGGACTTGTCCAGTTCCTGATACACGCCAGCCTTGATCTGCTTGGCCAGGAAGTTGTTGGAGGGCACCACCACGTCATACCCGGATTTGCCCGCCAGCAGTTTGGCTTCGAGGGTTTCGTTGCTGTCGAAAACGTCGTAGACGACTTTGATGCCCGACTCTTTCTCGAACTTGGCCACGGTGTCCGGAGCGATGTAGTCCGACCAGTTGTAGACGTGCAACACCTTGTCGTCCGCCTGAACCGCACCCGCCATCATGCCCGCCACGGACAGCGCGAGAAGTGTCTTGCCAGCAAGCTTTTTGCCTAATGCCTTCATGCGTAATGCTCCAAATTTTCTTTTTTTGAACCACTTTGTTCAGCGGCCGAACCCGGGCAACTGGAACCGCGGCTAGTCTGGCAAGATCCGGGGCGGTCTTTCAAGAAAAGACCAGCCTTTCTGACAGCTTTGAGCGAGAGCGCCGCAGCTCCCTCGCTCAGAGCCTAGCACTTAGCCCTGCAACGCACTGAGGGTCAGATCCAGGCATTTGCGTGCCTTTGTAACCAGCTCATCGATCTCCGCTTTGCTGATCACCAGCGGTGGCGCGATGATCATGGTGTCGCCCACAGCGCGCATGATCAGGCCGTTGTCGAAGCAGAACTGGCGGCAGATCATGCCGACGCCCTTACCTTCGTAACGCTTGCGCGTGGCCTTGTCCTGCACCAGCTCGATCGCGCCCAACAGACCGACCCCGCGAACTTCACCCACCAACGGGTGATCGTTCAGTTCCCGCAGACGTTTCTGCAAATACGGTGCCGTTTCGTTGTGCGCGTTCTCGATAATTTTTTCGTCGCGCAGAATGCGGATGTTTTCCAGACCCACCGCTGCCGCCACCGGGTGACCGGAGTAGGTGAAGCCGTGGTTGAAATCGCCGCCCTCGTTGAGCACCGCAACAACGGTGTCGCGCACGATCAGGCCACCCATCGGGATGTAACCGGAGGTCAGGCCTTTGGCGATGGTCATCATGTCGGGTTTGAGGTCGTAGAAATCGCTACCGAACCACTCACCGGTACGGCCGAAACCGCAGATCACTTCGTCCGCGACGAACAGGATGTCGTACTTGGCGAGGATTTCCTTGATGCGCGGCCAGTAGGTGTCTGGCGGAATGATCACGCCGCCGGCGCCCTGGATCGGCTCGGCAATAAAGGCACCGACGTTGTCCACGCCGACTTCGAGAATCTTTTCTTCCAGCTGATTGGCTGCCCAGATGCCGAATTCTTCCGGGGACATATCGCCGCCTTCAGCGAACCAGTACGGCTGCGCGATGTGGACGATGCCCGGGATCGGCAGGTCGCCTTGTTCGTGCATATACGTCATGCCACCGAGGCTCGCGCCGGCCACGGTCGAACCGTGATAACCGTTCTTGCGGCTGATGATGACTTTTTTGTCCGGCTGGCCCTTGATCGCCCAGTAGTGGCGAACCATGCGCAGCATGGTGTCGTTGCCTTCGGAGCCGGAACCGGTGAAGAACACGTGGTTCATGCCTTCTGGCGCGACGTCGGCAATCGACTTGGCCAGTTCCAGCGCCGGCGGGTGCGCGGTCTGGAAGAACAGGTTGTAGTACGGCAGTTCGCGCATCTGTTTGGCGGCCGCGTCGGCCAGCTCATCGCGACCATAACCGATGGCCACACACCACAGACCGGCCATGCCGTCGAGAATCTTGTTGCCTTCGCTGTCCCACAGGTAAACGCCCTTGGCGTTGGTGATGATCCGCGGGCCTTTCTCTTTCAGCTGCTTGAAGTCGCTGAACGGGGCCAGGTGGTGATCATTGCTGAGTGCTTGCCACTCGCGGGTTTGCGGGTTGTTGCTGGTCATGCCAATTCTCCTTGTTATCGGTGAAGGCGCGGTTTTTTGAGGGCCGCGCCTGGCGTATCAGACGGCGAAGAGCAGGTACTCACGCTCCCAGGAACTGATCACGCGCTTGAAGTTTTCATGCTCGGCCCGTTTTACCGCGACGTAGCCAGTGATGAAGGTTTTGCCCAGGTACTTCTCGATGGTCGCGCTGTTTTCCATGCGCTCCAGCGCGTCTTCGATGGTCAACGGCAGGCGCAGGTTGCGGCGTTCATAACCACGACCCACCACTGGCGCGCTCGGGTTGAGGCCTTCGACCATGCCGATGTAACCGCAGAGCAGGCTCGCGGCGATCGCCAGGTAGGGGTTAGCGTCAGCGCCCGGCAGGCGGTTCTCGACACGGCGGTTCTGCGGGCCGGCATCCGGTACGCGCAGGCCGACGGTGCGGTTTTCTTCGCCCCACTCGACGTTCACCGGTGCCGAGGTGTCCGGCAGAAAGCGGCGGAACGAGTTGACGTTCGGCGCGAACAACGGCAACAGCTCAGGAATCAGCTTCTGCAAACCACCGATGTGGTGCAGGAACAGCTGGCTCATGGTGCCGTCTTCATTAGAGAAAACGTTTTTGCCGGTCTCGATGTCGATGATGCTCTGGTGCAAGTGCATCGCACTGCCCGGCTCGCCGGTCATCGGCTTGGCCATAAAGGTCGCGGCCACGTCGTGCTTGAGCGCGGCTTCGCGCATGGTGCGTTTGAACACCAGGATCTGGTCGGCCAGCGACAGCGCGTCGCCGTGACGGAAGTTGATTTCCATCTGCGCCGTGCCGTCTTCGTGGATCAGCGTGTCGAGGTCCAGTTCCTGCAGTTCGCACCAGTCGTAGACGTCTTCGAACAGCGGATCGAATTCGTTCGCCGCTTCAATCGAGAACGACTGACGACCGATTTCCGGACGGCCCGAGCGACCGATTGGCGGCTGCAATGGATAGTCAGGGTCGTCGCTGCGCTTGGTCAGGTAAAACTCCATTTCCGGCGCCACGATTGGCTGCCAGCCTTTGTCGGCATAGAGTTTGAGGACTTTCTTGAGGACGTTGCGCGGCGACAGCTCGATCGGGTTGCCTTGCTTGTCGTAGGTGTCGTGGATCACTTGCGCAGTCGGCTCGATGGCCCACGGCACCATGTACACGGCGTTCTGGTCGGGGCGGCAGATCATGTCGATGTCGGCCGGGTCGAGCAGTTCGTAATAGATGTCGTCTTCGACGTAGTCGCCGGTCACGGTCTGCAACAGCACGCTCTCGGGCAGGCGCATGCCTTTTTCGGCGATGAACTTGTTGGTCGGCGAGATCTTGCCCCGGGTGATACCGGTCAAGTCGGCGATCATGCATTCGACTTCTGTGATCTTGTGGTCTTTCAACCAATCGGTGAGCTGGTCGAGGTTGTTACTCATAAATGCCTCTGGGCTGAGTCTCCTGACATGATGTCAGGCAAAGTTTGACGCTTTGAGCGTCGCGTTAAAGGGGGGCTTGCTCGCGCAGTGCCGGCTTACGCCTGGCACCGCGCATAGACAATGAAAGAGGAGCTTACCTGCCCTTTACGCTGGCGTTGCATTTCCTGTGCACACTCAAGGCGTGCAGAATCACGAGCACGGTTGGGCAAGCGGCACAGGCTTTGAGGGTGAAAGCGATCTATATTGGAAGGGGACGCCATAAACAGGATGCTTTCCCGTACGTCCAGAATATCGGACGCTGGCGCTTGAACGGCCATGGACGGGAACATCGTCGGCAACTGGCAAGCCATGCTGGCTGCGCTACGGACGGATTTGTCGCCACTGATGTGATAAGCATGCAGACCGGACTGTTGCGAGCAGTCGGTGATGCCGATTAACGGCAGGCGAGACATGAAGCACCCCGGTATTATTGCTGTTATGGGTTTGATCGGAGCTTAGCCTTGTTCATTTTTTTACACAACACCCCCGTAAAAAATACAACACGGCCTGCTCAAGCCCGCGGGTGCACAGTCTTCCAAGGACAAAAAAACGCCCGAAAGTGCCCCATAAATGCCCTCGCAGCGCTTTTTTAGGGCAAAAAAGGCCTCGCTTGACTTCGGCAGGCCGTTCGGGTTGACTGAAACCAGAAAAGATCAATGATTGATATTTTTAACAACAAAGGTGTTGCATCATGTCGGTACCCCCGCGTGCCGTTCAGCTTAACGAAGCGAACGCGTTCCTTAAGGAACATCCTGAGGTTCTGTACGTTGACCTTCTGATTGCGGATATGAATGGTGTGGTGCGCGGCAAGCGCATTGAACGCACCAGCCTCCACAAGGTTTACGAGAAAGGCATCAACCTGCCGGCCTCTCTATTTGCTCTGGATATCAATGGCTCTACGGTGGAAAGCACCGGCCTGGGCCTGGACATCGGCGACGCCGATCGTATCTGCTATCCCATCCCCGATACCCTGTGCAACGAGCCATGGCAGAAGCGCCCGACCGCGCAACTGTTGATGACCATGCACGAACTCGAAGGCGACCCATTCTTCGCCGATCCGCGCGAAGTGCTCCGTCAAGTTGTTGCAAAGTTTGACGAGCTGGGCCTGACCATCTGCGCGGCCTTCGAACTTGAGTTCTACCTGATCGACCAGGAAAACGTGAACGGCCGTCCTCAGCCGCCACGCTCGCCAATCTCCGGTAAACGCCCGCACTCGACTCAGGTCTATCTCATCGACGACCTCGACGAATACGTCGACTGCCTCCAGGACATTCTGGAAGGCGCGAAAGAGCAAGGCATCCCGGCCGACGCCATCGTCAAGGAAAGTGCCCCGGCGCAGTTCGAAGTGAACCTGCACCACGTCGCTGACCCGATCAAGGCGTGCGACTACGCGGTACTGCTCAAGCGTCTGATCAAGAACATCGCTTACGACCATGAGATGGACACCACCTTCATGGCCAAGCCGTACCCGGGCCAGGCAGGTAATGGTCTGCACGTACACATTTCGATTCTGGATAAAGAAGGCAAAAACATTTTTGCCAGCGAGGATCCCGAGCAGAACGCCGCGCTGCGTCACGCGATCGGCGGTGTGCTCGAGACCCTGCCCGCGCAGATGGCTTTCCTCTGCCCGAACGTCAACTCCTACCGTCGTTTCGGCGCACAGTTCTACGTGCCGAACTCGCCGTGCTGGGGCCTGGACAACCGCACCGTGGCGATTCGCGTACCGACCGGCTCGTCCGATGCCGTGCGTATCGAACACCGCGTGGCCGGTGCCGACGCCAACCCGTACCTGCTGATGGCTTCGGTACTGGCCGGCGTGCACCACGGTCTGACCAACAAGATCGAGCCGGGCGCGCCTGTCGAAGGCAACAGCTACGAGCAGAACGAGCAAAGCCTGCCGAACAACCTGCGCGATGCTTTGCGCGAGCTGGACGACAGCGAGGTGATGGCCAAGTACATCGATCCGAAGTACATCGATATCTTCGTCGCCTGCAAGGAAAGCGAGCTGGAGGAGTTTGAACACTCCATCTCCGACCTTGAGTACAACTGGTATCTGCATACCGTTTAAGCGGATTGCAGCTTCAGGAAAAACGCCGTTGGCTGATTCAGCCAACGGCGTTTTTTTATGGCCGCCTGCGGCGGATCGCGGGCAAGCCAGCTCCCACAGGGATTTTCTGCGCACATAAATCCCGGTTCACTGAAGATCACTGTGGGAGCTGGCTTGCCAGCGATGGCGGTCGACAAGACAACACAAGAGCCGGCTCGTACAATGCCCGCTGCCCCGCAGGAGACTTCCATGACGCGACCCGCCCCCGTCCGCAAACCCCGTGCCCGCAGCCAGGCGCGCATCGATTCAATACTCGACGCCGCGCGTACATTGCTGGCCGCTGAGGGTGTGGCGAGTCTGTCGATCTACAGCGTCGCCGAGCGCGCGCAGATTCCACCCTCCTCCGTGTACCACTTTTTCGCCAGCGTCCCGGCATTGCTCGAAGCGCTGACGGCGGATGTCCACGCCGCATTTCGCGCCTGCCTGCAAGCGCCGATCGATCATGAAGCCCTGCGTGACTGGCGCGACCTGTCGCGATTGGTCGAACAACGGATGCTGGAGATCTACGACGAAGACGCCGCCGCACGGCAGTTGATCCTCGCGCAGCATGGTCTGACCGAAGTCACTCAGGCTGACCGCCAGCATGACATTGAGCTGGGCGACCTGATGCACAAGTTGTTCGATCATCACTTCGAGTTGCCGAGGCTGCCGGAGGATGTCGATGTGTTTGCCTTGGCGATGGAGCTGGGTGACCGGGTTTATGCGCGTTCGGTGCAGCAGCATGGGCAGATCACGCCGCGCATGGCCGAGGAAGGGATGCGCGTGTTTGATGCCTACATTGGGCTGTATCTGCCGCCGTATCTACCCAAGCGCTGAGCCATGATCGTTCCCACGCTCTGCGTGGGAATGCAGCCCGTGACGCTCCGCGTCACTGGACGCGGAGCGTCCCTAGAGGCATTCCCACGCGGAGCGTGGGAACGATCACAAAAAACCCCGCAGGGCTCACGCCCTCCGGGGTTGTTTTTTACTCACCGGCTTACAACTTGGCGATCGACACCTCGGTGGATTTCACAAAGGCGATCACTTCGCTGCCGACCACCAGTTCCAGCTCCTTGACCGAGCGGGTGGTGATCACCGAAGTGACAATGCCCGAAGCGGTCTGCACGTCGATTTCCGACAGCACGTCACCGAGGACGATTTCCTTGATCGAGCCTTTGAACTGGTTACGGACGTTGATGGCTTTGATAGTCATGGCAATGATTCCTGTCGTTTGCTTGAGTTATTGAGCCCAACGCAGTTGCGTAGGCAGTGGTGAAACAGGTTCCGGCGCCGGCGGTTCGCCGGGCAGGGAAAGAACACGGTTAAGCACTTCGGTTTCCAGCGCTGCAAGACGATGCGAACCACGTACCCGTGGGCGCGGCAGTTCCACATGCAGATCAAGGCCGACTTCGCCGTCCTCGATCAGAATCACCCGGTCGGCAATCGCCACCGCTTCGCTGACGTCGTGGGTCACCAGCAGCACGGTGAAGCCGTGTTGCTGCCAGAGACGTTCGATCAATTGCTGCATTTCAATCCGGGTCAGCGCATCCAGCGCACCGAGCGGTTCGTCGAGCAACAGCAGACGCGGCTGATGGATCAGTGCGCGTGCCAGTGCAACGCGCTGCTTCTGCCCGCCGGACAACGCCGCCGGCCACTCATTGGCGCGATCTGCCAGCCCCACCGCGTCCAGCGCCTCGAGCGCCTTGGGACGCCAGTTGCCTTTAAGGCCGAGGCCGACGTTGTCAATGATCTTCTTCCACGGCAGCAGACGCGCTTCCTGGAACATCAATCGGGTGTCTTCCCGCGCATCGCTGAGCGGCGCAGAACCGGCCAGCAAGTCGCCGCCAGTCGGTTGATCGAGGCCGGCGAGCAAGCGCAGCAAAGTACTTTTGCCGCAACCACTGCGCCCGACCACAGCGACGAATTGCCCCGCCGGAATGTGCAGATCGATGTCACGCAGCACTTGCCGCGCGCCGAAGGTTTTCTGCAGGTTGCGCACGGCCAGCGGTATCCCGCGCAGCAGGCGTGGAGGTTGTTGAGCGGTCATGCCGCACCTCCTTTGGCAACCTGATACGCCGGGTGCCAGCGCAGCCACACACGTTCAAGTCCACGGGCCGCAAGGTCGGCGAGTTTGCCGAGCACCGCGTAAAGCAGGATCGCCAGCACCACCACGTCGGTCTGCAAAAACTCCCGGGCGTTCATCGCCAGATAGCCGATGCCGGAGCTGGCGGAAATGGTTTCAGCGACGATCAGCGTCAGCCACATAAAGCCCAGGGCAAAACGCACGCCAACCAGAATCGAAGGCAGCGCGCCCGGCAGAATCACCTGCCAGAACAGGCTGAAACCGCTCAGGCCATAACTGCGCGCCATCTCCACCAACGCCGGATCGACGTTGCGGATGCCGTGATAGGTGTTGAGGTAAATCGGGAACAGCGTGCCCAACGCCACCAGAAAAATCTTCGCCGACTCGTCGATGCCGAACCACAGGATCACCAACGGAATCAGCGCCAGGTGCGGCACGTTGCGGATCATCTGCACCGAGCTGTCGAGCAGGCGTTCGCCCCATTTCGACAGGCCGGTGATGAAACCCAGGACCAGACCGATGCTGCCGCCGATGGTGAAACCGAGTGCCGCGCGCCAGCCGCTGATCGCCAAGTGCGTCCAGATTTCACCGCTGCGCACCAGGCTCACGCCGGCTTCGATCACCGCCACCGGTGCCGGCAGAATCCGTGTCGACAACCAACCCGCCGACACCGACAACTGCCACACCGCCAGCAACAATACCGGCAACGCCCAAGGCGCGAGGCTGTGGATGATTTTCTTCATGGCGCGCCTCAGCTCTGCGACGCGGCTTTGGGAAGAATGTCGTTGGCAACCATCTCGCCGAACGGGCTGACATAACCGGCGCTTTTCGGCAGTTCCGGACGCTCGATGTCGAGGTGCGGGAACAGCAGTTCGGCGACGCGATACGATTCTTCGAGGTGTGGATAACCGGAGAAGATGAAGGTGTCGATGCCAAGATCGGCGTATTCCTTCACGCGCGCTGCCACGGTCGGGCCATCGCCAACCAGCGCCGTACCGGCACCGCCGCGTACCAGGCCAACACCGGCCCACAGGTTCGGGCTGACTTCGAGGTTGTCGCGGCTGCCACCGTGCAGCGCGGCCATGCGTTGCTGGCCGACCGAATCGAAACGCGCCAGCGAGGCTTGAGCGCGAGCGATGGTGTCGTCGTCCAGGTGCGAGATCAGCCGATCCGCCGCTTGCCACGCTTCAGCGTTGGTTTCGCGAACGATCACGTGCAGTCGAATACCGAAGCGCACGGTGCGGCCGAGCTTGGCGGCTTTGGCGCGCACTTGTGCAATCTTCTCGGCCACCGCGGCTGGCGGCTCGCCCCAGGTCAGGACCATTTCCACTTGTTCGGCGGCCAGATCTTGCGCCGCTTCCGAGGAACCACCGAAGTACAACGGCGGACGCGGCTGCTGGATCGGCGGATAGAGCAATTTCGCGCCCTTCACGCTGATGTGCTGACCGTCGTAATCGACGGTTTCGCCTTCGAGCACACGACGCCAGATGCGGGTGAATTCCACCGAGGCCTGATAACGCTCTTCGTGGCTGAGAAACAAACCGTCACCGGCCAATTCTTCCGGGTCACCGCCAGTCACCAGGTTGAACAGCGCACGCCCGCCAGACAGACGATCCAGCGTGGCTGCCTGCCGCGCTGCCACCGTCGGGGAAATGATCCCGGGGCGCAGGGCAACGAGGAATTTCAGGCGCTGGGTCACCGGGATCAGCGACGCGGCCACCAGCCACGAGTCTTCACAGGAACGGCCGGTCGGAATCAGCACGCCGCCGAAACCCAGACGATCCGCCGCTTGCGCGACCTGTTGCAGATAACCGTGGTCGACGGCGCGAGCGCCTTCGGCGGTGCCAAGGTAATGGCCGTCGCCGTGGGTAGGCAGGAACCAGAAGATATTGAGGCTCATGGAGTGGTCTCCTTAGGAATTCGAGTTACTGGGCTTGGGTGGCCGAGCTTTGGGCCACAGCGGCCGGTGGTGTCCAGATCACATCCTTGATGCTCAGCGGCTTGGGAATCAGCTTGAGCTGGAAGAACGTGTCAGCGATTTTCTGCTGCGCGGCGACCACTTCCGGGGTCAGGAACAGCGCGCCGTAGCCCTGGCGTTTCACCGAGGTCAGGGTGATGTCCGCCGGCAGGCCGAGCAGTGGCGCGACTTGCTGGGTCACGTCTTCAGGATTGGCTTTCGACCACTCGCCGACCGCACGCACTTCTTCCACGAGAGTCTTGATCACCTGAGGATTTTTCTCTGCGTAAGGCTTGGTCGCGAGATAGAACTGATGGTTGTCGACGATGCCTTTGCCGTCGCGCAGGGTGTGCGCTTGCAGTTGTTTCTCGGCGGCGGCCTGGTACGGATCCCAGATAACCCAGGCGTCGACGCTGCCACGTTCGAACGCAGCGCGAGCATCGGCGGGCGGCAGGAATACGGTTTGGATGTCGCTGTATTTGAGTCCGGCGTCTTCCAGCGCACGCACCAGCAGGTAGTGGACGTTGGAGCCTTTGTTCAGGGCGACTTTCTTGCCTTTGAGATCGGCCACCGATTTGATCGGCGAGTCTTTCGGCACGAGGATCGCTTCGCTGTTTGGCGCTGGCGGTTCGTAGGCGACGTAAAGCAGATCGGCGCCAGCAGCCTGAGCGAACACCGGTGGAGTTTCGCCGGTGACACCGAAGTCGATCGAGCCGACGTTCAGGCCTTCAAGAAGTTGCGGGCCGCCGGGGAATTCAGTCCATTGCACGTCGACGCCTTGAGCGGCAAGACGTTTTTCCAAAGTACCCTTGGCTTTGAGCAGCACCAGCGTGCCGTACTTCTGGTAACCGATCCGAAGGGTCTCGGCTTGAGCTTGAGTGATGGCGCCGAAGGTGACAGCCGCAGCAAACAGAGCGACCAGACCACGACGCAAAAATACAGTGCGCATAGCGCTCTCCTTTTTGCTGTTGGGTTTTGGCTGCACCTGCTTAACCGTTAGCGGCTGAGTAAGGTGAAGTACATCAAATGCGGGTGAGGCTTAAATGCTCCAGCGAGCACTCAACAAACGTTCGTTCAACAGACCCGGCTCCAGCGGTTTCGGCCGGCGGGCCATGGCGCCGACAAACTGGTCCAGCGCTTCATGCAGACGCTGCTCCAGCGCTGGTGCCAGTTGTGCTGCGGCACTGCCTTCGCCGTACGCAATCTGGCTGTCCTCGGCGAAAATCCCCTGGAGCATTTCCTGGGCTTTCAACGCCGACAGCACAGGCTTGAGGGCGTAATCGACCACCAGCATGTGGGCGATGCTGCCGCCGGTGGCCATCGGCAAGACAATCTTGTGATTCAGGGCGCGCTCGGGCAGCAGATCCAGCAGCGTTTTCAATGCGCCGGAGAACGACGCTTTGTAAACAGGTGTGGCGATCAACAGGCCGTCGGCGTTTTCAATCTGTTGCAGCAGGTCGAGCACCTTCGGGCTGTCGAAGCGGGCGTGGAGCAGATCTTCGGCCGGGAAATCCCGAATCTGATAACTCACCACTTCCACGCCTTGCGCCTGCAACCAGCGTTGCGAGCGTTCCAGCAGCACCCCGGAACGGGAGCGCAGGCTGGGACTGCCACCGAGTGAGACGACCAGCATTGAGACAATTCCTTAAGCATTACAGGCGATTCGCGGGTTGCGATCTCGCTTCGATGGGAGTGACCTTACCAGCTGATTTATATATCCATAAATCATATTTATTCATTTGGTTATGCTTTTTGGAGATATAAGGTCTGCGTTGTTTCAGGCGAAAAAAAAGGCCGTCGAAACGGCCTGAAATCCCCTGCTTAGTAGCTACCACTGATCGTTCCCACGCTCTGCGTGGGAATGAATCCATGGACGCTCCGCGTCCACTGTGACGCGGAGCGTCACGGGCGGCATTCCCACGCGGACGGTTCGACGCCTCGACGTGGGAACGATCTGCCCGGTGAGATCACTTATTCGGCTGTGGCGTCAGGCGCAGGTACGGTTTCACCGCGCGATAGCCCTTCGGAAAGCGCTGCTTGATCTCATCTTCATCCTTGAGCGAAGGCACAATCACCACCTCTTCACCGTCCTGCCAGTTGGCCGGTGTAGCCACCTTGTAGTTGTCGGTGAGCTGCAGCGAATCGATCACCCGCAGAATCTCGTGGAAATTACGCCCGGTGCTCGCCGGGTAAGTAATGGTCAGGCGAACCTTCTTGTTCGGATCGATGACGAACAGCGAACGCACGGTCAGCGTGTCATTGGCGTTCGGGTGGATCAGGTCATACAGATCCGAAACCTTGCGATCGGCATCGGCCAGGATCGGGAAGTTGACGATGGTGTTCTGGGTTTCGTTGATGTCTTCGATCCACTTGTGGTGCGAATCCACCGGGTCGACCGACAAGGCGATGGCTTTGACGCCGCGCTTGGAAAATTCATCTTTGAGTTTGGCGGTGAAGCCCAGTTCGGTGGTGCACACCGGGGTGAAGTCTGCCGGGTGGGAGAACAGCACGCCCCAGCTATCGCCCAGCCACTCGTGAAAACGAATCTTGCCGGCGCTGGAATCCTGTTCGAAGTCGGGGGCGATGTCGCCGAGTCTGAGGCTCATGGTGCTGCTCCTGATGAGGTATTGGAGAACTCAACTGTAGCTCGGGATTTGCCATCATGAAAAAGAATAAATAAATAGATATCTAGATCATAAATGAATATTAAACATCTGTTCACTGGACGCCCGGCGGCATCCCGACGAACATCGGCCGCAAGGTTCGAGAAGGCCTTGAGTTGCTGTAAAGAGGGGAATTTCGGGGAGGGCTTACGGGGGTGAGCCTGACTCGAAAACGCAAAAGCCCCGTCCGGCGCGATGCCGGACGGGGCTTTTTTTACATCAACGAATCGAGACGCGCTATTACAGCAGCGGGATCGAGTAGCTGACGATCAGGCGGTTTTCGTCCTGCGAACGGGTGCTCGGCAGATCGGTGCGCCATACAGCGTTTTTCCACATCAGGCCGACGTTCTTGAACGGACCTTCCGGTACAACGTAACCGATGGTGAAGTCGCGTTCCCACTCGGAGCTGTTCGAACCGTTCTCACGACCGTTGGTGCCAACGGTATCGATCGAATCGCCTTTGAGGTAAACCACACCGGCGGTCAGGCCAGGTACGCCAACTTTAGCGAAGTCATACGAGTAGCGAGCCTGCCAGGTTTTTTCGCCGGCACGACCGAACTTCTGGATCTGCATGTCGGTGATGGTGTAGTTCGACGAACCGTCGCCCTGGTTCAGCCAAGGGAAGTCGCTGCTGCCATTGGAAACCTGGTAACCGCCACCGAAGGTGTGGCCTTCAACGGTGTACAGGAACAGGCCGCTGTACAGGTTGTTGTCGACTTCACCGCGACCGTTACGCACGCCGGTGTAGTTACCGGTGCTGTAGTAGGCTGGATCGGTACCGTTTTTGCCGTCATCGGAGCTGTTGAAGTAACGGAAATCGGATTTCAATACGCCCGGGCCGATTGCCCAGTTGTGAACCAGACCCAGGAAGTGCTGCTTGTAGAAGTCTTCCAGGTTGCCGTAGTAGTACTGGGCAGTCAGGTCTTTGGTGATCTTGTAGTCACCACCGGCGTAGATGAACTTGTTGCTGTCACGGAAACCGGTACCACGGGTGTTTGCACCGCTGATGGACAGGTTTTCGTTGTTGCTGGAGTTACGACCTTTCACAGCTTCGATCTGACCGCCGACCAGAGTCAGGTCCTTGATTTCGCCGGAAGTGATCTGGCCACCCTGCCAGGTTTGTGGCAGCAGACGACCGTCGTTGGTGACGATTACCGGGTTCTTCGGCTGCAGAGTGCCGAGCTTCAGTTCAGTCTGGGAGATCTTGGCTTTGGCAGTCAGACCCAGGCTGGAGAAGTTGTCCACGGCTTTACCGTTGGATTCGCTCGGGAACACAGTGCCGCCGTAAGCGGTACCGCTGTTGCCGTTGGTGCCGCCGCCCGAATCCAGACGCACGCCCAGCAGGCCGATGGCGTCGATACCGAAGCCGACGGTGCCTTGGGTGTAGCCGGAGATGAAACGCAGATCGAAGCCTTGGCCCCACTCTTCGTTCTTGTTCGGGCCAGTGCCGTCGCGGTTGTCGGTGTTGATGTAGAAGTTACGCAGCCCCAGAGTTGCCTTGCTGTCTTCGATGAAACCGGCGGCGCCTGCCTGCTGCGCCAAAACCCCTACGGCCACAGCCAGGGCCAAGGTGGACTTGTTCATGTAAAGCTCCTCTCGTTTCTAATTTTTGTGTTCCTGGTCCCGGGTCTATTGCCCTGGATCCTAAGATGCGCGATTAGCGCCAGACCGTGACCGACAAGTCAATCGTAACTATGTATGTCTACGACCAAGGTCTAATCGCAGTGATTTGGTCCCTGCAGATTACTGATTTCCCGTTAACCAAAAAAAGAATTATTTAATTCTTTTTAATACCATTCGAGTATATGGCCCATTAATGGCCACCTGCAGCGGGATACAGGATATCGGCTACTAAGCTCATTCCTAAATGGTATTTGTTAGCCTTTTTTTAGATCGATTAGCTTTGGCGTATTCAAATCACGTCAAACCCTATCCAAAAGGCGACGCCATCATGGCCAAACGCGCACTATCGAGTCAATTTGTTACAGTTTGTGTATCGGCGATATTTTCTTTTTCCGCACAGGCAGCCAACCTCACCGTTGGCTACCAAACCGGTATCGACCCGAGCAAAGTCCCGCAGGCTGACGGTGTCTACGAGAAAACCATTGGCGAGAAGATCGACTGGCGTCGTTTCAACAGCGGCCCGGAAGTTGTGACAGCCATTGCTTCGGGCGACGTGCAGATCGGCAATCTCGGTTCCAGCCCGTTGGCGGCGGCGGCCTCGCGTAATCTGCCGATCGTGGCGTTCATTGTTTCGGCGCAGATCAACGCCGCCGAAGCACTGGTGGTGCGCAATGGCAGCGGCATCAATACCCCGCAGGATCTGGTCGGCAAGACCATCGCCACACCCTTCGTTTCCACCTCCCATTACAGCCTGCTCGGTGCCCTGAAGCATTGGGGTCTGGACGCTTCGAAAGTCAAAGTGGTGAACCTGCAACCCGCAGAGATCGCCGCAGCGTGGAAGCGCGGCGATATTGACGGGGCATTTGTCTGGTCGCCAGCGCTGGGTGAAATTCGCAAGACCGGCAAGACCCTGACCGATGCGGCGCAGGTCGGTCAGTGGGGCGCGCCGACCTTCGAAGTCTGGGTGGCTCGCAAGGATTTTGCCGAGAAGCATCCAGAGGTTGTAGCAAAGTTTGCCAAGGTCACGCTGGACTCGTTTGCTGATTACGCGGCGCACAAAGACAGCTGGACGGCTGACTCGGTGCCTGTACAGAAAATCGCCAAACTGACCGGTGCCAATGCCGCCGACGTGCCGGAATTGCTTGCCGGTTCCGCATTCCCGGATGCCAAGGCACAACAAACCACGGCGCTGCTGGACGGCGGCACGGCGAAGGCGATTGGCGAAACGGCAAAGTTTTTGAAGGAACAGGGCAAGGTTGAAACGGTGCTGCCGGACTACTCACCGTACGTGAGCGCCAAATTCATCACCGAGTAATTGATCGTTCCCGCGCTCTGCGTGGGAATGCAGCCCGGGACGCTCCGCGTCCCATCAAAAGCCGAACGCGGAGCGTCCGTTGAGGCATTCCCACGCAGAGCGTGGGAACGATCGAATGGACCAACTCGGTTAGAGGGTTTTTTCGAAGATCTTCGAGTTACGCTGATAGTTGTACAGCGACGCCCGCGCCGCTGGCAGGCGCTCGACACTGCTTGGCTCGAACCCACGCTCGCGGAACCAGTGCGCAGTACGCGTGGTGAGCACGAACAAGGTTTTCAAGCCCTGCGCCCGTGCACGGGTTTCGATGCGTTCCAGCAGTTCATCGCCGCGACCGCCATGGCGATACTCCGGATTCACCGCCAGGCATGCCAGCTCACCGGCATCGGAATCGGCAATCTGATACAGCGCCGCGCAGGCGATGATCATGCCTTCGCGTTCGACCACGCTGAACTGCTCGATCTCGCGCTCCAGCACTTCGCGCGAACGACGCACCAGAATCCCCTGCTCTTCCAGCGGGCTGATCAGGTCGAGCAAGCCGCCGACGTCTTCAATCGCCGCCTCGCGGACCAATTCGAATTGTTCTTGCGCCACCAACGTACCGCCACCGTCACGGGTGAACAGCTCGGTCAGCAGCGCGCCGTCTTCGGCGTAACTGACGATATGGCTGCGCGCCACGCCGCCACGGCAAGCTTCGGCTGCAGCATCGAGCAATTCCGCCTGATAGTTGCTGCCCAAGCGCTGCAAATGCGCCGGCACTTGTTGCGGACGCAGTTCGCGCACCAGTTTGCCGTTCTCGTCGATCAGGCCGAGGTCGGCGCCGAACAGCAGCAGCTTGTCGGCGCCCAGATCGATGGCAGCGCGGGTGGCGACGTCTTCGCAGGCCAGGTTGAAGATCTCACCGGTCGGCGAGTAGCCCAACGGCGACAGCAGCACGATCGAGCGCTCGTCGAGCAAACGGTTGATGCCTTTGCGGTCGACCCGGCGCACTTCGCCGGTGTGGTGATAGTCGACGCCTTCCAGCACGCCGATCGGCCGCGCCGTGACGAGGTTGCCGCTGGCCACGCGCAGACGCGAGCCCTGCATCGGCGACGAGGCCATGTCCATCGACAGCCGCGCTTCGATGGCGATGCGCAGCTGACCAACCGCATCGATCACACATTCCAGCGTAGCGGCATCGGTGATGCGCATGCCGTGGTGGTAATGCGGGGTCAGGCCACGAGCAGCGAGGCGGGTTTCGATCTGCGGGCGCGAACCGTGCACCAGCACCAAACGCACGCCAAGGCTGTGCAGCAGGACGATGTCGTGGACGATGTTGCCGAAATTCGGATGTTCGACGCCGTCGCCGGGCAGCATGACGACGAAGGTGCAGTCGCGGTGGGCATTGATGTAAGGAGATGCGTGGCGAAGCCAATTGACGTATTCGGGCATGAACCTGGGCCTGTAATAAATAGCAGCCTAAAAAGGGGCGAAACGGAAAACTCACAGCGGGCTGATGGTTATCGTCGGAACAGGCTTGGCGACACGCGCGCTCTCCTCATGAATACGGGTTGGATTCCCACTAATTTAACGACTTGCCCCTGTAGGAGCTGCCGCAGGCTCGGGCCGCGATCGGACGATCTTTTGATCTTCTGAAACAAAAGCAAAAGATCGCAGCCTTCGGCAGCTCCTACAAGGGATGCGTTCAATTCTTCAGGCAGTAATGTTCAATCAGTTGCCGTAATAGATGCACGGTAGGCTGCAAACGTGACATTTCAAGGTATTCGCCGGGCTGATGCGCGCAGGCGATGTCGCCGGGGCCGAGCACGATGGTTTCGCAGCCAAGGCGCTGAAGATAGGGCGCTTCGGTGCCAAACGCTACTGCTTCGGCGCTGTGACCGGTGAGCTTTTCGGCGATGCGCACCAGTTCAGCGTCTTCGGCTTGCTCGAACGGCGGCACTTCCGGGAACAATGGTTTGTAGTCGATTTTCACCTGATGCCGCTCGGCCACCGGGTTGAGCTTGCGCAGAATCTCCGCGCGCAGGACTTTCGGGTCCATCCCCGGCAACGGCCGCAGGTCGAATTCCAGCGAGCACTGGCCGCAGATGCGGTTCGGGTTGTCACCGCCATGGATGCAACCGAAGTTCATCGTCGGTTGCGGCACGCTGAACTGCGGATTGTTGAATTCACGCTGCCACAGCAGGCGCAGGCCGCGCAGTTCGCCAATCGCATCGTGCATCGCTTCGAGGGCGCTATGACCCAGGCGCGGATCCGACGAATGGCCGCTCTGCCCGAGAATGTCGATGCGCTCCATCATGATGCCTTTGTGCATGCGGATCGGCTTGAGCCCGGTCGGCTCGCCGATCACCGCCGCACGGCCCAGCGGACGCCCGGCCTCAGCCAGTGCGCGGGCGCCGGACATTGAGCTTTCTTCATCGCAGGTGGCGAGGATCAGTAACGGTTGCTTGAACGGCTGATCGAGCAGCGGCTGCACGGCTTCGATGATCAGCGCGAAAAAGCCTTTCATGTCGCAACTGCCCAGGCCGACCCAGCGGCCATCGACTTCGGTGAGCTTCAGCGGGTCGGTCTGCCACAACGCATCGTCGTACGGCACCGTGTCGCTGTGCCCGGCCAGCACCAGCCCGCCGGGGCCGCTGCCGAAACTGGCGAGCAGGTTGAATTTGCCGGGGCTGACCTGCTGGATATCGCAGCTGAAACCCAGGTCGCCCAGCCAACCGGCGAGCAAATCGATCACCGCCCGGTTGGATTGATCTAGGTTCGGTTGGGTACAGCTGACCGACGGCGCGGCGATCAGCGCCGCGAACTGGTCTTGCATGGACGGCAAAGGCATCGCTGACTCCAACTCCCGATTTGAAGTCCATCATAGAACCATCCGGCGTCAGGAATAAACCGCCGCAGGGCGTAGGACGAATCAGTCCTGTACACTGCACGGCCTTGGCAGCCACATATTCCCCCGGCTGCGCTCCCGATCCTGGATTTTCCGGCCATGCAGAAAGAAACCGAAATCAAACTCCGCGTCAGCCGCGAAACCCTCGCCGCCCTGCGCGAGCACCCGTTACTGAAGAAACGCAACAAAAGTGGCTGGGAACGCCGTGAGTTGATGAACCAGTACTTCGACACGCCCGAGCGCGATCTGGCCCAGGCGAAAGTCGCCCTGCGCCTGCGCAAGGACGGTGACGAAGTGATTCAGACCCTCAAGACCCGTGGCCAGAGCGTCGCCGGTCTGTCCGAGCGTAACGAATACGACTGGAAGTTGCCGAAAGCCAAGCTCGACGTGAAGAAACTCGACGGCGAATGCTGGCCCGAGTCGCTGGCCGAGCTGGACAAGAAAACCCTCAAGCCGATCTTCACCACCGATTTCGTCCGCGAACGCGCCGAAATCGCCTGGGGCCGTGGCAAGACGAAAGTGGTCATCGAAGCCGCGCTGGACCTCGGTCACGTTGTGGTCGGCAAGCAGAAAGAAGAAATCTGCGAGCTGGAACTGGAATTGCGCGAAGGCGAGCCCGCCGCGCTGCTGGAGCTCGCCGCTGAACTGGCTGAAACCCTGGCACTGATGCCGTGCGACATCAGCAAGGCTGAGCGCGGCTATCGTCTGTACGACGCCAACAGCTACTCGCTGAGCCTGCCGGCGCCGGAGTTGACCGCAGAAACCCAGCTCGACGACGCCTTCGCCGCACTGAGCTGGCACTTGCTCGGCAGCAGTCAGCGTCTGGCGGAACAGTATCGTTTCAATGGTCACTGGCGCCTGTTGCTCGACTGGGTCGAGAACCTCGCGGAAATGCGCGCCCTGCTCAGCAGCCTCGGCCAGGCCGCACCGCGTCAGTCGACCCACGACTTGCGCGTTGCTCTGGATGCGTTGCTGGAAGACTGGCGCCCGCTGGTACAGGCCGGTATCGAAGACGAAGACGTGCGCAAAGCTGCCCCAGAGCAGTTCCTCGAAGAACTCGAAGACCCGCGCTGGGGCCTGTTCTCGCTGAACACTTCGCGCTGGTTGCTGGCTCGCACCTGGACCGCCGAGCGCAACGTGCGTGGCAACCGTCAGGGCGGCGCGCAGTTGCACAGCTGGCTCCCGCGCACCTTGGGCGAAGAAGCGACGGCCCTGCAGTTGCAGCGTTATCAGCAGCAGCCGGAAGATCTGGCCGAACAACTGCCGCGTATCGAGCGCATTCAGGTCTGGCTGCATCACGCCCGTAACGTGCTGGAGATCCCGGAAATGGATCGCTTGTACGGCGAGCTGAACAAGCTGGCGCAACTGGCCAACGAGCCGACGATCACTGACGAACTGCTCGACGCACGCAAGCAGCAGGCGATTGCGGTTTACCAGAATCGCGCATGGAAAATGCTCCTGCGCATGTAACACCTCTGTGATGATCATTCCCACGCTGATCGTTCCCACGCTCTGCGTGGGAATGCAGCCCGGGACGCTCCGCGTCCCAAAGCGGACGCAGAGCGTCCATTGAGGCATTCCCACGCGGAGCGTGGGAACGATCAGGGTCAGACCGGGAGACTGGTGGTGGATTTGATCTCCGACAGCGCCACAATCGAATTCACTTCCTGTATCCCCGGCACCAGCGACAGCTTTTCGAAGAAGAACCGTTCATACGCCTCAATGTCCGCCGCGACAATCCGCAACAAAAAATCCACCGCGCCCATCAGCACATAACACTCCAGCACCTCCGGAAACCCGCGAATCGCTTCGGTGAACTCGGTGAAGTTCGAACGCCCATGCGCGTTGAGTTTGATCTCGGCAAAGATCTGCGTGTTGAGGCCAATCTTCTTGCGATCAAGCAAGGTCACCTGACCGCGAATGATCCCCTCCTCCTTCATCCGCTGAATCCGCCGCCAGCACGGCGATTGCGACAGGCCGACCTGCTCGGCGATCTGTGCGCTCGACAGTGATGCGTCCTCTTGCAGCAGGGCGAGAATCTTGCGGTCGTAGCTGTCCAGCTCGCTGTGCATATAAAAACCTCTAATGGAATATTCTGCGAATTGATCCAGTCGATCATTCGCCAATAAAGCCGATCATAGCCAAGAAATACCCCGCACCTAATGTAAAAATTCCTCCAGAGATTTTGGAGACTCCTCATGCCGCACCTCGAAGCCGTCACCACCACGCCCACCCGCGCCGACGTCTGGAACGTCAACAACGCCCATTGCCTGGCGCAGTATCAAATCCTCGCCGAGGCCGAGCCGGATCTGCTGGTGCGCGTGCTCAATCTGTTCGCCTTGCAATTCCTTACACCCGAGCAGGTCAACGTGCAGCGGATGGACGACGTGATGTCGATCGACCTGGTCATGGGCGGTTTGAGCTGGCATCGCGCACAAGTGATCGCGGAAAAACTTCGTAACCTGATCAGTGTTTGCTCGGTGAACCTGCAAAACGCCGACAGCGCTTGGGACGCCCCTGCGCAAGCCGCTGGCTGACAAATCCGGCAACGCCTTCGTCGGGTAGTGGCCCAACGGTCAGCGGGGCCGCGACTATCCTTTTGCGCACTGTCGCTCAAAAGGAAGCCCGCATGTCCGTTCAACTCGCCACTCAGGACCGCTGGCTGGAACTCAATGATGTGTTGCGTGAACTGGTCGCCCAAGGCTTTATCGGCCAGGACGCTGCAGAGCAGGCGCTGAATGCTCGCCGCCGCCACGCCGCCCATGGCCAGATGCACCCGCTGGAATTCATCGCCAGCCAGCAGCTCGACGACCTCAGCCGTCCGGGCAAACACCTCGACCTGGAAAGCCTGACCCTGTGGCTGGCGCAGCAGGCCGGCCAGCCGTATTTGCGTATCGACCCGTTGAAAATCAACGTCGCCGCAATCACCCCGCTGATGTCTTACGCCTTCGCGCAACGGCACAGGATTCTCGCGATAGCGGTTGACCGCGATTCGGTGACCGTGGCCAGTGCCCAGCCCTACGTCACCGCTTGGGAAGCCGATCTGACTCACGTGTTGAAACTGCCGATCAAACGGGTTGTGGCCAACCCGGCGGATATCCAGCGTTTCAGCGTCGAGTTTTTCCGCCTGGCAAAATCGGTCAGCGGCGCCAGCAGTGCCGACGCCCAGGGCGGCAACCTCGGCAACTTCGAACAACTGCTTAACCTCGGCGCCAGCGATCAGGAGCCAGATGCCAACGACGCGCACATCGTCAATATCGTCGACTGGCTGTTCCAGTACGCCTTCCAGCAACGCGCCAGCGATATCCACATCGAACCACGGCGCGAGCAAGGCACGGTGCGGTTTCGTATCGACGGCGTGCTGCACAACGTTTATCAATTCCCGCCGCAGGTGACCATGGCGATTGTCAGTCGCCTGAAAAGCCTCGGCCGAATGAATGTCGCCGAGAAGCGCAAACCCCAGGACGGCCGGGTCAAAACCAAGACTCCAGACGGCGGCGAAGTCGAGCTGCGCCTGTCGACGTTGCCCACTGCGTTCGGCGAAAAAATGGTCATGCGGATTTTCGATCCGGACGTGCTGCTCAAGGATTTCGACCAACTGGGTTTCAGCGCCGATGACCTGCGGCGCTGGCAGGACATGACCCGTCAGCCCAACGGCATCATTCTGGTCACCGGGCCAACCGGTTCGGGTAAAACCACCACGTTGTACACCACGCTGAAAAAACTGGCGACGCCGGAAGTGAACCTCTGCACGATCGAAGACCCGATCGAAATGGTCGAGCCGGCGTTCAACCAGATGCAGGTGCAGCACAACATCGACCTGAGCTTCGCCGCCGGCGTGCGTGCGTTGATGCGGCAAGACCCGGACATCATCATGATCGGCGAGATCCGCGACCTCGAAACCGCCGAAATGGCCATTCAGGCCGCGCTCACCGGGCACTTGGTGCTGTCGACTTTGCACACCAACGACGCCCCCAGTGCGATCAGTCGCCTGCTCGAACTCGGCGTACCGCATTACCTGATCAAGGCCACCGTGCTCGGGGTCATGGCTCAGCGTCTGGTGCGCACCTTGTGCCCGTACTGCAAGGCGCCGTTGAATCTCGAAGAGCCAGACTGGCAAACCTTGACCCGCCCTTGGCAGGCACCGCTGCCGAGCAATGCGCAACGCGCCATAGGCTGCCTCGAATGCCGCGACACCGGCTATCACGGCCGCGCCGGGGTCTATGAAATCATGCAACTGAGCGACAGCCTCAAGGCGTTCATCACCCCGGACACCGATCTCACGGCAATCCACCGCCAGGCGTTCAAGGAAGGCATGCGCAGCCTGCGCCTGTCCGGTGCGCAGAAAGTCGCGGCTGGGCTGACGACGGTTGAGGAGGTGCTGCGGGTGACGCCGCAGAGTGAGCTGAAATAGCTCGTCACGGAACTGGATCGGGGGATTGGCAATCCAACGCCACAGTTAACCCCCAGGAGTCATCTCATCATGCGTCTCAAACTTGCTGTCGCCACACTGGCCTTGCTGTCCCTTCCCGTTGGTTCGGCCATGGCGGACAGCTTTTGGCGTAACGTCATCTCGTCCGGTGCCACCACCGGTTCGACCTACCTGACCTTCAAGGATCACAAGCTGATCATCGCTGCCCAGGACGACGCCGGCAGTTTCGTCGCCAGTGACGGCGGGATTCGTGGGCCGTATCTGGAAGCGGCGATGCAGAAAGTCCGCGCCGACAATCCGGGCCTGCAGGCGACTGATATGGAATTGGCAAACGCGATTCTGGCGAAGAACGCCGTGGCTTCCGAGTAAGCCTTTCGCACACAAAGATGCCGCTCAATCGAGCGGCATTTTTTTGCCCGGATTACAGGATCAGCACAATCCCTTGTAGGAGTGAGCCTGCTCGCGATAGCGGTGAATCAGTCACCGGAGAATTTGCCTGATACACCGCTATCGCGAGCAGGCTCACTCCTACAGGGGAACTGTGTAAACCTGAGTATCAGCGGTAATCGTCCACCGGGACGCAGGCGCAGAACAGGTTGCGATCGCCGTAGACATTGTCGACCCGATTCACCGCCGGCCAATATTTATGCACCTTGGTGTGCGCATCCGGGGTGATGCCTTGCTCGATGCTGTAGGGCCGTTCCCAAACTCCGGTGACATCCGCCAGCGTATGCGGTGCCCGTTTGAGCGGGTTGTCCTCGGCCGGCCAATTGCCGTTCTGCACTTCGGTGATTTCTGCGCGAATGCTCAACATGGCGCCGATAAACCGGTCCAGTTCAGCCTTCGATTCGCTCTCGGTCGGTTCGACCATCAACGTCCCCGGCACCGGGAAGGACATGGTCGGCGCATGGAAACCGTAATCCATCAAGCGCTTGGCGACGTCCTCCTCACTGATTCCGGTCAGCGCCTTCAATGGCCGCAAATCGAGAATGCATTCATGCGCGACCCGGCCGTTGCGCCCGGTGTACAACACCGGGAACGCACCGGATAAATGCTGCGCCAGGTAATTCGCCGCGAGAATCGCCACCTCGCTGGCGTCCGCCAGTTGCGGGCCCATCATGGCGATGTACATCCAGCTGATCGGCAGAATGCTCGCACTGCCCCACGGCGCCGCACTGACCGCCGTGTTCTGCGCTTGTGGCCCGTCAATCGGCACCACCGGATGATTGGCGACGAACGGCGCCAGATGCGCGCGAATGCCGATCGGCCCCATGCCCGGCCCGCCGCCGCCATGGGGAATGCAGAAGGTCTTGTGCAAATTCATGTGCGACACGTCAGCGCCAATGTCCGCCGGCCGCGCCAACCCGACTTGCGCGTTGAGGTTGGCGCCGTCCATGTACACCTGACCGCCATGCTGGTGGATAACGTCGCAGATTTCGCTGATGCCCTCCTCGTACACGCCGTGGGTCGACGGATAGGTTGCCATCAGGCACGACAGTTTTGCCCCGGCCTCCGCTGCCTTGGCTTTCAAGTCATCAAGATCAACGTTGCCGGCCTCGTCGCACTCGACGATCACCACCCGTAACCCGACCATTTGCGCCGAGGCCGGGTTGGTACCGTGGGCTGACGACGGAATCAGGCACACATCGCGCCCGCCCTGTTGCCGGCTCTCGTGGTATTTACGAATCGCCAGCAGCCCGGCGTATTCGCCCTGCGCACCGGAATTGGGCTGCATGCAGATCGCATCGAATCCGGTGATCGCGCACAACCAGCGCTCCAGCTCTTCGATCATCAGCGTGTAGCCGACGGCTTGCTCGCGCGGCACGAACGGATGCAGGTTGGCGAATTGCGGCCAGGTGATCGGGATCATTTCGCTGGTGGCGTTGAGTTTCATGGTGCAGGAGCCCAGCGGGATCATCGACTGATTGAGTGCCAGATCCTTGTTTTCCAGTTGTTTGAGGTAGCGCAGCATCTCGGTTTCGCTGTGATGGGCGTTGAAGACCGGATGGCGCAGGTAGGGTGTTTTGCGCTGGAGGCTGTCGGGGATGCCGGAAACAAGCGCTTCAGCATCAAGTTCGTCGACGTTCAATCCATGATCGGCACCGAGCAGCACATCGAACAGCTTGGCCACGGTGCTCTCATCGCACGTCTCATCGAGACTCAGCCCCACTCGACCGCGCCCGAGTATTCTCAGATTGATCTGTGCAGCTTGAGCGCTTTCGATGACCGCCGTTTGCGCACCGCCGACGTCCAGCGTCAGCGTGTCGAAAAACTGCGCATTGAACCGGTTGATGCCTTTTCGCTCAAGTCCCGCCGCCAGAATGCAGGTGAGCCGGTGCACCCGCTGAGCGATGCGCTTCAGACCTTCCGGCCCGTGATAGACCGCGTAGAAACTGGCAATGTTGGCCAGCAGCACCTGCGCCGTGCAGATGTTCGAATTGGCCTTCTCGCGGCGGATATGTTGCTCGCGGGTTTGCAGGGCCATGCGCAGCGCCACATTGCCCCGGGCGTCCTTCGACACGCCGATGATCCGCCCGGGAATCGCCCGTTTGTATTCCTCACGGCTGGCGAAGAACGCCGCATGCGGGCCGCCGTAACCCATGGGCACGCCGAATCGTTGAGACGAACCGAACACCACATCCGCGCCCAATTCGCCCGGCGGCGTCAGCAACAACAGACTCAACAAATCCGTCGCGACGCAGGCCAGCGCCTGTTGCGCATGCAAGTGATCGATCAACGGCCGCAGATCGTGAATCTCGCCGTGGGTGTCGGGATACTGCAGCAGCGCGCCGAACACCTGATGCTGTTTCAAGTTGTCCACAGCGTCGATAATCAGCTCGAAGCCGAAACCTTCCGCGCGGGTCTGCACCACGGAAATGGTTTGCGGATGACAGTTCTCATCGACGAAAAACAGATTGCTCTTCGACTTCGCCACACGCTTGGCCAGCGCCATCGCTTCCGCCGCTGCCGTGGCTTCATCGAGCAGCGAGGCGTTGGCCAACTCCAGACCGGTGAGGTCGATGGTCAGTTGCTGAAAATTCAGCAGCGCTTCGAGCCGGCCCTGGGCGATTTCCGGTTGATAGGGTGTGTACGCGGTGTACCAGCCGGGATTTTCCAGCACATTGCGCAGGATAACGGTCGGGGTGAGGGTGCCGTGGTAGCCCATGCCGATCAGGCTGGTCCAGACCTGATTCTGCTCGGCGTAACCACGCAGCTTGGCCAGTGCGGCTTGTTCATCCAGCGCCGGTGGCAAATCCAGTGCGCGATTGAAGCGAATGCCCGGCGGCACGGTCTGCTCGATCAGCTCGACGCGGCTGCCGAGGCCGAGACTGTCGAGCATCGCTTGTTGCTCGGCGGCATCGGGGCCGAGGTGGCGGCGCAGGAAGGCATCAGGGTCGCGTAACTGGCTCAGGGACGGCAACTGGGACATGACGGGCTCTCTCTTGGCTGGCGCTCGGCGTCAATGCAACACGGTCAAACCAGCATAGCAGCCGATGTGGCAACCCATTTTCAGTGCACCGCATACCCCTGTAGGAGTGAGCCTGCTCGCGATAGCGTTCCTTCAGACACCTTAAGGCTGACTGACCCACCGCTATCGCGAGCAGGCTCACTCCTACAGGGGATTGCATCGTGCATGAAAAAGCCCCGACGGGTCGGGGCTTTGCGGTGTTGCTTAATGCTTACTCGCCGATGGCAGCCTTGTAAGCGGCAGCATCCAGCAGCTTGTCCAGCTCGGCCTTGTCGCTTGGCTTGAGCTTGAAGATCCACGCGCCGTACGGGTCGGAGTTCAGCAGTTCCGGGGAGCCACCCAGCTCTTCGTTGACCGCGATGACTTCACCGCTGATCGGCGAATAGATGTCGGACGCGGCTTTCACCGATTCAACCACACCGGCTTGATCTTCAGCGGCGAAGACTTTGCCGACTTCGGTCAGTTCGACGAACACCACGTCGCCCAGCGCTTCCTGCGCGTGATCGCTGATGCCCACGGTGACGGTGCCGTCCGCTTCCAGACGTGCCCATTCATGACTCTCGGCAAAACGCAGTTCAGCGGGGATATTGCTCATCTTCGGTGTCCTCGGGAATTGGGTCAGCGGTCATGCCCGCCGGAAAAAGGTTAGATCAAAGTTTTGCCATGGCGTACGAAGGTCGGTTTGACCACCCGTACCGGGTACCACTTGCCACGGATTTCCACTTCGGCGCGGTCGGCAGTAGCCATTGGAACACGCGCCAGGGCAATCGATTTGCTTAGCGTAGGAGAGAAACTACCACTGGTGATCTCCCCTTCGCCAACATCGGCGATGCGAACCACCTGATGGGCGCGCAAAACACCGCGCTCTTCCAGCACCAGACCAACCAGTTTGTGCGCAACCCCGGCGGCTTTTTCCGCCTCAACGGCAGCGCGGCCGATGAACTGGCGCGAGGCCGGTTCCCAGGCAATGCTCCAGGCCATGTTCGAGGCCAGCGGCGAGACGTCTTGATGAATGTCCTGACCGTAAAGGTTCATCCCGGCTTCCACCCGCAGGGTGTCGCGGGCACCGAGGCCGATCGGCGAAATGCCGGCGCCGACCAGGTCGTTGAAGAACCCCGGCGCCTGACTGGCGGGCAGACAGATTTCCAGGCCATCCTCACCGGTGTAGCCGGTACGGGCGATGAACCAGTCGCCGTCGGTGTAGCCTTCGAAGGGTTTGAGGTGCTGGATCAGCGTGGCGCGAGACTGGGTCACCAGTTCGGCAATCTTGTGCCGGGCCTGCGGGCCTTGAATGGCGAGCATCGCCAGCTCGGAGCGCTCGTGCAGTTGCACGTCGTAATCGCCGCGCTGCGCGTTCATCCAGGCCAGATCCTGATCGCGGGTGGAGGCGTTGAACACCAGACGATAAGCGTCGTCGAGGCGGTAGACGATCATGTCATCGACGATGCCGCCGCGCTCATTGAGCATGGTGCTGTACAACGCACGCCCGGGGCGGTGCAGGCGGTCGACATCGTTGGCCAGCAAATGCTGCAGCCAGGTTTTGGCCTGGGAGCCGGTGACATCGATCACGGTCATGTGGGATACATCGAATACCCCGCAATCGCGGCGCACTTCGTGGTGCTCCTCGACCTGCGAGCCGTAATGCAGTGGCATGTCCCAACCGCCAAAATCGACCATCTTCGCGCCGAGGGCGAGATGCAGGTCATACAGAGGCGTACGCTGTCCCATGGGTTTCTCCTTCCGGGCGTGGCGAGGGTGCGGACAGCCGCTGCACGGGATGAAAGCCTTGATATACAAGGCTCTCAGCCGATCCCAGCGAACCGGTCTGTCAGACGAACCGCACCGAATGCCGCGCATTGTAGCCGCATGATTGAGGACTGACGACTAAGTGTTTCGGTGCGCCGAGCGGCGGATCAGGCCGATGACCGGCAACAAGCCAACCAGAACCAGGGTCAGCGCCGGCAACGAAGCCCGCGCCCATTCGCCTTCGCTGGTCATTTCAAAGATCCGCACCGCCAGCGTATCCCAGCCAAACGGGCGCATCAGCAGGGTCGCGGGCATTTCCTTGAGCACATCGACGAACACCAGCAACGCCGCGCTTAACGTGCCGGGCAACAACAGTGGCAGATACACTTTGAAAAACAGTCGCGGCCCACTGACACCGAGGCTACGTGCTGCTTCAGGCAAAGATGGCCGTATACGCGCCAGACTATTTTCCAGCGGGCCGTATGCGACCGCGATAAAGCGCACCAGATACGCCATCAGCAACGCCGCCAGACTGCCCAGCAGTAACGGTTTGCCCGCACCGCCGAGCCAGCCCGAAAGCGGAATCACCAGCTCGCGATCCAGGTAACTGAACGCCAGCATGATCGACACCGCCAGCACCGAGCCCGGCAGGGCGTAACCGAGATTGGCCAGGCCTACGCCGGAGTCGATCGCCGGCGTCGGCGCCAGTCGCCGGGCGAAGGCCAGCAACAACGCGACGCTGACGGTAATCAACGCCGCCATGCCACCCAGATAGAGGGTGTGCAGGATCAGCCCGGCATAGCGCTCATCCAGGTCGAAACGTCCACGCTGCCAGAACCAGACAATCAGTTGCAGCATCGGAATCACGAAGGCGCAGGCGAAGACCAGCCCGCACCAGCTCATCGCCGCAAGCGCCTTGAATCCGCGCAAGTGATACAGCGCTTTCACCCGAGGCCGCTCGTTGCTCGCCCGGTTGGCGCCGCGCGCACGACGTTCGCCATACAGCACCAGCATCACCACCAGCAGCAACAGACTGGCCAGTTGCGCCGCGCTCGACAGGCTGAAGAAGCCGTACCAGGTTTTGTAGATCGCGGTGGTGAAGGTGTCGAAGTTGAACACCGACACCGCACCGAAATCAGCGAGTGTTTCCATCAGCGCCAGCGCCACACCGGCGCCAATGGCCGGGCGTGCCATCGGCAACGCTACGCGCCAGAAGGCTTGCCACGGCGATTGACCGAGCACCCGTGCGGCTTCCATCAAGCCTTTGCCTTGCGCAAGAAACGCAGTACGTGCCAGCAAATAGACGTAGGGATAGAAAACCAGCACCAGCACGATAATCACCCCGCCAGTGGAGCGCACCCGTGGCAGGCGCAGGCCAGTCCCGAACCATTCCCTGAGCAGGGTTTGCACCGGGCCGGCGAAATCCAGCAGACCGACGAAGACAAAGGCCAGCACATACGCGGGAATGGCGAAGGGCAGCATCAGCGCCCAGTCGAGCCAGCGCCGCCCGGGGAATTCGCAGAGGCTGGTGAGCCAGGCCAGGCTGACGCCGAGCAGCGTCACGCCGACGCCGACGCCGAGTACCAGAGTCAGCGTGTTGCCGAGCAGACGCGGCATCTGGGTTTGCCACAGGTGCGACCAGATTTGTTGGTCGATGGTCTGCCAGGACAGCAGCAGAACGCTCAGCGGCAACAGCACCAGCGCGGCAATGGCGAAGACGATGGGGTACCAGCGGCGTTGGGCGGGGTGGGCCAAGGAAACAGTCTCGTTCAAATGATTGTGCCCACGCTCTGCGTGGGCACACATCCTGTGACGCTCTGCGTCACGCTGTCGGCGGCACGACGCAGAGCGTCGATGGATGCATTCCCACGCAGAGCGTGGGAACGATCAGTGTCGCGTGGCGCAGTATAAACGCCGAGTCAGTTCCAACCCGCCCGATCCATCATCCGGATCGCTTCAGCCTGACGCTTGCCCGCCACTTCAACCGGCAACGTATCGGCAACAAACTTGCCCCACGCCGCCACTTCTTCCGAAGGCGCCACCGCCGGGTTGGCCGGGAACTCCTGGTTCACGTCAGCAAAAATCTTCTGCGCCTCAGGCGTGGTCATCCATTCAACCAGCGCCTTGGCCGCTTCCGGGTGCGGCGCATGCTTGGTCAGGCCGATGCCCGACAGGTTCACGTGCACACCGCGATCGGCCTGGTTCGGCCAGAACAGTTTCACCGGCAGCTCCGGCTTCTGCTTGTGCAGGCGACCGTAGTAGTAAGTGTTGACGATGCCGACGTCGCACTGCCCGGCATTGATCGCTTCGAGCACAGCGACGTCATCGGAGAACACATCAGTGGACAGGTTGTTGACCCAGCCCTTGAGGATTTTTTCGGTCTTCTCGGCGCCATGGACTTCGATCATGGTCGCGGTCAGCGACTGGTTGTAGACCTTCTTCGCCGTGCGCAGACACAGGCGCCCTTCCCAGTTCTTGTCGGCCAGCGCTTCGTAGGTGGTCAGTTCGCCCGGCTTCACGCGTTCGGTGGAGTAAGCGATGGTCCGCGCGCGCAGGCTCAGGCCGGTCCACGCATGGCTGGATGAGCGATATTGCAGAGGAATGTTGGCGTCGATGGTTTTCGAGGTGAACGGCTGGAGGATGCCCATTTGCTCGGCCTGCCAGAGGTTGCCGGCATCCACGGTGAGCAGCAGGTCGGCGGTGGCGCTTTCACCTTCGGCTTTGATGCGCTGCATCAGCGGCGCTTCCTTGTCGGTGATGAACTTGATCTTCACCCCGGTCTTGGCGGTGTAGGCATCGAACACCGGTTTGATCAGCTCATCGATGCGCGACGAGTAAACCACCACCTCATCAGCGGCCTGGGCCGTTGTACTGCCGATCAGGGTCAGGGCCATTGCGGTCAGAAGACGCTTGGGTGCCAACATGGGAGTGGTCTCTCGGTCGGGAAATGTGGGCCAAATGATAAGGACTCACATTTACCACCTCAATCGAACTCTTTTTGAAGGAGTTACCAGATGTTGCACAGTTTGAAAATTGTGGTGCCTGGACAGGCGCCATCGCGAGCAGCCTCACTCCTACATTTGAAATGCGCTCCCCTGTAGGAGTGAGCCTGCTCGCGATGAGGCCATCAGCAGCAACGAAATGATCAAGGTTTGGCGAGGGCCGGAAGATCCCCGGTCAACCCGAGGGCTTCACGCACAAACAGCGCCTTCGCCTCCGGCATCTGCTCCACCAGCTTCAACCCGGCATTGCGCAACCAGCGCACCGGCAACGGATCCGCCTGAAACAGCCGCTCAAACCCTTCCATCGCCGCCATCAACGCGAGGTTGTGCGGCATGCGCCGACGCTCGTAACGGCTCAGCACCTTCACATCGGCCAAACGCTCACCGCGCTCTGCCGCCTGCAACAGCACTTCCGCCAGCACCGCCGCATCAAGGAAACCAAGGTTCACACCTTGCCCTGCCAACGGGTGAATGGTGTGCGCCGCATCGCCGATCAACGCCAGGCCTTCAGCCACATAACGTTTGGCATGACGCTGACGCAGCGGCACGCACAAGCGCGGATCAGCGCTGATGACTTCGCCGAGACGCCCCTCAAAGGCGCGCTCCAGCTCACGGCAGAAATCCGCTTCCTCCAGCGCCATCAAACGCTCGGCTTCACTCGGTGTGGTGGACCAGACGATCGAACACCAATCCTGCTGCCCGTCACGCTCCAGCGGCAGAAACGCCAATGGCCCGTGATCGGTGAAGCGCTGCCACGCGGTCATCTGATGCGGCCTGCTGCTGCGCACGCTGGTGACGATGGCGTGATGCAGGTAATCCCACTCACGCGTCGCCACGCCAGTCAGGCGTCGCACGGCCGAGTTGGCGCCGTCAGCGGCAATCACCAGCGGTGCGCGCAGCTGACGACCATCGGCCAGCGTCAGCAGCCAGTCATCGCCCGAACGGCGCATCTGTTCCAGCCGCGCATTGGCGAGCATGCCCAGATCGCAATCGTGCAAACGGTCAAGCAAGGCGTCCTGAACCACGCGGTTTTCGACGATGTGGCCAAGCACTTCGGCATGCACGCTGCTCGCCGAAAAATGAATCTGCCCGGTGCCGCTGCCGTCCCACACATGCATGTCGGTGTACGGGCTGCTGCGCCGAGCGGCGATGCCATCCCACACGCCGAGGCGTTCAAGAATCCGCTGGCTGGCCGCTGACAGGGCGCTCACCCGCGGTTCAAACGCAGCTTCGGCGTCGAACGGTTTGACGCTCAGCGGGCTGCCGTCGAGCAGCAGGACTTCCAGCCCGCTGTCCTGCAACGCCAACGCCAGGGCGCTGCCGACCATTCCGGCTCCGACAATCAGCAGATCTGCGCGCATGTCCATGCTTTAAGCCTGTCTCGCTTGCGGCTTGAGCCGCACGTAAAGGGTTTTACCGACCCGCGCCACCAGATTGCCGGCGCCGTCATGAATGTCGACCTGCAACTGCGGCAGGTATTTCTCGCCACTGGCGGTCTGCCGGCGAATCTCGTCGAGCAAGGTTTCGTCGATATTGAAGCGGGCGAACACCGGGCCTTTGCCCGGCGCAATGAAATCGATGTCGGCGGCCTTGTCCCAGACGATGTACTTCGAGCCGAGGTTTTCCATGAGCATCAGCATGAAGAACGGATCGACCATCGAATACAGGCTGCCGCCGAACTGGGTGCCGACGTAGTTGCGGTTGTACCAGCCGAGGCCCATCGACACTTGAACGTCGCGGAAGTCATCGCTGATATGGCGAACGCGCACGCCAGCGCCGAGGTACGGCGGGTAAAAAGTCATGACCCAGCGCATCAACCGCGCCTTGCCGAATTTTTTAGTCAACCACTTAAGCATCCGGACGCGTCCCCAACCCCATGGCCTGCCGCGCAAACCAGCGCTTGGCCGGTGGCAACAAGTCGAGGCCGAGCAGGCCGATGTTGCGGCCCAGCGACACCAATGGCTGCGTGCTGCCGAACAGCCGCGTGACCTGATCGGAGAAACCGACAGTGAGATCCTGATCGAGACGCTGACGCTCGCGATACGCCTGCAACGTGGCGAAATCGCCCAGCGGTTTGTCGCTGGCCAACAGCGCAGCGGCCAAGGCATCGGCATCCCGCAGTGACAGGTTGAAACCCTGCCCGGCAATCGGGTGCAGGCTGTGCGCCGCGTTGCCGAGCACGGCCAGATGCGAACGCACTTGCTCTTCGGCCTCGACCAGCGTCAGCGGATATAAATGCCGCGCACCAACCTGTTTCAGCGTGCCGAGGCGGTAACCGAACACGCCCTGCAATTCGCTGAGGAAATCACGCTCGCTCAAGTCAGCCAAACGCTGCGCGTCCATGCCCAAACGGGTCCAGACCAGGGCGCAGCGGTTTTCCGGCAGCGGCAGCAGCGCCATCGGCCCTTCATCAGTGAAGCGCTCGAAAGCCATGCCGTTGTGCGCTTCGCTCGGGGTGATGTTGGCGATCAGCGCGCTCTGGTTGTACGGACGCTTGCGCACGTTGATGCCCAGTTGTTCGCGCAGCCCGGAGCGCCCGCCATCGGCGAGCACTGCAAGATCGCATTCCAGAGTGGTTTCATCATTGAGGGTCAGGCGATAGCCGTCGGGCAGTGGCTCCATGCGCGTGACTTCCGCCGGGCAGCGCCACGTGATCACGTCTTTGTCGAGGTGCTGCCACAGGCACTGGCCGAGCCAGGCGTTTTCCACCACATAACCGAGCGCTGGCACGCCCTCCTCCATCGCCGACAATCGCGCGGTGGAAAAACGACCACGGTCGGAGACGTGAATCTGTTTGATCGGTTCGGCACGGCGGGAGATTTCCTGCCACACGCCCAACCGTTGATAAATCTGCCGCGAGCCAAAAGACAACGCCGACGAACGCGCGTCGTAACTCGGCTGCCAGCTGTCACCAGGAGCGAACGGTTCGATCAGCACGATCTTCCAGCCACGCGCCTTGGCCCCGGCCTGCAAGGCCAACGCCAGACTGGCGCCGACCAGACCGCCACCGATGATTGCCAGATTGACTCGACTCATGCCGCGTGTGTCCTTGCTTGCGCCATCAGCGCTTCGATTTCAGCGACGGTTTTCGGCACGCCGGTGGTGAGGATTTCACAGCCTGTCTTGGTCACGACCACGTCGTCCTCGATACGCACGCCAATGCCGCGCCATTTCTTCGCGACGTTTTGATTGTCCGGGGCGATGTAGATGCCCGGCTCCACCGTCAGCGCCATGCCGACTTCCAGCACGCGCCATTCGCCGCCGACCTTGTACTCGCCGACGTCGTGAACATCCATGCCCAGCCAGTGGCCGGCGCGGTGCATGTAAAAGGCTTTGTAGGCTTCGCTGGCGATCAACTCGTCGACCTCGCCTTGCAGCAATCCGAGCTTCACCAACCCGGTGGTGATCACTCGAACCGTGGCTTCGTGCGCCTGATTCCAGTGCTTGTTCGGGGCGATTTCGGCGAACGCGGCTTCTTGCGAGGCCAGCACCAATTCGTAGATCGCTTTCTGCTCAGGCGAAAACTTGCCGTTGACCGGCCAGGTGCGGGTGATGTCGCTGGCGTAGCAGTCGATTTCGCAACCGGCGTCGATGAGCACCAGATCGCCATCCTTGAGCAGCGCGTCATTCTGCTGGTAATGCAGGATGCAGCTGTTGCGCCCGGCGGCGACGATCGAACCGTAGGCCGGCATTTTCGCCCCGCCCTTGCGGAATTCGTAATCGAGCTCGGCTTCGAGGCTGTACTCGTAGAGCCCGGCCCGACTGGCCTGCATCGCGCGAATATGCGCCTGCGCCGAGATCCGTGCGGCTTCGCGCATCACCTTCACCTCTGCCGCCGATTTATACAGGCGCATGTCGTGCAGCAGATGATCCAGCGCAACGAATTCGTTCGGCGGCTGGGCACCGAGGTGCGCCTTGGAGCGGATCACGTTGATCCAGTCCATCAGATGCCGGTCGAATTCGGGGTTGCTGCCCATCGCCGAATACACCCGGTCGCGGCCTTCGATCAGGCCCGGGAGAATGTCGTCGATGTCGGTGATCGGGAAGGCGTCGTCGGCGCCGAAGTCGCGGATCGCACCCTCTTGTCCTGCGCGCAAGCCGTCCCACAATTCGCGTTCGGCGTTGCGTTCACGGCAGAACAGCACGTATTCACCATGCTCGCGGCCGGGCATCAAGACGATGACGGCTTGCGGCTCGGGAAACCCGCTGAGGTACTGAAAGTCGCTGTCCTGACGGTAGACGTGCTCGACGTCGCGGTTGCGTATCGCCACCGCGGCGGCCGGCAGGATCGCGATGCTGTTGGGTTCCATCTGCGCCATCAGGGCCTTGCGGCGACGGCTGTATTCCGCTTTGGGGATATGGGTCATGGGCAGATGGCTTTCCCTGGCACGCGATTAATGCAGCGACGGCTTGGCGGCTGGCGGCACGTCGGCTTTCTTGGTTTCCGAGAACAGCAGCAACGGCGCGACGCGCAGGTACTCCATGACTTCCATGTAGTCGGTCTCGCCGTCTTCGGATTCTTCCAGGGCGTCTTGCACCTGGGAAATGGCGGCCAGATCCTGCAACACTTCGGTGGCTTCAGTGCTGAGCATGCTGCTGTCGCGGCAGTTCAGGCCGAAACCGCTGAGGAAGCCCTGGCACCACTCGCCCAGTGCAGCGGCGCGGTCGGCCAGCGGTGCGTCATCGGTCGGCAGCAGCAGAACGACGGTAACGTCGTCGCCGGTCAGCTCGCCTTTGACCATCTCTTGCAGGCCGATCAGGGCGTTGCGGACGTTGTCCTGGATATCGCCTTCGAGCAGTTCGGCGGCGTCGATCAACCAGCCTTCGTTATCGAAGCCGGCACCGGCGCAGCTGCGTCCGAGCAGTACGCCATGCAGTTCGGCAGGCGAGACGTTGTGGCCGCTGGAGGTCAGCAGGGTGGCAAAGGCTTGGTACGGGGAATTCGCAATGGTCATGGGCAGCTAGGCGCCAGACGGCGCTATGTCTAGAATGAAGGCCTTGTATCCTACATCGACAGACTCGCCAAGACTATTAAAGGCTGTCCGCCAGCTATCCCATCAGACAGACTCCAACTCAGTGGACACAATGGAAGACACCGACCTGCAAGCGCTGATGGCCAGACTCGAACTGCTGATTGGTCGAGTCGAGCAACTAAAGAGTCAAAACGCACTCTTACTAGCTCAGGAAAAAACCTGGCGCGAGGAACGCGCTCACCTCATTGAAAAAAACGAAATCGCCCGGCGTAAGGTCGAATCGATGATTTCGCGCCTCAAGGCCCTGGAGCAAGACTCATGAGTTCAAGCAATAGCGTCACCGTGCAGATCCTCGATAAAGAGTATTCGATCATCTGCCCGCAGGAAGAACGCAGCAATCTGGTCAGTGCCGCGCGCTACCTGGATGGCAAGATGCGCGAGATCCGCAGCAGCGGCAAAGTCATCGGCGCCGACCGTATCGCCGTGATGGCCGCGCTGAACATCACCCACGACCTCTTGCACAAAGAAGAGCGCCCGGACATCCAGGCCAGTGGTTCGACCCGTGAACAGGTGCGCGACTTGCTTGATCGTGTCGATCTGGTGCTCGCCGACGATCAGAACACCACCAAGGGCTGATTCGACTGGCCGCTTGCGGTATACTCGCGGCACTCCCTGGGGTGCTTGCCAGTTGACGATGTCCCTGAGCCGATTCGCACTACCCTGGAAGTTGCACGTTGGGCTGGTGTGCATGTCCGCTAGACGGAAAGCCTTAAAGTCTACTGCATCTTCCACCTTGAACTTTCGGGTTCAAGGGCTAAGTTGACAGCGGTTCATCCGGGGAGCCTGATTCGAATCCGATGTCGGTGAAAACCGCCATCGGATTTTTTATGCGTACGTTTTCGTCCAACCTGCCGAAGCCGAACCATGACCGAACCCGCGCTGCTGCCCCGCCCGCAACTCCGCCGCCTGCTGCGCAAGGCACGCCGCGCACTGAGCAAAAGCGAACAACGCCAGGCCGCCAAAGGCCTGTACCGGCAACTGGCGCAAGACCCGCATTTTCGCCGGGCCAAACATATCTCTCTGTATCTGCCCACCGACGGTGAAATCGATCCGCGCCTGCTGCTGCGTGAAGCGCAGCGTCGGGGCAAGGCCACCTATCTGCCGGTGCTCAGCGCCTGGCCGCGTACCAAAATGGTCTTTCAGCGCATCCGCCCCGGCGAGAAACTCCAACCCAACCGCTTCCGCATTCTCGAGCCACGGGCCAATCTGGCGCAGCAACGCAAGGTCTGGGCGCTGGATCTGGTGTTGTTGCCACTGGTGGGTTTTGACGATGTCGGCGGGCGACTGGGGATGGGCGGCGGTTTCTATGATCGCAGCCTGGCGTATCTGGCGCGGCGCAAAAGCTGGCGCAAGCCGACGCTGCTGGGTCTGGCCCATGAATGTCAGAAAGTCGAACGCTTGGCACAGGCAAGCTGGGATGTACCGTTACAAGGCACGGTCAGCGACAAGGCGTGGTATTTCGCGGGATAGGACGCCGCGCAGAACAGCGGCGTCGAGAATGCAGTTTCAGCGCTTGAACGCGGTCGACTGTTGCACCTGTTGCGCGATTTCAATCGGCGCGTCGGCCTTGTTCGACCAAAGGCTCTGCGCGTAACCGGTAGTCACGACGCCCAGGCCAAACAAAATTACCAAAGTCCATAGTAGATCCGGTTTGCGTTTCATCGATTGCCCCCCTCAAGGCACATCATCACGATGACAGCAGCGGTTTCCGTTCGTAGGCCGTGCAGCAGCGTCAAGCTTTAAAGGCCGGCATTTTGCGACAACGTGAACCTCTGCGCAAACGCTGACGTCAACCGACCGTCGGTTTGTCATAAAATTGCCCGACAACCTGCCCAATGACCGTTTCAGGAGCACACGACATGGCCTATTGGCTGATGAAATCCGAACCCGACGAACTTTCGATCAAAGGTCTGGAAAAGCTCGGAAAAGCGCGCTGGGACGGGGTTCGCAACTATCAGGCGCGCAATTTCCTGCGGGCGATGGCGGTGGGCGATGAGTTCTTTTTCTACCATTCCAGCTGCCCGGAGCCGGGAATTGCCGGGATTGGCAAAATAGTCGAAGCGGCGTACCCGGATCCCACCGCACTGGAGCCGGAGAGTCATTACTTCGATCCCAAGGCTACCCCGGAGAAAAATGCCTGGAGTGCGATTGACGTTGAACACGTCGAGACGTTTGCGCGGGTGTTGAAACTGGATTATCTGAAGCAGCAGACGGCGCTGGCGCAGATGCCGTTAGTGCAGAAGGGGTCGAGGTTGTCGGTGATGCCGGTGACGGCGGAGCAATGGGCGGCGGTGATTGCGCTCAAGCCTTGAAGAATATGTTGCCTGAAACATCGCCATCGCGAGCAGGCTCACTCCTACAGGGGAACGCATTCCAACTGTAGGAGTGAGCCTGCTCGCGATGGGGCCAGCCCGGACAACGAATGGCTTATTGAATGATCAGGTTATTGAACAACAGATCTTCAACCACCGGCTTGCCGGTCTCGTCATTCATCACTTGCTGGGTCTGCTTCAACGCTTCCTGACGCAGCTTCTCTTTACCTTCGATGCTGCCCATCGCCTCGGTGGTCTGCTGCGTGAACAGCGCCACCAGTTGATTGCGGATCAACGGTTCGTTGGCCTTGACCAGTTTGGCCGACTCCTCGCCGGTCACACGCAGCGCCACGTCAGCCTTGTAAACCTTGAGCTTCGGCGTGCCATCGAGCCCGTAATTACCCACGAACGGCGGGCTCAGGGTGATATAGCTCACCTTTGGCGCTTCACCTTCTTTGGCTTCTTCGGCCAGCGCTGCCACAGGCAGAGACAGGGCCAGCAACAACATGATCCACGCTTTCACAATTCGCTCCTTTTCCGGTTTGCGGCCTAGCATAACGACCCGCCGCGCAAGCACAAGCTTATGGCTGACTATCAGGGCCGGGCATGCTCGTTGACCCGTTGACTGACACACCTACACTTATCGGCCATCACTCCCAAAGGAATAGCCCTGATGAAAGCCGTGCTGTGCAAAGCCTTCGGCCCTGCCGAATCGCTGGTGCTGGAAGAGGTCGCCAGCCCCGCCCCGAAGAAGAACGAAATCCTGCTGGACGTGCACGCCGCCGGGGTCAACTTCCCGGACACGCTGATCATCGAGGGCAAGTACCAGTTCAAACCGCCCTTCCCGTTCTCGCCAGGTGGCGAAGCGGCTGGCGTGGTGCGCGAAGTCGGGGAAAAGGTCAGCCACCTCAAGGTCGGCGACCGCGTCATGGCCCTGACCGGTTGGGGCAGCTTTGCCGAACAGGTCGCGGTGCCGGGCTACAACGTGCTGCCGATTCCGCCGTCGATGGACTTCAACACTGCCGCCGCCTTCAGCATGACCTACGGCACTTCGATGCACGCGCTCAAGCAGCGCGCCAACCTGCAACCGGGCGAAACCTTGCTGGTGCTCGGCGCATCCGGCGGCGTCGGCTTGGCGGCGGTGGAGATCGGCAAAGCCATGGGCGCCCGCGTGATTGCCGCCGCCAGCAGCGCGGAAAAACTCGCCATAGCCAAAGCTGCCGGCGCCGATGAGCTGATCAACTACAGCGAATCGAACCTCAAGGACGAAATCAAACGCCTCACCGACGGCCAGGGTGCCGACGTGATTTACGATCCGGTCGGCGGTGATCTGTTCGACCAGGCCATCCGCGCCATTGCCTGGAATGGTCGCCTGCTGGTGGTCGGCTTCGCCAGCGGGCGCATCCCGGAACTGCCGGTCAACCTTGCTCTGCTCAAGGGCGCGGCAGTGCTCGGCGTGTTCTGGGGCTCCTTCGCCCAGCGCCAGCCGCAGGACAACGCGGCGAACTTCCAGCAGTTGTTCGGCTGGTTCGCCGAGGGCAAGTTGAAACCGCTGGTGTCGCAGGTCTATCCATTGAGCGAGGCGGCGCAGGCGATCAATGATCTTGGGCAGCGCAAGGCTGTCGGGAAGGTTGTGGTCCAGGTTCGCTAATCAAAAGACCAAAACGCTTCAATTGCCGGGCGACCCCGCAACATCGCCCGGCATCAGTTGCTCCTGCACCTTCTCACTACGCGACTCAATCAACTGCCCCTTGTCGTCGAAGTGCAAAACAATCAGCCAGTCATAAACATCCACCGGCCATTTCGGCTGGCCGACCAGTGCCGGGCCATTGCCGCCGAATGCGCCGATGAGTTTATTGATGTGCCCATGGTGCCAGGCGATCAGTACGGTTTTCGCCTGATTGTCCTTGCGTAGCAGGCTGACCAGTTTGTCGACGTCGTTATTGGCGAATGGCTGTTCGATGGGCAGTTGCAGGCGTTGCGCCAGCGGCATCAGCGTCTGTCGTGGGCGGATGCTTTGTGGGCTGTCGGCGGTGGCGATCAGGCGTTGCGGGGTCAGTGTTTCGTCGCGCAGTTTCAGCGCAGTGAAATAGTCGGCGTAGGCGGCAGCGCGCTGCTGACCTTGGGCATTGAGCTCTCGGCCCACGTCCGGTTTTTCCGCATGACGGACGATCAGCACGGTGACATTGCGCAGCCCCGTTCCGCCAGATCCCTGAGCAAAACTCAGCGCCAGAACCGAAACGGTAACGGCGACCACCATCAGCAATCGGGGCAATAACCTGCGAATCTTCGGGGCCATCATTTATCTCTGCGCGATCAGTCAGTGGATTGATCGCGAGTCTAAGACACAACGCCTCGACCACTACAAAAACGCCGCGTTCTTACAGCTGAGCGACAGGTTCGTAAAAGAACGCGCGACTTCCAACATTTTCCGCTATTTGCTCGATGCGAACCGGTGCTATTTTCGGTAACGAAACTGTAACATTCGCATCCGCAGTCAAAACAAGAAATCTGGAGCTCTTGAATGTTTGCTTTCTTTCGTCCTGCCGCACATCAGGCTCCATTGCCTGAAGAAAAAATAGACAGCACGTACCGACGCCTGCGCTGGCAGATCTTCGCCGGTATTTTCATTGGCTACGCGGGTTATTACCTGCTGCGCAAAAACTTCTCCCTGGCCATGCCGTACCTGATCGACGAAGGCTACAGCCGCGGTGATCTGGGCCTGGCGATGTCGGCCATCGCCATCGCGTATGGCTTGTCGAAATTCCTCATGGGCCTGGTGTCCGACCGTTCCAACCCGCGCTTCTTTCTGCCGTTCGGCCTGCTGGTCTCGGCGGGGGTAATGTTCGTGTTCGGTTTCGCGCCTTGGGCGACGTCCAGCGTGACCATGATGTTCATCCTGCTGTTCATCAACGGCTGGGCCCAAGGCATGGGTTGGCCGCCAAGTGGGCGGACCATGGTGCACTGGTGGTCGCAGAAGGAACGGGGCGGCGTGGTGTCCGTGTGGAACGTGGCGCACAACGTCGGCGGCGGCCTGATCGGCCCGTTGTTCCTGCTCGGCATGGGCCTGTTCAACGACTGGCACGCGGCGTTCTACGTACCGGCAGCCGTGGCGCTGGGCGTAGCGGTATTTGCGTTCATCACCATGCGCGACACCCCACAATCGGTTGGCCTGCCGCCGATCGAGAAGTACAAGAACGATTACCCGGAAGGCTACGATTCCAGCCACGAAGACGAATTCAGCGCCAAGGAAATCTTCGTCAAATACGTGCTGCGCAACAAAATGCTCTGGTACATCGCGCTGGCCAACGTTTTCGTTTATCTGCTGCGCTACGGCGTGCTGGACTGGGCGCCGACCTACCTGAAGGAAGCCAAGGGTTTCACCGTGGATAAAACCTCGTGGGCCTATTTCTTCTACGAGTGGGCGGGTATTCCGGGCACGCTGCTGTGCGGCTGGATGTCGGACAAGATCTTCCGTGGCAACCGTGGCCTGACCGGCATGGTGTTCATGGCGCTGGTGACCGTTGCGACGCTGGTTTACTGGCTGAATCCGGCCGGCAACCCGATGGTCGACATGATCGCCCTGCTGTCGATCGGCTTCCTGATCTACGGCCCGGTGATGTTGATCGGCTTGCAGGCACTGGAGCTGGCGCCGAAAAAAGCCGCCGGCACCGCTGCGGGTTTCACCGGTCTGTTTGGTTATCTGGGGGGTTCGGTCGCGGCCAGTGCGGCGATGGGCTACACCGTTGACCATTTCGGCTGGGACGGTGGTTTTGTCCTGCTGGTGGGCGCTTGCCTGTTGGCGATGGCCTTCCTGGCCCCGACCCTGCGACACAAGAATGTCGCGAGTCAAAGTCGTGAAGCGGTCGCTTGATCGCTTGGTGATTTACAGCGCTTGAGCCGCGCCTCCAGATTGCGGTCTGGCATGGCGTGGCTGCGCAGGGCGTGTGCGGTCTGCTCGACATAATCGCGAGTGGTGCCGTAACGCCCGCTGGCGCTCTCGAACACCTGGCTCAGCACGTGATCCGGCAAGTTGCCGGCATAGCTGGGCAGGTGTCGCTCCAACACAAATCCCAAGGCCTGCACCTGGCTACCGTCGGCGAGACGGCAGTTGAGCCAGTGTGGCCGATAGGATGGCACTGGCATCTCGCGTTTCCACAGCGCGTACAACGCAGCGTCGAGATTGTCTTCCGGCAAGCGATAAGCGAAGCCGCTGCACGAACCGCCGCGATCCAGACCAAACACCAGCCCCGGCATTTCCGGGGTACCCCGGTGCTCATGCGACCACAGGTACAAGCCGCGATGGTAGCCGTGCACACGTCCGCGCACGCGCTCCACCGCCGAACACTCAGGCCGCCAGATCAACGAACCATAGGCGAACAGCCACACCGGCCCGCCCTTGTGGCGCGCCATGGTCGATTGCATGGAAGCGAGAAGTTGTTCGTGCGTCAGCTGCGGCCCAAGATCGAGCCGCGGAGGGTAATTCAAATTCAGAAAAGCGTTTTCAATGGCGCTCATGGCGAATAGCGTTCAGCTCCCCGCGGGTAAAGAATTACTTAATAGAACGCACCGCTGTAACAATAAGGCACATATGCTTTAAGGCAATTTAAGTGCCATGGCACAGTTCTTAATTGATTGCCTGATTGATATATAACCTAGCGGTATTTATGCAATTACATAAATACCGATCGGCTATATAGAGAGTTATAACGACTCAAGAGCGCGGCTCAAGAGCGCGGCGCGTAGGCAAATACATCGGCGCGCATTTGATGAGCGTCCATCCCCGCCTCAACCAATGCGTCCAGCGTGCCGTAGACCATCGCCGGTGAGCCGCTGGCGTAGACGTGCAAGGGTTTCAGATCGGGGAAGTCTTCACAGACCGCCTCGTGCAACATGCCGCAGCGCCCTTCCCAGCCGCATTGATCGCTGACGACCTTGTGCAGGAACAGGTTGGGCAACTTCAGCCATTCGTCCCAATGTTCGATTTCATAGAAATCTTCCGGACGGCGCACGCCCCAGTACAGATGTACGGGATGCTTGAAGCCATTGGCGCGGCAGTGTTCGATCAGCGCGTGAATCTGGCCCATCCCGGTGCCAGCGGCAACCAGTACCAGCGGCCCGTCAGGCAACTCGGCCAGATGGGTGTCGCCGAACGGCAGCTCGACACGCACCATGGCGTTGCGCTGCAGCTGTTCGATCAGGCTCAATGCACTGGCTTCGCGCGCCAACACGTGAATTTCCAGATCACGCCCGCCGTGCGGTGCCGAGGCCATGGAGAACGCCGACTTTTCGCCGCTCTCGCGTTCGATCATCAAGTATTGTCCAGCGTGATAACGCGGTGGCTTGCCGGCCGGCGCACGCAGGCGCACGCGCCAGGTATCGCCACCGACGTCCCGGCATTCAATGACCTGACACGACAGGCTGCGCACTGGCAGTTCTCCCAGCGCGAGCACGCCATCCCACAGCAGGATGCAGTCTTCCAGCGGCTCGGCTATGCAAGTGTAGAACTCGCCGTGGTCGTGCACCTTGCCGTCCTGGGCGACGCTGCCTTCAACCAGCAGCGCCGCACACACGTGACAATTGCCGTTGCGGCAGCTTTGCGGGCATTCGTAGCCCAGGCGCCGCGCACCATCGAGAATCCGCTCACCGGGCTGTATCTCAAGCACTGCTCCGGAGGGCTGCAGGGTTACACGCATCAATCTATTCCTAACTGATTCCAGATGGCATCGATCCGTTGGGTGACGGCGTCGTCCTTGACGATCACACGGCCCCACTCGCGAGTGGTTTCACCCGGCCACTTGTGGGTAGCATCGAGGCCCATTTTCGAACCCAGGCCAGAAATCGGCGAGGCGAAGTCGAGGTAGTCGATCGGCGTGTTATCGATCATCACCGTGTCGCGCTTGGGGTCCATGCGCGTGGTGATGGCCCAGATCACGTCGTTCCAGTCGCGGGCGTTGATATCGTCGTCGGTGACGATAACGAACTTGGTGTACATGAACTGTCGCAAAAACGACCAGACACCGAGCATCACGCGCTTGGCATGCCCCGGATACGACTTCTTCATGGTCACGATGGCCATGCGGTACGAGCAGCCTTCCGGCGGCAGGTAGAAGTCAGTGATCTCCGGGAACTGCTTCTGCAGGATCGGCACGAACACTTCGTTCAGCGCTACACCGAGAATCGCCGGTTCATCTGGCGGACGGCCGGTGTAGGTGCTGTGGTAGATCGGCTTGATCCGGTGGGTGATGCGTTCGACGGTGAACACCGGGAAGCTGTCGACTTCGTTGTAGTAGCCAGTGTGGTCGCCGTACGGGCCTTCGTCAGCCATTTCGCCGGGATGGATCACGCCTTCGAGGATGATCTCGGCAGTGGCCGGCACTTGCAGGTCGTTGCCACGGCACTTGACCAGTTCGGTGCGATTACCGCGCAACAGACCGGCGAAAGCGTATTCGGAGAGGCTGTCCGGCACCGGCGTCACGGCGCCGAGGATGGTCGCCGGATCCGCGCCCAGCGCCACGGACACCGGGAACGGCTGCCCCGGATGCTTCTCGCACCATTCGCGATAGTCCAGCGCGCCGCCACGGTGGCTGAGCCAGCGCATGATCACCTTGTTGCGGCCGATCACTTGCTGACGGTAGATACCGAGGTTCTGACGTTCCTTGTTCGGGCCCTTGGTGACGGTCAGGCCCCAAGTGATCAGCGGACCGACGTCGCCAGGCCAGCAGGTCTGTACCGGCAGCATCGCCAGGTCGACGTCGTCGCCCTCGATGACCACTTCCTGGCACACCGCGTCTTTAACGACTTTCGGCGCCATCGAGATGATCTTGCGGAAGATCGGTAGCTTCGACCACGCATCTTTCAAGCCCTTCGGCGGCTCGGGTTCCTTGAGGAACGCCAGCAGCTTGCCGATTTCGCGCAACTCGCTGACCGACTCGGCGCCCATGCCCATGGCCACCCGTTCAGGCGTGCCGAACAGGTTACCGAGCACCGGAATGTCGTAGCCGGTTGGCTTCTCGAACAGCAGCGCCGGGCCCTTGGCCCGCAGCGTGCGGTCACACACCTCAGTCATCTCCAGCACCGGCGAGACGGGAATCTGGATGCGTTTCAACTCTCCGCGCTGCTCAAGCTGCTGCACGAAATCCCGAAGATCCTTGAATTTCATTGACGATGGCACCCTCAAAATAGGCGTACATCCTACCTGCTCTGCAGCCCTGTGGCAGCCTGTCGCTGCTTACTTGGCTGCATTCGTCCAGGCCTTGCCGGGGTTTTCCCGGCTCTGCAGGTTGATGAACAACGGTTCCATGATCGGTGCTACCAGCCGCGCGCCAACCTCCGAGAGGTGATTGTCGTCGGTGTACAGCGAGTAGCCCTCGAGTTCGGCGTGACACAGACCGCGCTCATCACACAGCCGTGGTGCCGGGTCGACCACATGCACCGCCGGGTCTTTGCCCAACTCAGCGAACAACTGACTGATGAACACCTGACGTTCGTGGTGGACGGCAACCTGTTGGCCAACGCCCTCGACCGAACGATCCAGCATCGCCAGTCGCGTCAGGCGATACGGCGGGCTGAACGGCTGTAACGGCGCCTCTTTGACCAGCCAGACGCGATGTCCGCTGGCACGCAATTGTGCGACCCGCGCACGCAGGCCATCGGCCAGACGCTGCTCGGCCGCCGCACGATCGTAACGACCGTCGGGAGTTCTCAGGACGTGGCCCAGGTCGCCATTGGCGTCACCATAGATGTACAGACTCCAGCGCGCGACCAGCACCACATCGCTGACGGTTTTCTCTTTCAGCGCCTGCTCGATGCGGCGGTTGAAATGCGCACACACCGGACCATGCTCCAGACCTTCCACCGGAATGCAGCCGGGGGAACTGGCGAGAATCACGCTGACATCGTGAGCCTTCGCACCGTCGTCGAACACCGGAATCAGCGCCGTCGCATGACTGTCGCCCCAGACCATCGCCTGCGCAGGCAGATTGGCAACGCCAAAATGACAGAACAACTTGTCGTCGGGCGTCTTGTCGTCCGCCAGACAGGCCATCAACTCCGGCCGCCAATCGTGACCTCGGGCGTATTGCAGGGCCTGATCAGACAGGCGCCACGGCAAGCCATCGGTCCAGCGCAGGGTTTGTCCGGCCAGCGCCAGCACCAGCACACCCAGAGCACCCGCGAGCAGAATCGGCCGACGACCGGCGAGCAACCGACGCTCGCGGAACGGCGTTTCGATGAATTTCCACGACAGGTAACCCAGCACCAGCGTCAGCAGGATCAGGCCGGCGCTGTCCAGCGCACTGGTCTCTTCGATACTGGCGTAGCTGGAGAATACGAACACCGGCCAGTGCCACAAGTACCAGGAATAGGAAATCAGGCCGAAACCGACCATCACTTTGCTGCTCAGAAATTGACCAACCACCGTCTCGCGATGACCGTTGGCAAAAATCAGCAGCACCACACCGAGCACTGGCAACAGCGCCGCCGCACCCGGGAATGGCGTGGCATTGTCGTAGCCGAACACCGCCAGCAGGATCAGGCCCATGCCGAGCAGGCTCAGCCATTGCGCGGCCATTGGCTTCAGGCGCCAGGCGTGCTTCGGCGCGACCGCCAGCATGGCCCCGGCCAACAGTTCCCAAGCGCGCATCGGCAGCAGAAAGAAAGCTTTCTCAGGATGGTGACTGACCGCCCAGACGCTCAGGCCGAAGGACACCAGCAGTACGCCAAACAGCGCCAGCCGCCAGTGTTTCAAGCGGCTCGACAGCAAGGTCAGCAACAGCGGGAAGATAATGTAGAACTGCTCTTCAACCGCCAGCGACCAGGTGTGCAACATCGGTTTGAGGTCAGACGCGACGTCGAAATAGCCGTCCTGACGCATGAACAGGATGTTTGAGACGAACAGCACTTGATAGCGCACCGAGCGCCCCAGCTCTTCGTAATCCTTGGGCGCCATCAAGAACCAGCCCACCGCCAGCACCGCAATGATCATCGCAAACAGCGCTGGCAGAATCCGCCGCGCACGGCGTGCCCAGAACTCGACGAAGCTGAAACGCCCGGCCTGACGCTGGTTCCAGATGATCGAGGTGATGAGGTAGCCGGAAATCACGAAGAATACGTCCACGCCGACAAAACCGCCGGTAAACCCCGGGACGCCAAAGTGGAACAGCACCACGGCGATGACCGCGACTGCCCGCAAGCCGTCGATATCCCTTCGATAAGCGAGTGTGCTCATAAATCTTTAATGCCAATCAATTGGTTATTATTTGTACAGCCTGATTCTCTTGTCTGGAAACGGTCACGTACGCTGCTGCCCATTCTGCAAGGCACAGACCTTACCAGATCGCTAACGTCCCATTGCCCGGACAAAATCCACGCAAAAAAATGGCGCCCCCGTGGGGACGCCATTTTTACCGGCTCAGCCTGCGATGTTACTTGCGCTTCATCGACAGGAAGAACTCGTCGTTGGTCTTGGTCGTTTTCAGCTTGTCGACCAGGAACTCGATGGCAGCGACTTCGTCCATCGGGTGCAGCAGCTTGCGCAGAATCCACATGCGCTGCAGCTCGTCGTCAGCCGTCAGCAACTCTTCGCGGCGGGTGCCGGAGCGGTTGATGTTGATGGCCGGGAACACGCGCTTCTCGGCGATCTTGCGATCCAGAGGCAGTTCCATGTTGCCTGTACCCTTGAACTCTTCGTAGATCACTTCGTCCATCTTCGAGCCGGTTTCAACCAGCGCGGTGGCGATAATGGTCAGCGAGCCGCCTTCTTCGATGTTACGTGCCGCACCGAAGAAACGCTTTGGTTTCTCGAGAGCGTGAGCATCGACACCACCGGTCAATACCTTGCCGGAGCTCGGGATCACGGTGTTGTAGGCACGGGCCAGACGGGTGATGGAGTCGAGCAGGATCACCACGTCTTTCTTGTGCTCGACCAGGCGTTTGGCCTTCTCGATCACCATTTCGGCCACTTGCACGTGACGGGTCGGCGGCTCGTCGAAAGTCGAGGCAACCACTTCGCCGCGCACGGTGCGCTGCATTTCGGTCACTTCTTCCGGACGCTCGTCGATCAGCAGCACGATCAGGTGAACTTCAGGATTGTTACGTGCGATGTTCGCCGCGATGTTCTGCAGCATGATCGTCTTACCGGCTTTCGGCGGTGCAACGATCAGACCGCGCTGACCTTTGCCGATCGGAGCGCACAGATCGATCACACGACCGGTCAAGTCTTCGGTGGAACCGTTACCGGCTTCCATCTTCATGCGTACGGTCGGGAACAGCGGAGTCAGGTTCTCGAAAAGAATCTTGTTTTTCGCGTTCTCGGGACGATCGAAGTTGATCGTGTCGACCTTGAGCAGGGCGAAATACCGCTCGCCTTCCTTCGGAGGGCGGATCTTGCCAACGATGGTGTCACCGGTGCGCAAGTTGAAGCGGCGGATCTGGCTTGGCGAGACGTAGATGTCGTCCGGGCCAGCCAGGTAGGAAGCGTCAGCGGAGCGCAGGAAGCCGAAGCCGTCCTGGAGAATCTCCAGCACGCCATCACCGGAGATTTCCTCGCCGCTTTTCGCGTGCTTTTTCAGCAGGGAGAAAATCACGTCCTGCTTGCGCGAACGGGCCATATTTTCTATGCCCATCTGTTCGGCCAATTCGAGCAGTTCGGTAATCGGCTTTTGCTTGAGTTCAGTCAGATTCATATAGGAATGACGTAATCATTTATGGAGGGGGGAAATTAAGCTTTTGGCTTAATGAGGCCGCGCCGCGGAGAAGGCGACAGGATCGCGTACTTATTCGAAAAGGAGTGCGTCGGCGACGGCTAGCAGGGGGCAGTGGAGAAACCAGTGCGGGGCCGAATGTACCACCTGAGTTTCAGAGCGTCTAGCCCTGAATACGCAAAAAGCCCCGCAATTTGCGAGGCTTTTTTTTCGGGCACTTTACAGCGACGCTTAGATGTTGGCGTCGAGGAAAGCAGCCAGTTGCGACTTCGACAGGGCGCCGACTTTGGTCGCAGCGACATCACCGTTCTTGAACAGCATCAAGGTCGGGATACCACGTACGCCATGCTTGGCCGGGGTTTCCTGGTTCTCGTCGATGTTCAGTTTGGCAACGGTCAGCTTGCCTTTGTAAGTCTCGGCAATCTCGTCCAGAACCGGAGCGATCATTTTGCAAGGACCGCACCATTCAGCCCAGTAATCGACCAGGACAGCGCCTTCGGCCTTGAGGACGTCAACGTCGAAGCTAGCGTCGGTGACGTGTTTGATAAGATCGCTGCTCATGGAATTCTCCAGGTTGTAAGCAAAAAAACGTGGCCCATCATAGCCGCCCTTCCCCTGTTCAGGAAGCCGCAGTTGATTGAGTCTTGCTATGGCACTCGATGAGTCTGGGTATAGCTCAAGTCACGCCGTGGCGGGGGCAATGAAGGAGATTCCAGTGCGCAGGGCCGCGTTGCGCACGTGTTCCTGCATGGCTTTCTGCGCAGCACCCGAGGCCCGGCGCGCGAGGGCGCGGAGGATCTTGCGGTGTTCCTGCCAGGTTTCCATGGCGCGTTCGGCACGGATGAACGGTAGTTTCTGGCTTTCCAGGAACATCTCGGCGCTGGCCGTGAGGATGCTCAGCATCGCTTGATTGCCGCTGGCCAGCAGGATCCGTCGGTGGAATTCGAAGTCCAGTTTCGCCGCAGCCTCAAAGTCGCCAGCCTTCAATTGCTCGCGCATGGCCGCGACGTTGTCTTCCAGCGCATCAAGATCAGACGTGCTCAAGGTCACCGCAGCCAGCCCGGCGGCAAACCCTTCGAGCGCATAGCGCAATTGAAAGATATCCAGCGGCGACGCTTGCGCCGCAAATGACCACCCCGGCGCGCTATCGCCGCGCGACAACTCCACTGGCGACTGCACGAACACGCCTTTGCCCGGCTGGATACTGACCACGCCCAGCGCACTCAGCGACGATAGCGCTTCACGCAACGACGCCCGGCTCACGCCCAATTGCAGCGCCAGATCCCGTTGCGACGGCAAGGCATCGCCCGCGCCGAAGCCCTGTTCGCTGATCAGTTTGCGGATCGCTTGCAGCGCCACTTCGGGTACTGCACGGGAAATCGAGTTCATGGTTTTTCAGACGCACCAAGCCAATGTGCGGCTAGTTGTAAAGCTATTCGCCGAGTCCGGCAAGTCGTGCCCCAGCAGGGTTCGGTGTTGCGTACCGATGCGCGATAGCAGTGCGAAAAACAACCTGACTGTTCAGACCAGTAAGACCGAATAAAGCCGCTGAATCTGCGGCCTGCCGGGATGAAAATCGGCTATTGGCACGGCGCATGCTCTGTCCCAACGCAGAAATCACTTCACGCCGATCCGGAGATTTGCCATGACCCTGCGTTACCGCGCCCTCCTCGCCGCCCTGTTTTCCAGCCTGTTGCTTAGCCAGATCCCCGCCCACGCCGACGGCCTCGACGACGTGGTCAAACGCGGCACGCTGAAAGTCGCCGTGCCGCAGGACTTCCCGCCATTCGGCTCGGTCGGTCCGGACATGAAGCCCCGCGGTCTGGACATCGACACGGCGAAACTGCTGGCCGACCAGCTCAAGGTCAAACTTGAACTGACCCCGGTCAACAGCACCAACCGAATCCCGTTCCTGACCACCGGCAAGGTCGACCTGGTGATTTCCAGCCTCGGCAAAAACCCTGAGCGCGAAAAAGTCATCGACTTCTCCCGCGCCTACGCCCCGTTCTACCTTGCGGTATTCGGCCCACCAGACGCCGCCATTACCAGCCTCGACGACCTCAAGGGCAAGACCATCAGCGTCACCCGTGGCGCCATCGAAGACATCGAACTGAGCAAAGTCGCCCCCGAAGGCGTGACCATCAAACGCTTCGAAGACAACAACTCGACCATTGCCGCCTACCTCGCCGGCCAAGTCGACCTGATCGCCAGTGGCAACGTGGTCATGGTCGCGATCAGCGAAAAGAACCCGAAACGTGTGCCGGCGCTGAAAGTGAAGCTCAAGGATTCGCCGGTCTACGTCGGCGTCAACAAGAACGAAACGGCGCTGCTGGCCAAGGTCAACGACATCCTGACCACCGCCAAGGCTGACGGCGCACTGGAAAAGAATTCACAGACCTGGCTGAAAGAGCCGCTGCCGGCCGATCTCTGATCGACTGCGCGGGAGACCTTCATGGCTTATCAGTTCGATTTCATGCCGGTGGTGGAAAACACCGACCTGTTGCTGCGCGGGGCGCTGTTTACCCTTGAGCTGACGGCCATTGGCGCGTTGCTTGGGGTGGGCGTCGGGATTGTCGGGGCGTTGGTGCGGGCGTGGAACATCCGCCCGTTCTCGGCAATTTTCGGCGTCTACGTCGAGTTGATCCGCAACACGCCGTTTCTGGTGCAGTTGTTCTTCATCTTCTTCGGCCTGCCGTCGCTGGGCGTGCAGATTTCCGAGTGGCAAGCGGCGGTGCTGGCGATGGTGATCAACCTTGGCGCCTATTCGACCGAGATCATCCGTGCGGGTATTCAAGCAATCCCCCGCGGACAGCTGGAAGCCGCAGCGGCGCTGGCGATGACGCGCTTCGAGGCGTTCCGTCATGTGGTTCTGCTGCCGGCACTGGGCAAGGTCTGGCCGGCGCTGAGTAGTCAGATCATCATCGTCATGCTCGGCTCGGCGGTGTGCTCGCAGATCGCCACCGAAGAACTCAGCTTCGCTGCCAACTTCATTCAGTCGCGCAACTTCCGCGCCTTTGAAACCTACGCGCTGACCACACTGATCTACCTGTGCATGGCACTGCTGATCCGCCAGTTGCTCAACTGGATCGGTCGCCGCTACATCAGTCGAAGCGGGAGCCGCACATGAGCGATTTCACCTTCTGGGACATCCTGCGCAACCTGCTCACCGGCCTGCAATGGACGCTGGCATTGTCACTGGTGGCGTTTATCGGCGGCGGGATCGTCGGGTTGCTGATCCTGATCATGCGCATTTCGAAAAGCCCTGTGCCGAGCAGCATTGCCCGCACCTGGATCGAACTGTTCCAAGGCACGCCGCTGCTGATGCAACTGTTTCTGGTGTTCTTCGGCGTGGCGTTGGCCGGGATCGAAATTTCGCCGTGGATGGCCGCAGCGATTGCCCTGACCTTGTTCACCAGTGCCTATCTGGCGGAGATCTGGCGCGGTTGCGTCGAGTCGATCTCCAATGGCCAGTGGGAAGCCTCGGCGAGCCTGGCACTCAATCCTTTGGAGCAACTGCGCTACGTGATCCTGCCGCAAGCGTTGCGCATTGCCGTGGCGCCGACTGTGGGTTTCTCGGTGCAAGTGGTCAAAGGCACCGCCGTGACCTCGATCATCGGCTTCACCGAGCTGACCAAGACCGGCGGCATGCTCGCCAACGCCACGTTTGAACCGTTCATGGTCTACGGCTTCGTCGCCCTCGGCTACTTCCTGCTCTGCTACCCCTTGTCCCTCAGTGCGCGCTACCTGGAAAGGAGACTGCATGCCTCTGCTTAGAATTTCCGCCCTGCATAAATACTACGGCGATCACCACGTGCTAAAAGGCATCGACCTCAGCGTCGAGGAAGGCCAGGTGGTGGCGATCATCGGCCGCAGCGGCTCGGGCAAATCCACCCTGCTGCGCACCCTCAATGGCCTGGAGTCAATCAACGACGGCGTGATCGAAGTCGATGGCGAATACCTCGACGCCGCCCGCGCCGACCTGCGCAGCTTGCGGCAGAAGGTCGGCATGGTCTTTCAGCAGTTCAACCTGTTCCCGCACCTGACCGTGGGTGAAAATGTCATGCTCGCGCCGCAAGTGGTGCAGAAAGTGCCGAAGGCCAAAGCGGCGGAACTGGCTCGCGAGATGCTGGAGCGGGTCGGTCTGGGCGAGAAATTCGATGCCTTCCCGGATCGGCTGTCCGGCGGCCAGCAACAGCGCGTGGCGATTGCCCGGGCGCTGGCGATGTCGCCGAAGGTTTTGCTGTGCGACGAGATCACCTCGGCGCTCGACCCGGAACTGGTCAATGAAGTGCTTAGCGTGGTGCGGCAACTGGCCAGGGAAGGCATGACGCTGATCATGGTCACCCACGAAATGCGCTTTGCCCGCGAGGTGGGAGACAAATTGGTGTTCATGCACCACGGCAAGGTGCATGAGGTGGGGGATCCGAAAGTGTTGTTTGCCAACCCGCAGACGGCGGAGCTGGCGAACTTTATTGGCACAGTTGAAGCAACAGCCTGAGAGAAATACAGGGGCTTCCAGGCTCTCATCGCGAGCAGGCTCACTCCTACATGGGAATGCGTTCACCTGTAGGAGTGAGCCTGCTCGCGATTGACCGCGCAGCGGTCACCGACTTTCTGCGCTGAATCAACGGTTTGAACCATGCGCGTTGGCGCCAGCGTTTGATCGTGGCACGATGTCGAGGTTATCGACCGAGACCCCCTGACCATGCCGCAATCCCAAGCCAAGAATCTGTCCCTGATCGCCGCAATCGACCTGGGCTCCAACAGCTTTCACATGGTCGTGGCCAAGGCCCAGAACGGCGAAATCCGCATTCTCGAGCGCCTCGGCGAGAAGGTTCAGCTGGCCGCCGGCATCGACGATGAGCGCAAGCTCAACGAAGAATCGATGCAGCGCGGGCTCGATTGCCTCAAGCGCTTTGCCCAACTGATCAACGGTATGCCGCTGGGCGCCGTGCGTATCGTTGGCACCAACGCCTTGCGGGAAGCGCGCAACCGCCTCGAATTCATCCACCGCGCCGAAGAAATCCTCGGCCACCCGGTGGAAGTCATCTCCGGCCGTGAGGAGGCGCGCCTGATCTACCTCGGCGTCTCGCACACCCTCGCCGACACTCCGGGCAAACGCCTGGTGGCCGACATCGGCGGCGGCAGTACCGAATTCATCATCGGCCAGCGCTTTGAGCCGCTGCTGCGCGAAAGCCTGCAAATGGGCTGCGTCAGCTTCACCCAGCGCTATTTCAAGGACGGCAAGATCACCCCGGCCCGCTATGCCCAGGCGTACACGGCGGCGCGGCTGGAGATCATGAGCATCGAACACGCCCTGCACCGGCTGACCTGGGATGAAGCCATCGGCTCCTCGGGCACCATCCGCGCGATCGGCCTGGCGCTGAAGGCCGGCGGCCATGGCACTGGCGAAGTGAACGCCGAAGGTCTGGCCTGGCTCAAGCGTCGCCTGTTCAAGCTCGGTGATGTCGACAAGATCGATTTCGAAGGCATCAAACCGGATCGCCGGACCATTTTCCCGGCGGGACTGGCGATTCTCGAAGCGATTTTCGATGCCCTCGAACTGCAACGCATGGACCACTGCGACGGCGCGCTGCGTGAAGGCGTGCTCTATGACCTGCTAGGTCGTCATCATCACGAAGACGTGCGCGAACGCACCCTGACCTCGTTAATGGAGCGCTACCACGTCGATCTGGAACAGGCGGCGCGAGTCGAGCGCAAAGCCCTGCACGCGTTCGATCAGGTCGCGGCGGACTGGGAACTGGATGACGGTATCTGGCGCGAACTCCTCGGCTGGGCAGCGAAAGTGCACGAAGTCGGCCTCGACATTGCCCACTATCACTACCATAAGCACGGCGCCTACCTGATCGAGCACTCCGACCTTGCCGGCTTCTCCCGCGAAGACCAACAGATGCTCGCGCTATTGGTGCGCGGCCATCGCCGCAACATTCCCAAGGACAAATTTGCTGACTTCGGTGACGACGGCGACAAGCTGATTCGCCTGTGCGTACTGCTGCGCTTTGCGATCCTCTTCCACCACATTCGTGGCACGCAGGCGATGCCGCAGGTGGTGTTGCGCGCGAAGGGCAACAACCTGGATGTGGAATTCCCGGAGAACTGGCTGGATGAGAATCAGCTGACTCAGGCGGATTTCGGTCTCGAAGCGGATTGGCTGACACGGGTGGGCATCGTCCTCACCGTCCACTGATACACCGCAAATCCCCCCTGTAGGAGCTGCCGCAGGCTGCGATCTTTTGATCTTGTTTCTACAGGATCAAGATCAAAAGATCGCAGCCTTCGGCAGCTCCTACAGGTGTGTGGATGACAGGTACAAAAAAGGCGATCCATGGGGATCGCCTTTTTTATTGGGTTTGTTTGAGATGGGGGGCGGGCCTGCCCCTCACCCCAGACCACTCCCGAGGTAGAGGGAGCCGATTTGAGGGCTGTTCAAACCTGAGTTCGTCTCGATTTCTCAGGTCGGCGTATAGCGCAAGACACCTCGGTCAGTCCCCTCTCCCTCTGGGAGAGGGTTAGGGTGAGGGGCTTTTGACTTCAAGGCCTCAACTGCTCACCGGCAAGATCGGGCTACCCAAGCGTTCCAGCAACGTCGCCTGCGCGCTGCGCGGGTTCTGGTTGCCGGTTGGCGTGTTGCGGATGTAACGGCCATCCGATTGCAGGCTCCAGCTGTGGGTGTTGTCGGTCAGGTACAGCTCCAGCTCTTTCTTCACCCGGGTCAGCAGTTTCTTGCCTTCGACCGGGAAGCAAGTCTCGACGCGCTTGTCGAGGTTGCGTTCCATCCAGTCGGCGCTGGAGAGGAACATCTGCTCTTCACCGCCATTGAGGAAATAGAACACGCGGGTGTGTTCCAGGAAGCGACCAATGATCGAGCGCACATGAATGTTGTGCGAAACCCCGGCAATCCCCGGGCGCAGACAGCACATGCCGCGCACCACCAGATCGATGCGCACACCGGACTGGCTGGCCTTGTACAGCGCGCGGATGATCTTCGGATCGGTCAGCGAGTTGAACTTGGCGATGATGTGCGCCGGTTTGCCTTCGACGGCGAACTGGGTCTCGCGGGCAATCATGTCGAGCATGCCCTTTTTCAGGGTAAACGGCGCATGCAGCAGCTTTTTCATGCGCAGGGTCTTGCCCATGCCGATCAACTGGCTGAACAGTTTGCCGACGTCTTCGCACAAGGCATCGTCAGAGGTCAGCAAACTGTAGTCGGTGTACAGCTTGGCGTTACCGGCGTGGTAGTTACCGGTGCCGAGGTGCGCGTAGCGGACGATCTCGCCGGCCTCGCGACGCAGGATCAGCATCATCTTGGCGTGGGTCTTGAAGCCGACCACGCCGTAGATCACCACCGCACCGGCCGCTTGCAGACGGCTGGCCAGTTGCAGGTTGGACTCTTCGTCGAACCGCGCGCGCAGCTCGATGACCGCCGTCACTTCCTTGCCGTTACGCGCGGCATCCACCAGCGCATCGACGATCTCGGAGTTGGCACCGGAGCGGTACAGGGTCTGGCGCACAGCGAGAACGTGAGGATCTTTCGCGGCTTGGCGCAGCAGGTCGACCACCGGGGTGAACGACTCGAAGGGGTGCAGCAAGAGGATGTCCTGCTTGCTGACCACACTGAAGATGTTTTCGCTGTTCTGCAGCAGTTTCGGAATCTGCGGGGTGAACGGCGTGTATTGCAGCTCCGGGTGGCTGTCCAGGCCGGTGATGCTGAACAGCCGCGTCAGGTTGACCGGGCCGTTGACCTGATACAGCTCGCTCTCGCTCAGGTTGAACTGTTTGAGCAAGTAGTCCGAGAGATGTTTCGGGCAAGTGTCAGCGACTTCCAGACGCACCGCATCACCGTAGCGACGCGAGAACAACTCGCCACGCAGCGCGCGGGCCAGGTCTTCGACATCTTCGGAGTCGAGCGCCAGATCGGCGTTTCGGGTCAGACGGAACTGGTAGCAGCCCTTCACCTTCATGCCCTGGAACAGGTCATCGGCGTGAGCGTGGATCATCGACGACAGGAACACATAGTTGTCGCCCGGGCCGCCGACTTCTTCCGGCACCTTGATGATCCGTGGCAGCAGGCGCGGTGCCGGGATGATCGCCAGACCGGAATCGCGACCGAAGGCGTCGATGCCTTCCAGCTCGACGATGAAGTTCAGGCTCTTGTTCACCAGCAACGGGAACGGGTGCGTCGGGTCGAGGCCGATCGGGGTGATGATCGGCGCAATCTCGTCGCGGAAATAGCGGCGTACCCAGGTCTTGAGCTTGACCGTCCAGTTACGGCGACGGATGAAGCGCACCTGATGCTTTTCCAGCTCCGGCAGCAGAATGTCATTGAGGATTGCGTACTGGCGGTCAACGTGGCCGTGGACCAGTTCGCTGATACGCGCCAGTGCTTGATGCGGTTGCAGGCCATCGGCACCGGCCTGTTCACGGGCGAAGGTGATCTGTTTTTTCAGGCCGGCCACGCGAATTTCGAAGAATTCATCCAGGTTGCTGGAGAAAATCAGCAGGAATTTCAGCCGCTCCAGCAATGGATAGGACTCGTCCAGCGCCTGTTCCAGCACACGGATGTTGAACTGCAATTGCGAAAGCTCACGGTGGATATACAGGCTGCTGTCATCCAGACCGGGAATGGCAATCGCCGGCACCGCCACAGCGGTTTCGGCCACCGGCGCGGATGGCGCTGGCTCCAGTTCCGGCGGGGTTTCAGTGATTTGCTCGACCACCGGTTGAGCTTCTTTTACGGCAACTTCAGTGAGTCCTTCGGTATTCATCGAATGTTCCTGGGAGGGCTATTTCTGCTCTCGTAACAATTGAGCGGCACGAACGGCAAAGTAAGTCAGGATGCCATCTGCACCGGCACGTTTAAAGGCGGTCAGTGATTCGAGAATCACCGCTTCGCTCAACCAGCCATTCTGGATCGCTGCCATGTGCATGGCGTATTCGCCACTGACCTGATAGACGAAGGTCGGCACTTTGAAGGCATCTTTTACCCGGAAAAGAATATCCAGATACGGCATGCCGGGTTTGACCATGACCATGTCCGCGCCTTCAGACAAGTCCGCACCGACTTCGTGCAACGCTTCGTCGCTGTTGGCCGGATCCATCTGATAAGAGGCTTTGTTGGCCTTGCCGAGGTTAGAGGCCGAACCCACGGCATCGCGGAACGGCCCGTAGTAGGCGCTGGCGTACTTGGCCGAATAAGCCATGATCCGCACGTTGACGTGGCCAGCGATTTCCAGCGCTTCGCGAATGGCCTGGATGCGACCGTCCATCATGTCCGACGGCGCGACGACCTGGGCGCCGGCTTCGGCATGGGACAAGGCCTGGCGGACCAGTGCATCAACGGTGATGTCGTTCTGCACGTAGCCTTCGTCGTCGAGGATGCCGTCCTGACCGTGGGTGGTGAACGGATCGAGCGCAACGTCGGTGATCACCCCCAGCTCCGGGAAGCGCTCACGCAGGGCGCGGGTTGCGCGCTGGGCAATGCCTTCAGGATTCCACGCTTCGGCAGCGTCGAGGGATTTCAATTCGGCAGGAGTTACCGGGAACAATGCCAGCGCCGGAATCCCCAGCTCGACCCACTTGGCAGCTTCTTCGAGCAGCAAATCGATGCTCAAGCGCTCTACGCCGGGCATAGAGGTCACGGCTTCGCGGCGGTTTTCACCGTCGAGCACGAATACCGGCAGGATCAGATCGTCGACCGTCAGCACATTTTCCCGGACCAGCCGACGCGAAAAATCATCACGGCGATTACGACGCAGGCGCGTTGCAGGGAACAGACGGTTGGCTGGGGTAAAGCTCACGGCAGACTCCTGAGCCCGCGCAAACGGGCGAGCGTGACAGTTATAGACGGCCATTATGACGAACAGATGACAGTTGTGTGAGGTCCGCGACATGTAGCCGCATTCCATTCTCAGTGTAGGAATTGTTCACGTCGAGACACATTTGGACACTTTCATGAATGTGTCCGAAGGGTTAGGCTGCGCGTTCATTTCGCCAGCACCCAGACAATGCTCCAACAATTTCTGCATGACTTTGGCTACTTTGCCTTGTTTCTCGGCACGTTCTTCGAAGGCGAAACCATTCTGGTGCTCGCGGGCTTCCTCGCGTTCCGTGGATACATGGACATCAATATTGTGGTGGTCGTGGCGTTCTTCGGCAGCTATGCCGGCGATCAGCTGTGGTACTTCATGGGGCGCAAGCACGGGCGCAAATTGCTCGCGCGCAAACCACGCTGGCAGATGATGGGTGACCGCGCGCTGGAACACATTCGCAGGCATCCGGATATCTGGGTGCTGAGCTTCCGCTTCGTCTATGGCCTGCGCACGGTGATGCCGGTGGCGATCGGCCTGTCGGGTTATCCGCCGGGACGTTACCTGCTGCTGAACGGCATTGGCGCAGCGATCTGGGCCACGGCGCTGGCTGCTGCCGCTTATCACTTCGGCGCGGTGCTGGAAGGCATGCTCGGCAGTATCAAAAAATATGAGCTGTGGGTGCTCGGTGCGTTGCTGGTGCTGGGCGTCGGCCTGTGGCTGCGTCGGCGCTTCAAGAATGCCCGTCTGGCGAAACAGGTTTACGCCGACGAGCAAGCAGCAAAAGCCTTGCAACTGCAGCAAGCCGAACAGGCAAAAACCGTCGACCCTAAGACGCCAGCCGAATAACGCACTGGCGACTCACGTACAGCCCGCCAACACTGAGCAGGCTGTAACCGAGCAGGCCCGCCCACATCAGCGGGCTGGCCGGCCAAAGCCCGACCAGCGGCGCCAGCCACAGCAGCGGCACGTTCAACCCCAGCCGCAACAGTTCGACCTTCAGCGCCCACGGGCGATTCTCCAAGGCCACGCCCAACGCAAACACCCCGAAAGCCACCGCGCTCCAGCCGAGTAACAGCGCGGCCGTCGGCAGGCTACGCTCCAGGTTCATCAGATAACTGCCCAGCGCGATGTAGACGCAAAACTGCAGCGCCACATACCACTGCAGGCGCCGCTCGAGCGGCACGTCGAATTTGCGGAATCGAGCCAGATCCGGCTTGCTCATCGGGTACTTCGCCGCCACGTCCGCCGGCCGCCAACCGGTGCGCATGAACCAGATCCGCAGCTTGTCCCACGGGTGCTTGGCCCGGCGTGCGTCATCCCACAATTGCGCATAAAACTGCAGGTTGGCCCACAGCGGATTCCAGCTCGCCAATGGCGTGGTCACACCGAAAATCACCGGTTCGTTATCGTCCTCTTCCTGAAACGTGCCGAACAACCGGTCCCAAAGAATGAACACCCCGCCGTAGTTGCGATCCATGTAGAGAGCGTTCTGTGCATGGTGAGCCCGATGATTGGATGGCGTAACGAAGCACCACTCGAACCAGCCGAGCTTGGGAATGTGCCTGGTGTGCACCCAGAATTGATACAGCAGGTTGAGCGCCGCGACGCTGACAAACACCAGCAGCGGCACGCCAAGCAACGCCATCGGCAGGTAGAAAACCCAGCCGAGCAGAAACCCGGTGCTGGTCTGGCGCAACGCGGTGGAGAGGTTGTACTCCTCGCTCTGGTGATGCACCGAATGCGCGGCCCAGAGGATATTGCGCTCATGCCCCATGCGGTGCAGCCAGTAGTAGCAGAAGTCGTAGAGGACGAACGCAAACACCCAGACCCAGACGCGGTCCGTCGGCAGCCTGAGCCAGGCCAGATGTTCCAGGGCAAACGCGTACGTGAGCAGCCCGACACCTTTGGTCAGCAACCCGGTGGTGGTCGACAAAACACCGGTGCTGATGCTGTTCACCGCGTCCGCCAGGCGATAGTTGCTGACCCCGCGCCAGCGGTCGGCAATCAGTTCAACCGCGATCAATACGAGGAAAAACGGCACCGCATACAGAATGAAGTCCATGACGCGCCCTGACTGAAGTCTTGAGGACTGATCCTAGGTGTAGCCGCCCATTAACCCTATGGCAACGCGCGACAATTTAGTGGACATTTAGCGCCATGAATCTGGAGAGAAAACCATGAGCAAAAAAGTTGCAGTGATCCTGTCCGGCAGTGGCGTATACGACGGCGCCGAGATCCATGAGAGCGTCATCACCCTGCTGCGCCTCGACCAACGCGGCGCCCAGGTGCAGTGCTTCGCCCCGAACATCGCGCAATTGCATGTGATCAACCACCTGACCGGCGAAGAAATGCCCGAGTCGCGCAATGTGCTGGTGGAATCGGCGCGGATTGCCCGTGGCAACATCAAGGACATCCGCGAGGCCGACGTTGACGACTTCGACGCACTGATCGTGCCCGGCGGCTTTGGTGCGGCGAAAAACCTGTCCAACTTTGCCGTCGAAGGCGCTGGCTGCAGCGTGCAGCCTGAAGTGCTGGCGCTGGCGGAGGCATTCGCCGAAGCAGGCAAACCAGTGGGCCTGATGTGCATCTCGCCGGCATTGGCCGCGAAGATCTACGGCCCGGGCGTGACCTGCACCATCGGCAATGATGCCGACACCGCCACGGCAATGAACAAGATGGGCGCCACCCACGAAGATTGCGCGGTGACCGAGATCATTGAAGACAAGGCGCGCAAACTGGTGACGACCCCGGCTTACATGCTGGCGCAGAACATCAGCGAGGCAGCCTCGGGCATCAACAAACTCGTCGACCGAGTATTAGAGCTGACCCACGAAAATGACGCCTGACACGGTCTATTGTAGGAGTGAGCCTGCTCGCGATGGCGGTGTGTCAGGCAACATATCTGTTGAATGATCGACCGCTATCGCGAGCAGGCTCACTCCTACAAGGGATTTGTGTGGGGCTCAGGTGTTGCGGGTCAGGCGCGTGAGGATCCGGTCCAGCGCATTGGCAAACGCCTGCTTTTCGCGGTCGCCAAACGGCGCGGGGCCGCCGCTCATCTGGCCTTGCTCACGCAGGTCGGTGAACAGATTGCGCACTGCCAGCCGTTCACCCATGTTCTGCGCATCGAACTCCTTGCCGCGCGGGTCGAGCGCCGCCACGCCCTTCTTCACCAGCCGATCGGCCAGCGGGATATCGCTGCAGATCACCAGTTCCCCCGGCACCGCGTGTTCGACCAGATAATCGTCCGCCGCATCCGGCCCGCTCGGCACCACGATCAGCTTGACGATGGCCAGCCCCGGCTTGATCTGCGGCTGCCCGGCCACCATTACCACTTCGAACTGGCGCTTGAGGGCGAACTTCACCACCAGATCCTTCGCCGCCCGAGGGCAAGCGTCGGCATCGATCCATACACGCATTTTTTACCTCCAAAAAATTCGCGAGCAAGTCGAATGTGAGCACCGTCACTCCCACAGGTTACGCGCAAATCCTGTGGGAGTGACGGTGCGACGATTCGACTTGCTCGCGAATGTGAGCGCAGCGAATGCTGTTAAGCGGCTACCCGCCGCTTCTCAGCCACCCAACTACGCCCATACAACACAACAATCGCCACAATCGCCACGGCCTGCGCCGTCAACGAATACGCATCGGCATGAATCCCCAGCCAGTCAAACTCAAAGAACGCCACTGGCCGCGTGCCGAAGATCCCGGCCTCCTGCAACGCCTTCACGCCATGCCCGGCGAACACCACCGACAATGCGCACAGCAACGCCGCGTTGATGCTGAAGAACAGCGTCAGCGGCAGTTTCGCCGAGCCACGCAGGATCACCCACGCCAGTCCGACCAGCAGCACCAGCGCCGTCGCGCCACCGGCGAGCACCGCGTCATGCCCGGCCGGGCCGGCCTGCAGCCACAGGGTTTCGTAGAACAGGATCACCTCGAACAACTCGCGGTACACCGAGAAGAACGCCAGAATCGCAAAGCCGAAGCGTCCGCCACCGCCGACCAGACTGCTCTTGATGTAATCCTGCCAAGCCGCTGCATGGCGACGGTCGTGCATCCACACGCCAAGCCACAGCACCATCACACTGGCGAACAGCGCCGTCGCGCCTTCCAGCAGCTCACGCTGCGAGCCGCTGACATCGATGACATACGCTGCCAACGCCCAGGTGCCGAGGCCGGCCAACAGCGCCAAACCCCAACCGACGTTGACACTGCGCACCGCCGATTGCTGACCGGTATTGCGCAGGAAGGCAAGGATAGCCGCCAGCACCAGAATCGCTTCCAGGCCTTCGCGCAGCAAAATCAGCAGACCGGAGATGTAGCTGAGCGACCAGCTCAAGCCATCGCTGCCCAACAGGCCGGCGGACTCTTTCAGCTTGGCCTTGGCCGCGTCCAGACGCTGCTCGGCCTGCTCGACGGGCAAACCGTCCTGCAATGACTGCCGGTACGCCATCAACGACTTCTCAGTATCCTTGCGCACGTTGGCATCGACGTTATCCAGCGAACTCTCGACCAGTTCGAAGCCTTCCAGATACGCCGCCACCGACAGGTCGTAGGCCTGATCGTGCTCGCCGGCGCGGTAGGCGGCAAGGCTCTTGTCCAGTGTCGCTGCGGTGTAGTCGAGCAACTGCGCCGGGCCACGCTTGACCTGCGGCGGTTGCGCCCGTTGTGCACGGAAGGTCGCGGCGGCGGGCATACCTTCGGCGGCCAGCACTTCGGCTGGGGTCTGGCGGGCCAGATCGGCGATGTTGTAGGTCTTCTCGGATTTGGCGGCCGCAGCCTCGGCGCTGAAGCCCGCGATGTAGGTGGCCAGATCCCAACGCTGACGATCATCGAGCTGGTCGGCAAACGCCGGCATGTCAGTGCCTTCAACACCTTGGCCGAGGGTGTTGTAGATCGCATAAAGGCTCAGATGGTCCATCCGCGCAGCGTCACGCAGATTGGCCGGCGCCGGCGTCATGCCCAGGCCTGCCGGGCCGTCGCCGACACCGCTGGCGCCGTGGCACACCGAGCAATTCTGCGCATAGAGCGGCGCGCCACGGGTGGGATCCGGAGTGATGATCGGCGCTTGGCTGACTTCATACGCCACCGCCAGTTGCGCGCCCAGTTGCCGCGCCTGACGGGCGACTTGCGCACCGTCCTGCTTGGCGGTGATGGCAGCGTGCAAGACACTGATGCCCTGTTCCAGCGCGGCTTTTTCAGGATTGCCCGGCATGCCCGCGATCAGGCTTTGCAGCGCTTGGGTGAACTCCAGTTGCTCACGGTATTCGGCATCATCGACGACTGTTCCAGCCTCGACCGTCGGCGGGTAATCCGCGCTGATGTAATCAAGCAGGTGCAGCGCTTGCGGAGCGCCTTCCACGGTATCGGCCAGCAGGTTGAAGCTGCTCAGCGCGCACAGCGGGAACACCAGCCAGGCCAGGAATCGGGACGAGGCAATCATGAACAGTTCTCAAATGGAAATGCGAAGTTACATATTGTTCACTTCGCAGGCGTTTCCCTCAAGCTTTGTCGGCATTCAGCGTAAAGGTGCCGTGATATTGCGGTAATGCTCAGCCATGAATTCGACGAAAACCTTTACCTTGAGCGCAACGTGGCGAGCGTGGGGATACAGCGCGTAATAGTGCCGCTGGCCGAGGCTGCAATCCGGCAGGATGTGCACCAGACGTCCGCTCAACAAGTCGTCCTGCACCGTAGCCCGGGTGAACGCGGCAATACCGACGCCAGCCAGTGCGGCGGCGTGCAGCGAGCTGATCGAATCGGTTTTGAAGCGACCTTGGGGATTGACTGGTGTGGTTGCGCCATGGGAATCAGTCAGCAACCAATCGCTTCCAGCAGTGAATCCCAGCATCTGATGTTCCGCCAATTCGCGTATCTGTCGCACCAAACCATGCCGAGCCACGTAGGCCGGCGAAGCCACCAGCAGCATCGGCGACACTGTCAGCAATCGCGCCACCAGCGATGAATCCTCCAACGCCCCGCAAATGCGCAGGGCCACATCGAAGCCCTCGGCAATCAGATCGACAAAACGGTCATCGCAGGACAAATCGACTTCAATTTCGGGATAGCGCTGCTGAAACGCCGGCAACCAGTTGGCCAGTTCCAGCGTACCGATGACCATGGGTGCGCTGATACGCAAAACGCCGCTGGGGCTTTCATGGGCTTGCGCCACGGCGACGGCAGCCTGATCGAGGCGCTCGAGAATGTCCACGCACGCGGCGTAATACTGCTGGCCCGCGGTGGTCAGGCTGAAGCGTCGGGTGTTGCGATTGATCAGCCGCGTGCCGAGTTCAGCTTCCAACTGCTGCAACTGCCGGGAGATGGTCGAGTGCGTGGTGTCGAGCCGTTCGGCAGCGGCGCTGAAGCCGTGACACTCGACGATGCAACGGAACGCACGCATGGCCAGCAGTTGATTCATCAGGGCACCGGTTTGAATTGAACAGCGGGGGTGCAAGCCTAGCTCAACCAGTGCTGGCCTGGCACCTGACAGGCCGCGCAGACGCTATGCAAAACAGCCAAGCACATTGCCACCACTGATCCTTATAATGCGCCACATCAGCCCCTTTGCGCCCAAGGAAGAAGCCACCGTCATGCGTCACTGCCTGCTGTTGACTGTGCTGCTCAGCATCGTTGCGCAACTCAACGGATGCGCCGCTTACCGCAATTACGACCTGGAAATGCAGCAAACCACCGATCAACTGATGATGGGCAATGTCGATGCCGCGCTGTACCTGATCGAGTGGAACAACCCGTGGGAATCCAAGGATCTGCTCTATTACTTCGAAAAAGGCGCGGTCCTCAGCCTCGGCAGCTTGCTGCCCGAGAGCCAGATGGCCTGGCGCAGTGCTGACCAGATGATTGCCCAGCGCGAAGACGCCGTGCCTTCCGCACCGATGAAATTCCTCGGTCAATTAGGCCGGGAAATGGGCGTCATGTTGGTCAATGACAAACTGCAGCGCTACGACGGTTATGACTACGAAAAGGTCATGCTGACCACGCAAATGGCCCTCAACCAATTGTCCGTCAACGACTTCGAAGGCGCCCGGACCGACATCAAGAAAACCCACGAGCGCGAAGCGCTGATCGCCCGAGCGCGCGAGCACCAGTACGACGAAGCCGAAGAGCTAGCCAAGGCACAGGGCATCAAGGTGCATTACAAGGACCTGCGGGGCTACCCGGTGACCACCCTTGATGCGCCGTCGGTCATCGAATTGAAAAACGGTTACCAGAGTGCATTCAGCCATTATCTGGCCGGTTTCACCTATGAGGCCTTGGGCGAGCGTGATCTGGCTGCACCGGGCTATCGGCAAGCCATCGAACTGCGCCCCAACGTACCTTTTCTCGAGCAAGCGTTACGCAATCTCGACAAACCGCCGGCGCAGGCTGACGAAAGCGACGTGTTGATCGTGGTGCAAAGTGGCCTGGCCCCTGCCCGCGCCTCGGTCAAAGTACTGATTCCAGTGCAGCTCAATGAAACCCTGGTCATCGAGGCACCGATTTCCTTTCCGGTGATGGTGCCGGACGCGGTCACGCCGTCTTTCGACTCGATCAAGGTCGATGCGCGCAAACGCCCCTTGAGCCTCATCAACAGCGTTACCGACATGGCGACGCGCACCTTGCGTGATGACATGCCCGATATCATTGAATCGGCGCGGTTCCGCGCCAATATGGCGGCCGTCGGCCAAGCTTCTTACAACACCCAAAACCCCACCAAGGCCTCACTGGTCGTGACCGAAAAAGATTTATTCGAAGAGGCGGATACCCGCACCTGGCGCACCCTGCCCGATAAGACCCTGGTAGCGCGACTGCGCCTGAAAAAGGGCAACCACACCATCAATGCGCCCAATGCTGCCGGTACGCTGACCGTTCGCATTGATCGTGATCACCAGGTCATCAACCTGCGGGCATTCGGCGACCGGTTATTTATCATCGGCACGGCTTACGTACCGCCGACAGCGGCGGTGTCGGACCTGAAAGGGAAATGACTCAAGTCGTGCGTTGGCGCTTGAAGAAAATCGGGCAGACCGTCAATCTGCCGAGCATCGGCGTGTGCCCCGTCACCCGCCTCGGACAACCTCAAGAACGGAGTCTTTGCATGCGCTTCAAACTCATCGCGGTGGCGGCCTTCGCCTTGCTGACCAGCGGTTGCGCAACGCCTCCACCGTCACCCCCGGCCCCGGGCAGCGCGGCGAGCAAAGTGGTGGCGATGGGCGAGCTGAAGAACATTGCGATCGGTAACATGCGCGTCGCCCGGGAAAACGGCTTCATGACTGTTGGCGTGCAATTGAACAACACCGACAAGCGCAACAAGACCTTCTATTACCGTTTCGCCTGGCTCAGTGCTGAAGGCTTTCCAGTCGCCGACGATGAAGTCTGGAAACCCCAGTTGATCTACGGCGGACAGAACAGCTTCCTCCAGAGCATCGCTCCCACCCCGAAAGCCGTGGACTTTCGTCTGGAACTCCAGACGCCTTGAACCCGACGCCCTATTTCGTTCCAGAGAGCACTCCCATGTTTGCACGCGTCTCCTGCCTCGCCGTTTTCGCCTTGCTGGTCTCCGGTTGTGTCGACAACTCGCCAACCCTGGGCAGCAACAATATCAGTTACGGCGACCCCAGAGCGGTTGAAACCGTCACCAACGAGTTCGGCTCCACCGACCTGCAGATGATCGCCGAGTCGATGACCCGCTCGCTGGCCCAGTCCGGGGTTCTGCAGGGCCGTCCGGTGGTTCAGGTCTACGACGTGATGAACAAGACCAGCGAATACATCGACACCCGCGAAATAACCACCAGCATCAAGACCCAGTTGATGAAATCCGGGGTGGCCCGCTTCGCCAGCGACAACACCGCGATGCAAAGCCAGATCGATCAGCTCAAGCTGCAAAACCAGAGCGGCCTGTACAAGAAGAGCACCGTGGCCAAGACTGGCAACATGATCGCCGCCAAATACCGGCTTGAAGGTTCGATCAGCTCGATCGTCAAGCGCAGCAGCGATTACAAGGACGTCTTCTACAAATTCAGCCTGCAACTGATCGATGTCGAAAGCGGTCTGGCCGAATGGATGGACGAAAAAGAAATCCGCAAAACCACGGAGCGTTGATCGATGCGCACATGGATTGGCCTGTTGGCCCTGGCTTGCGCGTTCAGCGTGCAGGCGGCCCCGAAAGTCGCCGTTGCCGACCTGGCGTACGAGGAACGTGTGGAGCAATACATTCATACCATCTCGGCGCAGAGCAATCACCAGGAGAGCTATTACGGCGCCAGCGGCTCATCGAGCTATGAGGAATACGAAACGCCCAACAGCTACATCCAGCAGACCGAATTGCGCCGGTTCACCGGCGACATCAAAGGCGAAATCCTCCGTACCGGCATGTTCCAGTTGATCCAAGGCAAACCGTACACGGCGTCGTCCAAGGGCGATGTCTACGACGTGATCAAGCGGATCAAGGCTGGCAGCTACAAGGGCGCCGACTATGTGCTGTTCGGCACGGTGTCCGACATCGACTTCACTCAGGACATGAACGAGCTGGCGAACACCGACAGCTATTCGGCGGTACTGGCCCTGACCCTGGTCGCGGATTTCAGCCTGATCAATACCAAGACCTACGAAATCATCTCGGCCTTCACCGCGATGGGTGAAGCGCAGGACACCAAACTGGTGAACAGCCGGGACATCCATGTGTCGCTGAACCGTCCACGGGTAGTCCGTGACGTGTCCAAGGCCTTGGGTGAGGATGTCGCCGGGCAATTGAGCCAGCAGCTCGGCGGTGGCAGTTACGAACCATCGCGCGAGCCGGCTCAGCGCAACAATCTGCCGCCAGATACGGCGCCGGTGATTTTGCGCTGAGTAACTCGCAGGCAATAAAAAGGCGACCTCGGGAGGTCGCCTTTTTTGTGCCTGTGGGGTTTACGCGGCGGCTTTGCGCAACGTCGCCATAAACGCCGCCGCGCCGATGAACAGCCCGGCAAACGTGCGGTTCATGCGTTTCTGCTGCTGCGGTGTGCGCAACAGACGCAAGACCTTCGACGCCAGACCGGTGTAACCGGCCATCACAATCAGGTCGACACAGACCATGGTCACGCCGATCACCACGTACTGAATCAACAGCGGTGCATGCGGGTTGATGAACTGCGGCAGCACCGCGAGCATGAACACCAACGCCTTGGGGTTGCTGATGTTGACCAGAAAGCCACGGAACACCAGCGCCAGCGGCTTGCCGATCGGCCGCACCGCCGCGTCATCGCTCATGTCCATGGGCAGCGCGCGCCATTGCTTGATGGCCAGATACACCAGGTAGGCGACGCCGAACCATTTGATCGCGTGGAAGGCCGTGGCCGAAGCGGTGAGGATCGCGCCAACGCCGGCACCGACAATCGCAATCTGTACAGCCAGACCGATTTGCAGACCGAGCGCATTCCAGTAGCCGCGCCAGAACCCGTATTGCAGACCGCTGGACATCGACGCAATGGCGCCAGCACCCGGGGAAAGGCTGATCACCCAGCAGGCGGCAAAAAACGCCAGCCATGTTTGAAGCTCCATCGCACACCTCACATCTGAATCGTGACAGACGCTCAAGCTAATGCGGATTGGGCCTAAAAGCAAAAAATCGCGGCCTGCGGCAGCTCCTACATGGGAATGCGATCCTTGTAGGAGCTGCCGCAGGCTCGGGCCGCGATCGGACGATCTTTTGATCTTGCTTTAAGACTTACTTCTCAAACCCGCTGGAAGGAAACACATCCGTCCCGCGCCAACGCCGCACCGAGCGCTGGAAGAACAAGCTGTTCGGCACCTGCACCATCGCGCTGCCAGTCCCCAACTCTTCCGCCTCGATCAACGTGGTGTAGAGCAGATTGATCGCCACCACCCGGCCTTTGACGCCCGGCTTGTCGGTGGTGTCCACCAGCTCAACGATATCGCCCAGGCGAAACGGCCCGACCGTGAAGATCAGAATCGCGCAGAGCAAATTCGACAGCACACTCCACATCGCGAAGAACGCGACCGCCGCCACCGCGACGAAACCCGACAACGCCGTCCACAACACCGTGGCCGAGACGCCGAGGCGCTCCAGGACGAAGATCAGCGCACTGCCCATGATCAGCCAGCGCAGCACTCCACGCAGCGGCATCAGCAATTGCGGCGGGAACGGATAGCGCTCGCCCAATCGGGTCAGGCCTTTGGCGACGAAGCGCTGAGTGAGGTAACCGGCCAGCAGGATCAGCAGAATCTGCACCGTAAACCAGATCGGCTCGACCCACACCGCCGGCAGCGGCAGCTTGAACGCTTCCATCAGGACAGCGCCTCCAGCTCCGCCTGCATGCTTTCCAGCACCTCGAGGGCTTCCATCCACGCTTCTTCCAGCTCGCCTTCGCGAACCTTCAGCTTGGCCTGTTCGGCCAGCAGATCACGCAACTCGTTCTTGCGCGCCGGCTCGTAGATGTCGCTGTCGCCGAGGCTGGCATCGACCTTGGCGAGCTTCTCGTGGAGCTTGCCCAGTTCGGCTTCGAGCTTGTCGGCCTCGCGCTTGTGCGGCGCCAGTTGCTGACGCAACGCCGCAGCGGCCTGACGCTGGGCCTTCTTGTCGGTCTTGTCCGGGTTCACCGGAGTATTACTGACAGGGGCATTGCGCTGACGGTATTCCACCAGCCAGCGTGCGTAGTCTTCGAGGTCGCCATCGAACTCCTCGACCTTGCCGTCAGCGACCAGGTAGAAGTTATCGGTGGTGCTCTTGAGCAAGTGCCGATCGTGAGACACCACCAACACTGCGCCGCTGAATTCCTGCAATGCCATGGTTAGCGCCAGGCGCATTTCCAGGTCGAGGTGGTTGGTCGGTTCGTCGAGCAGCAGCAGGTTCGGCCGTTCCCAGGCGATCAGCGCCAAGGCCAGTCGGGCCTTTTCGCCACCGGAGAAATTCAGCACCGGTTCGTCGATGCGTGCGCCACGGAAATCGAAACCACCGAGGAAGTCGCGCAGGGTCTGCTCGCGCTCGGTCGGCGCCAGACGCTGCAAATGCAGCAACGGGCTGGCCTTGGCGTCCAGCGAATCGAGCTGATGCTGAGCGAAGTAACCGACCACGGTGTTCTCGCCACGGGTCAGGCGCCCACCCAGCGGAGACAGCTCGCCGGCAAGGTTCTTGATCAGGGTCGATTTACCCGCGCCGTTCGGGCCGAGCAGGCCGATCCGCGCACCCGGGGTCAGTTGCAGCTTGACCTTCTCCAGGATGGTTTTGTCGCCGTAACCCAGACGCGCGTCGGACAGGTCGATCAGCGGGCTGGAGATCTTGGTCGACTCGCGGAAGACGAAGTCGAACGGCGAGTCGACGTGGGCGGCCGACAGTTCTTCCATCCGCTCCAGGGCCTTGATCCGGCTCTGTGCCTGACGGGCCTTGGTCGCTTGCGCCTTGAAGCGGGCGATGTAGCTTTCCATGTGCGCACGTTGCGCCTGCTGCTTCTCGTAGGCCTGTTGCTGTTGGGCCAGACGCTCGGCTCGGGCGCGTTCGAACGCGGTATAGCCGCCGCGATAGAGGGTGATTTTGCGCTGATCGACATGTGCCACGTGATCGACGACTTCGTCAAGGAAATCGCGGTCGTGGGAGATCAGCAGCAAGGTGCCCGGGTAGCTTTTCAGCCACTCTTCGAGCCAGATGATCGCGTCGAGGTCCAAGTGGTTGGTCGGCTCGTCGAGCAGCAACAGATCCGACGGGCACATCAGCGCTTGCGCCAGGTTCAGACGCATGCGCCAGCCACCGGAGAAATCCCCGACCTGACGATCCATCTGTTCGTTGGTGAAACCCAGGCCGGCGAGCAACTTGCGCGCCCGCGCATCGGCGGTGTAACCGTCGGCACTGTCGAGTTCCGAGTGCAGGCGGGCCTGAGCGGCACCGTCGTGCGCCGCTTCGGCAGCGGCGAGGTCACGTTGCACCTCGCGTAGACGCAGGTCGCCATCGAGCACATAGTCGACGGCAAGACGCTCGAGCGTCTCGATTTCCTGGCGCATGTGAGCGATGCGCCAGTCAGCCGGCAGGAAGCAATCACCCGAGTCCGGGTGCAGTTCACCCCGAATCAAGGCGAACAGGCTCGATTTGCCGGCGCCGTTGGCACCGATGAGGCCGGCTTTGTGGCCGGCGTGCAGGGTCAGCTCGGCGTCTTCTAGCAGACGTTGCGGGCCACGCTGTAAAGTCAGGTTCTGAAGTCGGATCATAATGGCGGCGGAGTCTACCAGCTTCGCTCACAACTGGCGCGAGTAGCACGATGTCCTCTGACCTGTGGAGCTTTTCCCTTGCCACCTACGCCCGACCGGGCGTGGAAGACGCCTGCCTGCAACTGCAAACGGCGGGCGCCAATGTGTGCCTGCTGCTGTGCGGTTTATGGCTGGAGCAGCGCGCAGTGACTTGCGATGAACAACGCGTTCGCCAGCTTCAGGCGCTGACCGAACCGTGGGATATCGATGTGGTGCAGCCGCTGCGAACACTGCGCATGCAATGGAAATCGCGTGCGGCGGATGATGCGGTGGTGAAAGGCATGCGCGAGCAGATCAAGTCACTCGAGCTGGAAGCTGAGCGAGCATTGCTGTCACGGCTTGAAGGTGTGGCGCAGGAATGGACGCGAAACGACGCAGGTTCGATCACCTGGCTTGAAGGCTTGGCCGGCACTGCAGCCAACCCGAACCGCGACGCGCTGCAAGTGCTGCGCGTCGCGGCGACCGGCACTTAGGAAGCGCTGGTCGGGTTATTGCTGACGCTCGACGCAGCGGCTGGCGATGGCGCAGTCGAAGGGGTCGAGGTAGTCGCGGCTGGAGCAGGTGCCGATGGCGCAGCCGAGGTTGTCGGTGCGGCAGGCTTGGCGGCAGGCGCGGTAGCCGGTTTGGCGGCAGCTGGTTTGGCAGCGGCTGGCTTTTTAACGGCTGGTTTTGCAGCTGGCTTGGCGGCTGGTTTCGCAGCAGCAGGCTTGGCAGCAGCAGTCGCTGGTTTGGCAGCAGCGGCCGGTTTAGCGGCTGGCTTGGCTGCCGGTTTGGCGGCAGCTTTCACGGCTGGTTTTGCAGCCGGTTTTGCAGCAGCTTTGGCTGGCGCTTTTGCAGCAGGTTTGGCTGCAGCTGGTTTAGCGGCAGTCTTGGCGGCTGGTTTTGCAGCAGCGGTTTTAGCAGCAGGTTTTGCAACCGCTTTGGCAGCTGGTTTAGCGGCGGTTTTCGCTGGAGCAGCTTTGGCTGCGGCTGGCTTCGCAGCTGGTTTAGCAGCGGCGGCACGGGTAGCCGGCTTGGCAGCGGCAGTGCGCGCAGCAGGTTTTGCCGCTGTGGTTTTAGCTGCTGGTTTTGCAGCGCTCGCCGCAGCAGGTTTCTTCGCTGCAGGTTTTGCAGCCGCTTTAACAGCTGGTTTTGCAGCGGCTTTCACCGGTACTTTTGCAGCGGGCTTGGCAGCGGTTTTAGCAGCAGCTTTTGCAGCAGGCTTGGCCGCCGCAGTTTTCGCTGGAGCTTTGGCTGCAGCGGGTTTGGCCGCGGCTTTCTTCGCCGGTGCCGCTGCTGGTTTGGCCGAGCGAGTCGACAATACTTTGCCCACGGCTTCTTGAACGCGGCCCACACCCTGAGCAAGTTTCAGGCTTTCCTGGGCGTCGCGCTTGAGTTGCAGGATGTAGCTGCGCGTATCGGACTGACGATCCTTCAGCGCATCGAGCAGGTCTTCGAGTTCTTTCACTGCGCCCTTGGCTTTGGTCTGTGCCTTGGCTTTACCGGCAGCAGCTGCGTCCTGCAATTTGGTGCGGGATTTGTGCAGTTTTTCCTGCGCCTTGCCGCGTTGCTTTTCCAGTTTGGCGAGCAGTTTTTCAGCATCAGCCAAGGCTTGCGAGCAAGCGTTTTCCAAATGCTCGAGCAAGCTGCCCGAGAGTTGTTGGAGTAAGTGCAACGGAGTATTTACAGGCTTCTTGGTGGCCGACATGGTTTACCTCCTGGCTGACGTGAGTGCGGCTCATACTAGACCTCTGCAGTTACCGCCGCTAGGGCATCTTGACAGTATCGATTGCGTTGCGTTGCACCGAAGTGAAAATGTTCTGCGCGAAGGCAAAAGCAGTTCACCGTTGCAGACGTTCGCGCTGGCATAATCCACCGCATCTCAGGACGGAGAGTGCCCATGTCGCGCTACCTTTTTTTATCCCTCTGCATGGTTTTTTCGGCAGCCCACGCCGACGAAAAAACCACCGCGAATGACGCTCATGATCTGGCCTACAGCCTCGGTGCAAGCCTGGGCGAACGGTTGCGTCAGGAAGTGCCACAATTGCAGATTCAGGCATTGATCGAAGGCTTGCAGCAAGCCTATCAGGGCAAGCCACTGGCACTGAGCGAAGCTCGTATCGAACAGATCCTCGCCGATCACGAATCGCAGAATGCCGAGCGTTCTTCGCAACCTTCGAGCGACGCCGCGATGGAAAACGAACAGCGTTTTCTCACCACCGAAAAAGCCAAACCGGGTGTGAAGGAATTGGCTGACGGCATCCTGCTGACCGAGCTGGCACCAGGCACCGGGGCCAAGGCCGGCCCGGATGGAAAAGTGCAGGTGTTGTATACAGGTCGCCTGCCTGATGGCACGGTGTTCGATCAAAACACCCAGCCGCAATGGTTCAACCTCGACAGCGTGATTGCCGGTTGGCGCACTGCATTGCAAAACATGCCGGTGGGGGCGAAATGGCGCTTGGTGATTCCTTCGGATCAGGCCTATGGCGCCGACGGTGCCGGTGACCTGATCGCACCGTTCACGCCGCTGGTGTTCGAGGTGGAATTGCGCGGCGCGACGAGTTGATCAGGCAATAAAAAACGGTGCGCTTTCGGGCGCACCGTTTTTTTTGATCAGCGTTCGGGATCAGGCCTGAACTGGATCTTCTTCCTTGTGTGCTGTGTGCAGCACTTCAATCAAACAGTCTTCGAGTTCGAAGCGCTCGTGCAGCAGGCCACCGAGCTCTTTGAATTTCTCGGCAACGCATTTGCCTTCATCGCACAGATCGTTGAAAGCGAGCAGCTTCTCGGTGATGACATCGATACGCGGATAGATCGTATCGGCAAGTTCAAGGCCGCGCTTGTCGTTGAACGCCTTGGCTTCGCCAGTCAGCTGTTCGTAGATTTCGAAGTGCCCTGCCGAGACGTAATCGACCAGCACGCCGCAGAACTCCTGCAAAGGCTTGCGGCTCTCGGACAGCGACTCAGGCTGCGCACCGAGCTTGTCGTAGGCACCGATCAGATCTTCACGCTCCTGCAACCAGCGGTCGATCAGCAGATGAACTCCACCCCAGCGTTCCTGAGCATTCTGACAACTTTCGAGCATGGCGATCTCTCTTCCCTTGTGGGTCATGCTGCTCTACACCCGCGCCCCTCTTTTGATGTTGGCTTGGGGGTCGGCCGGGCAGAGCGTCATCGAGCAACATAAATCCAATGACACGTGCGGGCCAGATTATGCCCGCACGCCTATGGCTTCAAGGTACGCAGGAGATAAAGTTCATACAAGTGTTTAATCCCTGATCGGCCTGCGGTGCGACGCTTCGCCGCTGAGCGGTTGTTGCAGAGCGTTCCAGACCAGTCGTATCAGTTGGTAAAACGCCAGAATCGACATTGCCACAAAAAACAGCAGACTCCATTCAGGGATGCTCAGGTCGAACAGCGTCCAGGAAATTTCCACACAATCGGCGGTGCCGCTCACCATGCGCAGGACCGCGCACAACCAGGGCATGTTGCTGAAGAATGTCTCGGGAGCAGGCGAACATTCGACCAGTTGTAGCACCGAATCGCTCTGCATCAACACCTGCCGCCAGGCCGCCGCCGTACCTCCGAGGCTCGCGCAAAGCGCAAACACCCAGTAGAGCGAGAGACCGGCACGTCGCGGCCCATGTACCGCCGCCAGACCACAGCAGACGGTCAGCAGTGTCATGCACAGTCGCTGAACCAGGCACAGGCTGCACGGCACCAGCCCAACCGCGTATTCAAGGTAATAGGAAGCTCCCAGGGCGACAGCCCCCGCAGTGAAAGCAATGAAAAACAAGGAGCGTGAGCAGGCCAACGACATGGCTTTTCCGTAACAGTAGAGACAGGCAGTTACGGTAGAGGAAAGCGCGTCGGCCTTTCAAGGCAGGCAGCTGCCGACACTTCACCAGAGGTGTAGGGAAATCCCGACAGGCAAGAGAGGAATTGATGTAGGACGCTGTAGGACTTTGCCTGGGACGCGTCTTGGCGAGGATTTTTCCGTCATCCGGTGCAGGAGGGAGCACGCCCCTCCCCCTGTGATTTCATGCATGAACCGGAACCGGCAATGGCGCGGCCAGAAGACGCTCATCGAGCAGGCCAAGGCCTTCTTGAAACAGTTGATTACTGCGTTCGGTATCGCCGAGCTGTGCAAGCAGGCGTGCCAGCTCTGCACAGGCTTCGGGATTACGCTGTACGCGCAGGCTGCTTTCCAGATAGTCCCGAGCCTTGCCCCACAAACTGGTTTGCAGGCACAGACGTCCCAGGGTCAACAGCAGGCTTGGATCGGCCGGGTGCTCTTTGAGCCAGCCTTCCGCCGTTTGCAACTGGCGCGCCGGATCGCTGCCGCGCACCAGGCCATAAAGACGCGCCAGATGACTGTCGTACTTGCGCTTGATAGCGGTTCGCAGCACTTCCTCCGCTTCGACCTGAGCGCCCAGCTGACGTAGCTGTTCCGCATACGCCAATACCAGCGGCGGCTCCTGACGCTGCGCCGAGGTGAGCTGTTCCCATGCGCGCTTGAGCGACTGCAGCCCTACCGTCCCGTCCTCCTCGCGATGCGCCGCCAGCGAAAGGTTCTCACCCCAGGCACGACGCTCCAGTTCAGTCAGTTCTGCTGGCGGCAGAACTTTATCCTTGCGCAGCTCCGGCAACAGACGGATCACCGACGACCACTCACCGCGCTGTTGATGCAAGCGCTGCAACTGACGCAACGTCTGCGCATTGCGCGGGTGGCGCTCATGCATCGCCTGCAGCGTGACCAGCGCACCATCGGTATCACCGCGATCGGTCTGCAACTGCGCATGACTCAAGGCAATCGCCAACTCGGCTTGCGGCTGACGTTCCAGTGCACGCTCCAGCAAGTGATCGCACTCTTCGTAATTACCCTGCTCGTTGGCCGCACGTGCAGCGCCAAGGTAGTACAAAAGCGGTTGGCGCTCGGCTTCAGCTGCGCGAGACAAATGCCGCTGCGCGCTGGCCCAACGGCCTTCCGCCAGATCCAGTTGACCGTGCTCGATGGCCACCTGCACGCGACGACTGCGATTGCGCCGCGACCATGGATTGACCACGCCGCTGGAGGTCATGACCAGTTCGACCAGCGCCTTGATGCCCCAGATCAGCAGCCACAACACCGCGATCACCGCGAGTGTCGCCCACAAGCTCGCTTCATAGCGCAAGCTCTGGTAAGCGATCAGCACGTAACCGGAATGCTGCGCCACGGCAAAACCCAACGCCGCCGTCGCCGCGATCACCAGAAACACGATTACATACAGGCGTTTCATGGCGTGGCCTCCTGCGCGGTGTTGGCGGCAGGTTTGGCGAACGGTTTCACCGACTCTTCAGCATTGACGTTACGTCGCTCCAGATATGCCTGCACCGCACTCAGGGTGCCAGCCAGATCCGGGGTATTGACCGTGACCGGTTCCTTGCTCAGCTCGGCGACCTGCTCCAGCATCACTTTGCTTTGCGGGTTGTCCGGATTGAAATTGCCTTTGAGCACATCCCGCGCCTCGGCCAGCGCCTGGGTGTAGACCGGCGCCTGACCATTCAGGGCTGCCCACTGCGCCTGCTCAAGCGCCAGGCTCAAGGCCAGGCGCACCTGACTCAGGCTCTGCCCGGCCAGCAGCGGTCGCACATTCTTGTCAGCGTTGAAATCGATGCGGATGTAGCGCGAAACCTGATCCCACCATTGCGCCCAGCGACTGGCGCCATCGCCATCGGCGGTCAGGCCCAGCAGCGATTCACCACGATCCTTGTACTCCGGCGCCAGCTCGGTGAGGTCGATGACCTGATCGCGCAACGCGCCGAGGCGCAGGAACAGACCGGTGCGATCCGGTTGTGCCGTGCTGCGCAAAGCGACGAGGGTTTTCGCCACTTGCTCGCGAGCGGCAAACGAGCCGGGGTCATTCTGTTCACGAAGGATTTCATCCGCGCCTTGCACCAAGGCCTGTGCGCTGCTGATGTCCTGCAATGCCGAAAGACGCAGGCTGGCCAGACGCAACAAGTGCTCGGCCTCGGCCAGACGCCAGTCCTTGCGGCTGGCCCCCAGCACTGTTTCCAGACGCTGATTGAGGCGCTGCTGATCACCCTGAAGCTGCGTCACCAGACGCTGGCGCTCGGCAAGTTCATCGGCGCCCGGCAACTGCGCGAGGCGCTCGGTCAGACGCTGTTCATTGAGCTTCAGGCTCTGCGCCTGATCGTTCAATGCCTGCACTTCACCGGACTGCTGTTGCGTGTTGATCTGCAGGTGGCGCACCTGCCAGACACCCCAGCCCCCGATCGCGACGCCGGCAGCGCCGAGCAACAGGGCGACGATGGCCAGTCCATTGCCTCGGCGCGGCTCTGTGGCCGGCGGTGGGGTTTCAACCTGGGCGTCGATCACAGGCTGGACATCATCTTTAGGCAAGGCTGTTTCGCTCACGTATCCATCCTTTGCATTAGAAAACGGACTGGGGATGTTCCCGCAGCGCCGTCAGCAAAGCCGCGGCACTCGCGCCGCGGCAATCCACAACTGTTTGAGCCCCGGCGGCACGTGCCAGCTCGGCGACCCTTGGGCTTGGAACAAACAACGGCAACTGCGCAATGCTCGACCAGGCATCGCCGGCCATCTGCTGCAAGTGCTCGAAACCCTGTCCACTGCTGACCACCAGCCCGTTCAAGCGTTCCGCTTCAATCCGCCGCGACAGCTCCTGCGGCGGATAGGCTGGCAGGTCACGTCGATACAATTCCAGATACTCGACACTAGCACCAAGCGCACGCAGGCGCTCGGCGAGTAGCTCGCGGCCGCCCTCACCACGCAGGATCAACACCTGCGCACCGGGCTGACTGACGGCCTCACGCAGACGCGGTAATTGCAGCAATGCTTCGCTATCATCGCCGGCGGCCGGGAAGTTCGCGTCCAGACCATGATCGCTAAGAATCTGCGCAGTTGCCGCGCCGACGCTGAACCACGGCATCGCCAGCGAAGACGAATTACCGAGCAGATCCAGCGCAATGCGAGCCGCCGGTTTGCTGACCACGACTACCGCTTTGCAACCCGGCAACCGCGCAATCGCCTGACGAATTTTCGCAGAGACCGGCAGCGGAACAATGTCCAGAAGCGGCAAACAGCTACTGAAAATCCCCTGCTCGGCCAACGTCTGCGCCAGCGCCGCACAGTCCTCCGCAGGGCGCGTCAGCAGCAGGCGCCAACCGGTCACTCGTGACCTGCCTCGCCGTAGACCGCTTTGAGAATATCGGCAGCACCCTGGCGCAACAGGTCTTCGGCAACCTGCACACCGAGCGCTTCGGCCTCGGCACGTGGTGCCCGGGCTTCAGCGCTGAGCAGCTTGCCACCGCTCGGCTCACCGACCAGACCGCGCAACCACAACTGCTCGCCTTCGAGCACGGCGTAGCAGGCGATCGGCACTTGGCAGCCGCCATTCAAATGTTTGTTGAGGGCACGCTCGGCGGTGACGCGCGACGTGGTATCGGCGTGGTGCAGCGGCGCGAGCAAGGCGTGGATTTCAGTGTCGGCACTGCGGCATTCGATGCCGACCGCGCCCTGACCACCGGCCGGCAGGCTGTCATCGACGCTGATCGCCGAGGTGATGCGATCTTCAAAACCGAGACGGATCAGGCCGGCCGCCGCAAGGATGATCGCGTCGTACTCACCGGCATCGAGCTTGGCCAGACGGGTGTTGACGTTGCCGCGCAGGAAGCGGATCTCAAGATCCGGGCGGCGCGTCAGCAATTGCGCCTGACGACGCAGGCTCGAGGTACCGACGATGGCGCCGGCAGGCAACGCGTCGAGGCTGGCATAGGTATTGGAAACGAAGGCATCGCGCGGGTCTTCACGTTCGCAGATGCAGAACAGACCGAGGCCTTCAGGGAAGTCCATCGGCACGTCTTTCATCGAATGCACGGCGATGTCGGCTTGGTTTTCCAGCAGTGCGGTTTCCAGTTCCTTGACGAACAGGCCCTTGCCGCCGATCTTCGACAATGGCGAATCGAGCAGCTTGTCGCCGCGACTGACCATGGGCACCAGCGTCACCAGCAGGCCCGGGTGGGCCGCTTCCAGACGGGCTTTGACGTATTCGGCCTGCCAGAGGGCCAGCGCACTTTTACGGGTGGCGATGCGGATTTCGCGAGAGGACATGGATCAATCCGTACTGAATAGATACGGCGGATAATAACAGCTCAGCCAAATCCACTTTGACTTGAATCAGAGTCGGCGCGGCCTCCCTGGCCTGCAATGCCCGGTGAAAAGAAGTTCGAAGCACCGGAAAATACCGGGCTACAGGCCCTGCATCATTTTGCGCACACCGGCGACATGCCGACGGCTAACGATCAGCGCATCGCCATTGAGCCCTTTGAGGAACAACTGGAAATGCCCCAGCGGCGTACGTTGCAGACGTTCGATGCGGTCGCGGGCGACCAGGGCGTTGCGGTGGATACGCACAAAGCGCTCGCCGAACTCGTCTTCCAGCGCCTTCAGCGGTTCGTCCAGCAGCACTTCACCGGCCTCGTGGCGCAAGGTCACGTATTTATGGTCCGCAATGAAATAGACCACCTGATCCAGCGGGATCAGTTCGATACCTTTGCGGGTGCGGGCGCTGATGTGGCTGCGCGGGCCGGTGCCGCTTTCGGCAGCGGGACGGGTCAGGGCCGAGAGTTGCGCCCGGTTGGGACGTTCAGCCCGTTTCAGGGCGTCATGCAGATGTTCGGTTCGCACGGGTTTCACCACATAGCCCACGGCGCTGGCCTGCAGGGCTTCCACGGCAAATTCATCGGGGCTGGTGCAAAACACCACGGCGGGCGGCGTTTCTCGTTCGCACAGACGGGCAGCAACCTGCAGGCCATCGAGGCCTGGCATGCGGATATCGAGCAGCACGATATCCGGCTTGTGGCTGTCGATCAGTGCCAACGCCTCCTCGCCATTCGTGGCGCTGGGCTCCAGAACTGTATAACCCTCGAGCTCGCTCACCATTCGGCTGAGGCGCTCGCGAGCCAGTGGTTCGTCATCAACGATCAGGACATTCATATTGCGCTGGATTCCTGCGTGAGTCTCGCACAAGGATAGCGTAGACAGGTGAAGTGACGTCCGTCACCGCGATCCACGCTAAGACTAGCCCGAGCGCCAAAAAGTGCCGTACGTCGGCCAGCAATATTTGCCAGTGTCCGGTTCGTACCGCTCGAAGCCCGCCGTTTCTCGCGTTTTTCACGGGGATTGCCGAAGGACAATTGCACCCACCCCCTCTTCTTATAGTCGGCGGTCAGACCTTTGCGCGATCCGCAGTCACGCCGACCCTTATGTCCTACTGTAGACGCTCGTCGGAACGACATTGCTCAATCGAAAAATATCCTTGCGCAAATCCGCCGGGGGCAGCGCCGACTATGGCCGAGCCAATGAGAAAAAAACGTATCGACCGGTGTCAGCGACAGTCCGGGCAACCCTGTTATTATCCGCGCCAGCGTTTCACGCCTTTTTTCTTCAAGCCGATACGAGCGAATTCATGAGCACTGACAAGACCAATCAGTCCTGGGGCGGCCGCTTCAGTGAACCCGTCGACGCCTTCGTCGCCCGCTTCACCGCCTCCGTCACTTTCGACCAGCGCCTGTATCGCCACGACATCATGGGCTCGATCGCCCACGCCACCATGCTGGCCAAGGTCGGCGTGCTGACCGATGCCGAGCGCGACAGCATCATTGATGGCCTGAAGACCATTCAGGGCGAAATCGAGGCCGGCCAGTTCGACTGGCGCATCGATCTCGAAGACGTGCATATGAACATCGAGGCGCGCCTGACCGATCGCATCGGCGTCACCGGCAAGAAGCTGCACACCGGGCGCAGCCGTAACGATCAGGTGGCCACCGACATCCGCCTGTGGCTGCGCGACGAAATCGACCTGATCCTCGCCGAAATCACCCGCCTGCAAAAAGGCCTGCTGGAACAAGCCGAGCGCGAAGCCGCGAGCATCATGCCCGGCTTCACCCACTTGCAGACCGCGCAGCCAGTGACCTTCGGGCACCACATGCTGGCCTGGTTCGAAATGCTCAGCCGCGACTACGAGCGTCTGGTCGACTGCCGCAAGCGCACCAACCGCATGCCACTGGGCAGTGCTGCGCTGGCCGGCACCACCTACCCGATCGACCGCGAATACACCGCGCAACTGCTGGGTTTCGATGCTGTGGGCGGCAACTCGCTGGACAACGTTTCCGATCGCGACTTCGCCATCGAATTCTGCTCGGCCGCGAGCATCGCGATGATGCACTTGTCGCGTTTCTCCGAAGAGCTGGTGCTGTGGACCAGCGCGCAATTCCAGTTCATCGATCTGCCGGACCGTTTCTGCACCGGCAGCTCGATCATGCCGCAAAAGAAAAACCCTGACGTGCCAGAGCTGGTGCGCGGCAAGACCGGCCGTGTGTTCGGCGCACTGATGGGCCTGCTGACCTTGATGAAGGGCCAACCGCTGGCCTACAACAAGGACAACCAGGAAGACAAAGAGCCGCTGTTCGACGCTGCCGATACGCTGCGCGACTCGCTGCGGGCCTTCGCCGACATGATTCCGGCGATCAAACCGAAGCACGCGATCATGCGTGAAGCAGCGCTACGTGGTTTCTCCACCGCGACCGATCTGGCGGACTATCTGGTGCGTCGTGGCTTGCCGTTCCGTGATTGCCACGAGATCGTTGGCCACGCCGTGAAATACGGCGTGGACACTGGCAAGGATCTGGCCGAGATGAGCCTGGAAGAACTGCGCCAGTTCAGCGACCAGATCGAGCAGGACGTGTTTGCCGTGCTGACCCTGGAAGGCTCGGTGAATGCCCGTGACCATATCGGCGGCACTGCGCCGGCGCAGGTCAAAGCGGCTGTGGTGCGCGGTCAGGCCCTGATCGCTAGCCGCTAACAGCCAAAAGCCAAAAGCATCGCGAGCAGGCTCACTCCTACATTGGAATGCGTTCCCCTGCAGGAGTGAGCCTGCTCGCGATAGCTGCCTTCAACTCACTACAAACCTCACTTCTTGGCAGCGATCATCGCCAAAAACGCCGGCATCGCCGCTTCCTTGTCCGCCGCAATCTTCTGCACATGCGGATTCTGCTCAAGCTTCTCCAGCAATGCTTTCGCCTGCGGCATCTCTGCCAGCAAATCAATCCCGAACAGCTTCTGCCCGACCGCACAGGCCAGCGGTACGCTGTAGAGGAAGTACAAATCGGCAATGCTCAGGCTGTCGCCCGCCACGTACGGGGCGAATTTGCCGTGCCGGCCCAGCGCCGCAAAACCCAGCTGCAATTCAGTCTTGGTCTTTTCCTTGATCGCCTCCGGCAGGCTCATGCCGAAAAATGCTTCGCCATAACAGGCACGCCCCGGCAACTCGATGTACAGCTCGATTTCCTTGGCGATCGCCAGCACCTGCGCGCGCTCGAACGGATCGCTCGGCAGCAGCGGCGTGCCTTTTTGGGTCTGTTCGAGGTATTCGAGGATGATCGCCGTTTCGTTGATAAAGCCCGCGTCTACGCCCAGCACCGGTACTTTGCCGCGCGGGCTGATGGCCAGTGATTCCGGGGTCGGCGTCGGGTAGAACGTGACCTCTTCGAACGGCAGGCCTTTTTCCAGCAGCGCCAGTTTGACCATGTTGTAGTAGTTGCTGACTGAGAATCCGTAGAGCTTGAGCATCACATAGCCTCCAGGCCGTGCGGGGTGGGCAGTGCCTGTTTATAGATCGCCGGGGCAAATCCCGCCAGCAGCATCACGCCGCTGAATGCGGGTAAACTGGCGCCTTTCCATGAGGAGCCTGCCATGAGCGAGCCGACAGACATCGACAACGACGAAGAAGAGTTCACCGAGGCTACTTTGATCGAAGCCATCGAGAACCAGATCGAAAGCGACAACCCACCAGCAGCCAAAGCGACCTTCAACAAGCTGACACTAGTGGGTGTGGAGCGCGAAGAGATCCTCAATCTGATGGCGCATGTGCTGGCCTACGAGATTGACGCGATGCTTGATGAAGACCGTGCATTTGATACCGAATGGTACGAAGCGGCGTTGCGTGCATTGCCGGAATTACCGCCAGAAAAGCAGTAAGCCCCGATCCTGTAGGAGTGAGCCTGCTCGCGATAGCGTCCTGTCAGTGAAGACTATGCTGACAGGCACTCCGCTATCGCGAGCAGGCTCACTCCTACAATGTTTGTAACGTATCCATCCAGCCAACTCCCGGGCCCCGACTACACTGGAATCCGCCTCAAGACAAAATCCCTGATCTGAGCACTGGACATGCCGCAAAAGCGGGTTCACCTTAGGGGCGCTGTCGTCCAATTCCTAGAAAGTCTGGAGTCCTTATGTCGCTTACCCCTGAGTTGGTTGCCGAACTGGAAGTCCTCGCACTCTTTCCCCTGGACAGTTCCCAGGAAGGTTTGAAAATTCATCAGACCGCTGCCCCGAAACATATTTCTGCCGCCAAACGCCTCTTTGAAAAAGACCTGACCGATCAGCCCGATGGCGGTTATCTGACCAGCCTCGGTCGCGACGCCGCACAAAATGTGCAAACCGTGCTGACCATTCTGAGAGAGCAGGAAACCGCCTGATCCTCCCCGACTTTGCCCACGGGAACTCCTGCCACGGGATTTCCGCGGGCCTGCCCGGTCGCTCGCGATAGAAATCTGACGTCAAAAACAAATTCAGCTTAAAAGTCCCGCTGCGCTAAGGCTAAACTGCCTGACATTCCGAGACCCTCTACATCCGAGCCTGCGAGCCGGTTTGAGCTGACATGACGCGCACCCACGAAATCCGCCCTGACCTGGACGAAGGTATCGACCGCAAGGTCCTCAGCCAGCTGCGCGCACGCTTTCTCAAACTCAATGAAGGCCGCCTCGGCCGCGCCCTTGAAGGCCTGTCGACACGCCAACAGAGCGTGTTGACGCTGTTGCCGCTGTTCTTTCACGTCAACCATCCGCTGCTGCCGGGATATGTCTCGGGCAGTACACCGGCCGGAGTGTCCAATTACGAGCCAGACGCCGATGCGCTTGCCGAAGCTCAGCGCCTGACCCGTTCGTTTTCCTACAAGCCGCGCCATGGCAGCAATCCGCCGCGACCGATTCATGGCCTTTTCCTGATGGGCAGCCTTGGCACGCTGGCGCAGGCCGATCAGAGCGACATGGACGTGTGGGTTTGCCACGCGCCAGACCTGAGCGAAAACGAACTCGCCGAACTGAGCAAAAAATGTCAGTTGCTCGAAATCTGGGCGGCCAGCCAAGGTGCCGAAGCGCATTTCTTTCTCATCGACCCGGTACGTTTCGTCAAAGGCGAACGCGACACCCAGCTCAGTTCGGAAAACTGCGGTACCACTCAGCACTATCTGCTACTGGACGAGTTCTACCGCACGGCGATCTGGCTGGCCGGGCGCACGCCGATCTGGTGGCTGGTGCCGGTCTACGAAGAAACCGCCTACGACCAATACACCCACACGTTGCTGTCGAAGCGTTTTATTCGGGCCGACGAAACCCTCGACCTCGGCCACTTGGCGACGATTCCGCCGGGCGAGTTCATTGGCGCCGGCCTGTGGCAATTGTTCAAGGGCATCGAGTCACCCTACAAATCGGTACTCAAACTGCTGCTGACCGAGGTCTACGCCAGCGAACACCCGCGCGTGCAGTGCCTGAGCCTGCGCTTCAAGAAAGCTGTGTTCGCCAATCAGCTCGATCTCGACGAGCTGGACCCGTACATGGTCGTGTACCGGCGCATCGAGGAATATCTGACTGCGCGCAATGAGCCGGAACGCTTGGAACTGGTGCGCCGCGCGCTGTACCTGAAGGTCAACCGCAAGCTCACCGGCAACAGCCGCACCCAAAGCTGGCAGCGTTCATTGCTGGAAAGGCTGGCCAGTGAATGGCATTGGGATCAGCGCCAACTCGCCCTGCTCGATAGCCGCAGCCAGTGGAAAGTCCGTCAAGTCAGCGCCGAGCGCCGCGCGCTGGTCAACGAACTGAATTACAGCTACCGCTTCCTGACCCAGTTCGCCCGTACCGAGCAGACTGTCAGCCTGATCAACAAGCGCGATCTCAACGTCCTCGGTCGCCGTCTCTACGCTGCGTTCGAACGCAAGGCCGACAAGGTCGAGTTCATCAATCCCGGTATCGCCCCGGATCTGGCTGAAGATACTTTGACCCTGGTGCAGTCGCGCAATAAAAAGGAACCGGGGCAAACTCAGTGGGGCCTCTACAACGGCAGCCTGACCGCGCTGGAGTGGGAACACTTCGCACCGATCAAGCGCAGTCGCGAGCTGCTCGAACTGCTGACCTGGTGCCACCGCAACGGCGTGATCGACAGCAGCACGCGACTGGCTCTGCATCCCGGCAACAGCGACCTGAGCGAGTTCGAGCTGTTCAACCTGCTCGGCAGCCTGCAACAGTGCATCGCCCTGCCCTTGGCCACCGTGGCCGAAGAGCCGTTGCTGCGCGCCGCCGTGCCGAGTGAAGTGCTGATGCTGGTCAACGTCGGCGTCGACCCGCTCAAGCATCACCGCGACCTGAATATCCTGATGACCACCGAGCGCACTGACTCATTGAGCTACGCCGGTGTGCGCGAAAACCTCGTGCTGACCCTCGATCAGGTCACGCTCAACAGCTGGAACGAGGTGTTGGTCAACCGTTTCGACGGGCCGCACGCTTTGCTCGACTGCCTACGCGACTACCTCAACAATCTGCCACGCGGACCGTTGCAGCCCTCGCTGAAAGTGCGCTGCTTCTGCCACAACCGCGCGCAATTCATCGCCCGCCGCGTCGAGGAAATCGTCGACACCGCGCAAAACCTGCTGCTCAGTGATTTGAACCACCGCTATTTGATTCAGGTGCAGCAGCACTATCACGTTTTGGAGTTGGTGCCGGGCCAGGTCAACCATGTCGCCCTCGCCACCCTGCCGGCGTTGCTGGATTACCTCGGTGAAGAGCAGCCGCGCTACAGCCCGCTGCATCTGGACCCGATGGCGCTGGAAGAACACGACCTCGCGCTGATCCTGCCGATGGGCCAGCCGGAATGCATTCAGGTGTTCTATCGGATCACCGAGCAGCAGGCCGAGCTGTACGTGCTGGATGAATTCAATGCACTGTGGCAGCAGCATTTGCCGTACCACGACGAGCAGAGTCTGCTGGTGCCGCTGCAGCGTTTCCTGCAATCGATCCTGTTCCGCCGCGAAGCGGTGCTACCGATGGATGCCAGCGCGGAGGTGCGCCTCGACACTTTGTATTACCAGTTATTGCCTTCCGGCCAAGGGCGCGCACGACGAGTGGAAGTGCGACCAGCACCGCAGACGCCGGTGAACAAGCCGTTCTACGACGTGCAGGCGATCGTCGGCAAAGCTGCACCGGGCGAAGTGCAGGTCACTTTGTATTGCAATCAACGGGAATTCAGCGAGCTGGAGCATGGCGACCAGCTGTTCAGCGTGGTCGCCCGGGAGATCGTCGAGCAGCGCCGCGAAAGCGAACGCTATCGCTGCTACATCACCGACCTCGACCTTTCGGGCCTGCTCGGTGATGGGCAGAGCTCAAGCAATCTGTATCTGCGCTACAAGGCTGACCTGGAGCGCGCCCTGAACGAGGCGCTCGAACAGGTCTGAGGCGGGGTTACTCGGGGAAGGCGCCACCGTTGGCCGGCTGCGACTCGACTTCGAGCAGGGTCAGCTTGAGGGTCTTGCCACCGGGTGCCGGCCAGTCGATGTGCTGACCGACCTTCAGGCCCAGCAGTGCGCTGCCGACGGGCGCCAGAATGGAGATCTTGCCTTCATCGGCGTTGGCATCCTTGGGGTAGACCAGCGTCAGGTGGTAATCCTTGCCACTGCCTTCTTCGCGGCAATGCACACGGGAATTCATGGTCACGACATCGGCGGGCACTTCATCGTGGCCGACCACGGTATCGGCGCGGTCCAGCTCGGTTTGCAGCGCAATCACGCCCGGCGCAGCCTGGTCTTTCTCGTTCAGGTTGTCGATCAGGCGCTCCAGACGTTGCACGTCCAGACGGGTAAGGGTGATGGAAGGTGCGGTCATGATCCGGGCAGACTCCTTTCTTCTGCACACAAAAAAAGCAAAACCCCGCCAAAAAAGACGGGGTTTTCACCAGGCCTCGATGGGTTGAGGCGTGTTCGGACACTATCACAGCTCAAAAAATATACAAGTCATCCACCCGGCCACCCCTGTAGGAGCTGCCGCAGGCTGCGATCTTTGCTTCTAAAGATTAAAGATCAAAAGATCGCAGCCTTCGGCAGCTCCTACATTGAGGAGTTGCGTCGGTCTGCGGCCTGAGCGCAGATGACCCGGCGGCGCTCGTCGTCCGCCGAGCGCCATTCGCGTATGTCTTCGACATGGCGGAAGCAGCCGAGGCAGACCTTTTGCTCGTCCAGTCGGCACACGCCGCTGCACGGCGAAGGCACTGCCGCGCTGACATTGCTGTAAAGCGGCTTCGGTGGACGAACGGGAGCGGTATCAGTCACGGAATCACAGACCTTCGAAATCGAATTCGGCGCCGGCCTGTTGCTTGACGATGCGCTCGAGCATTTCGCCCAGTTGCTCTTCGCTCTTGTCGCACATCCAGCGCTCGCTTTCTTCGTCGTAGTCGAAGTGGAAACCACCGGACACCGCCGCCAGCCACAGCTGACGCAGCGGCTCCTGACGGCTGAAGATCAGCTGCGAGCCGTTTTCGAACTTGACGGTGAGCACACCGGCCGAGTTCTCCATGTCGATATCCAGGTCGCTTTCATCAAAGATGTCTTCCAGTTTTTCCTGGGTTTCATCGACCAGATCGTGGAAACGGGCTTCGGACAAACTCATTGCGGCAACCTCAAAAAATGTCTGATCAGGCTCAAGCGCCGAAAGATACGGACGCTGCCGGCCGATTGCAAAGATTAACGACCAAGCACCCTGCCCCACGCCTGACACCCAACCCTTGTAGGAGTGAGCCTGCTCGCGATAGCGGTGTGTCAGTCAACATATATGTATCTGACACTTCGCTATCGTCAGATCGCCGCCCGGAGCAGGCTCACTCCTACAGGAGATTGCGGCGGTTCGGGCAGCTTTGGGCAAGCCCCGCCGGACGGGAACCCCCTCGCATAGGCAAGCTGCCGGGTGGCCGGTATACTCCGGCGCAATTAACGCATTTTCAAGGATTTCGCCATGAAGCGCCTGATCTCTTCCCTTGCTGCGCTCGTCGCGGTTGCCTGCCTCGTTTCGGCCTGTGGTCAAAAAGGCCCGCTGTACCTGCCGGATGACGATCAGGACCCGGCCGAGCAAGCCCAGTCTTCGCAGAAGCAACCGTCCAAAGCACACAAGCACGACGTTTACCAATAAGGGATCGCCATGGACGCTTTTAACTACCGTGGCGGGGAACTGTTCGCGGAAGGTGTGGCGCTGTCCGCCATTGCCGATCGCTTCGGCACGCCTACTTATGTTTACTCGCGCGCACACATCGAAGCCCAGTATCTGGCTTACGCCGATGCGCTGGCTGGCATGCCGCACCTGGTCTGCTTTGCGGTCAAAGCCAACTCCAACCTCGGCGTGCTGAATGTCCTGGCCCGTCTCGGCGCCGGTTTCGACATCGTTTCCCGTGGCGAGCTGGAGCGCGTACTGGCTGCTGGCGGCAGCGCTGACAAGATCGTCTTCTCCGGTGTCGGCAAGACCCGTGACGACATGCGTCGCGCACTGGAAGTCGGCGTGCACTGCTTCAACGTCGAATCCACCGACGAGTTGGAACGCCTGCAAGTGGTCGCCGCCGAGCTGGGCGTTCGCGCCCCGGTATCGCTGCGTGTGAACCCGGACGTCGATGCCGGCACCCACCCGTACATTTCCACCGGTCTCAAAGAGAACAAGTTCGGCATCGCCATTGCTGACGCCGAAGACGTGTACGTGCGTGCCGCGCATCTGCCGAACCTGGAAGTGGTTGGCGTCGACTGCCACATCGGTTCGCAACTGACCACGCTGCCACCGTTCCTCGATGCCCTCGACCGTCTGCTGGATCTGGTCGATCGTCTCGGCGATTGCGGCATTCACCTGCGCCACATCGATCTCGGTGGTGGTTTGGGCGTGCGTTATCGCGATGAAGAGCCGCCATTGGCTGCCGATTACATCAAAGCCGTGCGCGAGCGTCTGAACGGTCGTGATCTGGCGCTGGTGTTCGAGCCAGGCCGTTTCATCGTTGCCAACGCCGGCGTGCTGCTGACTCAGGTCGAGTACCTCAAGCACACCGAACACAAAGACTTCGCCATCGTCGACGCAGCGATGAACGACCTGATCCGCCCGGCGCTGTATCAGGCGTGGATGGACGTTACGGCGGTCAAACCGCGTGACACCGCTGCGCGCAAATACGACATCGTTGGCCCGATCTGCGAAACCGGTGACTTCCTCGCCAAGGATCGCGAATTGGCCTTGGCCGAAGGCGATCTGCTGGCCGTGCATTCGGCCGGTGCCTACGGTTTTGTGATGAGCTCCAACTACAACACTCGCGGCCGCGCCGCCGAAGTGCTGGTAGATGGCGATCAGGTATTTGAAGTGCGTCGCCGCGAAACCGTGGCCGAGCTGTTTGCCGGCGAAAGCCTGCTGCCGGAGTAACCCATGCTGCTGCGTTTTACTAAAATGCACGGCTTGGGCAATGACTTCATGGTTCTCGACCTGGTCAGCCAGCACGCGCATATTCAGCCAAAGCACGCCAAGCAATGGGGCGACCGCCACACCGGCATAGGTTTCGACCAGCTGCTGATCGTCGAGGCGCCGAGCAACCCGGACGTGGATTTCCGTTACCGGATTTTCAACTCCGACGGCTCGGAAGTTGAGCAGTGCGGCAACGGTGCGCGCTGCTTTGCGCGCTTCGTGCTCGACAAGCGTCTGACCGCGAAACGGCAGATCCGCGTCGAGACCAAGGGCGGCATCATCGAACTGGACGTGCGTAACGACGGCCAGATCGGCGTGAACATGGGCGCCCCGCGTCTGGTGCCAGCGGATATTCCGTTCGACGCGCCAGCGCAAGCCATCAGCTACCAGCTGGAAGTCGACGGCACCACGGTCGAACTGGCCGCCGTGTCGATGGGCAACCCTCACGCAGTGCTGCGCGTGCAGGACATCAACAGCGCACCGGTGCATGAACTGGGGCCGAAAATCGAACACCATCCGCGCTTCCCCGCGCGAGTGAATGTTGGTTTTCTCCAGGTCATCGACCGCAACCGCGCGCAACTGCGCGTGTGGGAACGTGGCGCCGGGGAAACCCAGGCCTGCGGCACCGGCGCGTGTGCAGCGGCTGTCGCTGCGATCAGCCAGGGGTGGATGGATTCGCCACTATTGATCGACCTGCCCGGCGGGCGTCTGTCCATTGAATGGGCAGGCCCTGGCCAACCGGTGCTGATGACCGGTCCGGCAGTGCGTGTATACGAAGGACAAGTACGTCTTTGAGTGAGCAGAAACCATGACCGATAAGCCTCAGGTACCCGCCCGACAGTCCGACGAATCAGCGTCCGAGAGCCTGGAGGCGGCAGCGGTTGCCGCATACCTCGAGGCGCATCCGGACTTCTTCGTCGAGCACGAAGAACTGCTGCCTGCACTGCGCATTCCGCACCAGCGTGGCGATACCGTTTCGCTGGTCGAGCGGCAGATGACCATCCTGCGTGACCGCAACATCGAGATGCGTCATCGCCTCTCGCAGTTGATGGACGTCGCCCGCGACAACGATCGCCTGTTCGACAAGACCCGTCGCCTCATTCTTTCCTTGATGGATGCCAGCAGCCTCGAAGACGTGGTGATCAGCGTCGAAGACAGTCTGCGCCAGGACTTTCAGGTGCCTTTTGTCAGCCTGATTTTGCTCGGTGACAACCCGGCGCCGGTCGGTCGTTGGGTGACCCACGCCGACGCCCAAGTCGCTATCGGCGGCCTGCTCACCGAAGGCAAAAGCGTCAGCGGCACCCTGCGCGAGCACGAGCTGGATTTCCTCTTCGGCGAAGAACAGCGCAAGCAGATCGGTTCCACTGCCGTCGTTGCGGTCAGCCATCAGGGCATCCATGGCATTCTGGCAATCGCCAGCCGTGATCCGCAGCACTACAAGAGTTCGGTCGGCACGCTGTTCTTGAGCTACATCGCCGAAGTCATGGGCCGCGTGCTGCCACGGGTCAACAGCTCCCTGCGCTCGGTACGCTGAACATGGAACGACAACTGGACGCTTACTGCGAACATCTGCGCAGTGAGCGGCAGGTGTCGCCGCACACACTGTCGGCCTACCGCCGCGACCTCGATAAAGTCCTCGGCTGGTGCGTAAAACAGAACATCGGCAGTTGGGCGGCACTGGATATCCAGCGCCTGCGCAGCCTGATCGCCCGTTTGCATGCGCAGGGCCAGTCTTCGCGCAGTCTCGCCCGATTGCTTTCGGCGGTGCGCGGGCTCTATCACTATCTGAATCGCGAAGGACTTTGCGACCATGATCCGGCGACCGGTCTGGCGCCGCCGAAAGGCGAGCGCCGCCTGCCGAAAACCCTCGATACCGACCGTGCGCTGCAGTTGCTTGAAGGTGCGGTCGAAGATGATTTTCTCGCACGGCGCGATCAGGCGATTCTGGAATTGTTCTACTCCTCCGGTCTGCGCCTCTCCGAACTGACCGGGCTTAATCTTGATCAACTTGATCTGGCCGATGGCATGGTTCAAGTACTCGGCAAAGGCAGCAAGACCCGACTGCTACCGGTGGGCAAAAAGGCCCGCGAAGCGCTCGAACAATGGCTGCCATTGCGGGCCATGACCAATCCGGCGGACGACGCTGTATTCGTCAGCCAGCAAGGTCGACGCCTCGGTCCACGAGCGATTCAGGTGCGGGTCAAACTGGCCGGTGAGCGTGAACTGGGGCAAAACCTGCACCCGCACATGCTGCGGCACTCCTTCGCCAGCCACTTGCTGGAGTCTTCGCAGGACCTGCGCGCTGTGCAGGAATTGCTTGGCCACTCTGACATCAAGACCACGCAGATCTACACCCACCTGGACTTCCAGCACCTGGCGGCGGTCTACGACAGCGCCCATCCACGGGCCAAACGCATGAAAGGCGACGATTCATGAGTATCCAGTTGATCACCTTCGACCTCGACGACACCCTCTGGGACACCGCGCCAGTGATCGTCAGCGCCGAAGCGGTATTGCGCGAATGGCTGAGCGAACATGCGCCGAATCTCGGCGCGGTGCCGGTGGAGCATTTGTGGGCGATTCGTGAGCAAGTGCTGGCAAATGAGCCGGGGCTGAAACATCGGATCAGCGCGCTGCGTCGGCGGGTGTTGTTTCATGCGATGGAAGACGCTGGATATGCCCATGGCGAAGCCAACGAGCTGGCAGACAAGGGTTTTGAAGTGTTTCTGCATGCCCGGCATCAGATCGAAGTGTTCCCTGAAGTGGAGCCGGTGCTGGAGATTCTCGCCAATGATTACGCGCTTGGCGTAGTCACCAATGGCAATGCCGATGTGCGGCGATTGGGCCTGGCGGATTACTTCAAGTTTGCGCTGTGTGCGGAAGATATCGGCATCGCCAAGCCGGATGCGCGGTTGTTCCACGAGGCCTTGCAGCGCGGGGGCGCTACAGCCGAAACCGCTGTGCATATCGGCGATCATCCGGGTGATGACATTGCCGGGGCGCAGCAGGCGGGGTTGCGGGCGATCTGGTTTAACCCGGCGGGCAAGGTCTGGGAAGCGGAGCGCTTGCCGGATGCTGAAATCCGTAGCCTGACTGACTTGCCAGCCGTACTCGCGCGCTGGAATGCCAGCTCGAACTGACACAGTTCCCTTGTAGGAGTGAGCCTGCTCGCGATAGCGGTGTGTCAGATACATCAAGGTGGACTGACACACCGCTATCGCGAGCAGGCTCACTCCTACAGGGGGATCGTGGCGCTTGCGGAGTTTCAGGCATGAAAAAGCCCGCAGCGACGGCGGGCTTTTTCAGCAAGCAAGCGGCACGCCTCAGATAGGGCGGCTACCGTACTTGTTGTCCGGCTTCTTCGGAGGATCGGCGACCACATTGGCCTCCACTTCCTGAACCTTGCCGCCGCGAGACAGGAATTCTTCCATGGCCTTGGCCAGGGCGTCGCGCTCCTTGTTCTTGGCTTCAATGCTCGGCAACTCGTCTACCGACACCGCAGCCTTGGCTTTGCCTTTGGCAGCCGGGGCCGGCGTATCGTCGCCGCCATCGTCATCGGCAACGTCTTCCGCTGCCGCTTCCAAGCCTTCCTCGGCCTCGTCTTCGTCGCCTACTTCGAGGTCGTCGTTTTCCAGATCATCGTCGCTCATGTTCTACCTCATGACTTGCGAAAAGCAGATTAGTTATAGACCAGCTTTGGCAACTGTCGAAAGTCGCCGTTAAAAAATCAGTAACCATTGATGACCAACGGTTTACGCCCCATCACCGTGCAAGGTGGCGAGGACTTTTCGAGCACCGCCATGATCACGGTGCTCGCCCAGATAAACGCCTTGCCAGGTCCCCAGTGCCAGACGGCCTGCCGAAACCGGCAGACTGACCTGGCAACCAAGCACGCTGGCCTTGAAGTGCGCCGGGAGGTCGTCCAGGCCTTCGTCGTTATGCTCATAGCCGTCTGTTCCTTGTGGGATCAGACGATTGAAAAATCGTTCGAAGTCGCGACGGACCGCCGGATCGGCGTTCTCGTTGATGGTCAACGACGCCGAGGTATGCTGCAGCCACAAATGCAACAGACCGACCCGGCACTCCCTGAGTTCAGGCAGCCCTTTGATCAACTCGTCCGTTACCAGATGAAAGCCCCGGGGCCGTGCCCGCAGGGTTATCAGAGTCTGTTGCCACATACAGTTCTCCGCACGTTCGGGGCGCATTCTAGCGCGCTCTGGGAAAAAACAAAGGCCCTAATATTCGCTCAATGATGTAAGCCATTGGCCGGTGAAAAACGCCCGTCGTAAACACGACTAAAGACGTACGAAAAATCCTTTCAGCTTCTCTCTCAATGACAAATTCCAGACAAAAAAATGCCCGGCGAACCGGGCAAGTTTTTTTGATGCGCGTACTTACAGGTTGTAGCCGCGTTCGTTGTGTTGTGCCAGATCGAGACCGACCGACTCTTCTTCCTCGGTCACACGCAGACCCATCACGGCGTCCAGGACTTTGAGGATGATAAAGGTGACGATCGCGGTGTAGATCACCGTGAAGCCCACGCCTTTGACCTGAATCCACACTTGCGCACCGATATCAGTCACGGTGCCGAAGCCACCCAGAGCGGGAGCTGCAAACACACCGGTCAGAATCGCACCGAGGATACCGCCGATACCGTGCACGCCGAACGCGTCCAGGGAATCGTCATAACCGAGTTTGCGTTTCAGGGTGGTGGCGCAGAAGAAGCACACCACGCCTGCCGCCAGACCGATCACCAGCGCGCCCATCGGGCCCACGGTGCCGGCTGCCGGAGTGATTGCCACCAGCCCGGCAACCACACCCGAGGCGATGCCCAGTGCGCTTGGCTTGCCGTGGGTGACCCACTCGGCAAACATCCAGCCCAGCGCGGCCGCAGCGGTAGCGATTTGAGTGACCAGCATCGCCATGCCGGCGGTGCCGTTGGCCGCCGCAGCGGAACCGGCGTTGAAGCCGAACCAGCCGACCCACAGCATCGCTGCGCCCATCAGGGTGTAACCGAGATTGTGCGGAGCCATCGGGGTGGTCGGGAAGCCTTTACGCTTGCCCAACACCAGGCAGGCAATCAGGCCGGCCACACCGGCGTTGATGTGCACCACGGTGCCGCCCGCGAAGTCGAGCACGCCCCAGTCCCACATCAGGCCGCCGTTGCCGGACCAGACCATGTGCGCGATCGGTGCATAAACCAGGGTGAACCAGATAGCCATGAAGATCAGCATCGCGGAGAACTTCATCCGCTCGGCGAACGCACCGACGATCAGCGCCGGGGTGATGATCGCGAAGGTCATCTGGAAGGTGATGAACACCGCCTCAGGGAACAACGCCGCAGGACCGGTCAGGCTCGAAGGCGTGACACCGGCGAGGAACGCCTTGCCCATGCCGCCGAAGAACGAGTTGAAATTGACAACGCCCTGCTCCATGCCGGTGGTGTCGAACGCAATGCTGTAGCCATAAATGACCCACAGGATGCTGATCAGACCGGTAATGGCGAAGCACTGCATCATCACGGAAAGAATGTTTTTCGAGCGAACCATGCCGCCGTAGAACAGCGCCAGGCCGGGGATGGTCATGAACAGCACAAGTGCCGTCGAGGTGAGCATCCAGGCCGTGTCGCCGGAATTGAGGACCGGGGCCGCCACTTCGTCTGCCGCCATTGCAAGGCTTGGCATTACGATAGACAACAGGGCTCCTAGCCCTGCGAATTTACGCAGAGTCATATTGTTTTCTCCTGGGGCGTTGGGGTTTGTGGCGGCGTTTAAATCGCGTCGGTATCGGTTTCGCCGGTACGGATGCGAATCGCCTGTTCCAGATTGACCACGAAGATCTTGCCGTCACCGATCTTGCCGGTGTTGGCCGCTTTGGTTATCGCCTCGATAACCCGATCCAGATCCTTGTCGTCGATGGCCACGTCGATTTTCACCTTGGGCAGAAAATCGACCACATATTCCGCGCCGCGATACAGCTCGGTGTGACCCTTCTGCCGGCCGAAGCCTTTGACTTCAGTAACGGTAATGCCCTGCACGCCGATTTCGGACAGCGACTCGCGCACGTCGTCCAACTTGAACGGCTTGATGATGGCAGTGACTAGCTTCATGAAAACTCTCTCCCGAATTGGTGGACTTGCCCCAGGAAAACAAACCCGACTCAAGTCTAAGCGCAGTGCCTGGCTTTGTAACGCATCGTCGGCCGTACCTGCCCGACTGACGCCAGCTAACCGCTGCCGACGAAACTCCCCGCTTCGTCTGCCGCACTGCATTCGTCACAGCGACTGCATCAGTGCATGGGTCGAAGGTGACTAAGCAGAAACCTTGCCATCTCGCCAAAATCCCCTGATTTCAAGCCCTTGGCCGCTGCTGCAAGCCATCCCGTGCGAAAGGCCCAGCGGATACGCACAACAACGGTGCGTCGCCGTCCGTCCGCCTGCGCGAAAAGCGTGCATCCCTGACCACGGGATTGACTATAGACACTGCGTGATACACTGCCGGCCATTGTTTCCAGGACATCCACCATGCTCGCGCCCAAAGACTTCCTCGACGCCCTGAGCGGCACCGCCTCCCGCCTGTTCAACGGCGACACCCCGCTGCCGAAAGCCGAAATCGAAAGCCAGTTCAAGATGCTGCTGCAAAGTGCCTTCAGCAAACTGGACCTGGTCAGCCGTGAAGAGTTTGATAGCCAGATGGTTGTGTTGGCGCGCACTCGGGCACGCCTCGAAAGCCTCGAAGCCAAAGTCGCCGAGATGGAAGCCAAGCTGACACCGCCCGCTGAATAATCCGCGCCCTATGTAGGAGCTGCCGAAGGCTGCGATCTTTTGATCTCAAGCCCTTCAACCATCCCGGCAACGTCCTACAACCTGCACCACCGCCGTCCGATTGCGCCGAAAAGCCCAGGTTTCTAAGCTCACCCGATGCTGAATGTTCAGCACCGGGTTTGGCGACCCGAACAGCTTAAGGCGCACGACAACCATGATGGCGGCTACATTTACCGCCACATCGTTTCATGGCGGTTGTGCGTGGGAGACCTTCGGGTCTGCCGGGTTCCTTTTGCTCCGGTTCGCCAACCCGCGTACAACTGCCACCCAATCGTTTGGCGACGATTGAGGGCAGCCCCTTAAGCAAGAGGAACTGCTCAATGAATCAAGAAGAGACTTATCTGACCCCGCACATCTTCACCCGCCACAAACTCCCCCTCCACGCCCTCCTCATCCAGAACCAACCCTGGTTCTGCGCCCGAGACCTGAGCCGCCTGCTGCACATCTACCTCAACGAACGCATGCTGCGAAAACTCGACCCCGACCAATACGAAACCCACAAAACCTTGATCCACAACCAGATCGAAAACACCCTGCTGATAAGCGAATCAGGCATCTACGCCCTCCTCGTCTACCACTACTGCCCCGAATACCGAGCGCTGCGCGAATGGCTCACCCACCAAGTCATACCCACCCTGCGCGACGCCCAACACCCCACCACAAGCGAACGCCCACACCTCAGCTTGCTCAGTTGGCCGGACATGACGTTGAGTTTGTTGCACTGGAATAATCAGCCGTGGATACGGTTGCAGGATGTGCCGCTGATGATGGTGGAACGGGAGCAGACCAAGCGCCCAATGACGGGGCCATGGTGGAAAAGGGCTTCGCGGATGCTGCAATCGCTATAAACCCACATGCCGGAGCTGGGCCCTGCGCAAATCGTAAGTCGATTGGAGATTCATCCAGAACTCAGGCGTAGTGTTGAGATGAGTGGCAAGGCTGATTGCCAGATCGGCGCAGATTCTGAGCTGGCATATCACAAGCTTTTCGATCTCACGTTCGGGCCAGTTCGTGGGCATGACCAGATCCATGACGGTCATGCCCAACGGCTCCATGAATTCCTTATTCAGAACCTCGCCCGGATGAATCGGGCGCATACCATTGCGATCCATTTTTCGCCTCCAGAGGCTGCGTTGAGTGGCCAAACTGGAGCATTGGGTGCGATGAGACAATGACTCTCCGCCCCTTTTCGCCAAGGTCCTTCAGCTATTTGGGCATGATCCTACAAGTATTAGCTCTTGCGCCTGATTCTACTCCCCCCTTCATTATCCTATGATTTGACCGAGTCCCAGCGAATCTCCCAATGAGCCTTCCAGAGCGCTACGAATCAGATTCAAGCAGCACATAAAGCTGGCAGGCTTCAAATTTCGCGGTGCTTCACCATGCAAATGTCAATTTATCCAATCAGCTTGCCATCACTCCATCACAAGCTAATCTATGGCTTGCAAAGTCGTTGATTTCGTGATTATTGACTGTAGAATGCACCGATTTTTAAAGTCAAACCTCGTATGCATTGAGAGGAAGGGAAACGAAATGAAGAGATCTGATGACACAAAAATTTATCAAAATGATAAATCGCCACGTCTGGACAACAATCAGAGCTCCAACATTATCGGCTTCGCTGCTTTCAAAGAAAAAAAAGCCGACGATGAATATAAAAAAGCAATAAATAATATTTTGGCTCGCGCGCAAAAAGTTGACTGGTAACCCGCCAGCTACTCTTGCTCGCGCAAGGAAAGGCGCGAAAAATGTCAGCAGTCCCCAAGGAAAATTATCCTCAAAGCAGTGACAGCCATTCAAACATGCGAACAATTGGGGAGCGCATAGAAGGTCGTCGTAGCGACGAAATAGTTATTGCATTCTGCGGCCCTGTTGGCTGCAACCTAGCCGATGTAATACGAACTATTCGGGCTCAGTTTGAAGAATACGGCTACCTAACTGAACACATTAAGATTAGCGATATAATTAAAGACTATTACAGAGAGAACGGATTACCTTCGAGACTCTCAAAATTATCTTTAAGCCCTTCACTAGGAAAAGAGCGATATACAACACTACAAGATCTTGGCAATGACTTACGCCAACGCTTCGATTCCAAAATACTAGCAGCACTCGCCATGGCAAAAGTAGCCGCCAACCGCGACATTGCTATGCGCAAAAATGATGTAGAAAAACCACCAAAAACCGTCTACATAGTCGACCAGCTAAAACATCCCGAAGAAGCTGAACTTTTCAAGCTCGTTTATGGAAATATATTTTATCTAATTGGCGTTTTAAGCCCCCAGAATGTCAGATTTAACTACTTAACAAGGACTGAGCGCATACCTGGTCATGACGCACAGTTTTTGATAGATCGGGACAGGGACGAATTACGAACCTCTTATGGGCAAAAATTAGAGAAAACAGTCCAACTTGCCGATTATTTTATCCGAAATAATCAGGATTCCATTTCAAATCTGTTACACCCCTGTCAACGTTTCGTTGCTCTAGTCCATGGAAAGAATGGAGTTACACCTACTAAAGACGAGTCAGGAATGTACGCCGCTTATTCCGCATCGTTAAAGTCCGCCTGTTTAAGTAGACAAGTGGGTGCCGCAATAGCAAATAAAGAGGGCAATGTAATTTCTTTAGGGTGGAATGATGTACCGAAATTTGGTGGTGGCCTCTACACTTCCGACTCAACAAATGATCAGAGATGCATTTATCATGGGGGAAAATGCTACAACGACATTCATAAGTCAGCACTGATCCAAGATATTGTGAAAATTGTTAGCCAGAAAATAACTGTGACCGATGATGTAAAGGACGAGCTAGCAAAACTCATCCAAAAAGAAACTAGAGCAGGATCCATTATTGAATTCTCTAGAGCTATTCATGCTGAAATGGAAGCTATATTAGGACTCGCGCGCTCGCAAGGAAACTCTACTGACTCCTGCGTTCTTTATACGACTACGTTTCCATGCCACAACTGCGCCAGGCATATTATCGCAGCGGGAATCAAACGTGTAGTCTACATTGAACCTTATGAAAAAAGCCTTGCCTTAGACCTCCATGAAGATGCGATTACAACCGATGAAAACCATATTGGAAAAACTTTGTTTGAAACATTTTCAGGTGTAGCGCCTAGCAAATACGCATCATTTTTCATAGCTCGCGGCAATAGGAAGGACAGCTCAGGAACGGCAATTGATATCATCAAAACAGACGCAACCCACATTGGAACAGAGTACCTTGACCCCTATCAAACTATCGAGGGTAAAGTTGTTCAGGATCTTATGTCTAAGGTTTCCCCCCCTACACTAACACCGCCACCAATTCCCCCAATAGATATTCCGCCACCGCCGCCCCCTCCCACACCTCCAAGAGCGGCTTGAAAATGAAGATGGTGAGAATATCTCTCCATCTTCTACTTCAAACTTAAACACTTCCCGTTTTCTAAAACAAACCCAAGTAATATTTGGTTTATATTTACCCTCGTAATCTCCCGCCAAATGCCCCCCGCCCAACTATCCTTCAAAAACCCGCAGGAAGCGGCTCCCCGATTCAGCTCAAGGAACGACCATGTCCCTCTCCATCGTCCACAGTCGCGCCCAGATTGGCGTGGAAGCCCCCGCTGTCACCGTCGAAGTCCATCTGGCCAACGGTCTGCCGTCGCTGACCATGGTCGGCCTGCCCGAGGCAGCGGTGAAGGAGAGCAAGGATCGAGTGCGCAGTGCGATCATCAACTCCGGGCTGCAGTTTCCGGCGCGGCGGATCACCTTGAATCTGGCGCCGGCGGATCTGCCCAAGGATGGCGGGCGGTTTGATCTGGCGATTGCCTTGGGAATTCTGTCGGCGAGTGTGCAGGTGCCGTGTCTGACGCTGGATGATGTGGAATGTCTGGGAGAGTTGGCATTGTCCGGCGCAGTAAGGGCGGTGCGCGGGGTGTTGCCGGCAGCATTGGCGGCGCGCAAGGCGGGGCGTGCGCTGGTGGTGCCGCGAGCGAATGCCGAGGAGGCCTGCCTGGCTTCGGGGTTGAAGGTGTTTGCGGTGGATCATCTGCTCGAGGCGGTGGCGCATTTCAATGGGCATACGCCGGTTGAGCCCTATGTATCCGATGGATTGATGCACGCCAGCAAGCCTTATCCCGACTTGAATGAAGTGCAAGGGCAAGTAGCGGCCAAACGAGCGTTGCTGATTGCTGCTGCGGGTGCCCATAACTTGTTGTTCAGCGGGCCGCCGGGGACGGGCAAGACATTGTTGGCGAGTCGCCTGCCGGGGCTGTTGCCGCCGCTGGCCGAGAGTGAAGCACTGGAGGTGGCGGCGATTCAGTCAGTCGCCAGTGGCGCCCCGCTGACCCATTGGCCGCAGCGCCCCTTCCGTCAACCGCACCACTCGGCATCAGGGCCGGCACTCGTTGGTGGCAGCTCGAAACCACAACCCGGCGAAATCACCCTCGCCCATCACGGCGTGCTGTTTCTCGATGAGCTGCCGGAATTTGATCGCAAGGTATTGGAGGTTTTACGCGAGCCTTTGGAGTCAGGGCACATCGTGATTTCCCGAGCCAAGGATCGCGTGCGCTTTCCGGCACGTTTCCAATTGGTCGCAGCAATGAACCCCTGCCCCTGTGGATATCTTGGCGAGCCGAGCGGCAAGTGTTCGTGCACACCAGACATGGTGCAGCGCTACCGCAACAAGCTGTCGGGGCCGCTGCTGGACCGGATCGATTTGCACCTTACAGTGGCGCGGGAAGCCACGGCGCTGAATCCTGCGATTAAGCCCGGCGAGGACAGCGCCAGCGCTGCCGCATTGGTGGCCGAGGCGCGGGAGCGCCAGCAAAAGCGCCAAGGCTGTGCCAATGCGTTTCTCGATCTGCCGGGTTTGAAGCAGTACTGCAAGTTATCCACAGCCGACGAAGCCTGGTTGGAGTCGGCCTGTGAGCGTTTAACGCTATCCCTACGCTCGGCCCATCGCCTGCTCAAGGTCGCCCGGACACTGGCAGACCTTGAGCAAGTCGATGCAATCAAACGCGAACACTTGGCCGAAGCGCTGCAATACCGGCCAGCGACACCTTAATGCTCGGTCAGATCAACCAGCGGCGTCTGCCGCACTTCGGTGTCGCGTCCGGCCTGAATTTCGGTCACACGCTTCAAGGCATTATCCACAGCACCTTTGTCCGCGAGCAGGCTGTAGCTGATCTGGAACTGTTTGTGTTCTTTGGGTGCGATAGTCGGCACCAGATTCAGCGGACGCTGATAGCGGCGGTTATAAGAAAAGCTGGTACCCGGCTCCAGCCCGGTGACATAGCCCTGACCTTGAGTATCGGTGTTTTTCCACAGGGAAAACACCGGCAACTGCTGGGTGTTGAAGCCAACAGAAACACCGAGGCTACCGGCCTTGTTATGCAGAACAGTCAGGGTTTCGCCTTTGGCGTCGGCATAGGGCACGACGTTGTAGACGGTTTCGTCGTAGTCCTTGGTCGGCGCGCGATAAGTCTGCCAGTCGGCCAGATCACCCTTGGCCTTGTCGTTGAACGGCGAGACCTGTTTGACCGGTGCCGCAAACCGGGCGCCTTGCTCAAGAAACGGCGTACTGAAGTTACTGTGATACAGCGCCTGATATTCCTTCGGATAGTCGCCATTGTTGGTCAGCGAATCGTTCAGCGCGAACGCTGTGCTGCCCGGCACCGTGACCAGTTCGGTCACTACAGAGAAATCGACCTTCTTGAACGCCTGCTCTTTCAGCTCGCCACGCAGGCTGATGGCGTACGGCGGTTTTTCGTCGATGTGCAGGGTGACCTTGCTGGCCGGGATGTTCGCGGCGCGACCGTGCAGGGTCAGCAGCTCACCGTTGTCCATGCCCGGATGACCGACCCATTCGTAACCACAGCGGGTCACCAGCTCGTTGAAGCCTTCCAGCCAACCCAGACCGCCACGGCCATTGAGCTCGATAAAGGCCGGATTGACCACGTCCTTGACCGGCGAATCCCAGCCCATGCGCACAGCGCCGACCGTGGCCTGCAAGACATTCATGCCGCGGGTCGGCACCACCGAGAGCTTCATCGTGCCGTTATCGATGTCGACAATGCTCACACCCTCCTGTCGACCGCCGTGCAGGGTGCGTAGGGTCACGGAGAAGGCTTTGTCGGTTTTGACGCCCAGTTGCTCGCTGGTAATGGACCAGTTTTGCGCGGGCTTGTCGGTGTCGAGCAGGACGTAATCCCAAGCCATGGCCTGGGAAGCCGCCGCCATCGTAGCGAGGGCAACAGCGAGTTTGAGCGAAGTCATGAGCGTGCCTTTTATTGGATTTGTAGGTTTTTTATAGCGCTGATGAATCGTTTCAGCAAGCGTAAAAAACCCTTATCCATGCCGCCCTTCAGTCACTGGCAAAATAATCCCGAGCGCGGTCGGCATTCTTCAGCTAGCCTCGTTCGGTTTTGGCCTATCGGCTGATTGACGGCGACATCATAATGACATTAAGGTCGCCAGCTAAATGCAGGAGCAAGGCACAGGCAGTTCCGCCTGTCATTGCGCAACGGAACATATGGAGTATGGATGCGCGGGGCACTACTACGCAGCGGTAAGAGCGGTTCATTCACTGCCTTGGGCGAAACAGGCCAACCGGTTTACCGGGCGGCGCTGCAGTTGCGCGAAGCAATTCGCCGCAAGAATCCCGACCTGGTCGATCACCTGGCCATTCCTCAGAGCGATGAACTCGGCAACCAGATCGACTGGTACAGCGGCCTCGACGGTGATGTGATCCCGTGGAGCAGCGCGACCGAAGAAGAGCGCGCGCCTGCCCGTCGCCAACTTGAAGCCTTGAAAACTGCGCTCGAAGAATTGAGCCAGCGTTTCCTCGGCACTGACTCGGACGAGCCGCAGCAAGGCGACAAAGCCGTGTTCGGCAAGTTGCTCAAGCGCGTCATCCATTTCCCCGACGAAAACTTCGTTTATCTGGTGCAAGGCAAACCCGTGCTGACCTTCTGGGGTTTCGAGCACGCCGGCGCCGATCGCAACCGTGATCCGCTGCACTGCCTCTATCAGGTTCCGCCAGTTTTCACCTTGCCTCCCGAAACGCCAGCGCCGGTAGCGGCCCCGATCGCGCCGGTGGTTCCGGTCGTGACGCGCCCATGGTGGCGACGCTGGTGGTGGTGGCTGTTGCTGCTGCCGTTACTGTTGCTGCTGTTGTGGCTGTTGCTCGGTTTGCGTGGCTGTGTACCGATTCCACTGGTGGCCGTCGACTTGCTGCCCGAGGGCGTCGTGCCCGTAGAAAGACAGGTTGAACCACTGCCCGTCGGCACCGCGACCACGCTCAATGGCGTCCCGGTGACCGGCACTGGCGCGGGCATCGACACCGGCGCAGCCGTGCTCGGTACAGAGGGCACACAAGGGGCAGAAGTCCCGGCGCTCGACGGCAACGAACCAGCCGCAGAGAACGCAGGCGTGAGCCAGGATCCGGCGGCCGAAACGCCTGCCAATGCTGCGCAAAACCCGACTGCGCCACCTGCCCCAACACAGGCAGAAGCTGACAAAGCCGCCGCAGCCAAAGCAGGCCCGGCCCTGAGCATTCCGCCCGATGCCGCTGACGGCGCCGCCAATTTCCTCGATGGCCAATACCGCGCTGGCGCTGGCATTCAAGACCGCCGCACCGGCAAACCGCTGCGCCTGGAATACCAGTTCAAGGACGGCAAGGGCGAAGTGACGGTGCATCAGGCCGATGGCTCGAAATGCAGCGGCCCGGTCGCCGCCTCCATGAAGGGCGGCAGCCTCGCCATCGACAGTCAGGGCCAGGCCGTTTGCGGCGATGGCAGCACCTACGACATGCCCAAGGTCAACTGCCGCAAGGGAGCGACTACGGTCGCCGATTGCACTGGCGGTTATGGCAAAGATCAATTCCCCATGTCCATGCGGCAGATGGGCGAATAAGCACGGAATAACGCGAAATGTTGCCTGAAGTCACCCAGTTCGAAGACACCGTCACGCTTGTCAGCGACACCGGCATCCAGTTCATGGATTTCGCCCTGCGCCTGGACCCTCGCAAGGAACCGGCGGGCGAGTTCGCTCAGATGATCAGCGGGCTGGTGTGCCGGTTGATGTACAACGAAGAGAAAGACTTCTACTTCTACGAGCCCGAACCGGAAAAGATCGAGAAGGCCAAACCGGCGTTCAGCCTCGACATGAAAAGCAGCCTCGACCTGCTCAACGGCGTCTGGCTGCCGATCCCGTTTTTCCGCTTCATGCCGCCGCACCGCTTTGACGAAGGTCCGAGCAACTGGTCGCGCATGCGCCTGGTCAAACTCGACTCGCCCGACATCGACGGCAATACGCATCGCCTGACCATGGCCTTCGACAGCCGCGTGATGCCCAAGCGTGACGGCACCGCCTACCTTGCGCCAAACGAAGAAGACATCAGCTCCGGCGTGTCTTTCAAACTGGCGACCAAGGCCAGTGAGACCCGCTGGTTCCTCGCTCAGCCGTGGGTCAACGAATGGTTGCTCGAGCTGTTCAACGAGGGCAACAGCCATCGCTCGCGTGAAGAACTCGACATCGACATTCGCGCCAACCATCACCTGGCGCATTACCTCAACGTGCTGAGCCTGCTGGGCAAGCCGTCAACCGCGATGCAGTCGACGGCGCGGCCGAAAGTCGATATTCCAGAGCTCAAAGTGGTCGCCAACGACAGCAACGGTCAGCCGATCCTGGTCGATCTGGTACTCGACGTCGGCAACTCGCGTACCTGCGGCATCCTCATCGAAAACCACGGTCAGGCCGGCTCTGGGCTCAAGCACAACTACGTGCTGGAACTGCGCGACCTGATCACCCCGGAACACACCTACAACCAGCCGTTCGAAAGCCGTGTCGAATTCGCCCAGGCGAACTTCGGCAAAGACCATTGCTCGGTCAAAAGTGGCCGGCACGACGCATTCCAGTGGGCAACGATCGCCCGCGTCGGTAACGAGGCCGGACGTCTGGCCAGCCGCCGTCGCGGCACCGAAGGCTCGACGGGCCTGTCGAGTCCGAAACGTTATCTGTGGGACGAAAAGGCTTACGCGCCGGGCTGGCGTTTCAACTGCTCGTACGTCAAGACCGACAACGAGCCCTACGCCACTGCCGCGCCGTTTTCACACCTGATCAACGAAACCGGCGAAGCGCTTTACAGCCTCGACGAAGATGACCGTTTGCCGGTGTTCATGCCGCGTTATTCGCGCAGTTCGCTGATGACCTTCATGCTCGCCGAAGTGCTGGCGCAGGCGCTGTCGCAAATCAACAGCCCGGCCCAGCGCTCGCGTCAGGGCCACACTCGCTCGCCGCGTCAGCTCAACAGCATCACCCTGACCGTGCCACCGGGGATGCCCCAGGCCGAGCGCAGCATTCTCAACGAGCGGATGTTGCAGGCCATCGGCCTGGTGTGGAAAAGCCTCGGCTGGCACGCCGGCGAAGAGGATCCACACGAAAAAGAAGGCGTCAGCCCGCGCACGCCGATCCCGAGCATTCGCGTCGAATGGGACGAAGCGTCCTGCGGCCAGTTGGTCTACCTGTACACCGAGGTCAACGAGAACTTCGCTGGTCACCCGGAGGAGTTCTTCGACACCATCGCCCGGCCTGACAAGACCGACCGCGAGCGCATCACGCTGGCGACCATCGATATCGGCGGCGGCACCACCGACCTGGTCATCACCGATTACCGCCTCGACCGCGCCGGCAATACCGGCAGCGGCAGCAACGTGCACATCGTGCCCGAGCAGCGTTTTCGCGACGGTTTCAAAGTGGCCGGTGACGACATTCTGCTCGACGTGATTCAGGACTTCATTCTGCCGAGCTTCGAAAAAGCCCTGCAGAACGCCGGGGTGAAAGCGCCGGACTCGTTGATGTCACGGCTGTGTGGCGACGAATCGGTCAGCGCGCAGGACGTGATCCTGCGCCAGCAACTGAACCTGCAAGTGTTCTCGCCCCTCGGCCTGGCGTTGCTCAAGGCCTACGAACACTACGATCCGCAAGTCCCGCAGGAAGTCACGCCGCAGAGCTATCGGCAGTTGCTCGGCGACCATGCGATCAGCCAGACCGTGCTCGAATACGTGAATGCCGCCGTGCGCCGCGATGTTGGCGGGCAGAGCAATTTCGATCTGTACGAAGCGCAGATCAGCTTCGATCTGCAAAAGCTGCACGCCGCGTTCCTCAACGATCAGATCAACATCACCAAGATCCTCGGTGCACTGTGTGAAGTGGTCGCCCAGTACCCGTGCGACGTCTTGCTGCTGACGGGCCGGCCATCGCGCCTGCCGGGCATTCAGGCGTTTATCCGCAAGGTCTTGCCGCTGCCTCCGGGGCGCATTCTGGCCCTGCAGAATTACCGCACCGGCGGCTGGTACCCGTTCCACAAGAACGGCCGCATCGACGACCCGAAAAGTACCGCATCGGTCGGCGCCATGCTCTGCCTGCTGTGCGCCAACCACAGCGTGCCGAACTTCTACTTCCGCTCTTCGGCGCTGAAACCGTACTCGACGGTCAAGCACATTGGCGTGATCGACCTGAACAATGTGATCAAGGATGCCGACGTGCTGTACCGCGACATCCAGTCAGAAGACTACAAGATCAAGTTGCCGGAAATCGGCGCGGGCGATGACGCCGACACGCCACAGCTGGAAATGCGTGGCGATCTGCGTCTGGGCTTCCGCCAATTGGCGGCCGATCGCTGGTCGGCCTCGCCGTTGTACACCTTGCGTTTCACCAAGACGGGGCGAGAGAAGTTCTCCCGTGCGATCGGTGAAAACGGTAGCGCGCCGCTGCTCAAGGTGCGCTTCGAGGTGAAGAGCGCCGACCAATACACGAAAAAACAGGATCTGGTCAGCGACCGCCTCTCGGTGCGGGCCATCGAATCCAACAGTAGCAACGTCAGCTTCAACCCGCGCAGCGACCTCGAGCTGGAACTCAACACCATGCTCGACGCCGGCCTGAGCGAGACCAAGTACTGGCTCGACAGTGGAAGTGTGAAACGCAAATGAACGACCTGACCCCCGAGCAACGCCAGCTCTCTGCCCAATGGGCTGCGGTTTACGAAGGTGCCGGTCAGGCACTGGACTGGATTGACCAGACGCGCGGCAACGCGCCACGTCTGGACAGCGAAGCCGACAACCTGAACATCCGCCTGCATCGCGCCCGCAACCTGGCTCACAGCCTCGGTCGCGTGGCCTGCACGCCGATGACCATCGGCTTTTTCGGTTTGTCCCAGGCCGGCAAGTCCTACCTGATTTCAGCGTTGGCGGCGGGTCAGAACGGCAAACTGGAGACCGACTACGGTGGCCAGCGCCTGGACTTCATCCGCCACATCAACCCGGTCGGTGGCGGCAAGGAAGCGACCGGTCTGGTGACGCGCTTCAGTCGTCGCGCCACACCGAGCCAGGACCCACAGTTCCCGGTGGAGCTGACGCTGTTCAAGGAAATCGAGCTGGCGAAGATTCTCGCCAACTCCTGGTTCAAGGACTTCGACCTTGAGCGGATTTCCTACGAGATCGACGAAGAACGCATCCAGCGCGTCCTGAAACCGTTCGAAGGCCGCGAAAACGGGCCGCTGCAACCGGGCGTCAACGCCGACGATCTGGTATCGCTGTGGGATTACCTGCGGGACAACTTCCGCAACTCGGTGAAAAAACTCGAACACCTGTACTGGCCGAAAGCCCTGCAACTGGCGCCACGCCTGAATTATCAGGAGCGTGCCGAGCTGTTCGCCATTCTCTGGGGCGAGCAACGCGAGCTGACCCGCGTGTATCAACAACTGTCCGGCGCGCTGCACAAGCTCGGCCTGCCCGAGACCGTGTTCGCGCCGCTGAAAGCCTTGGTGACGTTCGAGAACGACACCTACAGCCAGCGCGACAGCATCATGAACGTCGACATTCTCGAGCGCTTCGGCAGCCCGGCGGATTTGCCGGTCGACGTGCGCCCACAAGTCGGCGGACGCCTGCAAAACAGTCAGGGCATTCCGGTCGCGCAACTGGCGGCGTTAACCGCCGAGATGACCTTCGGCCTGATCGAGCCGCCGGCGGACGACATCGTCAATCAGGTCGACCTGCTCGACTTCCCCGGTTATCGCGGACGCAAGAAACTTCACGAGATTGCCGACTCCAGCGACCCGGAATCGGCGACCAAGGACAACTCGGTTTCGCAGTTGATTCTGCGCGGCAAGGTCGCCTACCTGTTCGAACGCTACACCGACAATCAGGAAATGAACGCGCTGGTGGTCTGCACCGGCTCGACCAAGCAGAGTGACGTCAACGACGTCGGCCCGGTGCTGACACGCTGGATCGAAAAGACTCAGGGCGCCGATGCCGCTGAGCGCAGCAAACGCGCGACCGGACTGATCTGGGCGCTGACCATGCTCGACCTGCGGGTGACCAACTCGCTGAGCCTGACCGCCGATCAATACGACGAGAGCTGGAACGGCATGGTCAAACTGACCATGCTCGAGCGCTTCGGCAGCCTCAACTGGATGAACGACTGGGCCGGCACGCCGTTCCAGAACACCTTCCTGGTGCGCAAACCGCGGATGGACGCGGCGTTTATCGTGCAGGACGCCAGTGGCGCCGAAACCGGCCTCAATAGCAATTATCAAAGCCGCGTCGAAGCGCTGGGCAGCAGCTTCGCCAGCAACGCGCTGGTGTGCAAACACGTCGCCAACCCGGCCAAGGCCTGGGCGGAAATGCTCAAAGATGATGACGGTGGTATCAGCCACTTCAGCGGCAGTTTCACCGGCGTGGCCAACATCGAATTCAAACTGCAGCGCATCCGCGAGCAGCTCGGCGAATGCCTCGAAGGCCTGACCACTCACGGCCTCAGCACGTGGTATCACGCCGACGGTGACGGTGCGGCAGCGGCCAAGAAAGCCCAGGCGCAGATGATTCTGTCCGGTCTGGGTCGACGCCCGGCGGTGCTCGGCGAGTTGATCGATCAGCTCGACATGAGCAGCGAAGAAGTGCGCGACCTGTACCTCAGCGGCGTCTACGAAACTGACGAAGAGCCGACCGCCAGCGATGAGCCGGTCAGCACCCCGCCGAGCCAGAGCCTGTACGGCAACGACGCCGGTTTCGATTTCGACTTCGGCAGCGACCTCGGGCAGGACAGTGCGCCCGTTAGCAGCAAAACCAGCAGCGCCGCGCCGGAACTGCAAAGCAATGAACACCGCTTTGCCAAAGCGGCGTTCAAAGCCTGGATCGCCCATTTGCGCGAACTCACCACCCGGCAAAGTCTGCTCAACCTGCTGGGTCTGGAAAAAGCGCTGCTCGAGGCCGTGGTCGATGAATTGATCACCGCCGGCTACCGCCATGATTTGCCGGGCCAACTCAGCCGCGCCGTACTCAAACGCGCGCAAAGCGGCGCGCGACGCGATCAACTGGTCGAGCGCCAGGTACTGGAAGTGCAGCGCGTGCTGCGCGATTTCGTTTCCTGGTTTGGCTACATCCAGAAACCTGTGAGCGAGCGCCCGAACAGTCGGGCCGGTGCCAAGGCGCCGCTGTTTTCGTTCTATACCGACATCGGCCCGGGACAAGTTCCGGTGCTGCCGGCACAGCCGTCGAATCAGGCGCAGCTGTTTCTCGGCGACTGGCTCTCGGGCCTGGCCTACATCACGCTGGACAACGCCGGCCATGGTGCCGGTCGCGAAATCACCCCTGAACAGAACGAACGGCTGGGCCAAGTGCTCACCGCTTTCGCAGCGAGATAAGCAATGCCAATTCGTGTCGACCTGCTCGCGTTAGAGCCCAATGTCCCTGGCCGTGCCTGCCTGACCGTAAAAAAATGGACAGGCGCCGAGCAACAGCTGGAGTTTTCCATTCAGCGTAACCAGGACAGTTTCTATCTCCAGGAAGGACAAGTCTGGAGCAACAACCCGTTCTGGTTTCAGGTGGCGCGTTTCGACGTTGCCGCCAGCGGTGAAGCACTGGAAGCCCAGGTTGGCCCGGAAGTCGTCGACCCGTTGCTGGAAGGTGGCGCCAATTCGCAATTTCGCATCGAACTGCGCGAGCAGGGGCCGGGGCATACCGACGTTGGTGTGGTTCGACCGGGCGTCGGGCTATTGCCTTCCACCGCCGGCGGTGAAACCCGCTCGACTTACGGCGCTGCGCAACTGAGTACGCCGAAAGCTCCGGAACCCGAGATTCCCGAGTTGCCTGAGCTGGTACTGCCTGACCTCGAGGCGCCCGTTGAACCTGAGCCGATTACCCCTGAGCCTCTCTACACCCCGCCGCCAGCACCGGTGAAGAAGAGCAACAAAGGTTTGATCGGTCTGCTCATCGTGCTGTTGCTGCTGATCGCCGCAGCCGTCGGTTTCTGGCTGATGAAACGTGCCCCGGAACCTGCCGCTCCGGCGGTCGCCACGACGCCGCCGGCGAGTGCCGATGCCGCGGCCTGCACCCTGGAAAGCATGAACAGCCTGCCCGAGCTGACGTTCGTCCAGACCTGCATCAAGGCCGCGCCCGACAGCGCCAAGCTGCTGGAGATCATCAACCAGGCCAAGGCTGGCAAACACTGCGGTGTCGCCCAGCGTCTGTACGCCAACCGCGCCCAGGCCGGTGACGCTCTGATCGCCAACGCCTATGCCCATGAATACGATCCGAAGTACCTCAAAGCCAGCGATTGCTTCCCTACAGCGGACAACGCCACCGCTGCTTACTGGTACGAAACGATCCTGACGCAAGATCCGAATAATGCCGAAGCCAAGCAGCGTTTCGAGGAGTTGCAGAAGTGATGCGCACCTCCATCAATCGTTTCCTGCTCAGCGGTGCCGCGCTGCTCGCACTGTGCATCGGCTCGCTGGCCCAGGCCGATGACAAACCGTTGATTCAGGCCGGCAAAAAAACCCTGTTCCAGCGTGTGCTCACCACCCCGGGCTGCAAGATCAGCCCGACGGCGGGCGGTGCGGCCGGCAACGAGCAACCGGTGTTCAGCCGTTTCTACGTCTACGAGCGCGCCCAGGCGAGCAACGCCGAGTGGCTGAAAGTCGGCCCCGACAGTTACGGCAAAACCATCGGCTGGCTGCCCGCCAGTTGCACCACTGACTGGAAAATGCAGCTGACCCTGGCCTTCACCAACCCGGCCAACCGCGACCGACTGCTGTTTTTCAAAGAACGCACCACGGTCGAAGGTATCCTTGATGCGCCGGATCCGGTGAGCAAAGTCGCCCCACTGCGGGCCACGCTGAAGAAAGGCCAGCAGGCCCCCGGCGTGCTGGCCGAAGAACCTGAATACTTCGTCGACCTGCAAAAGCAGTTCTACCTGCTGCCGGTGCTCAGCGGCGAAGAAGTCATGACCGAAGCGGGTTTCCGCACGCGCCTGCTCAATGTCGCATCGGTCAGCAAAGCCGAGGCAAAAGACACCAAAGGTGTGGCTGCTGGCGGCGCGTCCGGCGGCAAGGAAGCCGAAGACAAGGCCACCAGCCAACTGAAGGAATTCAGTGCGGCGGTGGTGTTTGTCATCGACTCGACGATCTCCATGGACCCGTACATCGACCGCACCCGTGAGGCGATCCGCAAGGTCTATCAGCAGATCGAATCGCAGAACCTCGGCAAACAAGTGAAGTTCGGCCTCGTTGCTTTCCGCTCCAGCACCGATGCGGTGCCGGGCCTGGAATACACCACGAAGATGTACGCCGACCCGACCAAGGTGAAGGACAGCGCGGACTTCCTCGCCAAGGTCGCCGACCTCAAGCAGGCCAAGGTTTCCAGCAGCAGTTTCGACGAAGATGCCTACGCCGGTGTGATGCACAGTATCGACAAGGTCGACTGGAGCCAGTTCGGCGCGCGTTACGTGGTACTGATCACCGATGCCGGCGCCATCGAAGGCGATGACAAACTGTCGAAAACCGGTTTGAGCGCTGCCCAGGTCCGCCTCGAAGCCACCAATCCGGGCGTGGCGATTTACACCCTGCACCTGAAAACGCCGGCGGGGATCAAAGACCACGCCAAAGCCGAAGCGCAGTACCAGAACCTGTCGACGTACCCGGGCACCAACACCTCGCTTTACTACCCGGTGAACGCTGGCGACATTCAGGAGTTCGGGCGCAAGGTCGACACCCTCGCCGCCGCCATCACCTCGCAGGTAAAAGCCGCCTACATGGGCGAAGATGCCATCGGCAGCGCGGCGAACGCCAAGCAGGATCCGGCCGAGAAGAAGATGCTCGACGATGCGGCCCTGATCGGCCACGCCATGCAACTGGCGTATCTGGGCGAGAAGACCAACAGCAAGGCCCCGCCGGTGTTCAAGGCGTGGATCACCGACCGCGACCTGATCAAGCAGAACATCCCGACCACCGACGTGCGCGTGCTACTGACCAAATCCCAGCTCAGCGACTTGAGCGATGTGATGAAGCAGATCCTCGACGCGGCCAACGAAGGCCTGATTTCGCCGACGGAAATGTTCGATCGCCTGCGCTCGGTCGCCGCGACCATGGGCGCCGACCCCAATCAGCTCAAACAGAATGGCAATGCCAAACTGGCGGACATGGGTGTGCTCGGCGAGTACCTCGAAGACCTGCCGTACCAGAGCGAAGTGTTGAACCTCGACGAAGAGACCTGGAAGAGCTGGGACGGTCTGGCGCAAGAGAAATTCATCCGCACGCTCAACACCAAACTGCGCCACTACCAGCGCTACAACGCTGACGTCGACCGTTGGGTGGCATTGGCCAAGGACAGCGATGCGCGGGATAACGTTTATCCCGTGCCTCTGGAAATGATGCCCTGACGAGACGCTGATGCTCGATATCAAGAACCTGCTGGTGCGCCGCGGTGCGGGCGCACTGGCGCATCACGTGCGTCTGCCGCAATTGCAGGTCGGTGCCGGGGAAATCCTCGCCATCACCGGCGAGAGTGGCAGCGGCAAAAGCACGCTGCTCGAAGCCATCGGCCTGTTGCTCGCGCCGGTCGAGCTCGAACGCTTTCGCCTGGGCAAAACAACGTCGGCCACACAACCGGCGCAGGACATTGCTCGCCTGCTGGCCAGCGATGACCAGCCGGGGCTGGCGGCGGTGCGTTCGCGGGATTTGGGCTTCATTTTGCAAAGTGGCGGCTTGCTGCCGTTCCTGAGTGTGCGCGACAACATCAGCCTGCCACGTCGCTTGCTGGGGATGCGGGCACAAAGCGCTCACATCGACCACGCGGTCGAGGTGCTGCGCCTGCAGGGTTTGCTGGATAAGAAGCCACAGGCTTTGTCGATCGGTGAACGTCAGCGAGTCGCCTGCGTGCGCGCGATTGCCCATGAACCGCTGCTGCTGTTGGCGGATGAGCCGACCGCCGCTCTCGATCCGCACAGCGCCCGACGCTTGTTCGAATTGTTGCTGAGCCTGGTCTCGAGCATGGGCTTGAGCGCCCTGGTGGTTTCCCATGATTGGGCGTTGCTCAAGGATTTCGGTTTGCCACGGCTCGGCGCCATCAGCCGTCAGGGAGAGACACTGTTTGAACCGATGGACTGAGCGCCTGCGCCTGCTGACCACGCTGGCCCTGCAAGACCTCTGGCACGACCGCAAGGTGTCGCTGTGCATCGCCGCCTCGCTGGTGGCGGTGATCGCGCCGCTGCTGCTGTTGTTCGGGCTCAAGCACGGCGTGGTCAGCCAGTTGCAGGATGAATTACTGCGTGACCCGCGCAATCTTGAAGTGAAGATGCTCAGCAACGGCAACTACGACAGCGCCTGGATCGAACGCCTGCGCCAGCGCCCGGAAACCGGATTTGCCCTCGGCCAGACGCGCTCGCTGAATACTCAGGCGGACTTGTTTGTCGGCCTGCAAAAGTTTGTCGAAGGCGCGGAAATCATCGCCACCGAACCCGGCGACCCGCAACTGAACCTGCCGCAATTCAACCCGCTCGGCAATCAAGTGATTCTCAGCGCCCGCGCCGCACAACGCTTGCAGGCCAAGGCTGGTGACCGTGTGCAACTGCGGGTGCTGCGTCGGCTGGAAGGCGTCAACGAGCGCGGCGAAATCAGCTTGAGCGTCCTCGCCGTGCTGGATGGCGCACGCTTCGGTCGCGCCGCCGGTTTTGTCGCGCCGCCGCTGCTGCTGGATCTCGAACGCTTTCGCGACGGCTATCAGGTCGCGGCGTTCGGCATCGCCACCGGCAAGCCGCAAGGCAATCTGCAACCGCTGTATGCCCGGGCCCGCGTGTATGCGCGTGACATCGATCAGGTCGCACCGCTGGAGCGCTGGCTCAACGAACAGCACATCGAAACCTCGAGCCGACTGGCCGATATCGACAACGTCAAAGCGATCAACCATGTACTGGGTTTGATCTTCGGCGTGATTGCTTTGGCGGCGCTGATCGGCTGCGTCGCGTCGATGGTCGGGGCCTTTCTCGCCAACATCGACCGCAAGCGCAAAAGCCTCGCGGTACTGCGCCTGCTGGGTTTCAACCGGGCGGCAGTCGGCGGCTTCGTGATCACCCAGGCGCTGCTGCTGAGCCTCGCCGGTTATCTCGGCGGGTTGGGGTTTTACGTCATCGGCAGCCATTTGTTCGACTACTTGCTCGGCAGCAGTCAGGCCACCGGCACGTTCGTTTGCCACATCACTTTCTGGCATGGCCTCGCTGCCCTGCTTCTGACCTTTCTGGTCGCTGCACTGGTGGCCGTGATCGGCGCCGTGCGAGCCATCAGCATCCAACCTGCGGAGAGTCTGCGTGAGCTATAAACGTTTTGGCTTGCTGTTGCCCCTGAGCCTGGGCTACCTGCTCGACGCCTCGGCGGCGGGCTGGGAAGAGAAGTATTACAACCCGATGCCCGAGGCCAGCGACGTCGTCCTGCCGATGCCGTGCGAGGGCTCGATGGTGTTTCGCAAGGTGTTCATTCCGGTCGCCGGGCCGCTCGATGACTACCCGATCAACATCGGTCAGGACGGCGCCGAGTACGGCTATGTCGAACAGACTCGGCCGACCTTCATCGCCGGCAGTTTTACCGGCGGCAAGAGCGATAAATCCCGTTACTACCTGATGGCCAAGTACGAGATGAGTCAGCTGCAATACGCCGCACTGACCGAAGAAACCTGCCCCACCGCCGCGACCAAATTGCGCCTGCCGCAAGTCGCCGTGAGCTGGGTGCAAGCCATCGATGCCGCCGACAAGTACAACCTGTGGCTGCGCAAGAACGCCGCCGACAAGTTGCCGAAAGAAGACGGCGCCCTGGGCTTTCTGCGCTTGCCGACCGAGGTCGAGTGGGAGTTCGCCGCCCGTGGCGGACTGGAAGTCGGCGCCGCGGAATTCCGCGACACGCACTATCCGATGCCCGAAGGCATCAACGCCTATGAGTGGTTCGCCGGCGCGCAGTCGTCCAACGGCAAACTGCAACTGACCGGCCTGCAAAAACCCAACCCTCTGGGCTTGCACGACATGCTCGGCAACGTCGACGAGATGATGTTCGAGCCGTTTCGTCTGAACAAACTCGACCGCCAGCACGGCCAGGCTGGCGGTTATGTGGTGCGCGGCGGTAACTACCTGACCGCGCAGGCCGACCTGCGCACTGCGCTGCGCAAGGAACAGCCGTACTACAACGCCGAGGGCCAGGTGAAGAACAAAACCTCCGGTCTGCGTCTGGTGATGGTCTCACCGACCCTCACATCGCGTGAACGCGTCGCCAGTATCGAAAGCAGCTGGAAGAAGCTCGGCACCGGCAGCAAGGAAACCGAATCGGCCGATAAAGGCACGGTGCAATCTCTGAATAATCTGGCCTCGGGCGTCGAAGACAAGGCGCTCAAGGAAAAACTCCAGGCCCTGGAAAACCAGTTGCGTGCGAGCAATCAGCAGCAGGAAGAAACCCGCGATCAGGCAATTCGCGCCAGCCTCAACCTCGGCGCGTTCCTCTGCACCAAGATGCTCGATGACGGCCAGTACGTGGATTTCCTGCAGAAAAACTACAAGCTCAACTGCGAGTCCGCCGACAAGGACGCCAGTTGCGACATGCGCAAGGGCAAGCTCGACGAGCAGAAGGATCGCCTGCACAAACTCAGCCGTTACTACGCCAGCAGCCTGGTGGAATCGGCGACGTTGTATGGCCAGCCGCTGCTTGAAGCACAGGTGCCGGTGATGGAAGAAATCATCACCCGCAATAAACAGCTGCAAGACCTTAAACCTTATTTGCGCACGCATTGGGCCAATCAGAAGACCTTCCTGCAAAAGCAGAAGATCGACACCGACGCCTGGCTCAGCAGCTGCAAAACCGTATCCCAATAACAACGCACCACAACACTGTCATCAAGGAGCTTCACCATGTCGCGCAGCCTCTGGACTCGCTTCAAGCTACAAATCGCTTTCGTTGTCACCGGCAGCCTGCTGCTGACCGGTTGCGCCAATACTGGCAGCTCGATGCTCGGCGGCAGCGACGGTGCTGACCCACGTCTGACCCAAGGCAGTGACGCGCAGTTCTTCAGCAAGTCCGGTTACCAGGCCTGTGCCGTGGGTGCTGGCGTCGGTATCCTCGGTTGCGCGCTGTCCAACAGCAGCAACAAGGCTGTTTGCGCCATCGCCGCCGGTATCACCGCGTGTGGCGTGGCCATGGGCGCCAACTACTATCTGGATCAGCGTCGCAGCGAATACTCCGACACCACGACTCGTCTGGCGAAGATGAACAGCGATGTCGAGCAGGACACGCAAAATGTGGTTGCCCGTACCGCGACCGCGCAACAGGTGATCAACGACGATCAGGCACGCATCGCCCAGATCAAGAAAGACATCGCCAGCAAGAAGGTCGACAAGACCAAGGCCCAGGCGCAAATCGCCGAGATCGATCAGAACATCGCGCGTCTGCGCAAAGACCTCGGCAACATGCGCACCAAGGTCACCGAGTACACCAAAGTGGCTGACGCCGAACGTGCTCAGGGTGCCAGCGCCGAGATGAAGCAGGTGGACGTGAACATCCTGAAAATGAACGAGAAAGTCGCGGCCCTGCAGAAGGAAGTCGACGGTCTCTACAGCCAGCGCTCCGCGATCACTCTGGGCTAAGCACATGACGCTAAAACAGCTGGCGGTCCTGACCGCCATCCTGGCGTTGGGCGGTTGCGCCACCAAGCCGGGCGAATGCGATGCGACCAATCGCGATAGCAGCATGCTGACCAAGATGAACTGTGACTACTCCGGTGGTTACAGCGATCAGGTCAAGCAGAAGGAGCAGGCGCTGACCGAGTCGCGTCAGCAGAACGCGATGTTCCGACAGGTCTACCAGAACATCCAGGCCCAGCAACTGAACACCAAACTCGATCTGGCCAGCCAGCAGAAATCCCAGGCTGAGCTCAACCAGTCACTGGGCAAGTTGCTGACTTCGCTCAAGGGCCGACGCGGTAATGAAGGCTCGGTGCAGAAGCAGATTGCCGATCTCGAGCAGCAGCTAAAGGCTTCGCAGGCAGCGCCAACCGCCAAGGCTTCACCGGCGGCGCTGGCAGCCAAGCAGGAACAGCTGAAAACGCTGCAGAAAAAGGTCAATCAGTTGCAGTTCAGTCTCGGTTACGAAGAGTAACTGTTCACCCCGCAGGCCTGCCGTCGCAGGCCTGCAGCTTTTTCAGGAATCGTCGTCATGCAGCGGGTCATCAGGGATGCGCACGCCACACCGGAGGGGATGAGTGCGCTGCAGGCCAAAGTCGCCCTCATTCAGAAACACTTTCCACCCACCACCGCGAGCCTGTTCGCCATCCCCCGGATGGGCAGTGGCGAGGTGCTGGAATGGTGGACCGAACTGGGTGGCCAGCCCACGCCCTATGCCGAGCTCAATGAGGACGCGCAGCGACGCTTGCTGCAAACCTATGAGGTGCGCCAGACCGCCCTCGAACAACTGGCCGACGAATTGCAAAAACGCGGGCAGCCCGGGGTCGCGGATGATCTGCGCAGCCTGCTCGGCAGCCCGGAGCTGGACAAGCTCTACAGCCTCAACGGTGAGCCGCTGGTGGTGCGCTGGAACCAGCGACCGCCGCGTCCGATCGTGCCGCCGGTGGTGCCGCCCGTGCCGTTGGCGCCGGTAGTGCCACCTTCGCGCCGTGGCTGGTGGATCGCCGCTGCCTTACTGGCGCTGTTGTTGCTGCTACTGGCGTTGTGGCTGTGGTGGTTCCTGCACCGTGAACCGGTCGTCGTCGCGGTGCCACCGGCAGCACCGATCGTGGCGCCCGTGGAACAACCGGTAGAGCCGGTGCCCGAGCCTGTCGTGGAACCGGAACCTGTTCCAGAACCAGAACCCGAGCCGGAACCTGTTCCGGTACCTGAACCCGCACCCGTTGCGCCGCCAAAACCGGTGGTAGTCGCCCCGCCGCCACCGACACTGGACAACTTCGCCTGCCGTAAAAAAGCACCGAATGCGGTGGTCCCGCAATTCGTCGTGGTTCTCGATACATCAGGGTCGATGGAGCTCAACATCAAAGCGGTGAAGGCTGACGAAGACTGGTTTTTTGGCAACAATCTCAACAAGTACATGGACCCCAACCGGACCCTGCAAATCTTCGAGAAGCCGAGCCGCATGAATGTGGCTCAGGATTCGCTGGCAGGGATGATCAACGCGCTGGATCCGAAGATCGATACGCGCCTGATCACCTTCGCCGGTTGCGAAAGCACGCCGGACCAAGGGGTGTTCAAATTCGGCGATCGTCAGCGCCTGATCAACGGGATCCGTGGCCTGGTGCCCAACGAAGGCACACCGTTGGCCGATAGCCTGGCCAAAGCGGCGAGCACCGTGGACGGGCGTAACAATGACGCGGTGATCGTAATGTTTGTCGACGGTGAGGACGGTTGCCAGAAAGACGTCTGCGCAGTGTCCCGACGCATTGCCCAAGAGCAGCCGCGGTTGCGAGTCAACGTGGTGAACATCGGCGCTGGCGGACCTTCGCAGTGCATTGCGAAAAACACCGGAGGCCGGGTTTACTCAAGCACCAACGCGGCCGAACTGGCCAAACAGTTGAAACTGGCGAGCAAGGAAGTTTCGAGCAACGCCAAATGTAACTGACAGCGTGTAGGAGCTGCGGCACGCTGCGATCTTTTGATCTTGCTTTTCAGAATCAAAAGATCGCAGCCTCGTTGCACTCGTCAGCTCCTACAAGGGCATCGGCGCATCAACGGAAACGATCAACCTCGGAACGCAGATCCGCCGCCAACTTCTCCAGCTCTTTGGCGGTGACTGCAAGGTTCGACACCACCTCACGCTGCTCACTGTTCGCCAAGGCAATGCTCTGCAAGTTGCTGCTGAGCAACGTCGCGGTGCTGCTCTGTTCCTGGGTCGCCGTAGTGATCGCGGCAAACTGCTGACCCGCCGAGCGGCTCTGCTCATCGATGCGTGCCAGCGCCGAGGCAACATTGGCGTTACGCGACAGACCTTCCTGCATCAGCACATTGCCCTGCTCCATGGTGCTGATCGCGTTGCCGGTTTCCTGCTGGATGCTGTGAATCATGCTGGAAATTTCATCGGTCGCCTGACGGGTACGCGAAGCCAGGCTGCGCACTTCATCGGCCACCACAGCGAAGCCGCGACCTTGTTCACCGGCACGTGCCGCTTCAATCGCAGCGTTGAGCGCCAGCAGGTTGGTCTGCTCGGCAATCGAGGTGATAACCCCGACGATACCGCCGATTTCCTGCGACCGCTGGCCGAGGGTGTTGATCACCGTGGCGGTGCTGTTCAGCGCGCCAGCGATTTGCTCCAGCGAGGACGATGCCTCTTCCATCGAGCTGCGGCCAATCTGCGTCTGCTGGGCGTTTTCCTGCGCCAGACGCTGGGTCGCGCCCATGTTGTCGGCAATGTTCAGCGAGGTCGCGCTGAACTCTTCCACCGCACCGGCCATGCTGGTGATTTCGCCAGACTGCTGCTCCATGCCTTCGTAGGCACCGCCGGACAAACCGGACAAGGCTTGAGCACGGCTGTTGACCTCTTCCGACGAGCGACGGATGTGCTCGACCATCGTCGACAAGGCTTGGCTCATCTGGTTGAACGCGCGGGACAGCTGACCGATCTCGTCATTGCTCGACACGTTCAGGCGCACGCTCAGATCACCGGCACCCAAGGCTTCGGCCTGACGTACCAGATCGCTCAGTGGCGCCAGCTTGCTGCGCAGCAACCAGACCACCGAACCGACCGCCAGCAACATCGCCAGCAAGCTGCCAATGGCCAGTTGCGTACCGACGCTCCAGGTCACCGCGCGGATCTCGGCTTTCGGCATGCTTGCCACCACCGACCACGGCCCGCCATCGAACGGCACCGCGACGCTGTAGAAATCTTCTGACTTGTCGCCCCAGAACTGACCTTTGCCCGGCGATTTCGCCAGATCCTTGATCACTGGAATCGCTTGATCAAGCGCCTGTACACCTGCCGGTGCAACCAGCCATTTGCTCTGCTCATCGAGCAGCGCCAGCGAACCGGTCTGCCCGATGCGGAAACGCTTGAGGTTGTCGAACTGGGCGTTCTGCGCGTCGGTGTAATCGAAACCAACGAACAGCACCGCAATCACCTTGCCGCTGCCGTCGCGCACCGGGGTGTATTGGGTCATGTAGGAACGATCGAACAGCAACGCACGGCCAACATAGCTCTGCCCCGCCATCAACTTCGCGTACGCCGGGTGAGCGTGGTCAAGCAAGGTGCCGATGGCGCGGGTGCCATCCTGTTTGGTCAGCGAGGTGCTGACCCGCACAAAGTCTTCACCACTGCGTACGAACAGCGTGGCGACACCGGCCGTCATCTGCTTGAACTCGTCGACTTCCTTGAAGTTGTTGTTCAGCACTTCGCTGCCCAGATGCAGGCCCGGGGTCTGCGTGCCGGCGACTGTCACCGGCTCACTTGGGTGAATGCTCAAGCCCGCGCTGAAGCGCTTCTCGAACAACCCGCTCAAGCGCTGGGTGCTTTCACGCAGCGTGCCGTGGAAGGTGCTCAGTTGGTCGGCCAGCAGCCGCGCCTCACTGGCCAGATGTTCTTCACGGGTGGCGAGGTTGGCCGAGTCCAGCGAACGCAGGGCGAACACCGTACTGCCACTGATGACTATCGCCAGTATCACAGCGAGCGCGAGGCCCAGCTGCGAGGCGATCCGAGCGCGAGGTTGAGACATGGACAGCTCCTGGCCGAGCTACCGGATCCTCCCTGATCGCAGCCAATGCTCGGAAATTTTTTAATAATGGGGGTGACCTCATGAAACCGGCACGACGGTTCCATCTGCTCGTAGTCGGCGGCAAAGCCGAATACTTGAGCGCATTGCGAGGGTATGGCGTAAGGCCGGCATTGTGGCGGCTCGAACGTTTCAGCTCAAGCGCGTAACCGCCGGCAGCTCCATGGCGCGGACTTCGCCTTGCAGGAAGTCGCTTAGACGGCGCAAACGTTCACCTCCCGGACGGGTCTTTGGCCACACCAGGTAATAATTCAGTCCGCTGGCGACCGCCGTCGGCCACGGCAGACTCAGGCGTCCTTGCGCGACATCCTCGGCAACCATCAAAAGATCGCCCATCGACACACCGTAGCCGCGCGCCGCTGCGATCATGCCCAGCTCGAGGGTATCGAACACCTGGCCGCCCTTGAGTGAAACCTGATCGGACAGCCCCATGTGCTCCAGCCAACTGCGCCAGTCACGACGATCCGGGGTCGGATGGAGCAATTCGGTGGACGCCAGCCGGGCCAGATCCCACGGCTGATCATTGAGCAGGTTCGGCGCACCCACCGGGATCAGCTCTTCAGGAAATAACAGGCTGGCCTCCCAGTCGGGTGGAAAATGCCCGTCACTCAGCAGCACCGCGCAATCGAACGGCTCATCGTTGAAGTCCACCGAATCGACATCCATCCAGGCGCTGGTCAGTTGCACTTCGTTGCCTGGTTGCAGGTGGCGGAAACGACTGAGTCGCGCCAGCAACCAACGCATGGTCAGGGTCGACGGCGCTTTCATGCGTAGGATGTCATCTTCAGCGCGCAAGGTATTACAGGCCCGCTCCAGGGCTGCGAAGCCTTCACGGATGCCCGGCAACAGCAACCGGGCCGACTCGGTGAGCTGCAAATGGCGACCGCTGCGGTGAAACAGCTTGCATGCAAAGTGATCTTCGAGCGTGCGAATGTGCCGACTCACCGCACTCTGGGTGATCGACAACTCCTCGGCCGCACGCGTGAACGAGCTGTGCCGCGCGGCGGCTTCGAATGCACGCAGGGCATACAACGGAGGAAGTCGACGGGACATGCACAAGGCTCCTGCAGCGGGATACAGCGAAATGGACAGTTTCTACTCAGGATGAGTATTACTCATGCGACTCATCCTTTTTATCCCTTTGTGCAATAAATGCCAAACGCCGAGAATCGACGCTCTCCTGCTCCCTCTGAAATCGACTGGTGATGACCATGCAGCATCCTGTGCGTACCGAACTCTGGGCCATTCTGCGGCTGGCAGGGCCGTTGATCGCTTCACAGTTGGCGCACATGCTGATGGTGCTGACTGACACCCTGATGATGGCGCGCCTCAGCCCGGAAGCGTTGGCCGGTGGCGGTCTCGGTGCGGCGAGCTATTCATTTGTGTCGATTTTCTGCATTGGCGTGATTGCGGCTGTCGGCACGCTGGTGGCGATTCGCAAGGGCGCCGGCGACATCATTGGTGCAGCGCGGCTGACCCAAGCCGGTTTGTGGCTGGCGTGGCTGATGGCGTTGGGCGCCGGGTTACTGCTGTGGAACCTGAAACCGGTGTTGCTGCTGTTCGGCCAGACTGAAACCAACGTCAACGCCGCCGGGCAATTCCTCATCGCCCTGCCCTTTGCCCTGCCTGGCTATCTGAGTTTCATGGCTTTGCGCGGCTTCACCAGTGCGATTGGCCGGGCGACGCCGGTGATGGTTATCAGCCTGGCCGGCACGGTGGCCAACTTCCTTCTCAATTACGCGCTGATCACCGGCATGTTCGGTCTGCCGAAAATGGGTCTGACGGGCATCGGACTGGTCACGGCGATCGTCGCCAATTGCATGGCACTCGCGTTGGCGTGGCACATCCGCCGGCACCCGGCGTATGACGCTTATCCGCTGCGCGCGGGCCTGTCACGGCCGAACCGGCAGTACCTGAAAGAGCTGTGGCGCCTCGGCCTGCCAATCGGCGGCACCTACGCGGTGGAAGTCGGTTTGTTCGCATTTGCGGCGTTGTGCATGGGCACCATGGGCAGCACGCAATTGGGCGCGCACCAGATTGCTCTGCAAATCGTTTCGGTGGCTTTCATGGTGCCGGCGGGCATGTCGTATGCGATCACCATGCGTGTCGGCCAGCATTACGGCGCGGGGCAATTGAGCGATGCGCGGATGTCCGGACGAGTCGGGATCGTCTTCGGCGCCGTGGTGATGCTGGGGTTTGCGATGGTGTTCTGGCTGTTGCCGAATCAGTTGGTCGGGTTGTTCCTCGATCACAATGATCCGGCGTTTGCCGAGGTGATCCGGCTGGCGGTGAGTCTGCTGGCGGTGGCGGCGTGGTTCGAGTTGTTCGACGGCACGCAGACGATCGCGATGGGCTGCATTCGTGGACTCAAGGATGCTAAGACCACGTTTCTGGTCGGGCTCGCTTGCTATTGGCTGATTGGTGCGCCAGCGGCGTGGTGGATGGCGTTCCATTTGAACTGGGGGCCGACGGGTGTCTGGTGGGGGTTGGCGCTGGGTCTGGCGTGCGCGGCGGTGAGTTTGACGCTGGCGTTCGAGTGGAAGATGAAGCGGATGATTCGGCTGGAGCCTGCGCCCTCGAACCCTTACACAGTCGCCCAGACTGACTGAGATCCCCTGTAGGAGTGAGCCTGCTCGCAATAGCGCTGTATCAGTCAGTGCATGATTATCTGACATACCGCTATCGCGAGCAGGCTCACTCCTACAGGGTTATGCGTTCAGCTCACGATTTCCAGGGCTGACTGCTGGCTTGAGCCGAAGGTCAGATACTCAACCAGTTCCGCCAACGGCAACGGCCGGCTGATCAGATAACCCTGCACCTGATCACAACCAAACCCGCGCAGCAATTCCAGTTGTTCCGGCGTCTCAACCCCTTCCGCCACCACTTCCAGATGCAGGTTGTGCGCAAGGTTGATCATCGCGTGCACAAGTTTGCGGTTCTCCTCGCGCTGCTCCATGCCGCCGACGAAGCTCTTGTCGATCTTCAGCAAGGTGATCGGCAAGCTGTTGAGGTGCACGAACGAGGAAAACCCGGTGCCAAAGTCATCCAGCGAAAAACGCACACCGAGGCGGCCCAAAGCATCCATGGTCTGCTTGACCAGATCGCTGCGGCGCATCACCGCGGTTTCGGTCAGTTCGAATTCCAGCCACTGCGCTTCAACACCGCGTTCAGCGATCAAGCGGCTGAGGGTCGGCAACAACTGGCTGTCCTGAAACTGCCGGAACGACAGGTTGATCGCCATGTGCAGCGCCGGCAATCCGCGTTCGCGCAGCGCCTGCATATCACGCAGGGCCCGGGAAATCACCCAGTAACCCAACGGCACAATCAGCCCGCTCTGTTCGGCCAACGGCACGAATTCGCTGGGCGGCAGCAAGCCACGCTCGCCATGACGCCAGCGCACCAAGGCTTCGAGGCCGACAATCTGGCCGTCCTCAAGATTCAACCGTGGCTGGTAATGCAGCTCCAGTTCATCGCGACGCAACGCCCGGCGCAGCTCGCTTTCGAGGTCGGCCATGCTCCGTGCATTGCGGTTGATGCGTTCGTTGAAGATATGAAAGGTGCAGCCCTGCGTGCTCTTGGCCTGCTGCATGGCGATGTGCGCATGCCACATCAGCGGGTCGGCCCCGGCCTGTGCGCGAGCATGGGCGATGCCGAGGCTGGAGCCGATCAGCAGGCTTTCGCCATCGACCCAATACGGTTCGGCGAGCGCTTCGGTAATGCGTTCGGCCATCCATTCGGCGCGTTGCGGCGCGCGGCGGGTATCAATCAACAGGGCGAATTCGTCACTGCCCAGCCGCGCCAGTTGATCGCCAGCCTCCAGCTGACTTTTCAACCGTGCGACCACCTGCAGGATCAAGCGATCGCCGGCCTGATGGCCAAGGGCGTCATTGGCATGGCGGAAGTTGTCGAGATCGAGATGGCCGAGGGCCAGGCCACGGCCGTCGTTTTCCGCGAGGCGCGCCGCAAGCAAGGTCTGAAAACCCTGTCGGTTGGCGATGCCCGTCAGCGGATCCTGTTCGGCGAGGCGCTGCAGGGTGTTTTCGAGAACGCCGCGTTCGCGCACATGGCGCAGGCAACGGCGCAGCATGCCGGCGTCAAGGGCGTCGAACACCAGCCAGTCACTGACGCCAACCGGCGCGGTGTCCGGTTCGTGTTCCAGCAGCAATACCGTCGGCAGGCTGCAACGACCGGGTGCCGGTTGCAACGCCGGAATCGTCAACAACACCGCGTGGCGGTTGTCTTCGAACAAACTGCTGACCGACTCCCAGCTCGGGGCGCTGATCAGCACCGCCGCGCTGCCCATTGGAGCCAGACACTCACGCAATAACGCTGTCCACGCTGGCTCTTCGGCCAGTAGCAGCAAACGCAAGGGTTCGACAGGCGTAGACAAGCTAGCTCCCTAGACTCTGCAATGATGTGGGCGGGGGCATTATGCCGTTGCTATGACCAATGACCAAATGACAACGGTTATCGAAACGTTATTTTGTGTCACGAATGAGTACATTAGCCGCAAAATCACCGCGCATCCTCCGCGAAAGTAACAAAACCGGCAAATTTGAATCGCGTGGTACGTCACAAGTCGGACAGAGCAGCACAAATCTCTGAGCCTGTTAAAATGCCGGCCCATTTCGTCAACGACTCCCGAATTTTCGTATGTCCCGACTCAATCCCCGGCAGCAAGAAGCCGTGAACTACGTCGGCGGCCCTCTATTGGTGCTCGCCGGTGCTGGCTCCGGCAAGACCAGCGTGATCACGCGCAAAATCGCGCACCTGATCCAGAACTGCGGCATCCGCGCCCAGTACATCGTCGCCATGACCTTTACCAACAAGGCCGCGCGCGAGATGAAAGAGCGGGTCGGCACCTTGCTGCGGGCCGGCGAAGGGCGTGGGCTGACGGTCTGCACCTTCCACAACCTCGGTCTGAACATCATCCGCAAGGAACACGCGCGGCTGGGCTACAAACCCGGTTTCTCGATCTTTGACGAGACCGATGTAAAAGCGCTGATGACCGACATCATGCAGAAGGAATACGCGGGCGAAGACGGCGTCGACGAGATCAAGAACATGATCGGCGCCTGGAAAAACGACCTGATCCTGCCGCCTCAGGCGCTGGAGAACGCGCGTAATCCCAAGGAACAGACTGCCGCCATCGTCTACACCCACTATCAGCGCACGCTGAAAGCGTTCAACGCGGTGGACTTCGACGACCTGATCCTGCTGCCGGTAAAACTCTTCGAAGAACACGCCGACATTCTCGAAAAGTGGCAGAACAAGGTGCGTTACCTGCTGGTCGACGAATACCAGGACACCAACGCCAGCCAGTATCTGCTGGTAAAAATGCTCATCGGCAAGCGCAACCAGTTCACCGTGGTAGGCGACGACGACCAGTCGATCTACGCCTGGCGTGGCGCGCGGCCGGAAAACCTGATGTTGCTCAAGGACGACTATCCGTCCTTGAAAGTGGTGATGCTCGAACAGAACTATCGCTCGACCAGTCGCATCCTGCGCTGCGCCAACGTGCTGATCTCGAACAACCCGCACGAATTCGAAAAGCAGCTGTGGAGCGAGATGGGCCACGGCGACGAGATCCGCGTGATCCGCTGCCGCAACGAGGACGCCGAAGCCGAGCGCGTGGCCATGGAAATCCTCAGCCTGCACTTGCGCACCGACCGCCCGTACAGCGATTTTGCGATTCTCTATCGCGGTAACTATCAGGCCAAGCTGATCGAGCTGAAGTTGCAGCATCACCAGGTGCCGTACCGCTTGAGCGGCGGTAACAGCTTCTTCGGCCGCCAGGAAGTGAAAGACCTGATGGCCTACTTCCGCCTGATCGTCAACCCGGATGACGACAATGCCTTCCTGCGCGTGATCAACGTGCCGCGCCGGGAAATCGGCTCGACCACTTTGGAAAAACTCGGCAACTACGCCACCGAACGCAAGATCTCGATGTACGCCGCCACCGACGAAATCGGTCTGGGCGAGCATCTGGACAGCCGCTTCACCGATCGTCTGTCGCGCTTCAAGCGCTTCATGGACAAGGTCCGCGAGCAATGCGCCGGCGAAGACCCGATCTCGGCGCTGCGCAGCATGGTCATGGACATCGACTATGAGAACTGGCTGCGTACCAACAGCTCCAGCGACAAGGCTGCCGACTATCGGATGAGCAACGTCTGGTTCCTGATCGAGGCGTTGAAAAACACCCTCGAGAAGGACGAAGAAGGCGAAATGACCGTCGAGGACGCCATCGGCAAACTGGTCCTGCGCGACATGCTCGAACGTCAGCAGGAAGAGGAAGACGGTGCCGAAGGCGTGCAGATGATGACGCTGCATGCGTCCAAGGGTCTGGAATTTCCTTACGTGTTCATCATGGGCATGGAAGAGGAAATTCTCCCCCACCGCTCCAGCATCGAAGCCGACACCATCGAAGAAGAACGCCGCCTGGCCTATGTGGGCATCACCCGCGCGCGCCAGACCCTGGCCTTCACCTTCGCCGCCAAGCGCAAGCAGTACGGCGAGATCATCGACTGCGCGCCGAGCCGCTTCCTCGATGAGCTGCCGCCGGACGATCTGGCCTGGGAAGGCAACGACGACACACCGACCGAAGTCAAAGTCGTGCGCGGCAACAGCGCATTGGCTGATATACGCGCGATGTTAAAGCGCTAGAATTGACCACTTTTTTACTAGACCTTCGGCGCACAAAGCGCCAAAAGAGGACAGCTTCATGGAAGCATTGCAGCAGAAAATCCGCGAACAAGGCATCGTGCTTTCCGACCAGGTCCTGAAGGTCGACGCCTTCCTGAACCACCAGATCGACCCGGCCCTGATGAAGCTGATCGGCGACGAATTCGCCTCGCTGTTCAAGGATTCGGGCATCACCAAGATCGTCACCATCGAAGCCTCGGGCATCGCTCCGGCGATCATGACCGGTCTGAACCTCGGCGTGCCGGTGATCTTCGCCCGCAAGCAACAGTCCCTGACCCTGACTGAAAACCTGCTGTCGGCGACCGTTTACTCGTTCACCAAAAAGACCGAAAGCACCGTGGCCATCTCCCCGCGCCACCTGACCAGCAGCGACCGCGTGCTGATCATCGACGACTTTTTGGCCAACGGTAAGGCATCGCAGGCGCTGATCTCGATCATCAAGCAAGCCGGCGCGACCGTTGCCGGCCTGGGTATCGTCATCGAGAAATCGTTCCAGGGCGGCCGCGCCGAACTGGATTCGCAGGGCTATCGCGTTGAATCGCTGGCCCGGGTGAAATCGCTGACGGGTGGCGTGGTCACCTTCATCGAATAACCAGCAACACCGCAGCTCCCCTGTAGGAGTGAGCCTGCTCGCGATAGCGTAGTGTCAGTCGATATATTCGTCGGCTGAAACACGCCATCGCGAGCAGGCTCACTCCTACAGTTGTTTTGGGTCCGGCAGTTATTGCGCGGTGGCTTTCAGCCCGGTGAGCAGCAGGCGCTGGAAGAGGTCCTCTTTCAGGCCTTCCGGGTTTGTCAGTTGCATGCGCTCAAGATGCTCGGGATACAGCGATGCCTCTGGTGCATCGAGGGCAGCCTTGCCCAGTTCGAGGATCTCGGTGAGTTTGAATTTGCTCTTCAGCCAGTTCAGCGCCCGCAGCAAATCCCGTTCAATCGCGGTGAAATCACAGCCCAGCGGGTACTCCGGAAACAGGTTCGGATGCCGTGCGGCGATCGCCTGCAAACGCTGCGGCGTGTTGTCGGCGAAGCGTGGATCGAGGCGGAAATCCTTCGGCAGCTTGCCGACTTTTTGCGCTTGTTCGATAAGTCCCTGCTGGAAGCGTGAGTCGCTGATGTTCAGCAGCGACTCGATCACCACGGCGTCGGATTTGCCGCGCAGATCGGCAATGCCGTATTCGGTCACGACGATATCGCGCAGATGCCGTGGGATCGTGCAGTGGCCGTACTCCCAAACGATGTTGGAACTGACATCGCCACCCGACTCGCGCCAGCTGCGCAGAATCAGAATCGAACGGGCATCGTGCAGCGCATGCCCCTGCGCCACGAAGTTGTACTGCCCGCCGACACCGCTGAGTACCCGCCCGTCTTCGAGCTGATCCGCCACACCGGCGCCGAGCAGAGTCATGGTGAACACGGTGTTGATGAATCGCGCGTCGAGACGTTGCAGGCGCTTTAGTTCTTCCTGCCCGTACAGCTCGTTGATGTAGCTGATGCGGGTCATGTTGAATTCGAGGCGCTTGCTCTGCGGCAGCTCGCGCAGGCGCTCGTAGAAACTGCGCGGGCCGAGAAAGAACCCGCCGTGCACCGAGATGCCGTCAGTCTGCGCGGCCTCGTCGAGGGTGCCGGCGTTGGCCTGTTCCTGGGTCGGCACATCGGGATAAACCTTGCGCCGAATGATCCCGGCATCCGCCAGCACCAGCAGGCCATTGACGAACATTTCGCTGCAACCGTACAGGCCTTTGGCGAACGGGCCGGTGCCGCCCTCACGGTGGATCAGTTGCGCCCATTGGCTAAGGTTGATGTCATCGAGCAACGCCTGATAACCGACGTTATCCGCCTGACGTGCGAGCAGCGCGGCGGTCAGCGCATCGCCCATCGAACCGATGCCAATCTGCAACGTGCCGCCGTCGCGCACCAGCGTACTGGCGTGCACACCAATGAAATGATCCTGAAAGCCCACCGGCATGTTCGGCGTAGAAAACAGCGTGCTGCTGTCCTTTGCATCGATCAGCAGGTCGAAGGTGTCGATGTCGACCTCGGCATCGCCGGGCATGTAGGGCAGATCGGTGTGCACCTGGCCAACCAGCAGAATGGTCTCGCCCGCGTCGCGGCGCTTGGCGATCATCGGGAACAGGTCGAGGGTGATGTCCGGGTTGCAGCTCAGGCTCAGTCGATCCGGATGTTCGCTGCTGCTGGCGAGCAACTGCGCCACCAGGTTCAGCCCGGCAGCGTTGATGTCACGGGCGGCATGACTGTAATTGCTGCTGACGTAATCCTGCTGAGCCGGCGCGCTGTTGAGCAGGCTGCCGGGTTGCATGAAGAATTGTTCGATGCGGATGTTCGCGGGCAGGCTGTCGCGGTGCAGGTCGGCGAGGAAATCGAATTCCGGGTAGTCACCGAAGACACGTTCGACGAAGGGTTCGATGAAGCGCTTTTGCAAACCGTCGCCCAGTGCAGGGCGGCCAAGACACAGCGCGGTGTAGATCGTCAGCTGCCGCTCGGGCAGGCCTTTGATCCGCCGGTACAGCGCGTTGACGAAGTGATTGGGTTTGCCCAGGCCAAGCGGCATGCCCATGTGGATATGCGCCGGCAAGCGCGCCAGCACGTCGTCCACTGCTTGTTCGATCGAACACAACTGCACCATCTGAAGCCTCCTGCCCGTTCCGTGAATAGGGGTAGACCGAGCTTGCCTTGAGTTTGCTGCAAAGAACAGCTTCAGATTGCCCTCACCCTAACCCTCTCCCAGAGGTAGAGGGGACTGATTGGGGGTTGCTGTGAGATACGCCGACATGAAAGTGATGTGCTGAATCCATAATCGCTAAGGTCTTTCAGGTCGATGTATAACGCCAGACACCGCGGTCGGCCCCCTCTCCCTCCGGGAGAGGGCTGGGCGGGCGGCGTTCCGATGAGGGGCTCTTGAATCGCAGGCACAAAAAAACCGTCCGAAGACGGTTTTTTTCGTCAGAAGCGCGGCTTATTTCAGACCGGACATCTTCTCGATCGCGCCCTTCAGGTCAGCGTCGGTGCAATCGGCACAGGTGCCTTTTGGCGGCATGGCGTTGATGCCGGTGATGGCCTTGGCCAGGATGCCGTCGAGGCCGCCCTGGTGATCGGCGCGCTCCTTCCAGGCGGCGGTGTCACCGATTTTCGGCGCGCCCAACAGGCCGGAACCATGGCAAGCGTTGCAATGTTTGGCAATGATTGAGTCTGGAGTCTTGGCATCACCGCCGCCGGCAGTCGCAGCCACTTCCATCCCTTTGCATTCCTGCCCTTGGACACACACCTGGCCGACCGGCTCGAGGCGTTTGGCAATGTCGTCATTCGTCGCAGCTTGAGCGCTGACAGCCCAGAGGGCCAGTACGGTTGCTGGTGCAGCCAGCATTTTCATAATTAGATTCACGCGTTCACCCTCAATGGTGGCTATTCACGCCTGCGGCCACGGTTCGCAGGCGGGCGCAAGTATAGCGGGTAGCCCGCCACACTGAAACAACCCCATAGTCGAAGGGGTTATACCGCACGGTAGAAAAACTGTTCGGATGCCTTTGCCATCATGGCTTGGCACCTCTTTGTTAAAAATTCGCCGGCGTGGCTGCGCTGATTAGTCGCGCAGGCGCGTCGAACGGATTACGAAAACGATGCGGCTTGGTACTTTCAAAGTAGTAGCTGTCGCCGGCTTCGAGAATAAAAGTTTCCAGACCCACCACCAGTTCCAGACGACCTTCCACCAGAATCCCGGTTTCCTCGCCTTCATGGGTGAGCATTTCCTCGCCGGTATCTGCGCCCGGCGGATAGATTTCATTGAGGAAGGCGATGGCGCGACTGGGGTGCGCGCGGCCGACCAGTTTCATGGTCACGGCGCCGTCGGAAATGTCGATCAGCTCGTTGGCCTTGTAGACGATCTGGGTCGGGACTTCTTGCAGAATTTCTTCGGAAAAGAACTCGACCATGGACATGGGAATGCCGCCCAGTACCTTTCTCAGCGAACTGATCGAAGGACTGACGCTGTTCTTTTCGATCATCGAAATGGTGCTGTTGGTGACGCCCGCGCGTTTGGCGAGTTCACGCTGGGAAAGCCCTTTGAGCTTGCGGATCGATTGCAGTCGTTCACCGACGTCCAAGGCGCGAGCCTCCTGATGTTGTAAGAATATTGAGCGTTATCATGGCGACAGCGTTCAGTATTTACAACACTTGGCCCCCGCAGCAGCCTTAACCCTCGGAATAGAGCCTTGGCACCCGACGCAGGTTGCAGAAGATCTGGTACGGAATCGTGTCGGCCCACTGCGCCACTTCACTGGCGAGAATGTTTTTGCCCCACAGCTCGACGGTGGAGCCGAGGTCGGCTTCCGGCACATCCGTCAGGTCGATGCAGAGCATGTCCATCGACACGCGACCGAGAATGCGACTGCGTTTGCCCGCCACTAATACCGGCGTGCCGGTCGGCGCCTGACGCGGGTAGCCGTCGGCGTAACCCATGGCGACCACGCCGATGCGCATTGGTTTGTCGGTGATGAATTTGGCGCCGTAACCCACCGGTTCGCCGGCCGGCAGCTCACGCACGCAGATGACTTTCGACTCCAGGGTCATCACCGGTTGCAGACGATCGGCAACGGCGTTGGCTTCTTCGAACGGGGTCGCGCCGTAGAGCATGATGCCCGGGCGCACCCAGTCGCTGTGAATCTGCGGCCAACCGAGTACGGCGGGCGAGTTGCGCAAGCTGACTTCCGCCGCCAGACCCTGACGCGCCGCCTCAAACACCGCGACCTGTTCGGCGCTGCTCTGTGCGTGCAGTTCATCGGCGCGGGCGAAGTGGCTCATCAGGACGATTTTCGCCACTTTGCCACTGGCCAGCAGACGCTGATAAGCCGCCGGATAATCCTTCGGATGCAGGCCAACACGGTGCATGCCCGAATCGAGCTTCAACCACACGGTGATCGGCTTGCTCAGCGTCGCCTGCTCAATTGCTTCGAGCTGCCACAGCGAATGCACCACGGTCCACAAATCATGCTCGACGATCAACGCCAGCTCATCGGCTTCGAAGATGCCTTCAAGCAACAACACCGGGGCCTTGATGCCGGCCGCGCGCAGCTCCAGCGCTTCCTCGATGCAGGCCACCGCGAAACCATCGGCCTCGGCTTCCAGTGCCTGAGCGCAACGCACCGCGCCATGCCCGTAGGCATCGGCCTTGATCACCGCGAGCGCCTTGGCGCCAGTGACTTCGCGGGCAATTCGGTAGTTGTGGCGCAGGGCTTCTAGGTCGATCAGGGCACGGGCAGGACGCATGGCGGCAGACTTCTAGGCGGTCATGGGAAGAAAAACCGGCGCCGACTGACGACGTGAACCGCCAACAGCGCCGGGAGAGGGATCTTTACAACGGTTACGGCAGTGCGGCGACGATAGAAATTTCTACCAGAATACTCGGCTTGGCCATTTTCGCTTCGACGGTGGCACGGGCCGGGGCAGCGCCTTTTGGCAGCCACTGATCCCACACCGAGTTCATCCCGGCGAAGTGCTCATCGATGCCGTTCAGGTAGATCGTCGCCGACAACAGGTGTTGCTTGTCGGTGCCGGCCAGATCAAGCAAACGCTCGATGTTGGCCAGTACGTCGCGGGTCTGCTGTTCAATCCCGGCGTCGAAGTCGTCGCCGACCTGCCCCGCCAGATACACGGTGCCGTTGTGGCTGACGATCTGACTCATGCGCTCATTGGTGAGCTGGCGCTGGATTGACATGTTTTGCGGACTCCTGAATTTTGTTGCCGTAACGGGAAATATCGAGGCCTTCGGCGCTGATCTGTGGCTTTTTCTTCGCCATCAGGTCGGCCAGCAAACGACCGGAACCGCACGCCATGGTCCAACCGAGGGTGCCGTGACCGGTGTTGAGGAACAGGTTCTTGAACGGCGTGGCGCCGACGATCGGCGTGCCGTCCGGGGTGGTCGGACGCAGACCGGTCCAGAAACTCGCCTCGGCCAGATTACCGCCCTGAGGATAAAGGTCGTTGACGATCATCTCCAGGGTTTCACGTCGACGCGGGTTCAGCGACAGGTCAAAACCGGCGATCTCGGCCATGCCGCCAACTCGGATGCGGTTGTCGAAACGGGTGATCGCGACCTTGTAGGTCTCGTCGAGAATAGTCGAGGTCGGGGCCATCGCCGGGTTGGTGATCGGCACGGTCAGCGAGTAACCCTTGAGCGGATACACCGGGGCCTTGATGCCCAGCGGCTTGAGCAGTTGCGGCGAGTAGCTGCCGAGCGCCAGCACGTAGCGGTCGGCGGTTTCCAGCTTGCCGTCGATCCACACACCGTTGATGCGATCACCGGCGTAGTCGAGTTTCTGGATGTCCTGACCGAAGCGGAATTCCACACCGAGTTTCACCGCCATTTCGGCGAGACGCGTGGTGAACATCTGGCAGTCGCCAGTCTGGTCGTTCGGCAGGCGCAGGGCACCGGCGAGGATGTCAGTCACGCCCGCCAGCGCCGGTTCAACCCGGGCAATGCCGGCGCGGTCGAGGACTTCAAACGGCACACCGGACTCTTTCAGCACGGCGATGTCTTTGGCGGCGCCATCAAGCTGCGCCTGAGTGCGGAACAGCTGAGTTGTGCCGAGGCTGCGACCTTCATAGGCGATGCCGGTTTCAGCGCGCAGTTCGTCGAGGCAGTCGCGGCTGTATTCGGACAGTCGCACCATGCGTTCCTTGTTCACCGCGTAACGATTGGCGGTGCAGTTGCGCAGCATCTGCGCCATCCACAGGTACTGGTCGATGTCGGCAGTGGCCTTGATCGCGAGAGGGGCGTGACGTTGCAGCAGCCACTTGATCGCCTTCAGCGGCACGCCCGGCGCAGCCCAAGGCGAGGCATAGCCCGGCGAGACCTGGCCGGCGTTGGCGAAACTGGTCTCCATGGCCGCAGCGGGCTGCCGGTCGACCACCACCACTTCAAACCCGGCACGGGCCAGATAGTAAGCACTGGCGGTACCGATGACGCCGCTACCCAAGACCATTACGCGCATTTTTGTTTCCCTCATCGCGGCGGGGCCGCGCACGTCTGTTGTTAGAGCAATGATGCGCGCAGTGTAAAAAAGAAATGCCAGTGCTTTTCACTATATAAGCGCCTATATTTGGCGACAATTCTCGGCAAAAACCCTTTTCACGGAGGCGCATCCCCTATGCGTACCAACACTCAGACCAAACGTGAGCTGGACAAGATCGACCGCAACATCTTGCGGATCCTGCAGGCGGACGGGCGGATTTCCTTTACCGAACTGGGCGAAAAGGTCGGGCTCTCGACCACGCCGTGCACTGAGCGCGTGCGGCGTCTGGAGCGCGAAGGGATCATCATGGGCTACAACGCCCGGCTGAATCCGCAGCACTTGAAGGGTAGCTTGCTGGTGTTCGTCGAGATCAGCCTCGACTACAAATCCGGCGACACCTTCGAGGAGTTCCGCCGCGCGGTGCTGAAGTTGCCGCACGTGCTGGAATGTCATTTGGTGTCAGGGGATTTCGACTATCTGGTGAAGGCGCGGATTTCCGAGATGGCCTCGTACCGCAAGCTGCTGGGCGACATTCTGTTGAAGCTGCCGCATGTGCGGGAGTCGAAGAGTTATATCGTGATGGAAGAGGTCAAGGAGAGCCTGAGCCTGCCGATTCCGGATTAAGCACCGAGATGATCGTTCCCATGCTCTGCGTGGGAACGCCTCTTCGGACGCTCCGCGTTCGGCCTTTGGGACGCAGAGCGTCCCGGGCTGCATTCCCACGCAGAGCGTGGGAACGATCTTTTAGACCAACACCTGCCGATTCGCCGCCATGTACTCGAAAATCTGCTTCTCCACCCGTGGATGAATCAGCTCCACCGGCCGCCGCTCATTCGGGCAAGGCAAGGTTTTGGTCGTGCCGAACAATCGGCAAATCAACGGCCGCTCTTCATACACCGTGCAGCCATTCGGGCCCAGGTGCACACAGTTCAACTCTTCCATCGCCGCATCCTGCTCGGCGCGGGTCTTACGCGGCAGGCGGGCCATTTCTTCCGGCGAGGTGGTCACCGGGCCGCAGCAGTCGTGGCAGCCGGGCACGCACTCGAATGAGGGGATCTGCTGGCGCAAGGTGCGGATTTTCTGGCTGTTGCAGCTCATCGAAGCGGTGACCGAGTTGAAATAGACGGCAATTGTGCCGCAAAAGCCCTGATCCAGACACCGCAGGCCGACCAGTGTTGCCCACGTTCGGGCGTGCGGCTTATGCTCCGTCAAATTTTCTCGACACCTTAGCCGTTGGATGACGCCCATGACTGCCCGCGCCTTCACCTCCGCGAGCCAACCCCACGTTGCCTCCTACTACGCCGCCAGCAGCCTGCCGCAGCCCGATCATCCGCTGCTGCAAGGCGAGGTAGTCGCGGACGTCTGCGTGGTCGGCGGCGGTTTTTCCGGGTTGAATACGGCACTGGAACTGGCCGAGCGCGGCCTCAGCGTGGTGCTGCTGGAAGCGCACAAGATCGGCTGGGGCGCCAGCGGACGTAATGGCGGACAGTTGATTCGCGGGGTCGGCCATGGTCTCGATCAGTTCTCCAATGTCATCGGCAGCGACGGCGTGCGCGAGATGAAACTGATGGGCCTGGAAGCGGTGGAAATCGTTCGTCAGCGTGTCGAGCGTTTTCAGATTGCCTGCGACCTGACCTGGGGCTACTGCGACCTTGCCAACAAACCCGCTGACCTTGAGGGTTTTGCCGAAGACGCCGAAGAGTTGCGCAGCCTCGGTTATCGCTACGAAACCCGTTTGCTGCAAGCCCACGAAATGCACACGGTGGTCGGCTCAAAGCGCTATGTCGGTGGTTTGATAGATATGGGTTCAGGACATCTGCATCCGCTGAATCTCGCGCTGGGCGAAGCAGCGGCGGCGCAGCAATTGGGCGTCAAACTGTTTGAACATTCGGCAGTGACGCGTATCGATTACGGCCCCGAAGTCAAAGTCCATACAGCCCAGGGTTCGGTGCGCGCCAAGACCCTCGTGCTTGGCTGCAACGCGTATCTCAATGGTCTGAACCCGCAACTCAGCGGCAAGGTCCTGCCGGCCGGCAGCTACATCATCGCCACCGAACCGTTGAGCGAAGAAAAGGCGCACAACCTGCTGCCGCAGAACATGGCGGTCTGCGACCAGCGTGTCGCGCTGGATTACTACCGGCTCTCGGCGGATCGTCGTTTGCTTTTTGGTGGCGCCTGCCATTACTCGGGACGTGATCCGAAAGATATCGCCGCATACATGCAGCCGAAGATGCTCGAAGTGTTCCCGCAACTCGCTGGCGTGAAGATCGATTATCAGTGGGGCGGGATGATCGGCATCGGCGCCAACCGTTTGCCGCAGATCGGCCGGCTCACGGACCAGCCGAACGTGTATTACGCCCAGGCCTATTCAGGCCACGGGGTGAATGCCACGCACCTGGCGGGCAAGTTGCTCGCCGAGGCGATCAGCGGGCAGCACAGCGGCGGGTTTGACCTGTTTGCCAAGGTGCCGCACATCACCTTCCCGGGCGGCAAGCATTTGCGTTCGCCATTGTTGGCGTTGGGGATGTTGTGGCATCGCCTCAAAGAGTTGGTCTGATGTCTTTGCAGTGGATTGAAGGCCCTATCGCGAGCAGGCTCACTCCTACAGTTGAAATGCGTTCCCCTGTAGGAGTGAGCCTGCTCGCGATGAGGCCCGAAAAGACCCTACAGATCTCAGATCCGCCAGAACGGCTTCAACCCCTCCTCCAGCGCCTGCTCACGCGTCAGCCCGATGTCCTTGAGCTGATCCGTCGTCAGCGCCAGCAATGCCTTGCGCGTGTGCAGACGATGCCACAACAGACCCCAGCGACTCAGGCCGGAGGGAGCGTTGCGCATGATCTCATTGCGCGCACGATCCTTCTGCCCTGCCGCCAGTTCCTGGCTGTGTAACGTCAGCCGCACATCGCTCAAGCCGTTCATTTTTGTCGCTCCTGTTTACTTGGGTAGCCAGAGATTCCATGATGCGCGGGTCGTCAAAAGCATTACAGATTCAACACACCTGTATTAACTCCATACAGATTTGCTGCTTCCGAGTCTGAATTGTCGATTTGTGACGCATCTGTACTGGTTTAACGAATCAACTGCATCGAGGCAGTGCCATGACCCTGTATGTGAACCTCGCCGAACTGCTCGGCACGCGCATCGAACAAGGCTTCTATCGTCCAGGTGACCGGTTGCCATCGGTGCGCGCCTTGAGCGTAGAACATGGTGTCAGCCTGAGCACGGTGCAGCAGGCTTATCGCATGCTCGAAGACAGCGGCCTGGCCACGCCGAAACCCAAGTCCGGCTATTTCGTCCCGGTCGGGCGCGAGTTGCCGGAACTGCCCGCCGTCGGCCGTCCGGCGCAGCGTCCGGTGGAAATCTCGCAGTGGGATCAGGTGCTGGAGCTGATTCGCGCGGTGCCGCGCAAGGACGTCGTGCAACTGGGGCGCGGCATGCCCGACATCAGCTCGCCGACGATGAAACCGCTGTTGCGTGGGCTGGCGCGGATCAGCCGCCGCCAGGACATGCCCGGCCTGTATTACGACAACATCCACGGCACCCTCGAACTGCGTGAACAGATCGCCCGATTGATGCTCGATTCCGGCTGCCAGTTGAGCCCCAGCGATCTGGTGGTCACCACCGGGTGCCACGAAGCGCTGTCCACCAGCATCCACGCGATCTGCGAGCCGGGCGACATTGTCGCGGTCGATTCGCCGAGCTTCCACGGTGCCATGCAAACGCTCAAAGGTCTGGGCATGAAAGCCCTGGAAATTCCCACCGACCCGCTCACCGGCATCAGCCTCGAAGCGCTGGAACTGGCGCTGGAGCAATGGCCGATCAAGGTCATCCAGCTCACCCCGAACTGCAATAACCCGCTCGGCTACATCATGCCGGAGTCGCGTAAACGCGCCCTGCTCAACCTCGCTCAACGCTTCGACGTGGCGATCATCGAAGACGATGTGTATGGCGAACTGGCCTACACCTACCCGCGTCCGCGCACGATCAAATCCTTCGACGAAGATGGCCGCGTGCTGCTGTGCAGTTCGTTTTCCAAGACCCTGGCGCCAGGGCTGCGGATTGGCTGGGTTGCACCGGGCCGTTATCTGGAGCGTGTGCTGCACATGAAATACATCAGCACCGGATCCACCGCCCCGCAACCGCAGATCGCCATTGCCGAATTCCTCAAGTCCGGGCATTTCGAACCGCATTTGCGGCGGATGCGCACGCAATACCAACGTAATCGCGACATGATGATCGACTGGGTAACCCGTTATTTCCCTGCCGGCACCCGCGCCAGCCGCCCACAGGGCAGCTTCATGCTGTGGGTTGAATTGCCGGAAGGCTTCGACACGTTGAAACTGAATCGTGCCTTGCACGATCAGGGCGTACAGATTGCCGTCGGCAGTATCTTTTCCGCTTCGGGCAAGTACCGCAATTGCTTGCGGATGAACTACGCTGCGAAACCGACAGCGCAGATCGAAGAAGCCGTGCGCAAGGTCGGTGCGATGGCCATTCAACTGCTCGCCGAAGCCGACTGACCTTTTTCCAGAGACCAGCGTCCATATGCCGACCTCAGCCGCCAACCGGAACGATCCTACGTGAGCTTCAGACAGCCCCTACTCGCTTTGCTGTTATTCACCTCGTTCCTCAGCGGCTGCGCCAGCCTCGATGTGCCGCGCGAGCCGAGCGAGGCCTTGCCGGCGTCCGGCTCCAGTTTTGGCCGCTCGATCCAGGCCCAGGCGGCGCCCTATCAGGGCCGCTCCGGTTTCCGCCTGCTATCCAACAGCACCGAATCCTTCACCGCCCGCGCCGAGTTGATCCGCCATGCGCAGGTCAGCCTCGATTTGCAGTACTACATCGTTCACGACGGCATCAGCACGCGGATGCTGGTGGACGAATTGCTCAAGGCCGCCGACCGCGGCGTGCGTGTGCGCATCTTGCTCGACGACACCACCAGCGATGGCCTGGACCAGATCATCGCCACGCTGGCGGCGCATCCGCAGATTCAGATCAGACTGTTCAACCCGCTGCATCTGGGGCGCAGCACCGGCGTCACGCGCGCGGCTGGACGTTTGTTCAACCTGTCGCTGCAACACCGTCGCATGCACAACAAACTGTGGCTGGCGGACAACAGCGCAGCCATCGTCGGCGGGCGCAATCTGGGTGATGAGTATTTCGATGCCGAGCCGAATCTGAATTTCACCGACATCGACATGCTCAGCGTCGGCCCGGTTGCCGAGCAGCTCGGACACAGCTTCGATCAATACTGGAACAGCGCCCTGAGCAAACCGATCGACGAATTCCTCTCCAGCAAACCAACCGCCAAAGATCTGCAGAACACCCGCACGCGTTTGGAAGAATCCCTGGAAGAAACGCGCAAACAGAATCACGCGCTGTATCAGCAGTTGATGACCTTCACCACCGAGCCGCGCATGGACATCTGGCGCAAGGAGCTGATCTGGGCGTGGAACCAGGCGCTGTGGGATGCGCCAAGCAAGGTGCTGGCCAAGGGCGAGCCGGATCCGCAGTTGCTGCTGACCACGCAACTGGCGCCGGAGCTTAGGGGTGTCAGCAAAGAACTGATCATGATCTCGGCGTACTTCGTACCAGGCCAGCCAGGGTTGGTGTACCTGACGGGACGCGCCGATGCCGGCGTTACCGTGAGTCTGCTGACCAATTCGCTGGAAGCCACTGACGTGCCAGCGGTGCACGGCGGCTATGCGCCGTATCGCAAAGCGTTGCTGGAGCACGGTGTGAAACTGTATGAACTGCGACGCCAGCCTGGGGATAACTATGGCAGCGGGCCGCATGTGTTTTACAGCAAGTCGTTTCGCGGCTCGGATTCCAGTTTGCATAGCAAGGCGATGATCTTCGATCGGCAGAAATCGTTCATTGGCTCGTTCAACTTTGATCCCCGCTCGGTGTTGTGGAACACCGAAGTCGGCGTGTTGGTCGACAGCCCTGAGCTGGCCGAACATGTTCGCGAACTGGCCTTGCAGGGTATGGCGCCAGCGCTGAGTTATGAGGCGAAATTGCAGGATGGTCAGATTGTCTGGGTTACCGAAGACAACGGCCAGATGCATACGCTAACCAAGGAGCCGGGGAGTTGGTGGCGACGGTTTAATGCGTGGTTCAGCACCACGGTCGGCCTGGAGCGCATGCTTTAAAAAGCAAAAGATCGCAGCCTTCGGCAGCTCCTACAGTTTGAAATGCATTCCCCTGTAGGAGCTGCCGAAGGCTGCGATCTTTTGATCTACACAGGTTCTGTCACCGGGCCGAATGCCCCCTGACGCAACAGCAAAATCACCAACCCAAACGCCCCGATCGCCATCAACAACGGCAACGCATGCCCATTGATCCACTGGCTCCCCGCCCCCGCCGCCAACGGCCCAACCAGACAGCCCACGCCCCAGAGCTGCGCAATATGCGCATTCGCCCGCACCAGCGCATCGTCGCGATAACGCTCGCCAATCAAAATCAGCGACAGGGTAAACAGCCCGCCGGCACTGGCGCCGAACAACACCCACAGCGGCCAGATCAGCAATGTATCGATTAACAGCGGAATTGCCAGACTCGACAGCATCAACACCACCGCACAGCCAGCGAACAACGTGCGCCGCGACAGGTAATCGGCCAACGCGCCAATCGGCAATTGCAGCAGCGCATCACCGACCACCACGGTGCTGACCATGGCCAGGGCGATTTCAGCGGTGAAACCCTGTTGCAGGCAATACACCGGCAGCAACGTCAGGATCATCGCTTCGAACGCGGCAAACAACGACACCGCCCAGGCAATCGCTGGCAGCTCGCGGGCGAAGCCCCACAGGTCGCGGAACGTCACGCTGCTCGCTTCACTGCTCGGCGCACCGCTGCGACCGAGCAACAGCAAGGGCGAGACCAGCAAAAGGCCCACGCCGACCCAGAAACCGTAATCATGCCCGGTGCCCAGCGCGCCCAGCAGTAACGGACCCGACAGTTGGCTCAGCGCATAACTGCTGCCATACAGCGCCACCAATCGCCCGCGCCAATGTTCAACCACCAGTTGATTGATCCAGCTCTCGCCAAGGATGAACACGATGGTCAGGATCACCCCGATCATCAGGCGCAATACCAGCCAGATCGGGTAACTTGGCAACAGCGCCAGCAGGCCGATCGATAGCGCCCCGGCCCACAGGCACAGGCGCATCAGGTTGGCCGTGCCAAAGCGTGCCGCCAGATGGCTGGAAATCTTCGCGCCCAACAACACGCCAATCGCCGGCATCGCTGCCATTACACCGATGGCGAAGGAACCGTAACCCCAGCCTTCCAGGCGCAACGACACCAACGGCATGCTGACCCCCAGGGCCAGACCGACACTCAAGACAGACGCCAACACGGCGAAATACGTCGCCCACCGCATGCTCCACGCTCCTGTGGATAATTATTTTTAGAGGCCACATCAAACAAATGTGGGAGCGAGCCTGCTCGCGAATGCGGCTGCACATTCAGCACATGGGCTGACTGATACACCGCTTTCGCGAGCAGGCTCGCTCCCACAGGGATCTGCCTCGTTTGGAGGATCTGCTCTTGCGAACAGACCCTCCTAACGGCTTACAGCTTGATCCACGTCGCCTTCAGCTCGGTGTACTTGTCGAACGCGTGCAGCGACTTGTCGCGACCATTGCCCGACTGCTTGAAACCACCAAACGGTGCGGTCATGTCACCGCCGTCGTACTGGTTGACCCATACGCTACCGGCACGCAGGGCCTTGGCGGTCAGGTGCGCCTTGGAGATGTCTTGGGTCCAGACTGCTGCGGCCAGGCCGTACGGCGTGTCGTTGGCGATCTGGATGGCTTCCTCGGCGGTATCGAAAGCGATCACCGACAGTACCGGACCGAAGATCTCTTCCTGAGCGATCTTCATCGCGTTGCTCACACCGTCGAAAATCGTCGGCTCAACATACGTACCACCAGTTTCCTGAAGGATGCGCTTGCCGCCGGCCACCAGTTTGGCGCCATCGGTGTGACCGGATTCGATGTACGACAGCACGGTGTTCATCTGCTGGGTATCGACCAGCGCGCCCACATTGGTCGCCGGATCCAGCGGATTGCCCGGTTTCCAGGTTTTCAGCGCCTCGATCACCATCGGCAGGAATGTGTCCTTGATCGAACGCTCGACCAGCAGACGCGAACCGGCGGTGCAGACTTCGCCCTGGTTGAAGGCGATGGCGCTAGCGGCGGATTCAGCGGCAGCTTGCAGATCCGGCGCATCGGCAAAGACGATGTTCGGGCTCTTGCCACCGGCTTCGAGCCAGACGCGCTTCATGTTCGATTCGCCGGAGTAGATCATCAGTTGCTTGGCGATCTTGGTCGAACCGGTGAACACCAGCGTGTCGACATCGTTATGCAGAGCCAGCGCCTTGCCAACGGTGTGGCCGTAGCCCGGCAGCACATTGAGCACGCCCTTCGGAATGCCAGCTTCAACCGCCAGTGCAGCGATGCGGATGGCGGTCAGCGGGGATTTTTCCGATGGCTTGAGAATCACCGAGTTACCGGTCGACAGCGCCGGGCCGAGTTTCCAGCAGGCCATCATCAGCGGAAAGTTCCACGGCACGATGGCGCCGACCACGCCTACCGGCTCGCGGGTTACCAGACCCAGTTGGTCGTGCGGCGTAGCGGCGACTTCGTCATAGATCTTGTCGATCGCTTCACCGCTCCAGCTCAGCGCCTGCGCCGCGCCCGGAACGTCGATGTACAGTGAGTCGCTGATCGGCTTGCCCATGTCGAGGGTTTCGAGCAGGGCCAGTTCTTCGGCGTGCTGCTTCAGCAGGCCGGCAAAACGGATCATGGTGGCTTTGCGTTTGGTCGGCGCCAGGCGCGACCACACGCCGGAATTAAAAGTGGCGCGGGCGTTTTCCACGGCGCGCTGGGCGTCGGCGGCGTCACAGCTGGCAATTTTGCCGAGCAGACGGCCATCGACCGGGCTGATGCACTCGAAGGTCTCGCCGGAGACGGCGTCGGTGTATTCGCCATTGAGGTAGGCGCGGCCTTCGATTTTCAGGTCGCGGGCGCGTTGTTCCCAGTCGGCACGAGTCAGGGTGGTCATTTCGAGTGTCCTCCGCTTGTTGAATACGAGCGCCGCGCGATCTTCGCCAGCGTCCTCAGGAATTCTGCCCGTCCAGCCGGTTTTTCGGCCAGAGGCACCCGCCACCCTAAACCAGCGGCCGGGGTTGTTTCAATATATTTGACATAAGGTGGCCATACGGCCTTGCGGTGTTGATTTTAATCAACATAGACTTTGGCCCTTTCCAGCCAATCGCGCCGTATTCACAGGGGATAACAACAATGAACATCCAGAACGTCGTCGACATCAGCCTGACCAGCAGCGAAGCCGAACGCTATCGCCCGGACCCGGCCAAAGTGCTCAAGGGTGACCCTGAACAGGCCGTGTTCCATCAATACGACAGCCCTTGTGGGCAGATGGGCGTTGGCGTGTGGGAAGGCGCGGTTGGGCAGTGGACGGTGAATTACACCGAGCACGAATACTGCGAGATTTTGCAGGGGGTTTCGGTGCTGCGTGATGGTGAGGGCAATGCCAAGACGTTGCGCGTTGGCGACCGGTTTGTGATTCCGGCGGGGTTTCGTGGCACTTGGGAAGTGCTGGAGGCTTGCCGCAAGGTCTATGTGATCTTTGAACAGAAGGCTTGAGGATTTTCGCTGGCTGATTCGGCCCTATCGCGAGCAGGCTCACTCCTACAGGTGACCGCATTCCAATGTAGGAGTGAGCCTGCTCGCGAAGGGGCCAGAACAGGAAACCCCAAATCCGAGGCAACAAAAAAGGCCCGTATCGTGAGATACGGGCCTTTTTCGTAAGTCAGGAAAAATCAATTACTTGATTTTGCCTTCCTTGTAGATCACGTGCTTGCGAACAACCGGATCATATTTCTTGATCTCGATTTTGTCCGGGGTAGTACGCTTGTTCTTGTCGGTAGTGTAGAAGTGACCAGTACCGGCGCTCGAGATCAAACGAATCAATTCACGCATGATTAGCTCCCTTAAATCTTGCCATCGCGGCGAAGTTCGGCGAGCACGACAGTGATGCCACGCTTGTCGATGATACGCATGCCTTTGGCAGATACGCGCAGACGCACAAAACGTTTCTCTTCTTCAACCCAGAAGCGGTGATGCTGCAGGTTCGGCAGGAAACGACGACGGGTTTTGTTGTTTGCGTGGGAAATGTTATTCCCAGTCACCGGACCCTTACCGGTAACTTGACATACTCTCGACATGCCTCAGCCCTCTAAAACCACATGCCCAACCCGGCATGGGTTGGCCGCTTAATCTCTCAGTCATTTGGCGCCAGGCGCCGCGTTTCTTTAGAGGTCTTACCGGCTACACCTACAGTGAAGGAACCGGGCCCCTAGAAAAGAGCGCTGCTTTATACCAGAAAGACCGGGGTGCAACAACATTCGGTGTGAAATCAATCGGTAAAAAGGCGCTTTTTCGGTCTGCGAACGCTTTGGATAAAGGCCGGCATCGATTTTTACCACTCGTCGCAGAAAGTCGCCCAAGCAGGCGTTTCAGACTTTTTGCGAAGCACCGCGGTCTGAAAAACGGCCATCACTGTGCCCTTAAAATGCAAAAAGGGGATAGTCATTTGTAATCCAGCCCTCTAGGGTAGGCCTTTTCCAGACTGCACTTGCAGATGGGCCTTCGATCTGTAAAAGGAAACCGACCATGCGCCTCGCTGCCCTACCCCTGTTGCTCGCCCCGCTCCTGCTGAGCCCCCTGGCCCAAGCCGCCGCGCTGAGCGTCTGCACCGAGGCCAGCCCGGAAGGGTTCGACGTGGTGCAATACAACTCGCTGACCACCACCAACGCCTCGGCCGACGTGCTGATGAACCGTCTGGTGGACTTCGACACCGCCAGCGGCAAAGTCGTACCAAGCCTGGCCGATAGCTGGGAAGTCAGCACCGATGGCCTGACTTACCTGTTCAAGCTGCACCCGCAGGTGAAATTTCACACGACCGATTACTTCAAGCCGAGCCGCGAGCTGACCGCCGAAGACGTCAAATTCAGCTTCGACCGCATGCTCGACCCGGCCAACCCGTGGCACAAAGTCGCCCAGAGCGGTTTCCCGCACGCACAGTCGATGCAGTTGCCGGCGCTGATCAAGAAGATCGACGCACTCGATCCGCTGACCGTGCGCTTCACCCTTGATCATCCGGATTCGACGTTCCTCGCCACACTGAGCATGGGCTTCGCCTCGATCTATTCCGCCGAATACGCCGACAAACTGATGAAGGCCGGCGCGACCGACAAGCTCAACAGCCAGCCTATCGGCACTGGTCCGTTCGTGTTCACCCGTTTCCAGAAAGACGCAGCGATTCGTTACAAGGCCAATCCGGACTACTTCGGCGGCAAACCTTCGGTGGATCCGTTGATCTTCGCCATCACCCCGGACGCCAACGTGCGCCTGCAAAAGCTGCGGCGCAATGAATGCCAGATCGCCCTGTCACCGAAGCCACTCGACGTACAGGCCGCGCTGAAAGAACCGACGCTGAAAGTCGAAAAGACTGACGCGTTCATGACCGCATTCGTCGGCATCAACAGCCAGCATCCGCCGCTGGACAAACCCGAAGTGCGTCAGGCGATCAACCTCGCCTTCGACAAGGCCAACTACATCAAAGCCGTGTTTGAAGACACCGCCGAAGCCGCCAACGGCCCTTACCCGCCGAACACCTGGAGTTACGCGAAGAACCTGCCGGGTTACCCGCACGATGTCGCCAAAGCCAAGGCATTGCTGGCCAAGGCCGGGTTGAAGGACGGTTTCCAGACCACCATCTGGACGCGCCCGTCGGGCAGCCTGCTCAACCCAAACCCGAGCCTGGGCGCGCAGATGCTGCAGTCGGATCTGGCGGAAATCGGCATTCAGGCGGAAATCCGCGTGATCGAGTGGGGCGAGCTGATTCGTCGCGCCAAGGCCGGCGAGCATGATTTGCTGTTCATGGGCTGGGCCGGCGACAACGGCGACCCGGACAACTTCCTCACGCCGCAGTTTTCCTGCGCAGCGGTCAAGTCGGGCACCAACTTTGCGCGCTACTGCAATGCCGATCTGGACAAGCTGATCAGCGCTGGCAAGACCACCAGCGAGCAAGGCGTACGGACCAAACTGTATGAACAGGCGCAGACGCAGATTCAGCAGCAGGCGTTGTGGTTGCCGCTGGCGCATCCGACGGCTTACGCACTGACGCGTAAAGACGTACAGGGTTACTCGGTGAGCCCGTTTGGAAGGCAGGACTACTCCAAGGTCAACCTGAAATAACCTGCCTTACACATAACCTGTAGGAGTGAGCCTGCTCGCGATGGCGTCATTTCAGTCAACCCATTCGGTGACTGGAAAATTGCTATCGCGAGCAGGCTCACTCCCACAGTGGTTTAGCGTTTGTTCCTGAGAGTTACATCCAGCCACACTCCGCCATCGACAGCGGCTCACCATCGCCGATGATGAAGTGATCGAGCACGCGCACATCAATCATCTCCAGCGTTTTTTGCAAGCGCTTGGTCAGCAGCCGATCCGCCTGACTGGGGTCAGTGTTGCCCGACGGATGGTTGTGACAGAGGATCAATGCCGCCGCGTTATTGGCCAAACATCGCTTCACTACCTCACGGGGATGCACGCTGGTGTTGTCGATGGAGCCGCGAAACAGTGTCTCGAACGTGAGCACTTGATGTTTGGAATCGAGAAACAGGCAACCAAACACCTCATGCGGTTCGTGACGCAGCATCGCTTTCAGATAATCGCGAACGACCTGAGGGTTTTCCAGGGCTGGTTTTTGCCGTGATTTCTCAGCCAGATGCCGCCTGTTCATCTCTTGAGCCGCTTGCAGCTGTGCAAACTTCGCAGGCCCAAGCCCCAATTGCTTGCTGAATTCGTCCTGATCGGCCTCAAGCAGTAAACGCAGGCTGCCGAATTGAGTCAGCAGATTGCGCGCCAGATCCACAGCACTTAATCCGGGCAGTCCGGTGCGCAGAAAAATGGCCAATAACTCAGCGTCCGAGAGGCTCGCTGCCCCATGCTCCAATAACCTTTCCCGCGGCCGTTCCGCCGCAGGCCAATCGCGAATACTCATACACATTCCCTGTCTGTGGGCGCCGCTGTTCCGTAGCGGTCGCTGTGATATCGTAGCCCATCTTTTTTGTGGTCGATTCAACCCTGGGGAGGGGGCATCGCACCGCAGTCATCAACGAAATGAAAGGCAGACCTATGCAGCGGCTGTATCGGAAACGCATCGTTCTGGGCGTCGGCGGCGGCATCGCGGCCTACAAGAGCGCCGATCTGGTTCGTCGCCTGATCGACCAGGGCGCCGAAGTGCGTGTGGTCATGACCCACGGCGGCGCCGAATTCATCACCCCGCTGACCATGCAGGCGCTGTCCGGCCACCCGGTTCACCTCGACTTGCTCGACCCGGCCGCCGAAGCCGCGATGGGCCACATCGAGCTGGCCAAGTGGGCCGATCTGGTGCTGATCGCCCCGGCCACCGCCGACCTGCTCGCGCGTCTGGCGCAAGGCATCGCCAACGACTTGCTGACCACCCTGGTGCTGGCCACCGACGCTGTGGTCGCTGTCGCGCCGGCAATGAATCAGGCGATGTGGCGCGATCCGGCGACCCAGGCCAACCTGCAACTCCTGCAAAGCCGTGGCCTGAAGACCTTCGGTCCGGCCTCGGGCAGTCAGGCCTGTGGCGACGTCGGCATGGGCCGCATGATGGAAGCCACCGATCTGGCGCAATGCGCGGCAGACTGCTTCCAGCGTCAGGCACTGACCGGCAAACACGTGGTGATCACCGCGGGCCCGACCCAGGAAAACATCGACCCGGTGCGCTACATCACCAACCACAGCTCCGGGAAAATGGGCTTTGCCCTCGCCGAAGCAGCGGTTGAAGCCGGCGCCCGTGTGACCTTGATCAGCGGCCCGGTGCACCTGCCGACCCCGAACCGCGTCACGCGCATCGACGTGGTCAGCGCCCGCGACATGCTCGCGGCGTGTGAATCGGCGATCCCGTGCGACGTGTTTATCGCCTCGGCAGCCGTTGCGGACTACCGCCCGGAAGTCGTCGCCCCGCAAAAACTCAAGAAAGATCCTACGAGCGGTGACGGCTTCGTCCTGCAAATGGTGCGTAACCCAGACATCCTGGCCACCATCGCGACCCGTCCCGACCGTCCGTTCAGTGTCGGCTTTGCCGCCGAGACCGAACACCTGCTCGACTACGCTGCACGCAAGCTGAAGGACAAGAATCTCGATTTGATCGTCGCCAACGACGTCGCCAACCCGAGCATCGGTTTCAACAGCGAAGAAAACGCCTGCAGCGTGATTGACCGTGAGCTGCATGCCACGGTTTTCGCCCAGACCAGCAAGAGCAAGATCGCTCGCCAACTGGTCACTTTTATCGCCGAACGTCTGAACCAGGTTTAATTTACATGCACGCTTTGCAAGCCAAGATCCTCGACCCACGCATCGGCACCGAATTCCCGCTGCCGCAATACGCCACTCCGGGCTCCGCCGGCCTCGACCTGCGCGCCATGCTGGAACAGGACATCGTGATCAAACCGGGTGAAACCGTGCTGATCCCCACCGGGCTGTCGGTTTACATCGGCGATCCGAACCTCGCCGCGCTGATCCTGCCGCGCTCGGGCATGGGCCATAAGCACGGCATCGTGCTGGGCAACCTCGTCGGCCTGATCGACTCCGACTACCAGGGCCCGCTGATGGTGTCCTGCTGGAACCGTGGCCAGAGTGATTTCACCATGACCGTCGGCGAACGTCTGGCGCAACTGGTGCTGGTACCGGTGGTGCAGGCGCACTTCGAAATGGTCGAAGAGTTCGTCGAAACCGAACGCGGCACGGGTGGTTTCGGCCACACCGGCACCAAATAACCGGCGTCATCGTCTGTAGGAGCTGCCGAAGGCTGCGATCTTTTGATTTGGTTTTCTACGATCAAGACCAAAGATCGCAGCCTGCGGCAGCTCCTACAGGGGGAAATTTCAGGCAGATCGGCTGAAAGGTTTACCGCCGTAAATCAAGGTTTTGCCGGCCGAAAGCCACGCCAGCCGAGGCGTCATGGCCCTTTCATACCACGAACTCTCTGTGGAAAACGCCGTCATACCCTTCAGTTTGAGCCTGCCGTCGAACGATTCGTCGGTCTGTCCCGCCACTTTCGAGATGGAGCATTTCCGTAGATGAGCACCCCAGCCAAGATTGCCCCGAAGCTGCCCGACAGCATTTTCCGCGCTTATGACATTCGCGGCACCGTGCCGGAATTCCTCAATGCCGAAACCGCTTACTGGATCGGCCGCGCCATCGGTTCGCAGAGCCTCGCCCAAGGCGAGCCAAATGTGTCCGTCGGTCGCGACGGCCGCCTGTCCGGCCCCGAGCTGGTGGCAGAGCTGATCCGCGGTATCGCCGAGAGTGGCTGCCACGTCAGCGACGTCGGCCTGGTGCCGACACCGGCGCTGTACTACGCCGCCAACGTGTTGGCCGGCAAGTCCGGGGTGATGCTCACCGGCAGCCACAACCCGTCGAACTACAACGGCTTCAAGATCGTCATCGCCGGCGATACCCTCGCCAACGAACAGATTCAGGCCCTGCACGAGCGCCTCAAGACCAACAACCTGAGCAGCGGCGCGGGCAGCGTCACCCAGGTCGAAATCCTCGACCGCTACAACACCGAAATCGTCCAGGACATCAAACTGGCCCGGCGCATGAAAGTCGTGGTCGACTGCGGCAACGGCGCGGCCGGCGTGATCGCCCCGCAACTGATCGAAGCGCTGAACTGCGAAGTCATCCCGCTGTTCTGCGAAGTCGATGGCAACTTCCCGAATCACCACCCGGATCCGGGCAAGCCTGAGAACCTCGTCGACCTGATCGCCAAGGTCAAGGAAACCAACGCCGACATCGGCCTGGCCTTCGACGGCGACGGCGACCGTGTCGGCGTGGTGACCAACACCGGCAGCATCGTCTACCCCGATCGCCTGCTGATGCTGTTCGCCCGTGACGTGGTGGCGCGCAACCCGGACGCGGAAATCATCTTCGACGTCAAATGCACCCGTCGTCTGGTGCCGCTGATCAAGGAATACGGTGGTCGGCCGCTAATGTGGAAGACCGGTCATTCGTTGATCAAAAAGAAAATGAAACAATCCGGTGCGCTCTTGGCCGGCGAAATGAGCGGCCACATCTTCTTCAAGGAGCGCTGGTTCGGTTTCGACGACGGTATCTACAGCGCTGCACGGCTGCTGGAGATCCTCAGCAAGGAAAAATCCACCGCGGAAGAGCTGTTTGCGACCTTCCCGAACGATATTTCTACGCCGGAAATCAATATCCATGTGACCGAAGAGAGCAAATTCAGCATCATTGATGCACTGCACGACGCACAGTGGGGTCCAGGCGCTGACCTGACCACCATTGACGGTGTGCGAGTCGATTACGCCAAAGGCTGGGGCCTGGTGCGCGCCTCCAACACCACACCGGTGCTGGTGCTGCGCTTCGAGGCCGATGACGAGGCTGAATTGCAACGTATCAAGGATGTGTTCCACGCCCAACTGAAACGCGTTGCACCTGATCTCCAACTACCGTTCTGATCCACCCGGAGCCCTGAATGACCCTCGAACGCGATGCCGCCGCCAACACTGCCAAGGTCCTGTCCGAAGCGCTGCCTTACATCCGACGTTATGTCGGCAAGACCCTGGTGATCAAATACGGCGGCAACGCGATGGAAAGCGAGGAGCTGAAAACCGGCTTCGCCCGCGACATCGTGCTGATGAAAGCCGTGGGCATCAACCCGGTGGTCGTGCACGGTGGCGGCCCGCAGATCGGTGATCTGCTCAAGCGCCTGTCGATCGAGAGCCACTTCGTCGATGGCATGCGCGTCACCGACGCGGCGACCATGGACGTGGTGGAAATGGTCTTGGGCGGCCAGGTCAACAAAAGCATCGTCAACCTGATCAACCGCCACGGCGGCAGCGCCATCGGCCTGACCGGTAAAGACGCCGAGCTGATTCGTGCGAAGAAGCTCACCGTCACCCGCCAGACCCCGGAGATGACCCAGCCGGAAATCATCGACATCGGCCACGTTGGCGAAGTCATCGGGATCAACACCGACTTGCTCAACCTGTTGGTCAAAGGTGATTTCATCCCGGTGATCGCGCCGATCGGCGTCGGCGCCAACGGCGAGTCGTACAACATCAACGCCGACCTGGTGGCAGGCAAAGTTGCCGAAGCGCTGAAAGCCGAAAAGCTGATGCTGTTGACCAACATCGCCGGCCTGATGGACAAGTCGGGCACTGTGTTGACCGGCCTGAGCACCCAGCAAGTCGACGACCTGATCGCCGACGGCACGATCTACGGCGGCATGCTGCCGAAAATCCGTTGCGCGCTGGAAGCAGTTCAGGGCGGCGTGGGCAGCTCGCTGATCATCGACGGTCGCGTGCCAAACGCGATCCTGCTGGAAATCTTCACTGACACTGGTGTGGGTACGTTGATTAGTAATCGCAAGCGTCACTGATTGCTGAAAGGCTAAAGATCGCAGCCTGCGGCAGCTCCTACAAAAGCGAATTTCATTAGTATGAATTCACTGTAGGAACTGACGAAGTCTGCGATCTTTTTTGTGCGCGCAAGACACGTCCGACACAACTCAGCGAAACGTCCGACATCCCCTCCTAACAAATCTCCCTAGGATCTTCCCTTCATCCACCGGAGATTTACCCATGCAAAAAGATAGCGTTCCTTACGGCAGTGACATTTCGGCTGGCACCTATGCCTGCGTGGACTGCGGCCGAGAGTATTCAGGCCCTTCGCAAAAATCGATGCCGCCCTGCCCCGACTTCACGGAAGCCTCGCACCCGCTCAAGGGCTGGAAAGTCCTCAGCGGCCAAGGCGATGCGCCACAGGATCCATACCCGCAAACCAGCGAAAAATAACTCGGAGCGCCTGAGCCATGCAGATCTCGTTCACGATTGATGCCGCTGCTTTCGAGCTGGAACAAAAGGAACCGGTCAAGAAAACCTTGCGCATTGGCGACGCTGAAATCACCCACGCCTTGCAGCGCATTGCCAAGGCCAGCCTGACCGAATACCTGAAAATGCTGGTCGAAGGCGGCATGCCCAGCCGGGCTGACGAGGCCAAGCAGGATCGTCTGCTCTACCTGATTCAGAGCTACTTCGGGCAAACATTGCCGACCGAATCGCAGATCTCGACGATCTTTCAGCTAACCCAAAGTCAAAGCAAAACCTTGTTGAAAAACACCGTGTCACGCTTTCGTAACCAGCTCGACGACATCCTGCAACACAGCATGCGTGCGGTGATCGAGACGGCCGAACGCGCGCAAACCGTGTTTTTGGTGGTCATCAGTTCGGATGTGATTCGCGATGAGCTGAACATGCTTATCACTCAGAACGAGCCCACTTTCAAACCCATCACCAAACGTAAGGGCAGCGCCGGGCAGTTCGAGATCAGCGAGGATAGCCACGCCTTACTCTGCACGACGCTGGGGCTCAATGCCGTTCAATGACATCGTCGCGGTCAGTGGTTTGCTGCTGACCCTGACCACCTTCCTGTTCAATCTGGCGTGGCCAGCGCTCAGCGAAGCTTTGGCGCTGGATGAATACCAGTCGGGGCCGCTGAACCGAAAACGCAGTCGAGGGAAAGTACGGACGGCGTTTTATTCGCGGGCGCTGCCGCTGACGTGCGCGTTTGTGGCGTTGTTTTACGTCAATCTACCGGCCGCTGTAGGCATTGTCCGCAGCAGCAAACTGGATCTGTGGGATTTTGATGTGGATCGGACGTTGTACGTGATGGTGGTACTGGCGCTGCTGGCATTTGCGCTGATCAATGCGGGATTAACCGTGAAACTGATCAGAAAATGGCGAAACCTGCGTTAAGTCGAATCCCCTGTAGGAGCTGCCGAAGGCTGCGATCTTTTGATTTTGTTTTTTAAGATCAAAAGATCGCAGCCTTCGGCAGCTCCTACAGAATGATGTCGTATCAGACGCCGAACTGGGCGCGGTACGCTTCCACCGCCGGCAAGTGCTGCTTGAGCTGCGGATCATCGGCGAGGAATTCCAGCACCTGATTCAGCGAAACAATGCTGATCACCGGGATACCGAAGTCACGCTCGACTTCCTGGATCGCCGACAACTCACCGTTGCCACGCTCCTGACGGTTCAGGGCAATCAGCACTCCAGCGGCCTTGGCGCCGTCCTGGGAAGCGATGATCTGCATCACTTCACGGATCGCGGTGCCTGCGGTGATCACGTCGTCGATGATCAACACATCGCCGGTCAGCGGCGCGCCGACCAGGCTGCCACCTTCGCCGTGAGCCTTGGCTTCCTTACGGTTGAAGCACCATGGCAGGTCACGGTCGTGATGCTCGGCCAGCGCCACAGCTGTGGTCGCTGCCAACGGGATGCCTTTGTAGGCCGGGCCAAACAGAACGTCGAAAGGAATGCCGCTCTCGGCAATGGCTGCAGCGTAGAAACGCCCCAGCTGCGCCAGGGCCGAACCCGAGTTGAACAGGCCGGCGTTGAAGAAGTAAGGACTGGTGCGCCCGGACTTCAGGGTGAACTCACCGAAGCGCAAAACGCCGCGATCGATGGCAAAACGAATGAAATCGCGCTGATACGCTTGCATGAAAAAAACCCCAAATACCACGGATTTAGCTAATTAGCTTGACGCCGTGTATCATACACGCACGCGATTTTTGGGGCCATTTATGCGGATCATCAGTGTGAACGTCAATGGTATTCAGGCGGCAGTCGAGCGCGGTTTGCTCAGTTGGCTGCAAGCTCAGAATGCCGACGTCATCTGCCTGCAGGACACCCGTGCCTCCGCCTTTGAACTGGATGACCCAGCCTTCCAACTGGATGGCTACTTCCTTTATGCCTGCGATGCTGAAGTCCCTGCCCAAGGTGGCGTGGCTTTGTATTCGCGGTTGCAACCGAAGGCTGTCATCAGCGGTCTCGGTTTCGAGACGGCCGACCGCTACGGGCGCTACCTGCAAGCAGATTTCGACAAAGTCAGTATTGCCACCTTGCTGTTTCCTTCGGGGATGAACGGCGATGAGGACTTGAACCAGAAGTTCAAGCTCATGGACGACTTCGGCAAATACCTGGACAAACAGCGACGCAAACGTCGCGAGTACATTTATTGTGGCTCGCTGTATGTTGCGCAGCAGAAGCTCGACATCAAAAACTGGCGTGACAGCCAGCAATCCCCGGGATTCCTGGCGCCAGAGCGCGCCTGGATGGACGAGATTGTCGGCAACATGGGCTACGTCGATGCCTTGCGCGAAGTCAGCCGTGAAGGCGACCAGTACAGCTGGTGGCCGGACAACGAGCAGGCCGAGATGCTCAATCTGGGCTGGCGCTTCGACTACCAGATCCTGACCCCGGGCTTGCGGCGCTCCGTGCGCAGTGCACGCCTGCCGCGTCAGCCACGGTTTTCGCAACATGCGCCGCTGATCGTCGACTACGACTGGACGCTGACCATCTAGGTGTCGATTCGCAGATAAAAAATGCCCGTATCGCAAGATACGGGCATTTTTTTGTACGGCTGCTCGAAACGAATCCGAACTCAGACCGCCGCGAAGAATGGCAGGGCCAGATACAGCTTGATCACAATGACATTGATGATGTCGATGAAGAACGCGCCCACCATCGGCACCACCAAAAAGGCAATCTGCGAGGGGCCGTAGCGCTGCGTCACTGCCTGCATGTTGGCAATCGCGGTTGGTGTGGCCCCGAGGCCGAAACCGCAATGTCCAGCGGCCAGAACGGCGGCATCGTAGTTGCTGCCCATCACCCGGAACGTCACGAGGATCGCGAAGAGCGCCATGACCAGTGCCTGCACCGCCAGAATGATGAAAATCGGCAAGGCCAGGGCCGCCAGATCCCACAATTTCAGTGACATCAGGGCAATCGCCAAAAACAACGAAAGACTAACGTTACCGAGCACCGAGACTTCACGCTCGAACACCTGATACAGGCCAAGTGCTGAAAGGCCGTTGCGCAGCACCACACCGACGAACAGCACACAGACGAACGTCGGCAGCTCGAATGCGGTTCCGTGCAGCAGGCCATTCAACAGATTGCCAGCCAACAGGCTGATGGCAATCAACGCCAACGTTTCGATGAACGAAAAGGGTGTGATCGAGCGTTCTTTATTCGGCTGCTCAAAACCTTTTGGCAGGCGCGGCGCTTCCTGTTGATTGCAGCCGGGCACTGTCACGCGCTTGATCAGCAAACGAGCAACTGGTCCTCCGATCAACCCACCCAGCACCAGACCGAACGTCGCGGAGGCCATTGCCAGCTCGGAGGCGGAAGCCAGACCGTACTTCTCGCTGAACACCGTCCCCCATGCCGCACCGGTACCGTGACCGCCCGCCAGGGTAATCGAGCCTGTCAACAGCCCCATCAAAGGGTCGAGCCCAAGCAGGGTGGCCAAGCCGATACCCATCGCATTCTGCACCACCAACAGCCCGGTGACTGCCAGCAGGAATATCCCCACGATGCGCCCGCCTTTCTTCAGGCTGGCAAAGTCCGCACTCAAACCGATGGTGGCGAAAAAAGCCAGCATCAAAGGCGTTTGAAGGGAAGTATCGAAGCGCACTTCAATATCGAATGTTCGTAGCAGCAATAAAATCAAGGCAACCAACAGGCCACCCGCTACCGGCTCAGGAATATTGTAACTACGCATGAAACCAACACGTGTAACAAGTCCGCGCCCCAGCAGAAGTACCAAGGAGGCGGCCACTAGCGTTCCGTAAAAATCAAGCTGAATCATTGGGATCATTTTGGCTAATTATTCAGAGGCGAACTTTTTACCTGGACACGCCTCATGAACCGGCTGATTGTCTCAACACTGATTACTATGAAATTCAAGAACCTTCGATGGCTTGAACATGTCGAAATATTTCAGGAGAAATATAACGCCTGGCAACTTTAACAACCGTCAAAAGCCGTTGCCAAGGGCCTTGGCAAGCACTGGGGCTTGCAGTTGTGACTAAATATGTAACTTTGGAGTTTATAGATAACCCAAACTACCAATCATCGCCACCAGAAAAATCCTACATACAAAAGTCGGAAATCTTAGTTGTAGAAATAAAAATGCCCTGACATTTCAGGGCATTTTTTAATCATTGCGAACGGCGATCAAGTTATCTATTTGACCAACCGCCAGGTAAACGGATAACGATACGGAAACCCTTCGTTAGCCTTCACACCGGCAATGATCGTCAAGATCAGCGCGCCAATGGCCAACAGGCCAAACAGGAAGAAGCCAATAATCAGCACCATCAGCAGGAAACAAATCGCCGAAGCAATCGCCACAGTGATCTGAAAATTCAGCGCTTCCTTGCCCTGCGCATCGATGAACGGGTCCGTCTCGCGCTTCATCTGCCACAGGATCAGCGGCCCGATCAACGTGCCGAACGGAATCCAGATCCCCAGCAAGGCGGACAAGTGACAAAACATCGCCCATTGGCGAACCTCGTGGCTCGGCTTGGGCAGCAGCTCTTGTTCATCACTCATCGCGAACTCCTTGCGGTTATGAATCGGTTCAGTCAGCCAGTGCGGATTTTTGCAGTTCGAAGATTTCGTTCATGCCTTGCTTGGCCAGTTCCAGCATGGCGTTGAGGTCTTCAGGCTGGAACGGTGCGCCTTCGGCGGTGCCCTGCACTTCGATGAAACCACCGGTGCTGGTCATCACGACGTTGAGGTCGGTCTCGGCAGCGGAGTCTTCAAGATAGTCCAGATCCAGTACCGCTTCGCCCTGATACATGCCGACGGACACTGCGCCGATCATTTGTTTGAGTGGATCACCGCCTTTCAGGCCGCCACGCTTCTTGATCACTTTCAGCGCATCGACCAGCGCAACCATCGCGCCGGTGATCGACGCGGTGCGAGTACCGCCGTCAGCCTGGATCACGTCGCAGTCGACGTACAGCGTGACGTCGCCCAGCTTGGACATGTCCAGCGCCGCGCGCAACGAGCGGCCGATCAGACGCTGGATTTCCAGGGTCCGACCGCCCTGCTTGCCACGGCTGGCTTCGCGCTGGTTACGCTCGCCGGTGGCGCGCGGCAGCATGCCGTACTCGGCAGTCAACCAACCCTGACCCTGACCTTTGAGGAAACGCGGCACGCCGTTTTCCACGCTGACGGTGCAGATGACTTTGGTATCACCGAATTCGACCAGTACAGATCCCTCGGCGTGTTTGGTGTAGTTGCGGGTAATGCGGATCGAGCGGAGCTGATCGGCAGCGCGACCACTTGGACGTTTCATAGGGAATACCTGTACGGGGGACGGAAAACTGCCGAGCATTATAGAGCGGCGCACCGCAACTGGGCACTTGTTAAAAATGCCGACCGCCGACCGAGCCACCTGAAACACGCATTACCGACGGGCTGCAGCCCTTTGTCACACCGTGTGTTTGGGCGCATTCGCCGCACTGCGCTACAATCCTGCGCCTTTGCTGCCAGTCGGCATGAATTCATTGATATCGCGCTTGCGGAACCCTGGTTTCGCGCCGATCTGCATTGCGAGGTTACCGCCATGGTGCACAGCATGACCGCCTTCGCCCGCGTCGAGAAAGCCGGCGCCCAGGGCACCCTGAGCTGGGAACTGCGCTCGGTCAACAGCCGCTATCTGGAACCGCACCTGCGTCTGCCGGAATCGTTTCGCGACCTCGAAGGCGCAGTGCGCGAAGCACTGCGTCAGGGCCTGTCGCGGGGAAAACTGGAGTGCACGTTGCGCTTCACTGAAGAAAGCACCGGCAAGGCGCTGCAAGTTGATCGCGAGCGCGCCGCGCAACTGGTCGCCGCCGCCGAAACCATCGCCGGCCTGATCAAGAACCCGGGAGCACTGAACCCGCTGGAAGTGCTGGCCTGGCCCGGCGTGCTGGTCGGTGATGCGACGGATCCACAGGCGTTGAACGCCGAGGCGCTGGCGCTGTTCAATCAAGGTCTGAAAGAGCTGAAGGCTGGCCGCGAGCGCGAAGGCGCGGAGTTGGCACGTTTGATCAACGAGCGTCTGACCTCTATCGAAGAAGACGTCGTGACCCTGCGTGAGCTGGTGCCGCAAATGCTTGCAACCCAGCGCCAGAAAGTCCTCGACCGTTTCACCGACATGAAAGCCGAGCTGGATCCGCAGCGTCTGGAGCAGGAAATGGTCATGCTCGCGCAAAAGAGCGACGTGGCTGAAGAACTGGATCGCCTGAGCACCCACATCATCGAAGTCCGCCGCGTGCTCAAGTCCGGCGGAGCCGCCGGGCGTCGCCTCGACTTCCTGATGCAGGAGCTCAACCGCGAAGCCAACACACTGGGCTCCAAGGCCTTCGATCCGCGCAGCACCCAAGCCGCCGTCAACCTCAAGGTGTTGATCGAGCAGATGCGCGAACAAGTGCAGAATATTGAGTAAGGCAACCCCGACATGACCCACAGCACCGGCACCCTGTACATCATTTCCGCCCCCTCGGGCGCGGGCAAGAGCAGTCTGGTCAAGGCTTTGACCGACGCCAACGCGGAGATCCGCGTTTCGGTTTCGCACACCACGCGCGCCATGCGCCCGGGCGAAGTCGACGGCGTGAACTACCACTTCGTGACGCGCGAAGCGTTTGTGAAGATGGGCGAACACGGCGATTTTCTTGAGCGCGCCGAAGTTTTCGGCAACCTCTACGGCACCTCGCAAAGCCACCTGCAGCAAACCCTCGATGCCGGCCACGACCTGATTCTGGAAATCGACTGGCAAGGCGCCGAGCAAGTGCGCAAGCTGATGCCGCAGGCGCGTTCGATCTTCATTCTGCCGCCCTCGCTGCAAGCGCTGCATTCGCGCCTGACCAACCGTGGCCAGGACAGCGACGAGATCATCGACGGCCGCATGCGTGAAGCGGTCAGCGAAATGAGCCACTACGTCGACTATGACTACCTGATCATCAACGACGATTTCGCTCACGCGCTGGATGATCTGAAGGCAATTTTCCGCGCCAATCAGCTCATTCAGAAGCGCCAGCAGCAGCTTCACGGCAAATTGCTGGCCGAATTGCTTGGTTAATCAGCACTTCCCAAAACGCCTGCAAGCGCTTTACATTGGCACTTGCAGCGCGTTGAAGAGCCTGGTTAAAAAATCAGCGCTTCCCTAATCGCTGGTGATTTTTTAAACTGTTGAGTCCGCTCGCCCAACCGGGCAGCGCGCATATTGCATTCGCTCCGAGGAATACCATGGCCCGCGTAACCGTTGAAGACTGCCTGAACCACGTGGAAAACCGTTTTGAGCTGGTCATGCTCTCTACCAAACGTGCCCGTCAACTGGCCACCGGCGGCAAAGAGCCACTGGTTCAGTGGGAAAACGACAAGCCTACCGTTGTAGCGCTGCGTGAAATCGCTGAAGGCCTGATGAGCTACGAGTTCATCGCCGAGCAGGAAATCGTCCAGGACGAGCCGCTGTTCGCAGCGTTCGAGGACGAGTCCAACGAGGCCGTCTAAGCCTATGCCTGGTCGACGTAGCACGGCGCGGGATCACAGCTTGCGGCAGGAATTATCATGCCGAGCATAGACGCCCTCGCCGATCGCTTATCGACCTACCTCGGCAATGACCAGGTCAACCTGGTCCGCCGAGCGTATTTCTACGCCGAACAAGCCCATGACGGTCAACGCCGTCGCAGCGGCGAGGCGTATGTCACGCATCCTCTTGCCGTGGCCAATATTCTTGCCGACATGCACATGGATCATCAGAGCCTGATGGCCGCGATGCTGCATGACGTGATCGAAGACACCGGTATCGCCAAGGAAGCGCTGCAAGCGCAGTTCGGTGAAACCGTGGCTGAACTGGTCGACGGGGTCAGCAAACTGACCCAGATGAATTTCGAGACCAAGGCCGAAGCCCAAGCCGAAAACTTCCAGAAAATGGCCATGGCCATGGCGCGCGACATTCGCGTGATCCTGGTCAAGCTCGCCGACCGCCTGCACAACATGCGCACGCTGGAAGTGCTGTCCGGCGAAAAACGCCGCCGGATCGCCAAGGAAACCCTCGAAATCTACGCGCCCATCGCCAACCGGCTGGGCATGCATGCGATCCGCATCGAATTCGAAGACCTCGGCTTCAAGGCCATGCACCCGATGCGTTCCGCGCGGATCTACCAGGCGGTCAAGCGCGCCCGGGGCAACCGCAAGGAAATCGTCAACAAGATCGAAGAGTCCCTTGGCCACTGCCTCGCCATCGACGGCATCCAGGGCGAAGTCAGCGGTCGGCAGAAACACCTCTACGGCATCTACAAGAAAATGCGCGGCAAGCGTCGGGCCTTCAACGAGATCATGGACGTCTACGCGTTCCGGATCATCGTCGACAAGGTCGATACCTGCTACCGCGTGCTGGGCGCTGTACATAATTTGTACAAACCGTTACCGGGGCGCTTCAAGGATTACATCGCGATCCCCAAGGCCAACGGCTATCAGTCGCTGCACACCACGCTGTTCGGCATGCACGGCGTACCGATCGAGATCCAGATCCGTACCCGCGAAATGGAAGAGATGGCCAACAACGGCATCGCTGCCCATTGGCTGTACAAGTCCAGCGGTGACGAGCAGCCGAAAGGCACCCACGCCCGCGCCCGCCAATGGGTCAAAGGCGTGCTGGAAATGCAGCAACGTGCCGGCAACTCGCTGGAATTCATCGAAAGTGTGAAGATCGACCTGTTCCCGGACGAGGTCTACGTGTTCACGCCCAAAGGCCGGATCATGGAGCTGCCGAAAGGCTCCACGGCAGTCGACTTTGCTTACGCGGTACACACCGACGTCGGCAACAGCTGCATTGCCTGCCGGATCAACCGTCGTCTCGCACCGCTGTCCGAACCGCTGCAAAGCGGCTCCACGGTCGAGATCGTCAGCGCTCCCGGCGCCCGACCGAATCCGGCGTGGCTCAACTTTGTAGTCACCGGCAAGGCACGTACACACATTCGCCATGCGCTGAAACTGCAGCGTCGCTCCGAATCCATCAGCCTCGGCGAACGCCTGCTGAACAAGGTGCTCAACGGTTTCGACAGTTCGCTGGAGAAGATCCCGGCCGAACGCGTCAAGGCGATGCTCACCGAATACCGCCTCGAATTGATCGAAGACCTGCTCGAAGACATTGGCCTGGGCAACCGCATGGCCTATGTCGTCGCCCGCCGCCTGCTCGGCGAAGGCGAGCAGTTGCCAAGCCCGGAAGGCCCGCTGGCGATTCGCGGCACCGAAGGCCTGGTGCTCAGCTACGCCAAGTGCTGCACGCCGATCCCGGGCGACCCGATTGTCGGGCACCTGTCCGCGGGCAAAGGCATGGTCGTGCACCTGGACAACTGCCGCAACATCAGCGAAATCAGGCACAACCCGGAAAAATGCATCCAGCTCTCGTGGGCCAAGGATGTCACCGGCGAATTCAACGTCGAACTGCGTGTCGAGCTGGAACACCAGCGCGGCCTGATCGCCCTGCTCGCCAGCAGCGTCAACGCAGCCGACGGCAATATCGAGAAAATCAGCATGGATGAACGCGATGGTCGCATCAGCGTTGTCCAGTTGGTGGTCAGCGTCCACGACCGTGTGCACCTGGCCCGCGTGATCAAGAAGCTGCGCGCCTTGACCGGGGTGATCCGTATCACCCGCATGCGTGCATAACTCAACCATTACAAGGAGTCATACATGACCAAGACTGTTATCACCAGCGACAAGGCCCCGGCCGCCATCGGCACTTACTCCCAGGCGATCAAGGCAGGCAACACCGTGTACATGTCGGGTCAGATTCCTCTGGACCCAAAAACCATGGAACTGGTTGAAGGCTTCGAAGCCCAGACCGTCCAGGTGTTCGAGAACCTCAAAGCCGTGGCTGAAGCTGCTGGCGGTTCGTTCAAGGACATCGTCAAACTGAACATCTTCCTCACCGACCTGAGCCACTTCGCCAAGGTCAACGAGATCATGGGCAAGTACTTCGACCAGCCATACCCGGCCCGCGCCGCCATCGGCGTGGCTGCCCTGCCAAAGGGTTCGCAGGTTGAAATGGATGCCATTCTGGTCATCGAGTGATGCGCACGGCGCGGCCTCCAAAGCCGCGCCGACTGCTGCAAGAAAAGGTTTTGAAAGGATTCCACCATGCGCAAAGCGCTAGCTTTCCCGCTGCTCGCCATTTTCCTCGGCGGCTGCGCCAGCAACCCTGCCGACCGTGACATCAGCGGCACCTGGATCAACCAGGTGGCGATCGATGCCGCAGCCAAGGGCGGCCCCCTGCGCGAAGCGCTTCAGGCTTACGGCCCGAACCTTGAGTGGGACGTCAACACCAAGGCCAGTCAGGCCCGCTACACCAACGGTTTTGAGAACGTCGAAGGACGGCTGCTGGGTGAGAAATCCGGCGCCTGGAAAGTCGACTTCTATGGCAGCTCCGCCAGTGAGCTGAAACGCGACGGCGGGCAACTGCAGCAAGCCGCCGGCGAGAACGAACCCGAGCAAGTTTTCGACCGTGCACAGATTGCGGTGCCGGAAGGCGCACCGATCGGTGCCAGTTTCGAACGTGCGCTGTATTCGGCGTATCTGGGCGGTGACTGGAAAATCACCAACGGTCAGGGTGAAGGCAGCACCGTGCAATTCCAGGCGGACGGCCAAGTCTCCGGTTTGCCGGGAGCCGACCGTTATGCTTTGTGCCTGGCGGGCGACTGCGCGTCGATGAGCAATGGCAACGACAGCATGTGGCTGCAACAGAACGGTCAGGGCAATAACTGGATCTTTGTGCGCAAGGGCAAAGAGCTGGAAATTCTCCAGGCAGTGAATGCCGCGTTGGCGGATGAACAACCGCAGTTCACAGCCGGTGAGCGCAAGTGGTTGCTCGAGAAGCAGTAATCCACCTCTGAAACCGCAGACACCCCCTGTAGGAGTGAGCCTGCTCGCGATAGCGGTGTAACAGTCAGCACAAGTGTTGAATGTTATGGCCCCATCGCGAGCAGGCTCACTCCTACAGTTGTTTTGTGGTGTCTGGGACTCAGCATTTACCTTCAAGGATCGCGGCATAACCTTCGCGATAGCTTGGGTAAGTTGGCCTCCAGCCCAACGCCTTCACCCGCGCATTGCTGCAGCGCTTGCTGCCCGTGCGCCGAACGCTGGCGTCATCCGCCCACTCGGTCACACCCAGATACTCACGCAGCCAACCGACCACCTCCGCCAACGGTGCCGGCGCGTCGTCGACACCGATATAGAAATCATCCAGCTTCAGGCCCTGACGATCCTTCTCCAGCAGAAACGCCAGCAACCCGGCCGCGTCATCGGCATGAATCCGGTTGCCATAGAGCGGCGGTTCAACCTCCACGCGATAACCACGACGCACTTGAGTCAGCAGCCATTCGCGGCCCGGGCCGTAAATGCCGGTCAGACGCAGGATGCTCGCCGGGATACCGCTATTGAGGGCAACTTGCTCCGCTTCCAGCATCAGTCGTCCTGAATAACCGGCGGCGATTGTTGCCGATGTCTCGTCAACCCACTCGCCGCCCTGCTGCCCGTACACGCTGCTGCTGGAAACGAAGACCAGGCGCTCGGGGACTTGCCCGTAGTCATCCAGCCAGCTCAGCACATTCTGCAAACCCTGCACGTAAGCGGCGCGATAACCGGCCTCATCGTGATCAGTTGCCGCTGCGCAATACACCAGATAATCCACCGCCCCTACTGGCCAGGTCGCAGGGCAGTCTTCGTTGAACAGGTCACCGGCAACGCCGATGACACCGTCAGGCAGTTTCGAAACGTCCCGGCGCAAGCCATGAACTTCCCAGCCAGCCGCCAGCAATTGCTTGGCCAGACGACTGCCGACATCACCACAACCGGCAATCAAAACAGAAGGCGCGGACATCAAAAAACTCCCATCGCAAAGGCATAGACTAGCGCCGGCAAAGGACGAGCGGCTAGCAATGCAGGAAAAAAAGATACTCTATTACTTTTGTTAACAAGAATTACTTGCAATAATGCAGGCCACTTTTGTTCTCGGCCTTACGAGGCCTGGAAGAGCACTAAACGTTTTTCTATCTCAGGTCCGGCCAGCATGACACGTAATCAAATCCCCGCTTCGCCAACCAAACGACCTCGCGCCTGGAGCGCGGTGGCGGCTCTGCTGCTCAGTCTGATGCTGGCACCGACTGCCGCGTTCGCCGATGCAACTGCACCGTCCCAGCCAGCTGCAAATACCACACAGGATGTGCCAAGAAACCCTGATGGTAGCGTCGACACCTCCTCACTGCCGCCAGAAGTTCAAGAATCTCTGGCCAAGTTCGGCGAGGCGGCCAAGCAGTTTGATCCGCAGGAGATGGAAGACAACAACAGCCTGGGCATGGCCCACGACCTGTCGCCGTGGGGCATGTACCAGAACGCCGACATCATCGTGAAAATCGTGATGATCGGTCTGGCCATCGCTTCCATCATCACCTGGACCATCTGGATTGCCAAAGGCTTCGAGCTGATGGGCGCCAAGCGTCGTCTGCGTGGTGAAATCGCCGCCCTGAAAAAAGCCACCACCCTTAAAGAAGCCAGCGCCACGGCCGGCAAGGAAGGCACCCTCGCCAACCTGCTGGTGCACGACGCGCTCGAAGAGATGCGTCTGTCGGTCAACAGCCGCGAGAAAGAAGGAATCAAGGAACGCGTCAGCTTCCGTCTCGAGCGCCTCGTAGCAGCCTGCGGTCGCAACATGAGCAGCGGCACCGGCGTGCTCGCCACCATCGGTTCTACCGCGCCGTTCGTCGGTCTGTTCGGCACCGTATGGGGCATCATGAACTCCTTCATCGGCATCGCCAAAACCCAGACCACCAACCTCGCCGTTGTGGCACCGGGCATTGCAGAAGCACTGTTGGCCACCGCGCTGGGCCTGGTTGCCGCGATTCCAGCCGTGGTGATCTACAACGTGTTCGCCCGCTCCATCGCCGGTTACAAGGCGCAGGTTTCCGACGCATCGGCAGAAGTGCTGCTGCTGGTCAGCCGCGACCTCGACCACCAGCCTGAGCGCAGCTCGCAGCCGCACATGGTCAAAGTGGGGTAATCGGCCATGGGCCTGCATTTGAAAGAAGGCGCAGACGACGATCTGGCCGAGAACCACGAAATCAACGTCACGCCTTTCATCGACGTGATGCTGGTGCTGTTGATCATCTTCATGGTGGCTGCTCCGTTGGCCACCGTGGACATCAAAGTCGACCTGCCTGCCTCGACCGCCAAACCGGCGCCGCGGCCAGAGAAACCGGTGTTCCTCAGCGTCAAAGCTGACCAACGCCTGTACATCGGCGAAGACGAAGTGACGCCGGAAACCCTCGGCGCCTTCCTCGACGCCAAGACTCAGGGCAAGAAAGACACCACCATCTTCTTCCAGGCCGATAAAGGCGTGGATTACGGCGACCTCATGAGCGTGATGGACAAGCTGCGCAGCGCCGGTTACCTGAAGGTCGGCCTGGTCGGACTTGAGACGGCAGCCAAGAAATGATCACGACGCGCCATAAGCTGACGCGTTACAGCGGTAGCCTGGCCGTGGTGCTGGGCGTTCACGCGCTGGCCATCGCGCTGGCGCTGAACTGGACCGCCCGTCCGCCCATCGAATTGCCGCCGCAGGCAATGATGGTCGAACTGGCACCGGTTCCGGCCCCACCACCGCCTGCACCGCCGAAAGTCGTCACACCGCCGCAACCACCGGCTCCGGTTGAAGAGCTGCCGATTCCGAAACTGGCTGAAGCACCGAAGGCAGAAATCGCGGTGCCGAAACCCAAACCGAAGCCAAAGCCTAAACCGCCGAAGCCGATCGAGAAGAAGCTGCCCGATCCACCGAAGGAAAAACCTTCCGAGGAGAAACCGGCCGACACGCAACCGACTCAGGCGCCGACGGAGAAATCCGCCCAGCCTGCGCCGGGTCCGTCGCCTGCTCAGATGGCTGCCAAGGCCAGTTGGCAAGGCACCCTGCTTGCGCATTTGGCGAAGTACAAAAAGTACCCGCAAAGTGCACAGATGCGTGGCAAGGAAGGCTTGAACCGCTTGCGCTTCGTGGTGGATGCCGAAGGTAACGTGTTGTCGTTCGAACTGGTGGGCCGCTCCGGCAACGCCGATCTGGACCGGGCCACCCTGGAAATGATCCGCCGCGCCCAACCGCTGCCCAAGCCGCCGGCCGACATGTTGAACAATGGCTCGATCGAAATTGTGGCGCCGTTTGTTTACTCGCTGGAACGCCGCCGCTAAGTAGCAAGATCAAAAGATCGCAGCCTTCGGCAGCTCCTACATTGGAATGCATTTCCCTGTAGGAGCTGCCGAAGGCTGCGATCTTTTGCTTTTTGCAGTAGTCGCATTGAGCGCTCAGTCTGATAACGTGCGTCTATCGATTGCAGCCGGTATGCTTGGCCCGCATCTTCATGGACGCTTGCTATGACTCTCACAGAATTACGCTACATCGTTACCCTCGCCCAAGAGCAGCATTTCGGCCACGCCGCCGAACGTTGCCACGTCAGCCAGCCGACCCTTTCGGTGGGCGTGAAAAAGCTTGAAGACGAACTCGGTGTGCTGATTTTCGAGCGCAGCAAAAGCGCCGTGCGCCTGACCCCGGTCGGCGAAGGCATCGTCGCCCAGGCGCAGAAAGTCCTCGAGCAAGCGCAAGGCATCCGCGAACTGGCCCAAGCCGGCAAGAACCAGCTGACCGCACCGCTGAAAGTCGGCGCGATCTACACCGTCGGCCCGTACCTGTTCCCGCACCTGATTCCACAACTGCACCGGGTCGCCCCGCAGATGCCGTTGTACATCGAAGAAAACTTCACCCACGTGCTGCGCGACAAACTGCGCAACGGCGAACTCGACGCGATCATCATCGCCCTGCCGTTCAACGAAGCCGACGTGCTGACCCTGCCGCTGTACGACGAGCCGTTCTACGTGCTCATGCCGGCCCAGCACCCGTGGACGCAAAAAGAAACCATCGACGCCGGCCTGCTCAACGACAAGAGCCTGCTGCTGCTCGGTGAAGGCCACTGCTTCCGCGATCAAGTGCTGGAAGCCTGCCCGACCCTGACCAAGGGCAACGACGGCGCCAAGCACACCACGGTCGAATCCAGCTCGCTGGAAACCATTCGCCACATGGTTGCGTCCGGTCTGGGCATTTCGATCCTGCCGTTGTCGGCGGTCGACAGCCATCACTACGCCCCCGGCGTGATCGAAGTGCGGCCGCTGTCGCCACCGGTGCCGTTCCGCACCGTGGCCATCGCCTGGCGCGCGAGCTTCCCACGGCCGAAAGCCATCGAGATCCTCGCCGACTCCATTCGCCTGTGTTCGGTGGCCAAGCCAGCGGCACCGGTTACGGCCGGTTAAGCGAGCGTCATGACGGAGCTGTCGCAAGTGTCGGTGACGGCACTCAAGGGTGTCGGCGAAGCCATGGCCGAGAAACTGGCCAAGGTCGGTCTGGAGAATCTTCAGGACGTGCTGTTCCACCTGCCGCTGCGTTATCAGGATCGCACCCGCGTGGTGCCGATCGGCGCCTTGCGACCGGGGCAGGACGCCGTGGTCGAAGGCACCGTCAGCGGCGCCGACGTGGTCATGGGCCGCCGCCGCAGCCTCGTCGTGCGTTTGCAGGACGGCACCGGCGGTCTCAGTCTGCGCTTCTATCATTTCAGCAACGCGCAGAAAGAAGGCCTCAAGCGCGGCACGCGGGTGCGCTGCTACGGCGAAGCCCGGCCCGGCGCGTCAGGGCTGGAGATCTACCACCCGGAATACCGCGCCATCACTGGCGACGAACCGCCGCCGGTCGATGAAACCCTGACCCCGGTCTACCCGCTGACCGAAGGCCTGACCCAAGCGCGTCTGCGCCAGTTGTGCCTGCAGACGCTGACCATGCTCAAGCCAGACACCCTGCCTGACTGGCTACCGACCGAACTGGCGCGCGACTACCAACTGGCGCCGCTGGCCGATGCGATCCGCTATCTGCACAACCCACCCGCCGATGCCGACGTCGACGAACTCGCCCTCGGTCATCACTGGGCCCAGCATCGCCTCGCTTTTGAAGAACTGCTGACCCATCAACTGTCGCAACAGCGTCTGCGCGAAAGCATGCGTTCACTGCGCGCGCCGGCGATGCCGAAAGCGAAAAAGCTGCCGCCGAAGTATCTGGCCAACCTCGGCTTCAACCCGACCGGCGCGCAACAGCGCGTCGGTAACGAAATCGCCTACGACCTCAGTCAGCACGAACCGATGCTGCGGCTGATTCAGGGCGACGTGGGCGCCGGTAAAACCGTGGTCGCCGCCCTCGCTGCATTGCAAGCGCTGGAGGCTGGCTATCAAGTCGCATTGATGGCGCCGACCGAGATCCTCGCCGAACAGCACTTCATCACCTTCAAGCGCTGGCTCGAACCGTTGGGCATTGAAGTCGCGTGGCTGGCCGGCAAGCTCAAGGGCAAGAACCGCGTCGCCGCGCTGGAACAGATCGCCAGCGGCACGCCGATGGTGGTCGGCACCCACGCGCTGTTCCAGGACGAAGTGCAGTTCAAGAACCTCGCGCTGGTGATCATCGACGAACAGCACCGCTTCGGCGTGCAACAGCGTCTGGCGCTGCGGCAGAAAGGCGTCGGCGGGCGCATGTGCCCGCACCAACTGATCATGACCGCCACGCCGATCCCACGGACGCTGGCGATGAGCGCCTACGCCGACCTCGACACCTCGATCCTCGACGAACTGCCGCCCGGTCGAACCCCGGTCAACACCGTGCTGGTCACCGACACCCGCCGCGTCGAAGTCATCGAACGCGTGCGCGGTGCCTGCGCCGAAGGTCGTCAGGCCTATTGGGTGTGCACACTGATTGAAGAGTCGGAGGAGCTGACCTGTCAGGCCGCCGAGACCACGTTTGAAGACCTCACTCTTGCCCTCGGCGAGCTGAAAGTCGGCCTGATCCACGGGCGCATGAAGCCCGTCGAGAAGGCCGCCGTCATGGCCGAATTCAAGGCTGGCAACCTGCAACTGCTGGTCGCCACCACAGTGATCGAAGTCGGCGTCGACGTGCCCAACGCCAGCCTGATGATCATCGAAAACCCCGAACGCCTCGGCCTTGCGCAACTGCACCAATTGCGTGGACGTGTGGGTCGGGGCAGCGCCGCCAGCCATTGCGTGCTGCTCTACCATCCGCCGCTGTCGCAGATCGGTCGCCAGCGCCTGGGCATCATGCGCGAGACCAACGACGGCTTCGTCATCGCCGAAAAAGACCTCGAACTGCGCGGCCCCGGCGAAATGCTCGGTACCCGCCAGACCGGCCTGCTGCAATTCAAGGTTGCCGACCTGATGCGCGACGCCGACCTGCTGCCCGCCGTCCGCGACGCCGCGCAAGCCCTGCTGGAACGCTGGCCAACCCACGTCAGCCCATTACTCGATCGCTGGTTGCGTCACGGGCAGCAATACGGCCAAGTGTGAGCACCGTCGCAGTTTCTGACAGATCGTTCTGACCAAGCTGGTTATACTCCTGCCATTGTTTCAAAAACGGATACAGATCATGACCGAAGCCGCTCTCGCCCCCGAATCCCCGCACGCGCCGTCTGTCATTCGGCTGCTGCTAGGCAAGCTGGGCATCGCCTACGAAGAAGTGCTCGACCACCACGGCCTCAATGCTTCGCGCAAGGTACAAGCCGTGTTGCTGGACGACGCCGTCGGCGCGCTGATGGTGCTGTTTCCGCAGAGCCAATTGCTCGACCTCAATCGCCTCGCCGAACTGACGGGCCGGCGCCTCACCGCCGTGTCGACCGAACGCCTGGAAAAGATGCTCGGCAAACACAGCCTGAGCCTGCTGCCGGGCCTGCCGGCGCTGACCAGTTCGCCGTGCCTGTATGAAGAAAGCCTGCTGCGTGAGCCGAAGTTGCTGATCAACTCCGGTGAGCCGGGCCTGCTGCTGGAGATCGCCAGCGAAGACTTCAAGACCATGCTGACCAAGGCCAGCGCCGCCAACTTCGGCGAAGCACTGAGCAGCATTCGCCCGAACCTCGACCGCCCGGACGATGACCGCGAGGAAATCACCCAGGCCGTACAAGCGTTCACTGCACGCCGGATTCAGCAGCGTCTGGAAGCGACCATCGAGATTCCACCGCTGGCCGAAACCGCACAAAAAATCATCAAACTGCGCGTCGACCCCAACGCCACCATCGACGACATCACTGGCGTGGTTGAAACCGACCCGGCGCTGGCCGCGCAAGTGGTGAGCTGGGCGGCATCGCCGTACTACGCCTCGCCGGGCAAGATTCGTTCGGTGGAAGACGCAATCGTCCGCGTGCTCGGTTTCGATCTGGTGATCAACCTCGCGCTGGGCTTGGCCCTCGGCAAGACCCTGAGCCTGCCCAAAGACCACCCGCAACACACCACGCCGTACTGGCAGCAATCGATCTACACCGCCGCCGTCATCGAAGGCCTGACCCGCGCCATGCCGCGCGCCCAGCGCCCGGAAGCCGGCCTGACGTATCTGGCCGGTCTGCTGCACAACTTCGGTTACCTGCTGCTGGCCCACGTGTTCCCGCCGCACTTCTCGCTGATCTGCCGCCACCTGGAGGTCAACCCGCACCTGTGCCACAGCTACATCGAGCAACACCTGCTCGGTATCAGCCGTGAACAGATCGGCTCATGGCTGATGCGCTACTGGGACATGCCCGACGAGTTGGCCACCGCCCTGCGCTTCCAGCACGACCCAAGCTACGACGGCGCCTACGCCGAATACCCGAACCTCGTCTGCCTGGCCGTACGCCTGCTGCGTAGCCGCGGCATCGGCTCCGGCCCGGATGAAGATATTCCGGATGCCCTGCTCGAACGCGTCGGCCTGACTCGCGACAAAGCCAACGACGTCGTCAGCAAAGTCCTCGAAGCCGAAGTCCTCCTGCGCGAACTGGCCTCGCAGTTCAGCCAGGCCTAAACGCAATCGCGAGCAGGCTCACTCCTACAAGATTTAGGTAATCCCTGTAGGAGTGAGCCTGCTCGCGATGAATCCACCACGGTCCAACTGACCGCATCAAGCCTTAGGCTTAGCCTTCCTCGGCACCAAATACTTCATCAACCCCTGAAACCACATCACCAGCGCCGGATTGCCCTTGAGCTGGATCGACTTGTCCTGAATCCCCTGCATAAACGCCAACTGCTTGTTCTTCGCCTGCATCGTCGCAAAGCCATAACCGGCATCTTTAAACGCAATCGCAAACGCCGGCTCCGCCACCACCCCAGACTTGCTGGTAATGCGCTGATTCTTCACCACGAAATGCCGCGCCACTTTCCCATCCAGCGTCTGTAGCTGAAACACCAGATCCTTGTCACCCAACTGCTGCTGGAACGCAGGATTTGTCCGGCTGGCCTTACCCATCAACAAACCCATCATCCACAGAAGAAAACGAAATTTCATGCGCACAGCCTCAAAAGGAAAATGAACGGCCGGGGCAGTGTAAGGGATTCGGACGATAACGCCAGTATCTGACTCTATTGGAAGAGGATGCAGACCATTTCCCGCACGATGACCGCCAAGTCACGATTCAGCGCTCGCCCCCTGATCGTTCCCCCGCTCCGCGTGGGAATGCATCCCGAGACGCTCCGCGTCTCACCACTCACCTTTCCTACACCTGTTGAAACACATCCCTGTAGGAGTTGGCGAAGCCTGCGATCTTTTGATCTTCCGCCCCGCGAATCTATGGGAAATTTCCTGCAAAGTGCGGTGCTGTCCATGAACTAGGCGAGTTGGCTGGCTATCGATAGGCTCTGTGGGTCGCCGCAAAATCGGTGACTCGGACGTGCAAGTCCGGTTCAGGTGCACATTCCTTGATGGCATTTCGCCGAGCCTTTTCCTATGCTCGCGAATCGTTATGGCGGCTGTGCGTCGGAGACCTTCGGGTCTGCCGGGTTCCTGAACCGGTCTTGCACACCAACGCACAGCTGCCACCTATTCGAAGTGCATAGCGATTGGTGTCGGCCTCATAACTTCAGGAAGCTGCACCATGATCAAACCAACACCCAATCCCCCCGAATCCCCAGACATATCGCCCTACGAATCCCTGGAATCAAAGAAATTCCACGAAGCCGCCGAACGCGCCCTCGACCACCACTTCAAACCGCCCATCGAACCACACCCCAAACGCGAAACCGGCCTCTTCAGCCTCTCCCCCGGCACCGACGCCGAAGCCCTCATGGCCAACGCCTCCGAAGACCTTCTGTCCATCAGCGTCATCGCCTGCGACCTCGCCGACGACCTCCACGGCTCACGCCGCTCGGTTGCACTGGCCCTGAGCAGAATGGCGGACGGGGTGAGATTGATGGTGGAAGGAACGCTCGACCACATCGAAGTGCGGAGCATGGCGGCTAAGCCGTAGCGGGATTTTGGATAAAAAAAGGGGACGTTAAGTCCCCTTTCCATCGACTCTCGGAAAGCCAATGGTCATTTCAAAAGTCGTGAAACCAGCGGCATTCGAAATGCTATTTTGCTAACCAAAGAGGGCGGCTCATATCAAGCCGCCCTCTATGCTTTCGCAATTACACCTTCTTCTCAGACGACTTCAAATTGCTGGCCTGTTCGGCCACCAAGTCCATCCAGCCACCGGGCTTGTCTTCATCATTAGCGGCTTTTGCCACCATACCGGCCAATGAACCGAAGTCCTTCTTACGAGCAGCTTCGGCTGCTTCAACCGCTTGATGGGCAACCAGGATTTTCTGTAGCGCAGGCGTGTTGGCAGTGGCTTCGCTCAACGGTTTTAGCGGAGGCAAGGCTGCGACTTTTGCAACCATGTCACCTGGTTCTTTCGTGAACGCACGTATCGAGTCGACGCTATTGAGCATTGGCAGTGCAATCCCTGTAAGCGGATCGAATGCGCTGATTTCTGGTAGCTCCGACATAGCTACACCCACTTTGCCGCTCAGCACTGGAAGCGCGAGCGACGGCAGGAACAGCCCCAACAGCATGCGAGGGTCTTTTTTCTTGATACTCAAACCCACACTCGCGACAGCAATACCGAGCCCAATCACCCTGCCCGCAGTAGCCAGCAGAGACAGTTGTTTGTTCGACTCGTTATCAAAATGCACCAGCCGGATGCGGAAGTAGTCAGTAAATGGCTCGCGGGGTACGATTCCGGATGTGTTCATAAACCAAGCACGAGAGTCGTGAACCTGATCGTCAAAGAGCGCTACAAGATCTTCCTGACCCGCTCTAGGCTTGTTCGGTGAGCTGAACATTTTTTCATAGCGAGCCGTACCCTCTTTATAGAGGTATGCATACTCCTCTGCTTCATCCTCTTCGTTAATCAGGTACACCGTGCCGCCAAGCAACATATCGATTACGGCGACGTCAGTATGACCATCACCGACCAAGCCCCATTCTCTTCGATAATCATGACGGAACTCCGCTGCGGCACCTAGCAACTGTCGATGATCTAGCGGTGGTTCAAACACCTTTTCCCAGCGAGCGTTTTTATACTTTTCCTCGCCGACAATTTGAATATTCTGCTGATGCTCTTTTTCCTGTTCTGCTGTGTAGATTGGTGTCGGCTTGCCCAATATAGGCGCAGAAGTTTCTGCGACGTGGCGTTTTTCCAGAGCTTCCCAAGCATCAATCTGAGCCTGTGGCATATCTGGAGCAGCATTTTTGAAGAATGACTGTTTCTCCACACCACCAGCATATCGATCAATTCGCCAACCAGTGATCAGCGCGTGCTCACGCTTCATCATCTCTTCCAACGGACCGCTTTGGCCTTGAGCCTGCCATGCGTTGAAGCGCTTGATTAGCGTATCGGAGATTAAAAAATCGCCCTCAAGTTCTTTGGGTAACTTTCTCCATTTGTCATGAACGCCCTCCTGCAGCACTGTTTCTGGAACCGTCAATGGTGCGCCGGCCATGAACGCTTCAGCGTACATGTGCTGCAAAGAGATTTGCGATAAGACATGATCTGATCCAGCAGTTGCCTTGCCCTGATCATTTGGCGCATACCCACCCCCTACATCGGAATGGACCCCTGGGTAAATATACTCAACTGTGCCTGGTCGATAACTTGAAGCTTTGCTTTTATCACGACTACCATCTGCTGATTTCGGGCGGCGACGTATTGAATCTAGCGGAAAGCTAGCCCGCTGCTCGTGACCAGAAACCAAATGAACACAACGTTTTAGATAAGAACAGTCATCAGGCAGGGCTGTGCTTGCACATGAGGATGTTGCCTCATCAGGAAGACGCATCGTGCCGTCAGCCCAGTCCATATGTCCCGCTGCAAATGGAACGCTATCGGCAAGCCCAACCGCAGCTACTGTGTCAAAAACACCAAGGAAGTTTATCGATATTGGAAGTCCCGCAAAACGGTACTCAGCTCCACCACTTTCACTTTCGCAACGAACGAGTGTCTGTAACCAATTAACAAAAGTACGGGCCTCTGCAGCGCCTCGAGAAAATCCATAAACATACAGGCGCATAGCCAAGATATGCGGCTTTTCTCCAGAGTCCTCACGTTTTTTCAGCTTCTCCTCAAGTCCCTGAATTTCTTTCCGCAATATTGCTTCGCGTTTTTGTTCTCCGCTTTCGAACAGGCCCAAACCGAATGTGTTTTTATAACCATTCGTCGCCATGTCCTTCAGCATGCCTTTTGTTTTTTCAATAGGTAGTCTTTCTTTATCCAGAGTAAACTGCAACGCATCAATCAGTCGGGTAAGTGCCCAGTTAATACGATTCTCACCGCCGCTCGCACCCACTAGCCCGCTATTATCTGGCAAGAATTCTTCTACATCTGGAAATACAGTACCAACACCTGGACAGTAATACTTGAAAAATCCATTCTCTACCAGATCATCGTCTGCCCCCAAGCTCGCATGAAAAAGGCGCGCGACATTACTTCGAGAATTGGGAGTGGATGAGCCGTCCGCTTGATCGTTATTATTGGTACCGTCGAAAGCGAATGTTATATGTAGCGTCTTACAGCAGGGCGCACCACTATTGGCCTCCCCCTTTTCCTGAGCAAGTTTACGTTGCTGATTACCGAAAGCGCGTTCGTCTTTTTTTTGCAGTTGTATATTCTTCGTCACTTGGCCTGGTTCATTTGGCATTCGACGGGAAAGAGGAAATGCCGGAGCGACTAAAGCACTATCTGGCGAAGGGGCATCCGGCCCCATTAGTGATTCGAACATGTTGCTGGCTCCTTAACTTTAAAGTACGCCTTGTCTGGATAATTTGGATGTGACGGCGCAAAACAAGTCGTGGACACTTTCACCTGATCACACGGTAAAAAATGAACCTGCAACGCACAAAGCTTCTCTGCATACTTCGGAATTTCAACCGTTTCAGTATGATGAGAGTAGCCAGCTCTATGCCGAGCTAGTGCCTCTTTTTTTATTTGTCCATACTGGTCCCGCTCGATCGGACCGTCGGGGTTCGGATCTTTTTCCCACTCAATGACTGCTCTTACTTTCGGATTCCACTGAACAGGCAGCACGCCACAGCAGACTTCAGCTCCTCCGCCAGAATTTGGCGGAATGCTGGGACCACCCGCTCCATTAATACTAAAGCGAGTTATTTGTGCGGAGGTATGGTTATAGCCAGTAACCGGTGCAGACACCACCTCAGGACCAGCATTGCAGGCGACAACCGCTAGCATGCTGCACGCGACAACCAATGATCGCCATATCATTTTGGCGCTAAACTTTTTAGTCTTAGAACATATCCCTTGAACAACATTCTTTCGCTTCGAACCAGCACTTAAACGCATTCTTTTAAATACAACATCTAAAATTAACATACCTTAATCGCCTCCATGTTATTCGGGTATCTTGCAGAAAAAAACAAAATATATTGCTTTAAAGGTGAGGACATTTCATCGTCTCCTTGATGCCGAAATACCCTTGATCGGGATAGTTTGGGTGCTTAGGTGTAAAACAGGTTGTAGAAACACTCACCTGATCACAAGGCAAAAAATGAACCTGTATCGCACAGAAATCGATACCATATTTTGGTATTTCAACTGTCGCCTCATGATGAGAGTAATGGGCAGCATGCCGCTGATAGTCCTCCTTATCAAACTGTCCATATTTATCGCGTTTTATCAATTCTCGTGGATTAGGATCCTTCTCCCACTCGATGGTGGCTCGAAGGCCTGGATACCATTGAGCAGGAAGCACGCCGCAACAGACTTGAGTTGCACCACCTTGAAATGCTGAAACAGGGTGCCCCCCGGCTCCGTTTACACTGAATCGATTGATAGCAGCTGATGTATGGTTGAAACCTGTTACAGGCGTTGACACCATCTCCGGAGCTGTATGGCAACCGCACAAACTTAGCAAACTCATTGACAGTAAGAATCTAATACCTCGCAAAGCTCCAAGACAGCTCTCTAAGATGTTCAAGAAACGGGACATTTATCCGTCTCCTTGACTTCGAAATAGGCTTTATCGGGATAACTCGGATGCTCTGGAAAAAAACAAGTAGTAGAAACCCTCACTCGATCGCACGGTAGGAAATGCACTTGCAATGCGCACACCTCTTCAGCGTACTTAGGAATTCCAACTTTCGCAGTATGATGCGAGTAACCAAGAGCATGACGAATCCTGGACTCCTTTGTTATTTGACCGAACAGATCACGTTCCACGTTTCCGTAAGGTTCTGGATCTTTATCCCACTCGATTTCCGCACTCAGCATGGGGTTCCACTGGACAGGCAGTAAACCGCAGCAAACTTCAGCGCCCCCGCCACTATTTGGTGGAATCCTGGGGCCGCCAGCGCCATTGATACTGAATCGCATAATTTCTGCAGGCGTGTGGTTATAGCCAGTAACAGATGCACTCACCATTTCAGGCCCTGAGTGGCAACCACACAGACCTAAAAAAATTACGCACAGTGAAAATCTGAGACCACGTCGCAGCCCTAGAAAAGTCCCAGAGATACTCAAGAAGTCGGACATGTACCCGTCTCCTTAATTTGAAAATACGCTTTGTCAGGATAGTTTGGGTGACTCGAGGAAAGGCAAGAGGTAGACACCCTTACTTCATCACAAGGAAGAAAGTGAACCTGCAGCGCGCAAACATTCTCGGAATATTCAGGAATTTCAATAATCGCCGAATGATGCGAAAAATTAACGGAGTGGTTCGCGTACGCGACTTTATCAATTTGACCAAACTTATCCCGCTGAACGTCTCCATACGGATCTGGGTCTTTGTCCCATTCGATTCTGGCTTGGAGTCCGGGCGTCCACTTCAAGGGAAGTATGCTGCAGCACACCTCATTTCCTCCGCCCTGATTCGGCGGGATTCGTGGCCCACCAGCATCATTGATGGTGAACCTCATAATCTCTGCGGATGTATGGTTGAAGCCTTTGACCGGAGCACTCACCATCTCCGGCCCACCACGACACCCACTCAACGCCAACACCCCCAGCAAAACCCACACACAGACCAGCCCGGAAGACATCGCCTCCCGCACCGACCCACGCGCAATCGCATTCATCAAATCAACGCCTTCGGCGGCTCATCGATCACAAACGATGAGTTCTCCACCAACCACTGTTCAATAAACGGCTCGCGCTCCTCCGGCTCTTTCAAACCCTTCTGATTCGCCGCCAACTGGCTGCGATACAAGTGCCGGATCAAACTCTCGTTACGACTCAAGCCATAGTTCTGTGGCACTGCGCAGCGATCGACCCGGTAGGCATCTGCTTCTGTCCACGCGAGCAGGTTGGCCACTTGTGGGTGATCGAACATCACCGGGCCGGCGGCGGGTATTTGGGCGTGGCGGACGTAGTTGCCGGGCAGGCTTTGCGGTTGTTGGTCGCGGTCGAGCCAGTGCCAGGAGATGACGGCGGCGTGGAAGGCGTTGCTTTGTACCGGGGTCAGGGTTTCGGTGACCGGCAGCAGCATGCGCGGGTCGTAGTAGCGCAACACGCCTTCGGAACGGCCTTGGTTCCATTGGGCTTGAAGGAAGCCGCGCAGGTGATCGGCGAGCGCTTCGAATTGCCATGGGCTGAATACAACAACGACATGTTTGTTGCAGTCGACGGCGTTGATGAAGGTTTTCAGCCAGTCGCGTTGGCCGATGTCGACGCGCAGCAGCAACGGGCCGAAGTCGGCGATGGCAACCTCGGGAGTGTTTTCAAACAGCTTGGCCAGTTTTGCCGCGTCGGGCTGTTCGGCGAGCTGTTGCAGCAGCGGGTAGTCGAGGCTGGTGGCGTCGACCAGCACGTCGAGGTGCTGCTGTTTGAGTTGTTGGGCGTTGACCCATAACTCGTCGAGCCAGCGCGCATTGCTTGTGTTCATGAAGTCGTCCTTTATCGTGCGGCCAGGGCTTGAGCGTTACGTTTGGCCCGGGCCAGACATTCCTTGCACACCGGTGGTGGCGGCAGCGGTGCGTTCGGCAGCGCCTGCGGCGGTACGGCGCCGGCGATGTCCTTGTCGGCAGCACCCGGCAATATCGGCGGCTTGATGCCAATGCCAGTACCCGACCCAGCCGATCCGCCAGCATTGATCTTGATCACCGGCCCAACCACCGTCACCCCACCGCCATCCAGCTTGATAAAGCTCCCACCCCCAAGAATGGTCAGCTCCGTCCCGGCCTCAATAACAATCTTGTCCCCAGCCTTGAGGTGAATCTCTTTCCCCACGCTGGTCAGTTGCGCAGTCCCCAGCTTCACATGCTGGTTCTGCCCAATCGTCAGGTGGTCGTCCAGCTTCGCTTCAACCTTGCGATCGGCAATCGTGGTGCGGTGCTCTTCAGCCTTGAGCTCGGTGTAGGTGTTCTTCACCACCGTGTCGTGACGTTCATTGCCGACCCGAATCTTCTGATCGTGCTCAACGTTTTCATCCCAATCGCGCTGGGCATGAATGTAGATCTGCTCTGCACCTTTCTTGTCTTCGATGCGCAGTTCGTTGTAACCACCGCCACCCGGTGAGCTAAGCGTTTTGAACACGCTGCGCGTCTTGTTCGCCGGCAAGGCGTACGGCACCGGGTTTTCCTTGTGGTACAGGCAACCGGTGACGAGGGGTTGGTCGGGATCGCCTTCGAGGAAGGTGACGAGGACTTCCATACCGATGCGCGGGATGCTGATGGCGCCGTAGCGGTCGCCGGCCCAGGAGCTGGAGACGCGCAGCCAGCAGCTGGTTTTGTCGTCGGCCTGGCCTTCGCGGTCCCAGTGGAATTGCACTTTGATGCGGCCGTATTGGTCGCAGTGGATTTCTTCACCTTTGGGGCCGGTGACCATGGCGGTCTGGCTGCCGAGCACGCGCGGTTTCGGGTGTTCGAGGGCCGGGCGGTAGAACACGTCCCACGGGGTGGCGAGGAAGGTGTTGCGGTAGCCCTGGTGGAAGTCGTCCTTGTTGTCGGTGGTGTCGCTGGTCACGCCTTCTTCGAGGACTTGCGGCTGTTTGCCCTCGTGGAAGATTTCGGTGAGCAGCCACAGGTCGTTCCACTCGCTGCGCGGGTGGTCGGACATGGCCATGAAATGGCCGCTGACCAGTTTGGTCTGGTCGCCGCGACCTTCGGCCTGACGGTAGTCGGCGCGGTGGCGCTCGAGGGCGCGCTGGCTGAGGAACTTGCCACGGGCGCGGTCGATGAAGCGGCCCGGGTAGTCGTAGTCTTCGAGATCCGGTTCGCTGTCTTCGCTGTCGGCAGCGACGTCGGGTCTGTACGCCGCTTCCATTTGCAGGCGCGGTTTTTCAAAGTCGTAGTCGCGACGTGTGGTGCGGCTGGTGCGGGTTTCCAGGCGCAGTCTGAAACCTTTGATCACCGGTTCTTCGGCAACCATGCCGCTGCCCTGCACGTAGGCCGTTGGCTGGCCGAGGTCGGGGAACACGGTCTGATCATCGCCGAACACCAGCAGGTGTCCTTTGTCGCTGTGCTGGAAGTGGTAGTGAATACCTTCCTCTTCGCACAGGCGCTGGACGAAGTGCAGGTCAGTTTCGTCGTACTGCACGCAGTAGTCGCGATCCGGGCACGGTTGGCTGAGCTGGAAGCTGTAGGCGTTGCCCTTGATCCCGTGTTCATCGAGGATCAGCGCGATGATTTTCGGCGCCGACATCTGCTGATAGATGCGTTGGTTGGTGCGGTGATGCAGGTATTGCAGTTGCGGCACCATCGACACTTTGTAGCGGGTCAGGCGCTTGCCGGCATCGCCTTGGGCGACGCGGTAGATCTGCCCGTGAATGCCACTACCCTGCGGATCGAACGCCAGAAAGGCCTGCTTGTGCAGGAGCTTTTCCAGGTCCAGATCCGGGTTTTCACTGACCAGTTCCAGGTCGAAACGAAACGGCTGGCTGATGCCTTCGGTGCCGGTGAACGACAGCACTTGCAGGTCGCCGACGTAGTCTTCGACCTTGAGGCTGAAGTGGGTTTCGTTAGCTGGGTTGAACATAAAGTGCTCCCTGTTCGAATGTCATCCGTTACGCCCGAAGTCGCAGACGTTGCAGCCAGGACGAAGTGGCGCCCAAGGCGTCACGCAATTGTTGGGCAGTGATGGTGCGTGCTGCCGGGTCGAAGCTCAGCGCGGTTTGCAGCGCTGGCCAACAGTGTTTCGGTAAGTTCGCCGGCGCGTGCAACTCGCGCTCCAGGTGCTCGTCGCGAGCCTGGGTCGAGGGCAAGCGGCGGAACGGGTGTTTGCCGCCAGCCAGTTCGTAGATCACGCAGGCCACGCCGTACACGTCCGCGCTGGCCGACAACGGTTGGCCCTCAAGCAGTTCGGGGGCGGCGTAGCCCGGGGTCCAGGCGTTGAAACGTTCGCGGCTCAGGTGCGGCAGCCCGGGCATCACGCCCTCCTCTGCCTGGCCCAAACCGAAGTCAAAGAGGCGCAAGCCATCTTCGCTGAGCATGACGTTGCTCGGTTTCATGTCACCGTGCAGCACGCCGCGACCGTGGGCGTAGGCCAGCGTGTCGAGCAGCGGCAGGACGATGTCGCGCAGTTCTTGCCACGGCAGGCCGAGGGGCCGCTCGCAGAGCAATTTGTCCAGGGTCAGGCCACGCATGTATTCCATGGTGATGAAGGCCCGCTGGCAGTCGGTGTCGACTTCAAAGGTGTGCGCACGCACGACATTGTCGTGGCGCAGGCGTCGGGTCAGGGCGAACTCGCTGTAGAGCAAGGCACTGGCGTCCGGCGATTCGGCAAATTCTTCGCTGAGGATTTTCAGCGCTATGTAAGGGTCGGGATCGCCGAACTGTTCGTGCAGCAGATCCCGCGCCCGGTAAACGGCGCCCATGCCACCGGCCCCGAGCAGACGCTCGAGGTGGTAGCGACCGGCGAGCACATCCGGCAGTGCACCGATGCTGGCCTTGGTCGGCGCCAGCAAAGGCTCTGCCTTGTTTTCCTTGGCGAAGGCGAAGTAGGTCAGGTTGTTGGCCTGCTCTTCGCTCATCAACAAGTCATCGATGGGTGATTCGATCTTGGTCATTGGCGGATCACCACGGCTGTCAGGTTGTCGCGCGCGGCGCCACGCAGGGCGCCGTCGAACAAACGTTCCAGCGCCACGTGCGGCGCGCTGAGGCTGAGGGCGGTGCCGAGGGCATCGCTGCTCAGGCCCTGATACAAACCATCGCTGCAGAGCAAAAAAGCATCGCCCGGATACACCTCAAGTTCGAGGACATCCAGGGTCAGTTGCTCAGCGGCGCCGACGGCTCGGGTCAACGCCTGAGCCGCCGGGTGTGCCGCCGCTTGTTCGACGCTCATCTGTTGCTCGTCGATCAGTTGCTGTTGCAGCGAATGGTCCTTGGACAGCTGATACAAACGCTGCCCGCGCCACATATAACAGCGGCTGTCGCCGGCCCAGATGCAGGCCGCGCGATTGCCTTCCACCAGCAGCGCCACGACGGTGCTGCCCATGATGCTGTCGTGACGCCCGGCGGTGACCGTCAACTCCTGCCCCAAACGCCGGTTCAGCCAGTGCAGGCACTGGCGGATGGCTTTGAGGCGTTCGTCGAAGTCCTCGTGTTGCGGCAGTTCAGCCAGGCTGGCGACGATCAACTGGCTGGCGATGTCGCCACCCTGATGACCGCCCATGCCGTCCGCGACCACCCACAGCCCGTGCTGTGGCGAGTCGAGGAAGGCATCTTCGTTGCGCGCCCGCACCTTGCCCGGGTCGGTACGCGCCGCGCTGCGCCAGGCACTGGCCACCAGCATCAGAGCTGCACCGGCATACGGAAGGTGCGCAGCACGCCCATGTCGAACGGGTTCGGCGTGCGCTGGCTGCTCAGCAGGTAGTTGGCGCGCAGGCCACCCACGTCCGCTTTCAGCACCAGCACGTCGCGACCGGTCAGGTACTCGGTCTGCATCAGATCGAACAGACGGAACAGCGACCATGGGCCAGAGTTCTTCTCGATACCGATCGGGCGCCCGGCCATCTTGTCCATGACCAGACTGGTGCGACCGTCTTCAGCATCGGTCGGCCATTTGAAGGTCATTGGCAGGATCGGGCCGTGGCGGTATTCCATGGTCTTGTCGCCGAACTTGAACTCGGAACGGCTGACCGCCGGATCGAGCGTGTACGGCTCCAGTTTGAACTGCACGGTCGGTTCGGCCGGGTTGATCGAGAAGAAGCTCTGACGAATCGTCAGCGCTGCCGCCATCTGATCGAGGTAGACCTTGGACACCGGCAGGCTGTGACCGTCGACGCTGCGCATGCGGTAGTTGCCCGGATCGCCGCTGACGAACGGACGCATGTAGCTGTCGAAGAAGCGGTCGACGATGCCTTGAGCCTTGAAGAACTCGCGGAAGTCGCTGATCGCCACGTCGCTGGTGCTGCTGGCGCTGAACGGATAACGCTTGCTGATGGTTTTGCCATACACGCTGTACAGCTCGTTCTGATAACGACCGTTCAGGTATTGGTAGGCATCGTTGAGCACCAGGCGCCACGAGTCTTCGGCCAGCACGTTGAACCACACGCTCAGTGGACGCGGCAGGCGACCGGAAGCGGCGCGCAGGTTGGTCAGCGCATCACGCTGGCCGCTCATGCGGGTTTTCGCCAGTTCGAACGCGGCTTGTTCCGGCGTGCTGGAACGGGCCAGGCCGGACAGTTGCAGTTGCAGGTCGTTGAGCGCGTTGAACGCTGGCGTCAGGTCAGCGCCCGGGCCGTTGTTGTCATCAAGCAGGCGATGCAGTGGTTCGAAGCGACGTTGTAGCGACTTCTTCGCGGTGTCCGGCAGGCTCTTCGCAACGCTCAGGGCCGAAGCCTTGTCCGCCACGGCCGACGCCAGTTTGCCGACTTTACCCAGTTTGCCTTTCTGCCCTGCCAACGCATCAGCGGCATCACCGGCTTCATCCACAGGATCAGCGGCTGCCTCGAAGCGGGTGTTCTCGCGTACTTCGGTCAACAGCGCCAGCACCGGCGAGTTGGCCGAGGTCAGGCCCGCCAGTTGCTCGGCGCCTTCACCGGCGTCGCTGATCGGCGGCAAGGCCACTTGGCCAACGGCTTCGCTCCAGTAGTTGGCGTAGTCGCGGAAGTACAGTTGCTCCAGCTCGACCATCAGGCGACGCAAGTCCATGTCGCTGATGCCCGCACCTTCGCCCAGCACCCAGTTGTCGCGCAGGATGTCGGTGACCAGCGTTGCGCCCTGAACCGAGAAATACTGCTGATAACCGGACTGGGTGTAGAAACCCGGGATCACGTATTCGGTGCCGATAAACAGCGAACCTTGCGGGCCGAGGTGTTGGCTGAAGCGGTATTCCGGCAGGTTGCGCGCCTGCTCGCGGAGCATGCGGTAAACCACGGTGGCCAGCGACTCGCTGCGCAATACCTGACGCGCCTGCGTGACCAACTGGTCGTTCAGCGGGTAGATAAACGGCTGCTTCAGCAGGCGTTCGAGGTGCGCATTCAGACCGTTTTGCACCGCAGTGTTGCCGGTGTAGCGCTGCGACCAGTCAGTGGCAACCCAGTCCTTGAGCCAGACGGCATCGCGACGGTCTTTCATGTTCAGCATCAGGTACGCGCGCAGGCTGTTGAGCAGCTTTTCGCGATCCTTCATGTTGGCGCGGATCTGCCCTTCGAGCATGGTCGCTACTCGTGGCAACAGTTGCTTTTCAAGCTCGCGCTCGTAAGCCTCTTTGACCACTGGATTGACGTCTTCGCCCTGATACAGGCCGCCACGTTCGTGATAGGAAACGTCGCCCTTTTTCGGGAATGCCTGCGTCGCGGCGTAGCTGGTGTCGAGGGTTTTCAGCACGCCCATGGCGTCATCACGCGGCGTCAGGGCGCTGCGCTGCTGTGTCCAGTTCTGCGCCAGATTGCGCAGGTTTTCCAGACGCTCGTAGTTGGCCGAGAAACCGCCCGCCCAAAGCATGCCGAACAGCGCCAATGCCGCCAGTGCGCCGACGTACAGCGCCCGCTGGCCCCAATGAATGCGGCTGCGTTCGCGCTTGTCCAGACCGGCCAGATCGGCCTCGGGGAAAATCACCCGGCTGAGCAAGTGATGGATGAAACGCGAACGACCGCTGCGCAGGGTCGGCAGCACACCGGCGTTCATGCCGAGGCTGGCGCCGATGCCGGCGGTGGTCGAGTCCATTTCCTGGGTCAGGTGCGGCGCGCTGGTCAGGTAGAACCCACGCAGTTGCGTGGCACGCTGATAGCGGTTGCCGGTGAACGCCATGTCGACGAACAGGCACAGGCGCTCGCCGATCAGTCCCAGTTGATGCGGGAAGTCGAGGATGCGGCCACGGCGCTGCGTGTCGCGCTCGGAGTGCATGCGCATGATCACTTGGCTGTTGAGGCGACGCAGCAGTTCTTCGAACTCGTTGCGCAGCACAGCCACGTCGGTGCCGACCTGATCCTTGCGGAAACTGGTTCCGAGCACCTGATCGCTTTCTTCGCGGGTCAGTTGATCGAAGAACTCGTCGAAGCCGAGCAGCTTGTCAGCCTTGCTCAGGACCAGATACACCGGCACATCGACGTGCAATTTCTGATGCACATCCTGCAGACGACCACGCACTTGGCGTGCCAGGGTATCGATGTCCTGCTCACTGCCGCCGAGCAGGGTTTCCACCGGAATGGTCACCAGCACGCCGTTCAGCGGACGGCCGCGACGACGTTTGCGCAGCAGCTCCAGCAAGGTCGTCCAGGCACTGCCGTCGACTTCCACATCCGGTTGCGTGGTGTAACGCCCTGCAGTGTCGATCAGCACACCGTGGTCGGCGAAATACCAGTCGCAATGACGGGTGCCGAGGGTGTCGCGGGTCAGCTTGCGGTCGATCTTGTTGATCGGGAATTCCAGACCGGAAAAGTCCAGCAGGCTGGTCTTGCCCGAGGCTTGCGGACCGATCAGCAGATACCACGGCAAGTCGCTGCGCCAGCGTTCGCTGCGGCCGCGATACAGGCTCGAGGTCTTCAGGGTTTTCAGCGCGTCTTTGAAGCGCGCCTTCAACTCTTTCTGCTCGTCGTCGATCAGCTCTTCGCGGCGGATGCGATCCTGGCCGTCTTCGCTTTCCTCGTCGGCTTTCTTGCGGATACCCGCGCGCCAGCTGACGAAGACCATGGTCAGGCCCCAGATCAGGAACAGCACGGCAATGGTCAGCAAGCGGGCGGTCGAACCTTCCCAGAACTTGTAATCATCGACCGCCAACAACGGGCCGACGAACCACACCAGCAGCGCCACGAACAGCACCAGCAGCAGGGTCCAGACCCAGGTCTGGCGCAGGAAGGCGCCGACTTTCTTGAAAAACTTTTTCATCACACGTCCCTGTTTACGGCTGCGACTGCGGTTGGACCGCGGCTGGATCAAGCGGCTGATAAGGTTGCAGAACGGTGTCGCGCTGCTCGCCCAAGACCCAGGCGAAGCCCGAATACATCACCACCAGGCAGACGACAGTGAACAACACCACCATCCAGGCCGGCACGATGCGCACCAGGTTGCGGCGCTGATCGTCGAGGCCTTCCCAGTGCGGTGACAACTCACGCGGCACGTCGCCACGCAACTGACGGATTTGCCGGTACAGAGCGTCGCGGATGCCTTCGAGTTCGAGCATGCCGCGTGCCTGCACGCGGTACTTGCCTTCGAAACCGAGGGACAGGCACAAATACATCAATTCGAGCATCGGCAGGTGCTTGACCGGGTTCTTCGACAGTCGATCGAGCAACTGGAAGAACTTCTCGCCACCGAAGGTTTCGTTGTGGAAGCTGCTCAGCAGGCTCATCTGCGACCACTCGCTTTCGTTGCCCCACGGTGTGGTCACGACGGCTTCGTCGACCACGGTGCAGAGCACGTAACGCGCGGCCATCACCTGGCTGCTTTCGGCGCCGTTGTGCAGGGCGCGCACTTCAAACAGCTTGAGCCCGGCGGTCAGGCGCTCGTTGAGCGCGTAGAGATCTTCACGGGTTTCACTGTGCTTGAGGCGCACCACTTCCGAAAGCAACTCGGACGAGGCTGCCACCAGCGAATTGAGGCTGATGTTGAACGCTTCCGCCGGACGCAGGCGCGCGGCGTAGATCATGCGTTCTTCCAGTTGCTCGAAGCGCGGTGGCGCGGCGAAGTCGGTCAGCGGACTCGACGCCGGTCCGTGGCCTTGACGATCGAGCAGGACGGTTTTGTCGTCCTGGTTGTAATCCGTTTCCTTGATCATGTCGGTCAGTTCCTGATGGCCCAGAATTTCAGTTCAAGCTCGGCAAATTCGCCGGACACGTGGAACGCGAAACCGCCGGAGCGCTCGAGTTGTGCCAGGTCTTCGGAACTGAGTTCGAGGATGAAATAGGTTTTGTTCGAATGGAACGCGATCTGCCGTGGGGCCACCGGCAACGGTTTGACCTTGATCCCCGGCAAGTGCAGGTTGACCAGTTGGCGGATACGCTCCACCGGGCCGACCTTGAGGTGCGCCGGCAAGCGATGGCGCAGTTCTTCGGAGTCGCAGTTGGCACTCGCTGCCAGCACGAACGAGGCCGAGCCGAGCAGTTTGTGGTCGTGCAACGGCGACACGATGATGCCGTACTGACGCGCTTGCAGGATCAGTTCGATGGCGTGCTGTTCGAGCACCATCGACAGTACCTGACGAATCGCTTCCATCAGTTTGCGGAAGCTGCCGCCCTGATCGGCGTGGGAGTAGCGGCTGTCCAGACGCGGACGTTTGCTCTCGCCGGAGAAGGTCGCCAGATCGCCGAGCATGGTCAGCAGCGTGCGGTACAACTCTTCCGGGTGCACCTGCTCCAGCCCGAGGTAGTGGCGCAGCAGCAGTTCGGTGCGGTTGATCAGTTGCAGCATCATGAAGTCGCCGACTTCCGCGCCGCCAACCTTGCCGTTGGAGCGAATCCGTTCGGCAATGGTGTCGCCCCGGTGGCTGAGCATGCTGATGACTTCTTTCAGGCACGACAGCAGATAGCTGGAGGCGTGGGCCTGAATGTAGGTCGGGACGAAATCCGGATCGAGGCTGATCACGCCGTCGGGCGTGGTGTCGAGCACGTCGCAGATCTTCAGCTTTACGTAGGCCTGATCGCTCTGCTGCTCGCCGAGCAACAGTTTGAAGTCCGGACGGCCGCAGCTGACCTGGCTGGCAGAATCGTCGCCGGCGTTGGAGTCGGCCACTTCGGCGTCGTACGCGGTGTAACGCGCGAGCACGTCGGACTGCTCCGGACGGCGCGACTCGATGTGGTTGCCGGTGACCAGCGGCAGCGCCAGATAGATCGGCGTGTTGCCGGTGTTCGGTGGCACGTCCAGCGCCAGCGGCTCGGTGTTGCCACCGAGTTCGAACAGGCTGCCGTCCGGCAGAATCCCCGAGGCTTCACTGATCACCAGTTTGCCCATGTTGAGGAACTGCAAGTCGATCTCCAGATTGAGGAAACCCCAGGTGTAGCCACCCAGCAATTGCGTGCGGGTTTTCATCTGGTGATCGTAGTAGCGATCGTTGTGCTGGAAGTGCTGCGGACGCAGCAGCATGCCTTCCTGCCAAATGACTTTATGGGTATTCATGGTCAGTCATCCGCCTTGGCGAGCACTTGATTGGTGTTACGGATGCCGGTCTGGTCCAGAGTCAGATCGACTTCGGTAACTTCCAACGGAGTGATCTGCACCGTGTGGCGCCATTGGGTTTCCGGCAAGTCGCGGTAAGCGGCAAGAACGCCGACATAAAGGCTGCCCTCTTCCACCTTGAGTTTCAGTTCCACGGTTTCGCCCGGGCGCAGTTCGAGTTCTTCACTGGCCACCAGATCCGGGTTGAGGGATTCCTTGGCGCGCTCGTAGAGGCTGAAGAAGTCAGCGTTCTCGAAGGTCACCGGGTGCTTGAGCTCGAACAGACGCACCACCACCGGCGATGGGCGGCCGTTGAGGTCGAGGTTCAACTGATCGCTGCCGGTCAGTTTCAGGTTGATCTTGGTCACTTTCGAGTACGGCGACAGCGACGAACAACCGGCGAGCAACACCAGCACGGTGAGCGCAGTCAGCGTCTTGAAAAAAGCGGTCGAGCGGCGAGACATGCGCATCATCCTTGGTGGTCGGTGTGGAGGGTGGAGATCAGGCGGATCTGTTCTTCGTAGGCTTGGGCGAAGTCGCGGGCCAGCAGACGCTCGCTCCAGTCATCGTCCTGACGCAGTGCCTGGTGATAACGGCCGAACGCTCTCCAGCGCCCGCCAGACGTGGCGATCAATGGCTTGCTGTCGCGCTCGAAACGCAGGGTCAGTTGCTCCGGCGAGAAGTGCTCCAGGGTGCCGCGCACGGCGGCGCGGCTGGCGGTCAGCAGTGCAACCTGATGCGCCTGCAAATCGCGGAACGCACGGGAGATCGCCTGCTCGGCCGGCAGATGTCCGGGCTTGCTTGGCTGCAACAGAATCTGCAGCGCTTCACTCGGATCGACGGCGAATTTCAGCGGATTCTTGTTGGTGCCTTGCACGGTGGTCTGGGCCAGACGCAGTTCGTTTTTCAGCTCCGAACGGGTGCGCAGGCTCTGCTGCAAACCGCCGATGCTTTGGCGCAGCAAGCGTGCAGCATTCAAGGCCAGGGCTTCGCGTTCGTCGTGGCTGAGGCCTTTGACGTCCACACCCAGCGCCGCACCGAAGTGCTCCCAGAAACCTTCGCTTTGACGCTCGACGGCTTTCGGTGCCGGAGCGGGCTCAGGTTCGGCGGGCGCGGCGATCAGCTCCGGCACCATCAGGCTTTCCATGTCGATGCGCGCGTAGTCGGCGCGTTGACGGGAGTCTTCCGGCTTGGTGTTCGGCGCCAGCAGTTCGTCGATTTCCGAGTACACGCGCTCTTGCTGTTCGAGGGCATTGAGAGGGTCGAGATCGAGAAACGCGTCGTCCGGGATGATGCTGCCCGCGGCGCGCGGACGCCCGGCTTCACCGTCGAAAGTCGCCGGGTCGCGTACCAGACGTGCACGTATCTCGAAGTCACCGAGCACGTAGGTGCTGCCGTGCTCGATACGCACCGGTTCGCCTTTGTGCAGGCGTGCGCCGCTGTCACCGTCCTGCACACCGTTGCTGCTGGTGTCGGTCAGAAAGAACGTGCCTTCGCGGTAGCTGACAATCGCGTGGTGATTGGACAGGTGACGCTTGCGGTCAGGGATGATCCAGTCGCAGTCCTCGCCCCGCCCGATCACGCCGCCGGCCTGTTTAAAGGTCTTCTGGCACAACTCGGTGGGCACGAACTGCTTGGTGTTCAGCATTTCGAAAACCAATTCCATGTTTGATGCTCCTTGCGGTCACTTGCCGCGATTGACCGCTTGCGGATCACCCAACGGGCGATAGTCGTTGTCGTTGAATTTGTAATTGCCGCTACAGCCGCCAAGGCCGCATAGAACGACGAGGGTCAGCAGGACAGCGTGCCAGTGACGAACAGACATCAGAGGGTCTCCAGGTGTAGACAAAGCACAAAGCGCCGACCCTCGCGGGCGGCGCTGAAATTGATTTTCGAGGTGAAATCGATGAGCGTTTGCCTAGCCATCGAAATCCCCCAGATTGATGTTCAGACGACCGAGCCGGTACAGCAGCGTGCGCCGAGGCAAGCCCAGTTCGCGGGCCGCGAGGGTCTGGTTGCCGTCGTTTTTGCGCAGGCAATCGAGCAGCAAGGTGCGCTCGACCTGCTCCAGGCGTTCGCGCAGATTCAGGTGGCTGTTGTCTTCCAGCATCGGCTCCAGGCGCAGGGAAAAATGCTCGGCGAGCAACTCGCCGCCTTCGCACAGCAACACCGCACGTTCGACCAACGCCTTGAGTTCGCGGACGTTGCCGGGGAAGGTGTAACCGCCCAGATGCTCCAGCGCTGCATCCGACCAGCGCACCGGATCACGCTGCAAATACGTGCAGGTCTTGTCGGCGAAATGCTGGGCCAGTTCGAGGATGTCGCCTTCGCGCTGACGCAGCGCCGGCAACTCGATCGGGAATTGCGCGAGGCGGTAGTACAAGTCCTCGCGGAATTTGCCTTCGCTGACCAAAGTCGACAGATCGCGGTGAGTGGCAGCGATGATGCGTACGTCGATCTTGTGCGTGTCGTTGGAACCCAGCGGACGGATCTCGCCTTCCTGCAACACGCGCAAAATCTTCGCTTGCAACGACAGCGGCATGTCGCCGATTTCATCGAGCAACAGCGTGCCACCATTGGCCGCATCAAACAGACCCGCACGGTCGCGGTCGGCGCCGGTGAAGGCACCTTTGCGATAGCCGAACAGCTCACTTTCCAGCAGGTTTTCCGGGACCGCTGCGCAGTTCTGCACGATGAACGCCTGAGACCGGCGCGGGCCGCAATCGTGAATCGCCCGGGCGACGACTTCCTTGCCAGTGCCGGTTTCACCGCGCAGCAACACAGTGTACGGGCTGTGCAGCACTTTGCTGATCAGCGAATGGGTCTGGCGCATCGCCGCGCTTTTACCGATCAAGCCGTAGCCACTGATGCTAGGTACGCTGCGCGCCACCGTGGCCGTTTCCGCCAGCGGCTGACGCAGGCGTTGCAACAAATGCAATTGGCCAAGCACGAACGAGCCGAGCTGGCCGAGGGAATCGGCAAAGCCTTGCAGGTTGGTGCGACGACGACTGGCACACAGCAGCAGACCTTCGACAGCCTTGTGCTGGTTGACCAGCGGCACGCACAGCAACGACTGCCACGGCGAAGCCGCTGCCGGCAGAAAACTGGTTTCGTGCAAGCTGCCGCTCAAGTCGTCGAGGCACACCACGCGGTTCTGGCACAGGGCGAACTGCAGCAGTTGTTCACCGTTGTAATCCGCCGGCAGGCTCGCCGCTTCGCGCGGTTGCAGGGCGCCGTCGAGGCATTCGGCGTTCATCCCCAGGCAGGTGTGGGTGGCGTCGAGCAGATACAGCTGCGTCAGTTCGCAACCGCTCAGCTCGGCCAGCCCACGCACGAAGTCACCCAGCAACGCAGCCCCGTCCGCCGCCCGCGACAGACTGGCGAACTGCGCCAGCAACGCTTCGGCATAGACCAGCGGCTGCGGCACCTGAGTGAACATCACACCCACCTCAGGCGAACTCGCACGTCACGCTGGCTTCACCATCGAGCGTGGCATGTACACGCTTGAGGCTTTCGCCGGTGGCCATGGCGTCGAGCAAACGATCCGCCACCAGCGGCAGCACGTGTTGATCGAGCAGATGGTCGATCAGGCGCGCACCGCTTTCGCTCTGCGTGCAACGCTCGGACAGATGATCGACGAGGTTCTGGCACCAGCTGAAATCCAGCTGACGACGGTTGAGGCGCTCGCCAAGACGACCGAGTTTGATCTCGATCAGTTCGCGCAGCACCGGGCCGCCGACCGGGTAGTACGGCACCACTTTCATTCGCGCCAGCAGCGCCGGTTTGAAGTGTTTGCTAAGGACCGGGCGAATGGTTTCTTCGAGGACTTCAGCGGTTGGGCGTGCGCCGTTCTCGCAGAGATCGCTGATCTTGTCGCTACCGAGGTTCGAGGTCATCAGGATCAACGTGTTGCGGAAGTCGATCTCGCGACCTTCACCGTCGTTGGCCACGCCTTTGTCGAAGATCTGGTAGAACAGGTTGAGCACGTCCGGATCAGCCTTTTCGACTTCATCGAGCAACACCACCGAATACGGTTTCTGCCGCACGGCTTCGGTGAGCATGCCGCCCTCGCCATAACCGACGTAGCCCGGTGGCGCGCCGATCAGACGGGAAACGGTGTGCTTCTCCTGGAATTCGGACATGTTGATGGTGGTGATGAAACGATCACCGCCGTACAGCAAGTCAGCCAGGGCCAGTGCGGTTTCGGTTTTACCTACGCCGCTCGGGCCGACCAGCAGGAACACGCCGACTGGCGCATCAGGTTTGTTCAGGCCGGCAGCGGTGGCGCGCATCGAGCGATCCAGTGCGTGTACGGCTTGTTCCTGACCACGGATGCGCGTGCGCAGGTCGGTGGCAAAACTGGCGACTTTGGCGTTGTGTTCGCGGGCCAGTTGCGCCAATGGCACGCCGGTCCAGGCGCTGATCACTTCGGCAACCAGACGCGGGCACACTTCGAAACTGACCAGACGCTCTTTGACCTGAGCGGCAGTCAGGGCGCTGTGGGTTTCGTTGAGCTGCGCCTCGAGCGCTTCGACGCTTTGGCCTTCTTCGACTTCGGCGGCAACGGTTTCGATCACGGTGCCTTCGGCGTCTTCTTCAACGGTGACCACTGGCTCGACCGCCGCAGCTTCGCGAGCCTTGGCCAGTTGCTGACGCAGATCCAGCAGGCGCTCGGCCAGTTGCTTCTGCTCAGTCCACAGGGTTTCCAGCGCGACCATTTCAGTTTCGGCTTCGTCCAAACGCGCTTCCAGTGCCTCCAGCGCTTCATGGTCGATCAGCAGACCAGCCTCGGCATCGCGACGCAGCGCCTGACGCTGACGGCCACCTTCAGCCAGTTCGCCACGCAGGCGCTCGAGGCTTTCCGGAGCAGCGGCGAGGCTGATGCGTACGCGAGCGCAAGCGGTGTCGAGAACGTCGACAGCTTTGTCCGGCAGTTGCCGGCCAGCCAGATAACGTGCGGACAATTCCGCCGCCGAAACCACCGCATCATCACGCAGGTAGATGCCGTGGCTCTTCTCGTAAACCTGGGCCAGACCACGGAGGATGGTCACCGCTTCGCTGACGGTCGGTTCGTGCAGTTGCACCGGCTGGAAACGACGGGCCAGCGCCGGGTCTTTCTCGAAGTATTTCTTGTACTCAGCCCAGGTGGTCGCGGCGATGGTGCGCAGTTCGCCACGGGCCAGTGCCGGCTTCAACAAGTTGGCCGCATCGGAACCGCCGGCATTGCCGCCCGCGCCGATCAGGGTGTGGGCTTCGTCGATGAACAGAATGATCGGTTTCGGCGAGGCTTTGACTTCGTCGATCACGCCTTTGAGGCGACGTTCGAACTCACCTTTGACGCTGGCGCCGGCCTGCAGCAAGCCCATGTCCAGCGACAGCAGCTCAACGCCTTTGAGCACTTGCGGCACTTCACCGGCGGCGATGCGCGACGCCAGACCTTCGACGATGGCGGTTTTACCCACGCCAGCTTCACCGACCACAATCGGGTTGTTCTTGCGGCGACGGGCGAGGATGTCGACCATCTGCCGGATCGCGCCGTCACGGCACAGCACCGGGTCGAGTTTGCCGTCGCGGGCCTGTTGCGTCAGGTTGTGGGTGAAACGCTGCAGCAGCGATTCGCCCTGTGCGGCCGGTTTGCCATTGGCCGCTGGTTGCTCCTGTTGCGACAGGGCAAATTCCTTCAGGCGATCGATGTTCAACTTAGCGAGCAGCGGCTGATAGCGGCTGCCGGCGTAGCGCATCGGATTGCGCAGCAGCGCAAGGATCAGCGCGGCGTCTTCGACCTGGGTCTGGCCCAGTTCGAGGTTGGCCACCAGCAGCGCGTCTTGCAGCCACTGCACCAGTTCCGGGGCGAACACCGGGTTACGCGAAGCGCTGTGTTCGACGCGCGATTGCAGCGCGGCGCTGAGTTCACCGGCGTCGACGTCTGCATCCTGCAGTGCGCGCGACAACAAGCCATTCGGGCGCTCGAGCAGGCCGAGCATCAAATCTTCGACGAGGATCTTGCTGCCGCCACGGGCCACGCAACGCTCGGCGGAACGTTCCAGATCACGACGGGTTTCGGCGTCCAGCGCCTGGATGAGTTGTTGCAGGTCTACGTTGATCATGGCTCACGTCCTTAATGAATTTTGCTGCCCAGGGTCACCACGCCGTCCGCTTTTTCGCGGCCCAGCCAGCTGGTCCAACCGAGGCGACAGGCGTTCTGCTCACCGATGCGCAGTTCGCGGATTTCTTCCTGGCGCAGAACCAGGCGGATGTCGTAATCGAGCGGGTCACGCAAGGTGAACCGCACCAGCGCGCAGAGCGGCTGGTAACCGAAACCGATCGGCAGGAATTCATGGAATCGCTGCCAGTCGAGTTCGGTGATGTGAATGCGGAATTTGCCGCTGCGGTCGCGCACGTGTTCGCCGAGCACCAGGTCTTCACCGAGCAGGCTGTTGGCACGGCCCAATCGATTGCGCTGCTCTTCGAGAATTTCCACTCGGCGCTCGATGCACTGCTCGATGACCAGGTCTTCGTGCTTGAAGTAGTAACGCAGCACGGCTTCGATCAGCGCCGCCGAGTGCGCCCGCAAGCTGAGCAAGCCGAGGTACGGCAGCAGGCGTTTCCAGTTGAGTTCCTTGGCCTTGCGAATCTCGTCGCCGCCCAGGCCGATCAGCGCAAACAGCTGCGCCGAGAACGGGTCGAGCGCGCCGCTCTGGAAGCTCGCACGATAGCGATACTTGCGCCAGATCGGCAGCATCAGCCGTTGCAGGCGATGGTGGAACAAGTCGAGGAAATTGCGCGTCGGGTTGCCGTCCTCGCTGTCGCCCAGGGCTTGTTCACCGTAGAACGCCGGCAGCGGCGAGCCGGAACCGACCAGGCCGATCAGGTTGAAACGCATGCGCGCGCGCATCTGCCCGTGTTCTTCGAAGAACTCGACGCGATCGACGTCGCTGCGCGGAAAGCCCAGGCTCGGGTTGGCCTGAAACTCGACCTGATCGTACAGATCGTCTTCGCTCAGATGCGGGTGTGCTTCGCGCAGCCGGTCGATCACCAGCAGCACGGCCTGAAACAGCGAGTACTCGCGTATTACCTTGGTCAGCCCGCTTAAAGCAGGGGCTGCAGGCCCATACGTGGTGTCCATTGGTACACCTCTCCCTGTGTGCTTTTTACGCGCAGCTCATGGAATGAATTGAGACTGGCGTAAAGCGCGAAAAACTCGTTAAGAACCGAAGCGAAAACGAACAGGTCGCCTTCGCCGATATACCCTTCCGGGTCGATGGTCAGTTCGGTGCGCAAACCGCGCACCGGTAGCCCACGGTGCAAGCGGTCGACGTGGTGATGCTTGATGTGCTTGAGGCCGCCGAGCAGGCGTTTGCTGACCTTCTCCGCGTGCTGGTCGTAGTAACGCGGCAAGTCGTAGGTTTCGAGAATAACCTTCAACGCATTGACGTCGGCCAGCGACAGATAGTTAAGCGACATGTTGCTGATCAGCTTCCACAGGAAGTCACGGTTCAGCGGTGGCGCGAAGCTCGACGTGGCCGGGGTAATGTTGCGGAAACTCAAGAACTCCGGCGTCTCTTCGCAGGCCATGCAGATGTCGCCGAGCTTGAGCTTGCGCGGCAGGTTCTGGTTGGTGCAGATCAGCTCGATCGACAGGGTTTCGTGGGCTTCGGTGTGACGAATGCCGAAGCTCAGGTATGTGTCGAGGCCGTCGTGCAGCAAGGACGAACGCTGGCGAATGCTGTAGTGCGGACGGCTGTTGGGCACGTCGAAACTCGGGTCGTGCTCGAAGGATTCGAACGGCACGTATTCCTGATAACCGAGGCCGCCGGGCTTCCAGCCAGTCACGGTTTCCACCGAGAACACGCCGCAGTTTTCCAGATCGAATTCCGCCGGCAGCAACAGGTATTCGTCCTGTTTGCCGTCGAGGCGAATCGGCAATGCATCGTGGGCGAACAGGTTGGCAATCGGTGTGCAAAACAGCTTCACGTTATCCAGGGTCGGGCGCATGCGCATGATGCCGCTCTTGCGGATATCGAAGCGCAATTCAAGGCCGCGCATCTGCTTCAGCGTGTCTTCCGGCAGCGCATTGAGGATGTCCAGACCGTTGACGTCGACGAACAGGAACTTGTCCTGGAAGGCGAAGTATTCCTGGAGATAGCGATAGCCGCGGAAGGTGTTCAGCGGATACGGGATCAACGCCTCTTCTTCGGCAAAGCCCACCGGTTTGACCCGATCACCGGGAATCTTGAACGCCATCGGCTTGCCGCTAACGCCATCAATCGGTTTGCCGGCACCGTCGAGCGGGATCAGTTCGATGCCTTCGAGGTTGCGCAGCAGGCTCAGGTAGAGCATCTGGCTGATGTAGCGCTCACCGGCAAAGTGCAAACGCAGTTTGCTCAGTTCCAGCTCACCGAGGTGTCCGTCGGCACTCATTTCCAGACGCAGGCTGAGCAGCGAGCCGTCGCCCTTCACCGAGTAATTCAGCGCGGCCAGATCCAGTGGCAACACTTCGGTCGGGTAGCAAGTACGGAAGCGGCAGCGCACGTCTTCGATCGGCTTGCTTTCAATCGGCGTATCACGCTCGACGCGCAACGCCGGCCCGGAACGCTTGAGCGGATCGAACTGCAAAATGCTGAACGCCGGCAGCGGGCGCATGTAGTTCGGCCACAGCAGTTGCATCAGCGAATGGCTGAGTTCCGGCAGCTCGTCATCGAGCTTCTGGCGCAGCCGCCCGGTGAGAAACGCAAAACCTTCGAGCAACCGCTCCACGTCCGGATCCCGCCCGGCCTGCCCCAGATACGGTGCCAACGCCGGACTACGCTCGGCGAAACGGCGACCGAGTTGGCGCAGTGCGGTGAGTTCGCTTTGGTAGTAGTGGTTAAAGGACACGGGTTACCTGCCTGGTAGTGGAACTCATCAAAAAAATATCCTGTAGAGCGCGACTGTCAGCCCGGACACGAAATAACCTGCGACGAGCAGGTACGGTAAAAAAGCGAGCCAAGCGAACATCATCGGTAATCCGGAAAGCTCCCCCAAAAGCAACAGAACCAGCCCGCCGATAATCCAGGGTGTCGCATAAAACGGGATGAACATCAGTGGCGCCCACAAGACCTTCTTCAGAATCTCTTGCTCAGTTACTTTGCTGAGCGCTCGCGTTGCCCATGTGGCAAAAACGAAGTACGCCGGAATGCCGAACCCAAGGACGTAGATCATCAGGAACTGCTTCCAGTTGGAGACCTGCGAGTACCCCGCAAACCAATCAACGATCGTTAGAACCACGAGCAAGACCATCGGTCCGCAGAGCGCGGCCACCAGAAATCTGTGCAGGCTCGGAGTGATCACTTGCACACACCTAAGGCAGGACGCTGTCCATCGCGATAGGCAAACGCTTTTGGCCCCCGGATTTGCGAACTCATGGGAGGTCGTTACTTCGCTTTCGCTTTATCGGAACTAAGAACTTTTCGCTCTTGAATAAAAATAGCGCCCTCACCCTCAAAAAACAGAACATTGTCAGCAGTGAATGGCTCGCTATTCTCATCTCCAAACTTCAGCCAGCCTTCATCCCATAATGACCCATCATCATTTCGGATCTGGATAAAATAATAAGGCCGTTCGGACTTTGTGATTTCTATAAACTGTCCGCCATCGGCTCCACCGCGCCAATGAGCGTTCGGGTACTCGCTCAACAGACGCGGCTTATCTTTTGAAAAATCCATAAAATATATTCCAACAAATAATGCCAAAAAAGAAAGCGCACCCATGAACATTAGAAAACGCTTCACCCAAATCAATCTTTTATCTCCAGAGCGTCAGTGCTGTACACGTAATTCAGATCCGGTTTAACCGCCTGAAAGTCTTCCATATAATCTTTAGGAATGACGGCAAAATAAGGTCTGCTCGGTGCACCGAGATTGAGACTGTCGACTAAATCGGCAACGAAGGTCATGCAGTTATGGTCTGTCAGGTTGTAGGGCTTCCTATCCAGAGCCTTGTTTTCCTTCAATTTATTGTTCAGCCAAGTTTCGGCGTCAGAATATGCAGCTCCGCGGAGCACCACCCCAGATACATTGCCGGACTGTCCAAATGCTACGGCCATTTTTCTCAAGGTTTTCTTCAGTGACTGCTCAGTAATCGCGCCTGCCTTAATCGTAACGTCAGGCACCGCGCGAACCCTGACGACGCCAGGGGGGCCCTCCTCCCCTTGATACCGTCCATATTCTCCATACATCGTCTTTCCAGTTTTACCGTTGACAATCAAAACACCAGCATGCCCTAGATTCGGAACCTCGCCACTGAGCCCTAGCATTTCGACATGAATCTTGTAGTCTGGAAATACGACTGGAATTACGAAGTCGTGATCACTCACCAGATAAATTTGAACCGGCGTTTTATCCTTGGCGGGTGTCGTCGCAACAGTTGCTACTTTTACAGCTTGAGGCATCTCACTCTCCCCTGACCAGCCAATTTGGCTTAGCTGAAATTTCGATGTTCTGCACGCTCCCCTTAGTTCCTAACGACTTGGAAAAACCCGCATCATCAGTTACACCATGGATTTCCGAACCATCTTCGAGAGTGGCTGTATAAGCCATATTTTTAAGTGGCTGACCAGATACTGGGTCCATTAGTTGGACGCGGACATTGAATCCAAATATCTCCAAAGGAACTGGCGGCACAAACGGCGCCGGAGAGTGCGAATTCCCGATAATTACCGTCGAAGATCCAGCCGTAACCTTGTTGCCGTGGGAGCCCACAGAATCAACAGTGACAGCAGACTTGCCGTTGATTTTTACCGTCGTGGCCAGATCGCCGACCATCGCACCACCACACGCAGAGGCATCACCTTCACGGGCGGCCGCGAGGCCGTCGAAGAACACGTCGCCGGAACCGGCGGCGATCGGGTTGGTACCGTGGCCAGGAAGTGGGCAAGCGGTGGGGTCGGATACGCGTGCTGCAGGTTTGCCAGACATCGGGGATCTCCTTAGGTGACCTTCACTTGTCCGCTGCCATCCAGGCGCGCGGAAAAACTGACCTGACGCTTGAACCCTTCAACTTCCAGCAGGCCTTCGATACTGAAGGCCAGGCGCAGTTGATCGTGGTCACGCGGCAGGGAAATGACACGCACGTTGCTCAGGCGTGGCTCGTAGGCTTCGATGAAGTTTTCGATGGCCAGACGGGCCTGACTCAGGGAGTCGTGCAGGCTCAGGCGCATGTCATTGAGATCGGGCAACCCGTAGTCGGACAGCGTTTGCACGCTGCCGGCCCGGGTGCTGAGCATTTTGGCCAGATGGGCAGCCACAGACGCCATGGCTGAAGCTTCGAGGCTCCTGCCTTTGCGCTGTTCCGCGTCGCCGTTGAGGCGTTCGAAAAGACTGCCGTATCCGTCCATGAGTCGCTCTTACTCTTTGTCCAGCTTGCCAACCAGCGACAGGGTGAAATCGGCACCCATGTACTTGAAGTGCGGACGCACGTTCAAGCTCACGCGGTACCAGCCCGGCTCGCCTTCAACGTCGCTGACGATCACTTGCGCAGCACGCAGCGGACGACGGCCACGGACTTCGGCGCTCGGGTTTTCCTGGTCGGCAACGTACTGACGGATCCACTTGTTCAGTTCCAGCTCGAGGTCGGTACGTTCTTTCCACGAACCGAGTTGCTCGCGCTGCAGCACTTTCAAGTAGTGAGCCAGGCGGTTGACGATCATCATGTACGGCAGTTGGGTGCCGAGCTTGTAGTTCAGCTCTGCGGCCTTGCCTTCTGCGCTGATGCCGAAGAACTTCGGCTTCTGCACCGAGCTTGCGGAGAAGAACGCCGCGTTGTCGGAGCCTTTACGCATGGTCAGGGAGATGAAGCCTTCCTCGGCCAGTTCGTATTCACGACGGTCGGAAACCAGTACTTCGGTAGGAATCTTGGTTTCGATTTCGCCCATGCTTTCGAAGTGGTGCAGAGGCAGATCTTCAACCGCGCCACCGCTCTGCGGGCCGATGATGTTCGGGCACCAGCGGAATTTGGCGAAGCTGTCGGTCAGCTTGGTGCCGAACGCGTAAGCGGTGTTGCCCCACAGGTAGTGCTCGTGGCTGTTGGCAACGGTTTCCTTGTACACGAACGATTTCACCGGGTTTTCTTCCGGATCGTACGGGTTACGCAGCAGGAAACGTGGCACGGTCAGGCCAACGTAGCGGGAGTCTTCCGAGGTACGGAAGCTCTGCCATTTGGCGAATTGCGGGCCTTCGAAGTGGTCTTTCAGATCTTTCAGATCCGGCAGACCGGTGAAGCTTTCCAGACCGAAGAATTTCGGGCCGGCAGCAGCGATGAACGGCGCGTGCGACATGCACGAAACGCTGGCGACGTACTGCATCAGCTTCACGTCTGGTGAGCTTGGCGACATGTAGTAGTTAGCGATGATCGCGCCCACAGGCTGACCACCGAACTGGCCGTATTCAGCGGTGTAGATGTGCTTGTACAGGCCCGACTGCATGACTTCCGGCGAATCTTCGAAATCGTCCAGCAGGTCTTCTTTCGAGACGTTGAGGATTTCGATTTTGATGTTTTCGCGGAAGTTGGTGCGGTCGACCAGCAACTGCAGACCACGCCACGAGGATTCCAGCGCCTGGAAATCCGGGTGGTGCAGGATCTCGTCCATCTGGCGGCTGAGCTTGGCATCGATCTCGGCGATCATGCGGTCAACCATGGCCTTTTTGACCGGCTCACCGTTGTTCTGCGGCTTGAGCAGTTCTTCGATGAACGCCGACACACCGCGCTTGGCGATGTCGTAGGCTTCGTCGTCCGGAGTCAGACGGGTTTCGGCGATGATGCTGTCGAGAATGCTGTATTCGCCGCTGGCGGCGCTCTTCTCTTGTGCTGCGCTAGTGCTCATTGTGTTGGCTTCCTTGGCTGGAGTCTCAGGCGTCCGGGGCTGCGGCGTTCAGGCCCAGCTCACCGAGTACGCGACCGCGGGATTCGTCGTCGGCGAGCACGCCTTCGATGGCTTTACGGAACGCAGGTGCGTTACCCAGCGGGCCTTTGAGGGCCACCAGCGCATCGCGCAGTTCCATCAGTTTTTTCAGCTCAGGCACTTGCTCGACCAGGCTGGCCGGGTTGAAGTCCTTCATCGAATTGACGCGCAGTTGCACAGCCAGCTCGTCGGCCTCGCCATCTTCCTGCAGACGGTTCGGCACGCTCAGCGTCAGACCCAGTTCTTGCTTGGCCAACACTTCGTCGAAGGTCATCTTGTCGATGCTGATCGGCTTGCGATCTTCGATTTTGCGATCGTCCTTGCGGTGGGTGTAGTCACCGATTGCCAGCAGCTTCAGCGGCAGTTCAATCTCTTCCTGAGCACCGCCGGTGGCGGGTTTGAAGGTGACGTTGATGCGTTCCTTGGGGGCTACCGAGCCTTCTTTGGCCATGGCTTTTCTCCTTGCGGTTGTGGCCCTGGGGCCTATTCGAGTACCACTTCGAGATCGAGGTGGCACAGCCTGCGATAAATCTCTTCCTTGCGTTCACGTACGGCATGGTTCTGCGGCAACAACTCGCAGCAACTGTGCAGCAGGTGCAGCACTTCCAATGCAAGATCGGGCTCCCAGGCGTGCAGGCCTGAGTCCTGTAATGTCTGATCGAGGGTTTCCAGCTGGTTCTTGGCCAGTTCGTATTTCTTGGCCATGAAGCACAGTCGGGCGAGCGCGAACTGCCAGAAGAAGCGTTCGCGGCCACCGTGAGCGGATTGCAAACCCTGCTTGAGCGTCTGCACGGCAGGCTTCAGGCCTTCTTTGCGCAGCAGCGGCAAGACTTCTTCGAGGGCTTTTTCCCAGGCCGGCTGGGTTTCGACGTTTTCGCTTTCGACCTTGCGCGGCGCACTCGCGCTTTGCAGATGCGGCATGACGTTGGCGGCGATCCACGCCCGGGTAGACGGATCGGCAAACGGCGCGCCGTCATGGAAGCGCAACTCGACAATGCCGGGCAGACGCTGAATCAAAAGCGCGAAGTGGATCTCCACTTCGCGCATTGCCAACTCGGCGTTGAGGTTCTGGAGACATTCCCAGACCATCCTCTGGCCATCGAACCAGAACGGCGCCTTCGCCAGGCTCGCCTCCAGTTCCACCAGCAGGTCGGCGTATTTACCCTGATCGAAACGGTCCTGGTAGAGCTTGAGTTTTTCCAGCGGCAGGCCGCGCAGCACGGTGATCTGCTCAGCGTTGCGCTCGGGCACCGCGTCGATGGTCATCCACAGCAGCGTGCGGTTCAGACGCAGGGCGCGCAGGTCGGTGGCTTTCTGTTTGAGCCACCATGCGCACAACGGCCGAGCGCTTTCCTGCTGGGCGCGCAGAGCTTTATGGGCGTCTCGTTCGTTGTCGATCGGTGCGCCGGGGGTGAGCAACTGGCTCGCAGCCTGTTTGACCTGCGCCACTGCCGCACCGACCACACCGGGGGCCGGCTGATTGTCGGCCGCGCGCTGGATCATGGTTTTCAGGCGACGGGAGATCGGCAGCAACAGCGGCGAATCATCGCCCAGGTGCTCAGCACACGCCGCTTCGAGACCGGACAGGTGCTCGGAGAGCTGCCGGAACATCGGCAACTGTTCCTTGATCGCGATGTTTTCAGTGATGACCTGCTCAAGGCGCGGCACCAGCCAGCCGATGGCGGCGGCACGGGTACGGGCTTTGAGCGGGTGAACGTCGGCCCAGTTGTTTTCCGACAGATGGTGCAGCAACCCGAGGCCGGCGAGCAGTCCGGGGAAGGATTCGCGCTGGTACAGCGACCATGTCAGCCAGGCGCCGACACGCAAATCCTTGGATTGGGTACGCAACAGATTTTCGCTGTTTTCGCGAATTTTCAGCCAGTCGATCTGCCCGCTTTCGTGCATCGACGAGGCTTTGGCCAGCTCGCTTTCCAGGGCCTCGAATTCGCTCGAGAAACGAACGTCTTCGCCCGCGAAATTCTCTTTGGAAACAGAGACTTTAGCGAGTTCGAGGTAATGGGCGGAAAGTTTGCTTGAGTAGGACATCCATGGCCTTTATTAAGGATTACAGTCAGGCGCCTGTTGGAATAACCGCGGCGCGGGACAGTATCGAAGAGCGGTGCAGCGACTCATCCAATTGAGATGTGCTCTTTCAAGTGGGCGCATCGTAATCACAATGATGGCCACTAGCAAGCATCTGATTAAACAACAAGACGAAGTGTTCATTGGGGCCTGTAGGAGATTGCCCTATATGTCGCAAGGGAATCCCTGAGAGTCATTTATATTCGCCGCATTTTCCTGTCCCCCGCCAAAACCTTGAGCTAGAGGGCTCTGTTCCTCCGAAAAGGCATCTTGCCGCTTGCCCACCCCAATACACGGCGGCAAGCATGACAACTCTTGAAAAAAATAGAAGTAGGACTCTTCCTAAAATTCATCGGCTTCTTTGAACAATTCGGCGAAGACAATGACATATGGGAAAAGTGCCATCAATTTGATGGCAAATTACTTTGTGAAACTTTCAGCAGGCCGGAAACACTGCACATTCGTGCTAATTCAATAGTTATCGAACTCTCCCTCCTAAGTCATTTCCTTCAATTCATACAACACCTTACAACCCGGAAGACTCTGACAAATGTCAGAGACGGTTCTTACATCAATTTATTTCCCCCGCAGCTAGCGTGCCTTGGCAAATTTTTTACGCGTGGCGATCAGGGACGATCAAACACCGCGCATCGACTCATTTTGCTTAAGGACAAGCGTATGTTCAGCACGGGCAGTTGCGCGCCTTTTACCCTGCAGATTCCCGGAGTTCGCCACGACTTCAAGGTGCTCGCATTTGATGGTGATGAAGCCATCAGCTGCCTGTACGCCATCCGGGTCGAACTGATCAGTGAACAAGCGAATATCGATCTGGAAGGCCTGCTCAGTCAGCCAGCATTTCTGCAATTCGGGTTCAACAACGAAGGTATTCATGGGCGCATTGAAGATGTGCGGGTCGGTGAAAGCGGAAAACGCCTGACCCACTATGAGCTGAAGCTAGTGCCTGCCTTGCATTATTTGCAGTTCAGTCATGACCAGAGGATTTTCCAGCAGCGTACGGTGCCGCAGATCATCGCGCAGGTGCTCCAAAAGCACGGTATTCAAGGTGATGCGTTCACTTTTCATGTCACCCCGAACCCGCCACGCGACTATTGCACTCAGTACGCGGAAAGCGACTTTGAATTTATCCAGAGGCTGTGCGCTGAAGACGGGATCGCCTGGCATCACCAGCATTCGGCGGACGGCCATTTGCTGGTGTTCACCGATGACCGGGTGTTTCTCCCCAAGTTGGCCGCGCTGCCATATCTGCAGAAATCCGGCATGGTGGCCGAGCATCAGGTTATCAGCCGATTCTGGGTGCGCAACAGTACGCGCACGAGCACCGTCACCCGTCGTGACTACGACCTGAAACGCCCGAGCCTGTTGCTTGAAAGCAGCTTCACCGCCGGATTCACTCCAACGCTGGAGGACTACTTTTATCCGCTGCTGATCGAGAACGAAAGGCGCGGCAAGCAAATTGCTCGGCAGGCACTCGAGCGCCACCGTAGCGATTACGAACTGGGCGACGGCGAAAGCGATCAGACGAATCTGCGTTGTGGCCACCTGTTTGAGCTGACCGGACACCCGCGTAAAAAGTGCAACGACCTGTGGCTTTTGCTCAGCGTCAGCCATGAAGGCCGACAGCCACAAGTGCTTGAGGAGTTCGGCCCCAGCGACGTCAAAACCGCCGATGGTTTCACCCAAGGCTACCGAAATCGCTTTAGCGTGATTCCCGCTGAGGTGGTTTTCCGGCCACCGCTGCCTGCACCACGCCGCCCGCTGGTGATCCAGACCGCACGGGTCACCGGCCCCGAAGACGAAGAGATTTACTGCGATGAGTTAGGTCGCGTGAAGATCGAACTTCCCTGGGATCGCAAAGAACTCAACAGTGAGCGCAGCAGTTGCTGGGTACGCGTGGCGAGCAGTTGGGCCGGAGATCATTTTGGAGCCGTGACCATTCCGCGGGTCGGCATGGAAGTCGTGGTGTCCTTTTTGGAGGGTGACCCGGACAAACCGCTGATCACCGGGTGTGTGGCCAACAGAGTTACCACGCCGCCCTACTCTTTACCCGACCACAAAACCAGAACCGTCTTGCGCAGCGAAAGCTCGCCGCGCAATGGCGGCTACAACGAACTGTCGATTGAAGATCGCGCCGGACAGGAACTGATCTACCTGCGCGCGCAACGCGACATGGCACAGAAAATCGGCAATAGCCTTCAACTGGAAGTGGGCAACGAACGCCGCGAAACCATCAATGGCAGCAGTTACACCCAGGCTGGAAAGTCTCTCGACATCGAGGCCGGCCAGCAAGTGCACCTGAAGGCCGGCGCCAGTGTGGTGCTGGATGCCGGCGCCAGCATCACGCTGAAAGCCGGCGGCCATCACCTAGTGATCGATGCGGGCGGCATTTTCAGCAGCACGGAAATCGAAACGGGCCGCAAGCCACACGACAGTGAAGCCCCCCATCTGCTGCTGCCTGGACTGGATAGCGCATTACGCGTTGCGCCAGCGGTAAACGCGCGTGCAGAGGAAGAGCTCGAGGAAGAGGAGGAAGAAGTCGACCTGGACGATGAGACGCCGGGGGGAATTACTCTGCGTATCGGCGTGTTTTTCGATGGCACCGGGAATAACAAGGACAACAGCGAGACGGTCGCCGCGTGCTACGCCGCAGACGCCAATCTCGCGGAAGCGGCTGCAGAGATCCAGCAGCACTGCGCCACCTACGGTTACGACGGAAACGGGAGTTCGCCGGACAACAGTTATGGAAATGATGCGAGCAATATTGTGCGGCTGTATGAGCTGTATACGGATCATTCCTTCGAAACACTGTCGGAGAAAACGAGAAACGCCTCTTTGCGCGTGTACATCGAAGGTATTGGCACAACAGCTGACGCAGGTGACTCACTTTACGCACAAGCGACAGGCCGAGGAGAGACTGGCGTATCAGCTCGTGTGGAGCAGAGCCCTGAAAAAATTATCGGTCAAGTGCGCTCACTGATCGGTAAGAATCCCAATCTACTTATAGAAAAGATCGAGTTCGATATTTTCGGCTTCAGTCGTGGTGCCGCCGCGGCTCGACACTTTGCAAATGAGGTTCTCAAAGGCGAGCGCAGTATTCTCGCAGATGCGCTTCCAGCAGGTTCTCCGGCACTCTCAAGCACCTTTGACTGGCGTCCGCAATCGAGCATCAGCATCAATTTCATTGGTCTGTTTGACACCGTTGCAGCAATCGCCAACCCATGGCTGTTCGATTTTACCGGCGCTAACAGCAGAAACTCCGGACTCGATTTAAAGCTGCCTGATGGTTGCGCCAACAAAGTAGTCCATCTGGTTGCGCGCGATGAATATCGCGAGAACTTTGCACTCAACAGCCTGGGCGACATCGATCTGGTTTTGCCCGGCGCTCACTCGGATCTGGGCGGCGGCTACTTGCCCAGAGCCAAGGAAAAACTTCTGCTGAGCAACCCGATCACCAGCACTATCAGCCGAGACAAGGACGCGACCCGCAGTGCAGCCTATGTTGCTGCCGAGAAAGAAGCATTTGCCTGGTTTGCAAAAGGCGTCATCGATGAGGACCTCCCGGGCAGTCATTTGCGCGTGGATTTTTGGGAAAGAGCCGTTACTCAATCAACAGCAAATGGTAGATCAAGCCCGGATCCTCAAAAGCGGGTTTACGCGGCGACCAGCATTGAGCGGCCAGTACATAGCGAGCTGTCGCTGGTGTATCTGCGCATCATGCGTGAGCTTGCGGTCAGAGCAAATGTGCCGTTCAAGGTCATCCCAGATACGCCGAATCTGAATCTGCCCGAAGAGTTGGTCCCCATTCACAGGAAGCTCCAGTCCTACGCCTTGGGCGAGTCTCCCGTCGAAGGCCTGACTATCAAAGAAAGGTCATTGTTACGTAGCCGCTATATACATCTCTCTGCTCACTGGAATGCGGCCAAGGGCTTGAACAGCAGCGACTTGAATATTGTTTTCATCAACCGACCAACCAAGAACAACCAACGAGTGGTGCACCCCCATGAATGACTTCACTCGACCTATCAGGAAAACAATGTACTTCCTTCTAGGCATATTATTGGCCGGCTGCGGACTAGACGTCTCCCAAGCTGCGGACAAGCATCCATGGTTCCTTGGCTTTGGAGCACCGGACTACATGGAGGTCTGGATTGAAACCGCCGATGTGGTGGATATTCGAGAGCGAGTATTCCGACGTGCCGGAGCCGGGATTGCTTCGGTAAGAGCTCCCGCTGATAACAAAGGCACGCCCGCAGGGTGGCCAGAAAACCCCGGAAGTGGCGCAGGACGGGATATCACCGGCGCCGACCTGCCCCGCTTGATCTACGTACGATGGCAATCCCTGGCCGAACCTCAAACCTATGAGGCTTACATCACCATTTCCGAATCGGCTCGGGAAATCATGCGAAAGCCGGAAAAAGCTTTCTGCAGGGCTGATGGAAAATGGATCACGGACTACCGCGATAACATGGGTATTGGCTTGGCACCCGGCGGTATTGCAAAGGTCTGGCTAGGGGCCGCTTGCCTCGAGTCTGTCGAGATTACTCGGGTCGAAGGGAGTGTAATGAAGGTAGGCCCGTATCAAGGAAAAAACGAGGGGCGGTACGCACTGTCTCTATCACCTGAATCTAAAGCCTACATCGAAAAATTCGGCATTCCCTTCGGGAGCTGGTAAGGAGCATTACCTCATGGAATTGAAACCGCTGTTGTTCGCAGCGCTGATGTGGCTTCCCGTTACCCACGCATCCGCAGACACCTCGCCACTGGACGGTCATTACTACCTGTCTGGTGCCATGGAAATGGCCGCCGAGTTGCTGTTGCGTAAGGACGGCACTTTTTCTGCTGGTATCGCCTACGGATCGGCTGGCGGTGTCGCCAAGGGAAACTGGTATGTCGAGGAAAACACTCTCATGCTGGAGCAAGAGCCTGCTGCCCAGCCAGCAAAGAAGCTTTCCTACAATCTTTCACGCGAGAGAACTCTGGTCGAACTCAAGGAATATGCCGACAGAGAAAAAAATGAGTTGGCTAAAGAGAGCTACGTTTTAGAGCTACGGTACGATCACCAGCCTCCGCCGCCGCCCCTGAAGCCCGTGATGGTCAGTCTTGAGTTCAATTCAGGCCCACCGGGTCAATTGCTCTTGAACTCGAATCAACAAACAGACCTCTGGTTTCCTTACGATCACCAGAGAACGCTGAAAAAAATTGGCTTTGGCACAGATCCTAATCGTGGAGCTTATCAATGGTTCGATGTCGCGGGGGACAGCCGAGCCTTCAACATTGGCTGGAAGAAACGAAAAAACCAGCCCTTAACGTTCGAACAACCAATCGGATTTGATCTGGCGACCACCAGCCAATATCTGACTCCAGAAGAGCGAGAACGAGTTGACCATAACTATTGGTTGACGTTTTATCACTTCGATCCGGTCTCACCACCTGCGATCCATCCAGTGGAAGTTCATTGGCAATTCGAAGACGGTTCGACGTTGAAGGAGGTTTGGACAGACTCGCAGCAAAACACGCTGACAGTGCCGTTTTCCCCAAACAACGCTTTGGCGAAAATCGGCTTACATACACAAAATTCTCCTGATGAAATCGAGTGGTTCACCGTCATGCCGAAAACTAGATGGGCGACGCTGGACTGGCAAGCCTATCCTGACCCTGCCAACGGCGATCTTTCTGTGTTGTTCAAAGATCTGCAATTGGCCGTTGAGCCAAATTGCCTGGCAGTGGATTTTGGCAACGGCAAAGCCTGCTTCCGCCGCCAATAACCTGGCTTGCAGCCACAAAAAATGGGCACCCGACCGCAATCGGTGTGCCCATTTTTTATTACGGTGTTCCCCCGCTATTCAGGGGATCCGCCGCAATTATGGATTAACGCTGTCTTTCAACGACTTGCCTGGCTTGAACGCAACGGTGTTGCTGGCCTTGATTTTCACCGGCTCGCCGGTTTGCGGGTTTTTGCCGGTGCGGGCGCCGCGGTGGCGTTGCAGGAAGGTGCCGAAGCCTACCAGCGTCACGCTGTCCTTGCGGTGCAGAGCGCCGGTGATTTCTTCGAGAACGGCGTTGAGTACGCGGTTGGCCTGTTCTTTGGTCAGATCTGCTTTTTCAGCGATTGCAGCGGCGAGTTCTGGTTTACGCATTAGTGAAGCCCCTTTGACGGTTTTTTGTTGTTATGTCCGTGCTGTTCTCGTTGGAACAGCGCCCAAGGCGCCGCAGGCTCTACTCTGCGGCAGACGGGAGTGAGAATGGCACGCGGATACCGGCGGCGCCAGTCTCCCCGCGACCTTTGTAGGGGCAAAAGCGGGGTGATTCCGACAGAACGACCGGTATTTACGCCAGCAAGGCCGGAAGCTGTTTGTTCAGGGCGAGTTTTTCCATGACTGCAGCGCCGGTCAGCGCATAACCAAGCAACTGACCGTCGGCGCTGTGGCACAGCGCCTTGATGTCGGCGCCCTGCCCTTCGATTGTCCAAACACCTTCGCTACCACGTGGCGGTGGCGAAACCACCAAGGGACAAACCGGGGTTTTCACAGTAATCGGCATCGGACCGTAGCTTACCGCCGCAGTGTTTCCAGCCAGGGTTTGTGCCAGCGCTCGCGCACAGCTCATGAGGGGCATCACGTACAACAGATTCAGCCCGTCGACTTCCGCGCAGTCACCCAGGGCGTAGATATTGGCGTGAGAAGTCTTCAGGTGACGATCGACGACGACACCACGGTTGACCTGTACGCCGGCGGCTGCCGCCAGATCGATGCGTGGACGCAGGCCGATCGCCGACACCACCACGTCGCACGGGATGACCTGACCGTCGGACAGATGCGCTTCCAGACCGTCAGCGACTTTTTGCAGGCGGGTCAGCACCGGGCCGAGATGGAATTTCGCACCAATGCTTTCCAACCCTGCCTGCAACGCTGCCGCAGCCGCTGGGTGCAGCAGAGTCGGCATGACTTGTTCGCACGGTGCAACCAGTTGCACGTCGTAGCCACCGAGGATCAGGTCGTTGGCGAATTCACAACCGATCAGGCCGGCGCCCAGCAGCAGCACCCGGCGCTTGCCCGCCGCAGCGGCACGGAAACGCGCATAGTCTTCGAGGTCATTGATCGGGAACACCAGATCGCTGCCATCGCCTTCAATCGGCACGCGCACGGTTTCTGCGCCCCAGGCGAGGATCAGATCACGGTAATAAACCGCTTCTTCGCCGATCCATAGGCGTTTATGGCCAGCGTCGATGCCGCTGATGCGCGTATGAGTGCGCACCTCGGCCTTCAACTGCTCGGCCATGGCGCCCGGCTCGGCCATGCTCAGACCATCGGCGTCCTTGTTCTTGCCGAAACCGGTAGAGAGCATCGGTTTGGAGTAAGAGCGGCCGTCATCGGCAGTGATCAGCAGCAGCGGGGTTTCGCTATCAAGCTTGCGAAACTCGCGGGCCAGGTTGTAGCCCGCAAGCCCGGTGCCAATGATTACGACAGGTGCGCTCATGCCTTACTCCCTTGTTTTGCTTAGTTGATTTCGATCATTTCAAAGTCCATCTTGCCGACGCCGCAGTCCGGGCACAGCCAGTCTTCCGGCACGTCCTGCCACAGGGTGCCCGGCGCAATGCCGTCATCCGGCCAGCCGTCGGCTTCGTTGTAGATCAGGCCGCAGACCACACATTGCCACTTTTTCATTCAGGTACTTCCTCAGGGTTCAGGCTTATTGCCGGCGCGGATAGTCGATGGGTGTTGCGCTGCCATCCGGCTCAGGGCGTTTTGTACTGATGGAGCCGGGCAGATGCAAGCCTGTTCGGCGCAATGGCACCCCGGATCAATCAATGTCGCTGCCCGCCATGGTAAGCTCGGCGCCTCATTTGCGGCCAATAATGACTCATTGTGCAACAGACAAATTCCGGCCCGGCCCCGCTCTGGCTGACTCAAAACCGACTGACGCCTCTCCCCGATTCGCTGACGCTGGACTGGTTGTTCGACGAAGGCTCCCTGACCCGCCGACTCACGCGTTTGTCCAACGATGGCTTCAGCGTCACGCCATTGTTCGAGGGCTGGGACACCCTGCGCGCCGACGAATGCGCTGCGCTGGATCTGGCCGAAGGCAGCGAGGGCTGGGTGCGCGAAGTGTATTTGCGCGGCCACGGCGAAGCCTGGGTCTTCGCCCGTAGCGTGGCCTCGCGCGCCGCTCTGCAGGGCGACGGTTTGCACATGGACGAACTGGGCAGTCGCTCGCTGGGCGAACTGCTGTTTTGTGATCAGGCGTTCCAGCGCCGCGCCCTCGAAGTTTGCCACTACCCTGAAGAATGGTTGCCGCAGGCCGCCAAAGCGCCCGGTTTATGGGGACGTCGCTCCCGGTTCGACCGTGGCGCGCTGAGCGTACTGGTGGCGGAAATCTTTCTGCCGAGCCTGTGGAGCGCCGCCGGCGCCCATCCGGAGAACTGCTGATGTATCAAAGCCTGCTCAAGTCCCTGAACCGCTTGAACCCGCGCGCGTGGGATTTCATTCAGTTGACGCGCATGGACAAGCCGATCGGCATCTATCTGCTGCTGTGGCCGACGCTGTGGGCGTTGTGGATTGCCGGCAAAGGCTCGCCGTCGTTGGCCAACGTGGTGATTTTCGTCCTCGGCGTGGTGCTGACCCGCGCCGGTGGCTGCGTGATCAATGACTGGGCGGATCGCAAGGTCGACGGCCACGTCAAACGCACCGCACAACGGCCTTTAGCTGCGGGCAGAATCAGTTCGAAAGAAGCCTTGGTGTTCTTCGCGCTGTTGATGGGCGTAAGTTTCCTGCTGGTACTGTGCACCAATGCGCCGACCATCTGGCTGTCGCTGGGCGGTCTGGCGCTGGCGTTCACTTATCCGTTCATGAAGCGCTACACCTATTACCCGCAAGTGGTGCTGGGCGCGGCGTTCTCCTGGGGCATGCCAATGGCGTTCACCGCCGAAACCGGCGAGCTGCCGGCGGCGGCGTGGCTGCTGTGGATCGCCAACCTGCTGTGGACGGTGGGTTACGACACCTATTACGCGATGACTGATCGCGATGACGATTTGAAGATCGGCGTGAAATCGACGGCGATTCTGTTTGGCGAAGCGGATCGGGTGATCATCCTGAGTTTGCAGGCGCTGTCGCTGGGCTGTCTGTTGCTGGCGGGGTCGAAGTTCGAGTTGGGGACGTGGTTTCACCTTGGCTTGCTGGTCGCAGCTGGGTGCTATGCCTGGGAGTTTTGGTACACGCGAGATCGCGACCGGATGCGCTGTTTCAAGGCGTTTTTGCACAACCATTGGGCCGGGTTGGCGATATTCGTCGGGATCGTGCTGGATTACGCGTTGCACTAAGCGCAAATCAAAGTAGGAGTGAGCCTGCTCGCGATAGCGGTGTGTCAGAAACGAAAATGCTGACTGACACACCGCTATCGCGAGCAGGCTCACTCCTACAGGGGGACCGCGTTTATTTGGCTTTGGCGACTTTCCACGCGCCGTCCATTTTGCCGTCACCGGTCATGTCACCGGCTTTCTTGTCCATCACGAAGGTGTACAGCGGCATGCCTTGGTAAGCCCATTGCATTGAGCCGTCGTCACGCTTGATCACCGTCCAGTCGCCCATCGACTTATCGCCGGCCTCAGCCTTCAACGGCGGCCAATTCGCAGCGCATTTGTCGTTACAAGCGGACTTTCCGGCGGAGTCCTTGGCGAAGGTATACAGGGTCATGCCCTTGTGATCGGTGTACATGCCGTCCTTCTCCATCGCGGGATCCGCGGCCAGTGCAAATCCAGGCAGAGTAAGCGCAGCAGCCATCAACAAGGCTTTGAAAGAAACAGTCATTTGAGTCATGGAAACCTTCTTTTGTGGTTGTCAGGATTCGGACTAAGAGCTTAGTTCAGGATTCGTCCAATCGCCGCCGGACTAAAATACTGTCACACGACTGCAATAATTCCGTTATCTAATGCGGCGCAAGACAGTTAAATGACAAGAGGATTAAGGCATGGTTGGCAGGAGCATTCTGATCGTCGACGACGAAGCGCCCATTCGCGAAATGATCGCCGTTGCGTTGGAAATGGCCGGCTATGACTGCCTCGAGGCAGAGAACTCGCAGCAGGCACACGCCATCATCGTCGACCGCAAGCCGGACCTGATCCTGCTCGACTGGATGCTGCCCGGCACCTCCGGCATCGAACTGGCCCGCCGCTTGAAACGCGATGAGCTGACCGGGGACATCCCGATCATCATGCTCACCGCCAAGGGCGAAGAGGACAACAAGATCCAGGGTCTGGAAGTCGGCGCCGACGACTACATCACCAAACCGTTTTCCCCGCGTGAACTGGTTGCCCGTCTCAAAGCCGTGCTGCGCCGCGCCGGTCCGACCGACGGCGAAGCGCCGATTGAAGTCGGCGGCCTGCTGCTCGACCCGATCAGCCACCGCGTGACCATCGACGGCAAACCCGCCGAGATGGGCCCGACCGAATACCGTCTGCTGCAATTCTTCATGACCCACCAGGAACGCGCCTACACCCGTGGCCAGTTGCTCGATCAGGTCTGGGGCGGCAACGTCTACGTTGAAGAGCGCACCGTCGACGTGCACATCCGCCGCCTGCGCAAGGCCCTCGGCGACGCCTACGAAAATCTGGTACAAACCGTGCGCGGCACCGGCTACCGGTTTTCCACCAAGGCATAAAAAAGCAGCTGCAAGCTTCTAGCTATAAGCGGCAAGTAAAAGCCGATCCGCTTTAGCTTGAAGCTTGCGGCTTGAAACTCGAAGCTGCGTAAGGACGCTCCGTGAATCAAAACTGGCATGGCACCCTGATTCGCCACATGCTGTTGCTGGTCACCGCTTGCCTGGTGATCGGCCTGATCACCGGCTATTACGGCTGGAGCCTCGCGGCGGGACTGGGGATTTATCTGGGCTGGACGCTCAAGCAATTGCTGCGGCTGCACGAGTGGCTGCGTCAGCACCAACCCGATGAAGCACCGCCCGATGGCTATGGCCTGTGGGGCGAAGTGTTCGACAGCATCTACCACCTGCAACGCCGCGACCAACGCGTGCGCGGGCGCCTGCAGGCGGTGATCGACCGGGTGCAGGAGTCCACCGCAGCGCTGAAAGACGCGGTGATCATGCTCGACAGCGACGGCAACCTGGAATGGTGGAACCGCGCTGCTGAAACCCTGCTCGGCCTCAAGACCCCGCAAGACAGTGGTCAACCGGTAACCAACCTGGTGCGGCATCCGCGCTTCAAGGAATATTTCGAGCAGGACAGCTACGCCGAACCGCTGGAAATCCCCTCGCCGACCAATGATCGCGTACGCATTCAGCTGTACCTGACCCGCTACGGCAACAACGAGCACTTGATGCTGGTGCGCGACGTTACGCGCATCCATCAGCTGGAGCAGATGCGCAAAGACTTCATCGCCAACGTCTCCCACGAATTGCGCACGCCGCTAACGGTGATCTGCGGCTATCTGGAAACCCTGCTCGACAACGTCGAGGAAGTGAATCCGCGCTGGAGCCGCGCCCTGCAGCAAATGCAACAACAGGGCGGGCGCATGCAGACGCTGCTCAACGATTTGTTGTTGCTGGCGAAACTGGAAGCCACCGATTACCCGTCGGACAACCAACCCGTGCAGGTCGACACCTTGCTGCAATCGATCAAAAGCGATGCGCAGCAATTGTCCGGCTCGAAGAATCAACGCATCACCCTCGAAGCCGACGCCGGCCTCCTGCTCAAGGGTAGCGAGGCGGAATTGCGCAGCGCGTTTTCCAATCTGGTGTTCAACGCCGTGAAGTACACCCCGGCCGAGGGCAACATCCGCATTCGCTGGTGGGGCGACGATCAGGGCGCACACCTGAGCGTGCAGGATTCCGGGATCGGCATCGACAGCAAACATCTGCCGCGCCTGACCGAACGCTTCTACCGCGTCGACTCCAGCCGCAACTCCAACACCGGCGGCACCGGCCTTGGCCTGGCCATCGTCAAACACGTGTTGCTGCGCCACCGCGCGCGCATGGAGATCAGCAGCGTGCCCGGTCATGGCAGCACCTTCACCTGCCATTTCGCCCCGGCGCAAGTGGCCAGCGCACGGGCGATCAGCACCGCTGAGTAATGTCGCACTAGGCAATCGCCAGGTCAGCCGCTACATTGGCTGACTTGTGCCTGCCTTTCAGGCGCGACTTTTCTCTCTTTTGAATCACACGGAACCCGCAAAACTCCATCATGGACCCTTCCCCTGGCTTGTCCCTCGCAACAATATTCGCCGATTTCGGCATGATTCTTTTTGCTCTGATCCTGGTTTTGCTCAACGGCTTTTTCGTTGCGGCGGAATTCGCCATGGTCAAACTGCGCTCGACCCGGGTCGAGGCCATCGCTGATCAGAACGGCTGGCGCGGACATATCCTGCGCACCGTGCACAGTCAGCTCGATGCGTACCTCTCGGCGTGTCAACTCGGTATTACTCTTGCCTCCCTCGGCCTCGGCTGGGTCGGTGAGCCGGCGTTTGCGCACATTCTCGAGCCACTGCTGAGTGCGGTCGGCGTGCAGTCGCCAGAGATCATCAAGGGCGTATCGTTCTTCACTGCGTTCTTCATCATTTCCTACCTGCACATTGTGGTCGGCGAACTGGCCCCGAAATCCTGGGCGATCCGCAAACCCGAGCTGCTGTCGCTGTGGACGGCGGTGCCGCTGTACCTGTTCTACTGGGCGATGTACCCGGCGATCTACCTGCTCAACGCCAGCGCCAACGCGATTCTGCGTATCGCCGGCCAAGGCGAACCCGGCCCGCACCACGAACACCATTACAGCCGCGAAGAACTGAAACTGATCCTGCACTCCAGCCGTGGCCAGGATCCGAGCGATCAGGGCATGCGCGTATTGGCCTCGGCAGTCGAGATGGGCGAGCTGGAAGTGGTCGACTGGGCCAACTCCCGCGAAGACCTGATCACGCTGGAATTCAACGCACCGCTGAAAGAAATCCTGGCGATGTTCCGTCGCCACAAGTTCAGCCGTTATCCGGTGTACGACAGCGAGCGCCAGGAGTTCGTCGGCCTGCTGCACATCAAGGATCTGCTGCTGGAACTGGCGGCACTGGACCACATTCCCGAGTCGTTCAACCTGGCCGAGCTGACCCGTCCGCTGGAGCGCGTGTCGCGGCATATGCCGCTGTCGCAGTTGCTGGAGCAGTTCCGCAAGGGCGGCTCGCACTTCGCCGTGGTCGAGGAGGCTGACGGCAACATCATCGGCTACCTGACCATGGAAGACGTGCTGGAAGTGCTGGTCGGCGACATTCAGGACGAACACCGCAAGGCTGAGCGCGGGATCCTCGCCTATCAGCCGGGCAAGCTTTTGGTTCGCGGTGATACGCCGCTGTTCAAGGTGGAACGCCTGCTGGGCATCGACCTTGACCACATTGAAGCGGAAACCCTTGCCGGACTGATCTACGAAACCCTGAAACGGGTGCCGGAAGAGGAAGAAGTGCTGGAAGTCGAAGGTCTGCGCATCATCATCAAGAAGATGAAAGGGCCGAAGATTGTGCTGGCCAAGGTGTTGATGCTGGATTGAGTGCAATGCGGGTGACCGCATTGCCTGTTAAAAGATCGTCCGATCGCGGCCCGAACCTGCGGCAGCTCCTACAGGGGATCGCATTCCAATGTAGGAGCTGCCGAAGGCTGCGATCTTTTGCTGTTTACTGCTTGCCCAGCGCAAAGTTGGGCAAGGCCCCCAGCGGCTGGTTGAACTGATACGGAATCGACACCAGCCCCTCACCGGTATTGCGCTGCACGACAAAGTGCAAATGCGGGCCGCTGCTGTTGCCGGTATTACCGGACAGCGCCAACGGACTGCCCACCGCTACCCTTTGCCCTTCGCGCACGCTCACCGAGCCTTGCTTGAGGTGCAGGTACACGCCCATGGTGCCGTCGTCATGCAGCACCCGCACGAAATTGCCGGAGGCATCATTGCCGCGCCCGCTCTGCGCGTTTTCGGTTTTCACCACCACCCCCGCCCGCGCGGCAATGATCGGCGTGCCCACTGGCATGGCGATGTCCATCGCATAACGATTCTTCGGCCCGTAGTGGCTGTACTGGCCGTTGGCGCCCTGGCTCAGACGAAACGGTCCGCCACGCCATGGCAGTGGGTAGCGATAGCCATGCGCGGTGCCTGTGGGGTCGCCGAGGGAGTAATGGAACTGCGGCGTATACACCAACGGTTTGCCACCGCTAATCGCCGTCAGCAGCGCCAGACGCGTATTGCTGCGCGCGGGCAGCACCCGGCGGATGGTTTGTGCCGGCGCGCCGCGGACGTTACTCATCCCGGTAAACGCCAGCGCCACCTCGACCGGTGCATACAGATCGTTGCGCACGAACACCACGTCAGTGCCCTTCTGTTTTTTGATGTCGAGATAGACCTGCCGCTCGAGGCGCTCGACCATGCGGTCCTGAAAAACGAACACCTGCGAGCCTTTGCTCGGCCGGTCACTGTACGAGACCACGCCGTTGGCATCGGTGGATTTGTAAATGGTCATGGCCACAGCCGAGGTGGAGGCCATGAAAAGACCACAGAAAAACAGCAGGCGCGCGAGCATGGGCAAGAGTCTGTCGAAGTAAGGCCTGGAAATGAGCCTAGCAGGTGAAGCAGACCAGGCTAGTCGACAGATGTTTCAATTTGCCCAGCGCACAAAGCAAAAGATCGCAGCCTTCGGCAGCTCCTACAGGGAAAATGCATTCCAATGTAGGAGCTGCCGAAGGCTGCGATGTTTTCACAGACGCCGATTACGCGCCCGGAACGAAGTGCTTCTGCGCCGTGCCGCGGGCGATCAGGCGGGAGATGTAGTCGAGCTTCTGCGCGTCCTGATCGACGAAACGGAAGGTCAGTTGCAGCCATTCGCTGTCCGGTTTCGGCTCAAACGCGACGACGGCGTGCAGGTAGCCATTGAGGCGGGCAATCTCGGCGTTGTCGCCCTGCTCCAGATCGAGCACGGCGCTGTCGAGGATCTGCGGCAGGGTCTCGGTGCGTTTCACCACCAGCAACGCTTCCTTGATGCTCAGCGCTTTGATCACGCATTGCTGAGTACCGCTTGGCAGACGCAACTGACCTTGACCGCGCCCGCTGGCCGGAGCCGACGCGGCGACTGGCGCCTTGACCGGTGGGCTATTGAGCAAACCACGCGATGGCGCAGCGGCGGGCGCAGGAGCGGCAGCGGCAGGCTTGGCAAACGGGTTGACCGCCGCCGCCGGCGCACCACCGACCACGGCAGGCTTGCCGCCAGTCAATGCGCTCAGCGAATCGTTACCGAACGCCGAGTTCATTTTGGTCGGCGCACTGTTCATCAGGGTGTCGAGCTTGCCGACCTTGTTCAGCGCCTGTTTGACCTTGGTCAGCAGTTGCTCGTTGGTGAACGGCTTGCTGACGTAGCCGGAAACGCCGGCCTGAATCGCCTGCACGACGTTTTCCTTGTCGCCACGGCTGGTCACCATGACGAATGGCATGGTCTTGAGGTTGTCTTGCTCGCGGCACCAGGTCAGCAGTTCGAGACCGGACATTTCCGGCATTTCCCAGTCGCACAGAACCAGGTCGAAGGCTTCCCTGGCCAGCATGGCCTGGGCCTTTTTACCGTTGACGGCGTCCTCGGTGCGGATCCCCGGGAAGTAATTACGCAGGCACTTTTTCACCAGGTCACGAATGAACGAAGCATCGTCCACGACCAACACACTGATCTTGCTCATCCAACACCCCTATTAAAATCCCGGCAAGCATAACGCTGGCTGATGGCACATTGCCAAAACTCTTCAGTCACGCCGGGACTTTTCGTTCGCGGGTGCTGCTTTTTAATTCGAATCTGCCCATGAAAAGCACAAACAAAAACGCCCGGCCAAAGGGCCGGGCGCTTTTCTCAGGCAATCTTACTTATCGTCAGCATTGCCCGGAACATTAGCGGTTTCGCCGCTTGTGCCTTCAACTTCTTCCTTCATGCGCTTGAGGCCCATGTGGCGCACGTCGGTGCCGCGCACCAGGTAAATGACCAATTCGGAGATATTGCGCGCGTGGTCGCCGATACGCTCCAGCGAACGCAGCACCCAGATAATGCTCAAGACCCGCGAGATAGAGCGCGGGTCTTCCATCATGTAGGTCGCCAGCTCGCGCAGGGCGGTCTTGTATTCGCGGTCGATGATCTTGTCGTATTGCGCCACCGACAACGCCAGATCGGCGTCGAAACGGGCAAACGCGTCCAGTGCATCGCGAACCATATTGCGCACCTGGTCGCCAATGTGGCGAACCTCGACGTAACCGCGCGGCGCTTCGCCCTCTTCGCACAACTGAATCGCGCGGCGGGCGATCTTGGTCGCTTCGTCGCCGATGCGCTCAAGGTCGATCACCGACTTGGAAATGCTGATGATCAAACGCAGGTCGGACGCTGCCGGCTGACGACGAGCGAGAATGCGCAGGCATTCTTCGTCGATGTTGCGTTCCATCTGGTTGATCTGGTCATCGATCTCGCGCACCTGCTGAGCCAGACCGGAGTCGGCCTCGATCAGCGCGGTCACCGCGTCGTTGACCTGCTTCTCGACCAGCCCGCCCATGGCCAGGAGGTGGCTGCGCACTTCCTCAAGCTCAGCGTTGAACTGCGCGGAGATGTGATGGGTAAGGCCTTCTTTACTAATCATGTTGGCGTCCTTGGAGCGTCCGGTAAGGTGCGGTGGGCCGCAGCGTCAATTCTGTGAATAACCCGCAACTGTCAGCCATAACGACCGGTGATGTAGTCTTCGGTCTGCTTCTTCGCCGGATTGGTGAACAGGGTATCGGTGTCGCCAAATTCCACCAGTTTGCCCATGTACATGAACGCCGTGTAGTCGGACACCCGCGCGGCCTGTTGCATGTTGTGGGTCACGATGACAATGGTGAACTTGGACTTCAACTCGTAGATCAGCTCTTCGACTTTCAGCGTCGAGATCGGGTCGAGGGCCGAGCACGGTTCATCGAGCAGCAGCACTTCCGGCTCAACCGCGATGGTGCGAGCGATGACCAGACGCTGTTGCTGACCACCGGACAGGCCGAGAGCCGACTCATGCAGGCGATCTTTGACTTCGTCCCACAGCGCCGCACCTTTCAACGCCCACTCGACCGCTTCGTCGAGGATGCGCTTCTTGTTGATGCCTTGGATGCGCAGACCGTAGACGACGTTTTCGTAGATGGTCTTCGGGAACGGGTTGGGCTTCTGGAACACCATGCCGACGCGACGACGCAGCTCAGCCACGTCTTCGCCCTTGCGATAGATGTTGTTGCCGTAAAGGTTGATCGCGCCTTCGACGCGGCAGCCGTCAACCAGGTCGTTCATGCGGTTGAAGGTGCGCAGCAAGGTCGACTTGCCGCAGCCGGACGGACCGATGAATGCGGTTACGCGCTGTTTCGGGATGTTCATGCTGACGTCGAACAGCGCTTGTTTCTCGCCGTAGTACAGGCTCAGGCCGGGTACTTCGATGGCCACGGTTTCCTGTTCGAGATTCAGGCTCTGCTTGTCGCGGCCCAGGGCAGACATGTTGATGCCGTGGCTATGTGTTTCGTGCTGCATGGGAGGCTCCCTGTGCTAACAAATTCGGTTCGGTTTTTTGTGGGAGCCAGCCTGCTGGCGATTCAGGCGCTGCGGTTTGTCTATGAAACCGCGGTGATGCCTTCGCGAGCAGGCTCGCTCCCACATAGAAATCAGTGCTGCAAATCAGCTATCCAGTGCTTTGTATTTTTCGCGCAGGTGGTTACGGATATACACCGCCGACAGGTTCAAGGTCGCGATGACCAACACCAGCAACAGCGCCGTGGCGTACACCAGCGGACGCGCCGCTTCGACGTTCGGGCTCTGGAAGCCGACGTCATAGATGTGGAAGCCCAGGTGCATGATCTTCTGGTCCAGGTGCAGGTACGGGTAGTTGCCGTCCACCGGCAGCGACGGCGCCAGTTTCACCACACCCACCAGCATCAGCGGCGCCACTTCACCGGCGGCGCGAGCCACGGCGAGGATCATGCCGGTCATCATTGCCGGGCTGGCCATCGGGATGACGATCTTCCACAAGGTTTCAGCCTTGGTCGCGCCGAGGGCCAACGAGCCTTCACGTACGGTACGCGGGATACGCGCCAGACCTTCCTCGGTCGCCACAATCACCACCGGCACCGCCAGCAGTGCCAACGTCAGCGACGCCCAGAGCAGACCCGGTGTACCGAAGGTCGGTGCCGGCAGCGCTTCGGGGAAGAACAAGCGGTCAACCGAACCACCCAACACATAAACGAAGAAGCCCAGACCGAACACGCCGTAAACGATCGCCGGTACGCCGGCGAGGTTGTTCACCGCGATACGGATGATCCGCGTCAGGGTGTTCTGCTTGGCGTATTCGCGCAGGTACACCGCCGCCAGCACGCCGAACGGGGTGACGATCATCGCCATGATCAACGTCATCATCACGGTGCCGAAGATCGCCGGGAAAATACCGCCTTCGGTGTTCGCTTCACGCGGGTCGTCCGAAAGGAATTCCCAGATCTTGCTGAAGTAGAAACCGACTTTGGTAAAGGTGCTCATCGCGTTTGGCTGGTAGGCGTGAACCACTTTGCCCAGACCGATTTCAATCTCTTTGCCGTTGGCATCGCGAGCGGTCAGGGCGTCGCGGTTGAACTGCGCATGCAGATCGGCCAGACGTGCTTCGATGTCCTGATAACGCGCATTCAGTTCGGCGCGCTCGGATTCCATGTCCGCTTGCGCGGTGGCGTCGAGCTTGCCTTCCAGTTCCAGTTTGCGACCGTGCAGACGGATGCGTTCCAGCCCTGCGTTGATTGCACCAATGTCAGTCTTTTCCAGCGACTTCAGCTGTGCCGCCAGACCGTTCACCCGGTTGATCCGCGCCTGCAGCTCAGGCCATGCAGCTTCGCCCTCGGCGATGACCTTGCCGTCCTGTTTGACGTTGACCAGGTAGCCGTAGAAGTTGCCCCACTCGCGACGTTCGATCGCCATCAGCTCCGGCGGCGTGGTCTGGTTGGTCAGCCACTCGCCGACGATCCAGGTGAAGTCGTTGCCGTTCAAATCACGGTTGCCGACCTTGATCAGCTCGCGGGTCATGAATTCCGGGCCTTCATCCGGCACCGGCAAACCGGCGCTCTTCAGACGGGCACGGGGCACTTCTTCTTTCTGTACCACTTCACCGATGACCAGGTGATTGGCCTGGCCCGGTACGTCGTAATGGGCGTGGACCAGGTCCGCGGGCCAGAAGTGACCCAGACCACGCACGGCAATCACGGCCAACAGGCCAATGGTCATGATGACCGCGATGGACACCGCGCCACCGCTGATCCAGACGCCCGGGGCGCCGCTCTTGAACCATCCTTTCAGGGAGTTCTGTTTCACAGACTTCTACCTTTGCTTAAAGCGACGAGTATTTCTTGCGCAGACGCTGACGAATCAGTTCTGCCAGGGTGTTCATGACGAAGGTGAACAACAGCAACACCAGCGCCGAGAGGAACAGCACGCGGTAGTGGCTGCCGCCGACTTCCGACTCGGGCATTTCCACCGCGACGTTGGCGGCCAGGGTACGCAGGCCTTCGAACAGGTTCATTTCCATGACCGGGGTGTTACCGGTGGCCATCAGCACGATCATGGTTTCGCCGACCGCACGGCCCATGCCGATCATCAGCGCCGAGAAGATCCCCGGACTGGCGGTCAGGATCACCACGCGGGTCATGGTCTGCCACGGTGTGGCACCGAGGGCCAGCGAGCCGAGGGTCAGGCCGCGCGGCACACTGAACACGGCATCTTCAGCAATCGAGTAGATGTTCGGGATCACCGCAAAGCCCATGGCCAGACCTACCACCAAGGCGTTGCGCTGGTCGTAGGTGATGCCCAGGTCGTGGGAAATCCACATGCGCATGTCACCGCCAAAGAACCAGTTCTCCATGAACGGGCTCATGTACAGCGACAGCCAGCCCACGAACAGGATCACTGGAATCAGCAGCGCACTTTCCCAGCCATCCGGGACTTTCAGGCGGATCGATTCAGGCAGACGGCTGAAGGTGAAACCGGCGACCAGAATGCCGATCGGCAACAACATCAGCAGGCTGAAGATGCCCGGCAAATGCCCTTCGACATATGGCGCGAGGAACAGGCCAGCGAAGAAACCGAGGATCACCGTCGGCATCGCTTCCATCAGCTCGATCACCGGTTTGACCTTGCGGCGCATGCCCGGGGCCATGAAGTAAGCGGTGTAGATCGCAGCAGCCACAGCCAGCGGTGCAGCCAGCAGCATGGCGTAGAACGCAGCTTTCAGGGTGCCGAAGGTCAGTGGCGAGAGGCTCAGTTTCGGTTCGAAATCGGTGTTGGCCGCCGTCGATTGCCAGACGTATTTAGGTTCGTCGTAGTTCTCGTACCAGACCTTGCTCCACAGCGCGCTCCACGATACTTCCGGGTGCGGGTTGTCGAGCAACAGCGGTTGCAGCTTGCCGTCGGCTTCGACGATCACGCGGTTAGCGCGTGGCGACAGACCGAACAGGCCTTGGCCTTCGACCACCTGATCGACCAGCAAGGTGCGATGTGCGGTGCTGTGGAACACGCCGAGCTTGCCGCTGGCATCCAGTGCGAGGAAGCCTTTGCGACGCTCTTCGGCGGTGATTTCAACGATCGGCGTGGTGCCCATCTGGAAGGTGCGGATCTGCTTCAGGCGCAACTCACCGTCGGTGTCGCGGGCCATGAACCACTGCGCCAGACCACCCTTGGAGTCGCCGACGATCAGCGAGATACCACCGACCAGTTGCGCGGTCGCAGTGACTTCGGCATCAGCGTTTTCCAGCAGTTTGTAGCGACCATTGAGGCTCTTGTCGCGCAGGCTGAACACGTCAGCCTGAGCGCGACCGTTGACCACGTACAGCCACTGTTGGCGCGGGTCGACGAAGATGTTTTTCACCGGCTCGGTCATCTGCGGCAGATCGATACGTTTCTGCTCGTTGGTGACTTCGCCGGTCATCATGTTTTCTTCGCTGGTCAGCGACAAAACATTGAGTTGCGAGCCGGTCGAGCCGACCAGCATCAGGGTCGTGTCGGAGGCGTTGAGGCTGACATGCTCAAGCGCGCCGCCGGCTTCGTTCAGCGCGATTGGCGTCTCGCCATACGGATATTCGATGGCCGGGCTGATGGTTTTCTTGCCATCGGGGTAGCTGACTTTATAGGTGTGACGGAACACCAGCGCCTGGCCGTTGGACAGGCCCACGGCCACCAGCGGATGGCCCGGCTGGTCTTCACCAATCGAGGTCACAGTGGCGCCGACGGGTACCGGCAGATCGACGCGCTTCAGCTCAGCGCCACTGTCGATATCAAAGAACAATGCCTGACCTTTGTCGGAAACGCGCATGGCCACCTGATTCTGCTCTTCGAGCGAAATCATCAGCGGCTTGCCGGCGTCCTGCATCCAGGCCGGGGTGATCGAGTCTTTCGCGGTCAGGTCGGCACCCTGGAACAGCGGCGCAACCACGTAGGCGAGGAAGAAAAAGATCAGGGTAATGGCTGCCAGCACCGCGAGACCGCCAACGAGGACGTACCAGCGAGTGAAGCGATCCTTGAGCGCGCGAATGCGGCGCTTGCGTTGCAGCTCAGGCGTATTGAAATCAATGCGCTTGGGAGGATTAGTAGTCATTTGGGAATTGGCCAGATCATTCATGCGCTCACCCTAGCGATCCTGTATGACAGAAAGATGACAATGCAGTGACGCAGCAAATCCACCGCCAGCGGGACTGGCAGAGGATCAAAAATTTGAGGTATGGAAAAGGCCGGCCTGCGTGCAGATCCGGCCTTTTACCTGAGTCCGGTGGGGTTCACCCTGGACTCAATTTGTTACTTCTTTGCGACAGCGCCGCCTTCCTGCAGACCCAGGTCAGCCAGTGCTTTTGCAGCAACCTTGGCTGGCAGTGGGATGTAACCGTCTTTCACCACAACTTCCTGGCCCTGTTTCGACAGCACCAGTTTCACGAACTCGGCTTCCAGCGGAGCCAGAGGCTTGTTCGGGGCTTTGTTGACGTAAACGTAGAGGAAACGCGACAGCGGGTACTTGCCGTTCAGGGCGTTTTCTTCGGTGTCTTCGATGAAGTCAGTGCTGCCTTTCTTGGCCAATGGCACGGTTTTCACGCTGGCGGTCTTGTAACCGATACCCGAGTAACCGATGCCGTTCAGCGAAGAGCTGATCGACTGCACGACCGAAGCGGAACCTGGTTGTTCGTTGACGTTCGGTTTGTAGTCGCCTTTGCACAGGGCTTCTTCTTTGAAGTAGCCGTAGGTGCCGGATACCGAGTTACGGCCGAACAGCTGAACCGGCTTGTTGGCCAGGTCGCCGGTCACACCCAGTTCGCCCCAGGTTTTCACGTCGGCTTTGGCGCCACAAAGACGGGTCGACGAGAAGATCGCGTCAACCTGTTCCATGGTCAGGTGCTGGATCGGGTTGTCCTTGTGCACGAATACAGCCAGGGCATCCACGGCAACCGGGATAGCGGTTGGCTTGTAGCCGTACTTCTGCTCGAAGGCCGCCAGTTCGGTGTCCTTCATCTTGCGGCTCATCGGGCCCAGGTTGGAGGTGCCTTCAGTCAGCGCAGGTGGCGCAGTGGCGGAGCCAGCGGCCTGAATCTGGATGTTGACGTTCGGGTATTCTTTTTTGTAGTTCTCAGCCCAGAGGGTCATGAGGTTGGCCAGGGTATCGGAGCCGACGCTGGACAGGTTGCCCGACACACCAGTGGTCTTGGTGTAGCTCGGGATAGCAGGGTCAACAGCGGCAACCGCGTTGGCAGTCGCAACGCCAGCAGCGACAAAAGTCATTGCCGCCATCAAACGCTTCAGTTTCATGCCTTACTCCTAGCAGATAGGGTGTGTTAAGTCGGGGCCAAGTATCAGCAGGCCGTGTGAACACTCTATGGCTGAAATATGACAATTGGATGAAAGGCCATTATTCGGGTTTTTGCAGGATGATTCGTGTTGCCCCCATCGCGAGCAGGCTCACTCCTACACTTGAAATGCGTTCCAAATGTAGGAGTGAGCCTGCTCGCGATGGCGTCAGAACATCTGATGCAGAATCCTGGATCAGCGCCCCTTCTTCCACAGCCACGCCCCGACCAGAATCCCCATCGCGCACAGCACCGCTACATAGTAGGCAGGCCCCATCGCGCTTTCTTTCAGCAACAGACTGACCACCATCGGCGTCAACCCGCCGAAGATCGCGTAAGCCACGTTGTACGAGAACGACAACCCGCTGAAGCGCACCACCGGAGGGAAGGCCTTAACCATCACATATGGCACCGCACCAATGGTGCCGACCAGAAAACCGGTCAATGCGTACAGCGGGAACAGCCAGTTCGGGTGATCGGCGAGGCTGTGATAGAAGGTCCAGGAGCTGATCAGCAACCCCAGGCAACCGAACACAAATACGCGGCCGGCACCAAAGCGATCTGCCAGTGCGCCGGAAATGACGCAGCCGATGCTCAGAAAGACGATCGCCAGACTGTTTGACTGCAGCGACTCGGTCGGCGTGAAGTGATAGACCGTTTGCAGCACGGTCGGGGTCATCAGGATGACCACGACGATGCCAGCGGAAAGCAGCCAGGTGAGCAGCATCGAGATCGCAATCGCCCCGCGATGATCGCGCAGCACGGCGCGCAGCGGCACTTCTTCTGCCAAGGCTTTACGCAGTTGCAACTCGGCGAACACAGGGGTTTCGTGCAACCAGCGGCGCAGGTAGACCGAGAACAGGCCGAATACGCCGCCCAGCACGAATGGAATCCGCCAGGCGTAATCAGAAACTTCCGCCGGCGTATAAATGCTGTTGATTGCCGTGGCCACCAGCGAGCCGAGCAGAATACCGGCGGTCAGGCCACTGGTGAGCGTGCCGCAGGCGTAGCCCATGTGTTTTTGCGGTACGTGTTCGGAAACGAAGACCCAGGCGCCCGGCACTTCACCGCCAATCGCCGCGCCTTGAATTACGCGCATCAATAGAAGAAGGATCGGTGCCCACATGCCGATCTGTGCATACGTTGGCAGCAGACCCATGATCAGGGTCGGCACGGCCATCATGAAAATGCTCAGGGTGAACATCTTCTTGCGCCCCAGCAGATCGCCGAAGTGCGCCATGACGATGCCGCCCAACGGCCGAGCCAGATAGCCGGCGGCGAAGATGCCGAAGGTCTGCATCAGGCGCAGCCACTCGGGCATGTCGGCCGGGAAGAACAGCTTGCCGACCACGGTGGCGAAGAAGACGAAGATGATGAAATCGTAGAATTCCAGCGCGCCGCCAAGGGCGGACAGCGACAGAGTCTTGTAGTCATTGCGGGTCAACGGTCGTGCGGGTTGCTCGGGCTGCGCGAGGCTCGAAGGCGCTGTGGTCATGGCAAGGGCTTCTCTTATAGTCGGATCTGCCGCCACAACAACGCTGGCGGTGGCTTGGGCAGGTTCGGCACCATAGCAAATTGTTCGAAAAAGCACATAGAGGCGCGTAATTGACGGTCGAAATGAGAACCGGATGGTCGTCGCGGAGTCTACCGACCGATATACTCGCAACCTGCTCCGGTTTGTAAGGGGTTGCTGTGCGAAAACGTCGTTGGCCCGGCCTTTGCTCGGGATTAGCCGGTTTCGCAGAGTTTCTCCTTCAGGCGCCTTATGGAAAACGTGACGAACGTAGTATGTTCGGTGCTGAATCGTTTTTCCTGAAGACGGCTACCACCAGCAATACCAACAAGAGTCACGGGTCAGAGGCACCCCCGGCATGATAGAGCTCGAACAAGAAGATCCGATCCCGCAAGGCGACCTGGCCTTGCAAATCACCGCACTCCCGCGCGAAACCAACGGCTTTGGCGATATTTTCGGCGGCTGGCTGGTAGCGCAGATGGATTTGGCCGGCACCGCAATGGCCAGCCGTGTCGCCGGTGGCCGCGTCGCCACCGTGGCCATCGATCGCATGGCGTTCCTTGTGCCTGTGGCAGTCGGCGCGCAATTGTCCTTTTATACCCAGACCCTGGAAATCGGCCGCAGCTCGATCCAGATGATGGTCGAAGTGTGGAGCGACGACCCGCTGTCCAGCGAGTGGCGTAAAGTGACCGAAGCCGTGTTTGTCTTCGTCGCCATCGACGGCAGCGGCCGCACTCGCTCGGTTCCGCCACGCGCGCGTTAAACCTGGCGGCCGTTTTACGGTCGATAATCGTCCCAAGTGTCTGATCGAGAGCTGTCCCATGAACACGCCCAACGTTGAAGCGGTGAAACTGGATGAACTGAACTGCTGGCGCATCCGCCACGGTCAGGCCGAAGTGCTGGTGGCCCAGCAAGGCGCGCACATCCTCAGTTATCAGATCGATGGGCAACCACCGATCATCTGGCTCAACGACAAGGCCGACTTCAAGACTGGCAAAAGCATTCGCGCCGGTGTGCCGGTGTGCTGGCCGTGGTTCGGCAAGTTCGAACGCAACCCGCAGAGCGTGCAGGCCATGTACACCGGTGCGCAACCGGCGCCCGCGCACGGTCTGGTGCGGGCGATGGATTGGCAACTGGGCGGCATCGAATCAGAGGCTGACGGCATCAAGGTCGAGTTCAAACTGCCCTACCCCGAGGGTGGCCTGCCGGGCTGGCCGCATCAGGTCGATCTGACCCTGACCCTGCATTTGTCCGAGCAACTGAGCTTCAGCCTCACCAGCCACAACCGCGGCAGTGAAACCGTCAGCCTGAGTCAGGCGCTGCACACTTATTTCGCGGTCAGTGATGTGCGCCATGTGCACGTCGACGGTGTCGATGGTTTGAATTACATCGAAACGCTGGATGACTGGAAAACCAACAGTCAGCAAGGCGATCTGCATTTTGCCGGTGAGACCGACCGCATCTACCTCGATGCGCCGCCACAGCTGAGCATTGTCGATCCAACGTGGGAACGACGCATTGTGCTGACGGCTACCGGCTCACGCACGGCGGTGATCTGGAACCCGTGGATCGATCGCGCGGCGGCATTGGCCGACATGGACAACGATGGCTGGCAGCGCATGTTGTGCATCGAGACGGCGAACGTGATGGATGACATCGTCACGCTCGCACCAGGGGCGAGCCATACCATGGGTGTTAGCGTCGGCAGCAAAGCGCTTTAAGATCAAAAGATCGCAGCCTGCGGCAGCTCCTGCATTGGAATGCATTTCCCTGTAGGAGCTGCCGCAGGCTGCGATCTTTTGCTTTAGAGATCAGACTCCTGCACCACCCGCACTTTATCCGCTTCCAGCGCATACGCCGCGTCCGCCAGGTCATTGCTGACCTTCTCGACTTTCAGCGTGCCGGTCACCCACAGCGGCGTGTAGATGTCGTCCAGTTTCAAACCCTTCGGATACCGCACCAGCACCAGTTGATTTGGCGGCGGTGGCGGCACGTGGATGCACGCGCCCGGATACGGCACGAGGAAGAACAGCGTGCTGCGGCCCTTGGCGTCGGATTCCAGCGGCACCGGATAACCACCAATGCGGATGTGTTTGTCGTTCATCGACGCCACGGTTTTGGTCGAATACATCACCGCCGGCAGACCTTTGGCCTGTTTCATCCCGCCCTTCTCGGTGAAGGTGCCGGTCGCTTCCGGGGAGTTGTGGTCGATTTCAGGCATGGCCTCGAGGGCCTTTTGGTCCGACTTGGGCATCAGTTCGAGCCAGTCGGTTTCCGGCAGTTCGCCGGCGTGGGCCAAACCGCTGCCCAGGAAGAGGAGAGTCAACAGAAGACGGCGCATGAAAGTGCTCGGTATAGAAAGGAAGGAACAGTGAATCGCCGAGCATTCTAGCCCTCCCGGCCACTTTGGCAGAGAGGGCTTTGTCGCTTTGGATCAGTTCTTTTTGATCAAGCCGTAGATCACCAGCAACACGATTGCGCCAACCAGTGCGCCGATGAAACCTGCGCCCTCGCCCGCGTGGTAGATGCCCAGAGCCTGGCCGCCGTAAGTGGCCGCCAGCGAACCGCCGATACCGAGCAGGATGGTCATGATCCAGCCCATGCTGTCATCGCCCGGTTTCAGGAACCGTGCCAGCAGGCCGACGATCAAGCCGATAAAGATGGTTCCGATAATTCCCATGGCAATTCCCTCTCAAAGATAGATATGCGAAGCCTAGTCAGACTTTGGCATCCTGCCATGAGAGAACGGCGGCCCCTGAATGGTTCCGCCGCTGCCACATGAAACTGTTTTACTCGGCGATCAGCGCTTCGACCTTGACGATCTGCGCCTGCAGCGTGGCCATGTCGGCGCAGCGCAGATTGGCGTGACCGACCTTGCGCCCGGCCTTGAAGGCTTTGCCGTAGTGATGCAGGTGGCAATCGTCGATGGCGATGACCTTCTCAACCGGCGGAACGACGCCGATGAAGTTGAGCATTGCGCTCTCGCCAACCTTGGCCGTCGAACCCAACGGCAGGCCGGCAACGGCGCGCAGGTGGTTTTCGAACTGGCTGCACTCGGCGCCTTCGGTGGTCCAGTGCCCGGAGTTGTGCACACGTGGGGCGATTTCGTTGGCCTTGAGGCCACCGTCGACTTCAAAGAACTCGAACGCCATGACGCCGACGTAGTCGAGTTGCTTGAGCACACGGCTCGAGTAGTCTTCGGCCAACGCCTGCAACGGGTGATCGGTGCTGGCCACCGACAGCTTGAGGATGCCGCTGTCGTGGGTGTTGTGTACCAACGGATAGAACCTGGTTTCGCCATCGCGGGCACGCACGGCGATCAGCGAGACCTCACCGGTGAACGGCACAAAGCCTTCCAGCAGGCAGGACACGCTGCCCAGTTCGGCGAAAGTACCTACCACGTCTTCCGGCTTGCGCAGGACTTTCTGGCCCTTGCCGTCATAACCCAGGGTGCGGGTTTTCAGCACAGCCGGCAGACCGATCGAAGCCACGGCAGCATCCAGATCGGCTTGCGATTGAATGTCGGCGAAGGCCGGGGTCGGGATGCCCAGATCCTTGAACATGCTCTTTTCGAACCAGCGATCACGAGCGATGCGCAGGGCTTCGGCGCTCGGGTAGACCGGGACGAATTGCGAAAGAAATGCCACGGTTTCGGCCGGGACGCTTTCGAACTCGAAGGTCACCAGATCGACTTCATCGGCCAGTTGGCGCAAATGATCCTGATCGCCGTAATCGGCCCGCAGGTGTTCGCCCAGCGCGGCCGCACAGGCGTCCGGCGCAGGGTCGAGGAAAGCGAAGTTCATGCCCAGCGGAGTGCCCGCCAGGGCCAACATGCGACCCAACTGGCCGCCACCGATTACACCGATCTTCATCTCAACAACCTCAGGCAATACGTGGGTCTGGATTGTCCAGGACGCTGTCTGTCTGCTCGGCACGGAAGGTTTTCAGTACCGCGTGGAACTGCGGATGCTTGGCGCCGAGGATGCTCGCCGAGAGCAGCGCGGCGTTGATCGCACCGGCCTTGCCGATGGCCAGGGTGGCGACCGGAATGCCCGCTGGCATCTGCACGATCGACAGCAGCGAGTCGACGCCCGAGAGCATGGCCGACTGCACTGGCACGCCCAGCACCGGCAGGTGGGTCTTGGCCGCACACATGCCTGGCAAGTGGGCTGCGCCACCGGCACCGGCGATAATCACCTCGATGCCGCGGCCTTCAGCCTCTTCGGCGTACTGGAACAGCAGATCCGGGGTGCGATGGGCAGAGACCACCTTGACCTCGTACGGGATGCCGAGCTTTTCCAGCATATCGGCGGTGTGGCTAAGGGTGGACCAATCGGACTTGGAGCCCATGATCACGCCAACCAGTGCACTCATCGTCGCGCCTCTTCTCTCTGGAGCGCCCGCAGGCGCGTCATAAAACAACAAGCCACGCAGGTTGCGTGGCTTGATTGTACGAAAAATGGCCGGACGTGCCGGCCGAAGGCCGCGCAGTATACCGCAAAGAAAGCAATAAACAGCCCCCGAAACGACCATCTGTCAAATGAGCGAAAGGCCCGGTTTTATTGACCTGAAGGTCAGCGCCGCAACACAACAAATCCCTGTAGGAGTGAGCCTGCTCGCGATGGCGGTGTGTCAGTCACATCATCGTTGAATGTGAAGACGCTATCGCGAGCAGGCTCACTCCTACAAGGGGTCCGCGTAGGGTCAGGAAGCTTGCGCGGCGCCGCCTTCAAGCTTGCGCCACAACAATCGCACGTTGGCTTTGCGTACCAAGGCGCAGCGGTAGAGGCGAATCTCCAGCGGCACATGCCATTGCGGGCCGCCGCAGACCACCAGTTCGCCACGCGCCAGCTCGGCCCGCACGCTCAGTTGCGGCACCCAGGCAATGCCGAGTCCTTCCAGCGCCATGCTCTTCAAGCTGTCAGCCATCGCGGTTTCGTAAATAGTGGTGAAGCGCAACTGACGCTGACGCAGCAAGCCATTCACCGAACGCCCGAGAAACGCCCCGGCGCTATAAGCCAGCAACGGCACGCTCGCTTCTCCTTCCAGATCGAACAGCGGCTTGCCCTCCGCATCCGCCGCACACACCGGCAGCATCTCGGTCTGGCCCAAATGCAGCGAGGGGAAAATCTCCGGGTCCATCTGCATCGCCGCGTCCGGGTCATAGAACGCCAGCATCAGATCGCAGCCGCCTTCACGCAACGCATGCACCGCGTCACCCACGTTAGTTGCGACCAGCCGAGTGGCGATGTTCAAGCCTTCATTACGCAGTTGCGCGATCCAGCGCGGGAAGAAACCCAGCGCCAGCGAGTGAGCGGCAGCGACTTGCATCACTTCGCCCTGCCCGCCTTCCAGATGATGCAAATGACGCAGCACTTCACCGAGCTGTTCGACCACGGTGCGTGCGGTCACCAGAAACAGCTGCCCCGCCGCCGTCAGCTCGATCGGCGTGCGCGAGCGGTTGACCAGGGTCAGCCCCAATGCGGCTTCCAGACTGCGGATCCGCCGACTGAACGCCGGCTGAGTCACGAAGCGCCGTTCGGCTGCCTGCGAGAAGCTGCGGGTGGCGGCCAGAGCACTGAAGTCCTCGAGCCATTTGCTTTCCAGATTCATCACGTCCTCCCGGACACGCACCAAAACAGGTCACACGTCTGCCGCGCAGGCGGCGTCACATGGGCATTATGCCGAATGTGCATAGGGCAGTGCTTAACAGCATTGGCCCAAAATTTCCCACAAGCCTAGCATTCGCAGCGTTCCGGCACAGACCGGGTCCATATCGAGATGATTTCTATCATGTCCTCCGCTGCATCTTTCCGCACAGAAAACGACCTGCTTGGCGCCCTCGAAGTACCGGCTCAAGCGTATTACGGCATCCAGACCCTGCGAGCGGTGAACAACTTCCGCCTCTCTGGCGTTCCGATTTCGCATTACCCGAAACTGGTTGTCGGCCTGGCAATGGTCAAACAGGCCGCTGCTGACGCCAACCGCGAGTTGGGTCACCTGAGCGAAGCCAAGCACGCTGCCATCAGCGAAGCCTGTGCCCGATTGATCCGCGGTGATTTCCACGAAGAGTTCGTGGTCGACATGATTCAAGGTGGCGCCGGTACTTCCACCAACATGAACGCCAACGAAGTGATCGCCAACGTTGCTCTGGAAGCAATGGGTCATCAGAAAGGCGAGTACCAGTACCTGCACCCGAACGACGACGTCAACATGGCGCAGTCGACCAACGACGCTTACCCGACGGCAATCCGCCTGGGTCTGTTGCTCGGTCACGACACCTTGCTGGCCAGTCTCGACAGCCTGATTCAGGCATTCGCGGCCAAGGGCAAAGAATTCGATCACGTCCTGAAAATGGGCCGTACCCAGCTGCAAGACGCCGTGCCGATGACCCTCGGCCAGGAATTCCGTGCCTTCGCCACCACCATGGGCGAAGACTTGGCCCGTCTGAAGACGCTGGCTCCGGAACTGCTGACTGAAGTGAACCTGGGCGGCACCGCGATCGGTACCGGCATCAACGCCGACCCGCGTTATCAAGCGCTGGCGGTACAGCGTCTGGCCCTGATCAGCGGTCAACCGCTGGTACCGGCGGCCGACCTGATCGAAGCGACTTCCGACATGGGCGCCTTCGTGCTGTTCTCCGGCATGCTCAAGCGTACTGCGGTGAAGCTGTCGAAGATCTGCAACGACTTGCGCCTGCTGTCCAGCGGCCCACGCACCGGCATCAACGAAATCAACCTGCCAGCGCGTCAGCCAGGCAGCTCGATCATGCCTGGCAAGGTCAACCCGGTCATCCCGGAAGCCGTTAACCAAGTAGCGTTCCAAGTGATCGGTAACGATCTGGCGCTGACCATGGCAGCCGAAGGCGGCCAACTGCAACTGAACGTGATGGAACCGCTGATCGCTTTCAAGATCTTCGACTCGATCCGCCTGCTGCAACGCGCCATGGACATGCTGCGCGAGCACTGCATCGTCGGCATCACCGCCAACGAAGCGCGCTGCCGCGAACTGGTCGAGCACTCGATCGGTCTGGTCACCGCACTGAACCCGTACATCGGCTACAAAAACGCCACCCGTATCGCCGGCCTCGCCCTTGAAAGCGGCCGCGGCGTGCTGGAACTGGTGCGCGAAGAAGGTCTGCTCGACGAAGCCATGCTCGCCGACATCCTGCGCCCGGAAAACATGATTGCTCCGCGTCTGGTTCCGCTCAAAGGCTGAACCGACACGTTACTTGTAGCACCGCTCACCAGGTCGAGGGACTAGACACCTCTCACCTTTTGAGGGCTTGGGGATTTAGTCCCCAAGCCCTTTTTTTTAACTTTCTGACCCTGAGACCCGTATGTCTGGGGATTGCTTTATGTGGGAGCGAGCCTGCTCGCGAAGACGGCGGCACATTCAAAAACGATGTGTCTGCAATACCGCTTTCGCGAGCAGGCTCGCTCCCACACAGAGCAGTTCCTGCACAAGCCCGGCGCCGGTAACGCCGGGTGTTTCAAAGCTTCGTTTCGTCGCTTGCACCACTACCGTGCAGACGGGCGCGCCACTGATCGGTATAGTGCCGCCCCTCTTCGCGTGAGCGGTCGTCGGTAACGAGGCCATAACCCATGCGAAACCCGAACTAATAACAAACCCGCGAAATGGACCGGGACGAAACCTTCGCCTCACCCGTCGTGCCGCGCGCACACCGGTGTAACACGATGTTTCTTCCATCCAGCATTTGCTTACACAATAAACAGCGAGGAAAAATCCATGCTCGAAGTCATTAACGACTTCCTCTCAGGGAAAGTACTGATCGTGCTCATTGTCGGGCTCGGTAGCTACTTCACGATTCGCTCGCGTTTCGTTCAATTGCGTCATTTCTTCCACATGTTCGCGGTGTTCCGCGACAGCCTCAAAGGCAGCGCCGGGCAACTCAGCTCGTTCCAGGCCCTGATGCTCAGCCTTGCCGGCCGTGTCGGTGCAGGCAACATCGCCGGTGTCGGCATCGCCGTGACCCTCGGTGGTCCAGGTGCAGTGTTCTGGATGTGGGTGACCGCTCTGGTCGGCATGTCTAGCAGCTTCTTTGAGTGCACCCTGGCCCAAGTCTACAAGCGCGCCGATGGCGACGGCTTGTACCGTGGCGGCCCGGCCTACTACATCCAGCACGGCCTGAAGCTAAAAGGCATGGCTGTAGTGTTCTCCGTCCTGCTGCTGGTCACCTACGGCTTCGCCTTCATTGGCCTGCAGTCCTACACCGTGACCCACTCGCTGCAGAACGCCTTTGAGTTCAACCCACAACACACCGGTATCGTTCTGGCAGTGCTGCTGGCCATCACCTTCATCGGCGGCATCAAGCGTATCGCCTCGGTGTCCGACCTGCTGGTACCGGTCAAGACCCTGGCCTATATCGGCGTGACCTTGTACGTGATCGGTACTCAGATCGAACACGTGCCGGCCATGCTGGAAACCATCTTCAAGAGCGCCTTCGGCCTCGACCCGGCCTTTGGTGGCCTGCTCGGCAGCGCCATCGTCATGGGCGTGAAGCGTGGCGTGTTCGCCAACGAAGCGGGTCTGGGCAGTGCGCCGAACGTCGCCGCCGTGGCCGCTGTGAAGCACCCGGGCGCGCAAGGCGTGGTTCAGGCCTTCAGCGTGTTCCTCGATACCTTCGTGATCTGCACCTGCACCGCGCTGCTGATCCTGTTGTCGGGCTTCTACACCCCGGGCTTCGAAGGTGACGGCATCGTCCTCACCCAGAACTCGCTGGCCGCTGTGGTTGGTGACTGGGGCCGTATGTTCGTCAGCGTCGCGCTGTCGCTGTTCGTCTTCACCTGCATCCTCTACAACTACTACCTGGGCGAAAACAGCCTGCAGTTCCTTACCCGCAATCGCGCTGCGCTGATGATTTTCCGCGGTCTGGTGCTGGCGCTGGTGGTATGGGGTTCGATGCAGGACCTGTCGACCGTGTTCGCCTTCGCCGACATCACCATGACCTGCCTGGCCTTCGTCAACCTGGTGGCCCTGGCCATGCTGTTCAAGGTCGGCATGCGCGTGATGCGCGACTACGACGCGCAGCGCCGCGCCGGCGTCAAACAGCCGGTGTTCGACTCGAGCAAATTTGCCGATCTGGATCTGGACCTGAAGGCCTGGCCGACCAACCCGTCTGCCGCTGCCGGCCAGACCGATGCCGAGCCGCAAGGCGTGCCTGCAGCGCAACGCTGACAGGTAAATGACGGGCGCATCCCCTGCGCCCGTCAGTTATTGTGATGCAATAACCTGTAGGAGTGAGCCTGCTCGCGATAGCGGTTCATCATTCAACATTTATGTTGGCTGAAAGACCGCTATCGCGAGCAGGCTCACTCCTACAGGAACTCATCGTTTCGGAGAATCCTATGAACCCTTCGACTTATCCCGCCGCCCAACACGTCATGGTGCTCTACACCGGTGGCACCATCGGCATGCAGGCCAGCGCCAACGGTCTGGCCCCGGCGTCCGGTTTCGAGGCGCGGATGCGCGACTACCTGCACAGCCAGCCTGAACTCGTCGTGCCGCAGTGGCGCTTCCGTGAGATGTCGCCGCTGATTGACAGCGCCAACATGACTCCGGCCTATTGGCAGCAACTGCGTGAAGCGGTGGTCGATGCCGTTGACGTGCAAGGCTGCGACAGCGTGCTGATCCTGCATGGCACCGACACGCTGGCGTATAGCGCCGCAGCCATGAGTTTCCAGTTGCTCGGTCTGCACGCGCGCGTATGCTTCACCGGCTCCATGCTGCCGGCTGGCGTGACCGATAGTGATGCCTGGGAAAACCTCGGCGGCGCACTGGTCGCGCTCGGTCAAGGCCTGGCGCCAGGCGTGCATCTGTACTTCCATGGTGAACTGCTGGACCCGACCCGTTGCGCGAAAGTGCGCAGCTTTGGCCGTCATCCGTTCAAGCGGCTGGAGCGTCAGGGCGGCGGCGTGAAAGCCACCTCGATTCCTGCGTCATTGAACTACAACCAGCCGAAACAACTGGCCAAGGTTGGCGTGCTGCCACTGTTCCCGGGCATAGGCGCCGAGGTTGTCGATGGCCTGCTCGACAGCGGCATTCAAGGTCTGGTGCTGGAGTGCTACGGCAGTGGCACCGGACCGAGTGATAACGCCGAATTTCTCGCCAGCCTCGGCCGCGCGCGCGACAACGGCGTGGTGGTGGTGGCGGTGACGCAGTGCCATGAAGGCGGCGTCGAGCTGGATGTGTATGAAGCCGGCAGTCGGCTGCGTAGCGTCGGCGTGCTGTCGGGCGGCGGCATGACCCGTGAAGCGGCGTTCGGCAAATTGCATGGTTTGCTCGGCGCCGGCCTGGAAAACGCCGAAATACGTCGCCTGATCGAACTCGACCTGTGTGGCGAACTGAGCTGATCGCTCCGACTATCAGGATTAAAACCGCACAGCATATATATCTACCACCATCGCTCGATTGTGCCCCCCTAGCATGAAGCAACCCCGAGGCCTGGCCTCGGGAAGCTCCATCACCAATGCAGGGATGCACGATGATTTCATCCAGCTCAAGCTCCACTCCACAAGCCGTCAGCGACGCCAACCCCATTGAAACGCTGATCACTCAACTCAGTGTCGGACCCAACTTGCGCGATGTCGCGGCCGTCCTGCTGCGCCAGCATTTGCGCGAAATGTATCCCGCGCTGGATCTGGACCCCGGCAGCACAATGGTCGGCAGCCCGGCCTGGGCGCTGAACGACGACCAGATAGTGGCCGGACCTACGGCTTATCAGGCACTCACTGAAATTCTCGCCAACCAGGTCGTGCACGGCATCCCGGCCCTGTATATCGAAGGCGAGCACTTCCTTGCGCAACAACCGATCAGCGAACCTGCGGTACATTTGCCAGTGCGAATCGACGAAATCGCCAACCTGCTCAATTTGCTGGCGCCGATAATGCTCACGGCCTTCCAGGAACAGCAGCTGGCGTTCTGGAACAGCACCGGCGACAGCTCCGGGCCACGCTGGCAGGCGTTGTCCGACACCCTGCGCAAGCTCTGGAACGTCAATCAGATAAAAGGCTGGAGTGATGCTGACTGCGCGATGGCACGCGCGCTTTATCAAACACCGGCGCAAGTCGACAGAAAACCCGACGATCTCTACCAGCTCAACGCATACCTGATCGCCATCAACCTGATCGATGGCGACAACGTCAAGCATCTGAACGAAGTTTCGATGGTCGTGTTGATCGGCAAACAGAAGACCGAGACGGTCATCCTTGCCCATTCATTACTTAACGGTTACCAGAAATTCGACTCTCTGGAAAAGCTCGGAGCAACCTTGCCCGAGCATATCAGTGCCGCCGAAACCTACCGAGATGTGCAATGGCGGTTGCTCGAACCCCCGGGCAGCATTTTCGACTACCAGGCCTGTGCGTTGGTCTCCGTTCAAATCGATGTGATCGGTTCACTGGACTTCTCCGACAGTGTTCCAACTGAGGGCGAGAAACCGTTATCCACGTCGACACCTGAAGTGCATGAGTCCGCGAAGAACAAAAGCCCGGGCCTGGACTGGTTCAGAGACGCCCTCCCCGACTGGCTGAATGACGCTTCCCTGCCGGACCTGAACAACTACTCTCGCCACCTGAAAGATCTGGCCGCGCTTAACAGTCAAAACACGGGAAAGTCCTATCTGGATGGCATCCTGCCGATCAGCGAATACGCGCTGGCCGAACTGAATGCCCTGCATGCAAAAAACCTGCTCGAGCACGCGGAACAATTGCGCACCGCACCGGAACTGGAAACGGCGCTGGAGTCACTCCAGTTGCAGGTAAAAAGTCCGGTGATCTGGGGCACGTTCACCGTTCCGGGAAAGATCGACACCTACAACTTCAGCGTCGTCGATCTGGCATTGCAGAATCTGATCGCGGTTCCTCCTCTGGGCGACAAGACCCTTGTTTCAACGCGTGGCAAGACACTGCCTGCATGGCTGACCGTGGATTATCTGGAAGGTCTCGTCACTCGCGCGGACATCGGTACGACTTACCCGGCCCTGATCAAAAAACAACTGCTCGACAGCACGCCGGCGTCGGCAGCCCGGCAGGCTCTGTTTGCCCGACACTTGCGCATCCAGCTACCGTTGCTGGCCCTGCAGTGCAAGATCCGCAGTGAGGCGGGCATTGATGCGCGTGGATACCGTTACGTCATGGCCGTGCTGGAACCCGACAGTAAAAAACGTCTAGTCGAGAACCAGACCATCGTCATGCGTCCGCTGGCCTTTATCCCCAAACGCAGGACTGACGGCAGCAAGGACGAGGTCGCCAACATGTTCGTGATCGGCCCCGAGGATCCTAGCGCCGGGCCATGCCTGTTGTACCGCCCGATGCTCGACCAACCCCTGAGCCAATATCCGTCAACCAGCAATTTGCTTTACGCCATCCAGCAATCGTTCAGCCTGCGCGACTCGGTGCTGGCCTGGTTGCCGGACAACGCCCGTAGCGACTACGCCAACTATGTTTTCCCCGGCACCTTGCCGTCGCCCTGGACGGTCACCGAGTTTCTGATCGATTCCAGCAAGTTCACTGTCATGAGCGGACCGATCGGTTTGAGCTCGACAAAGCTCGACGGCGACCTCCCCAACGCGCTGTTCAAAGCCAACGCGCAGGCAATGGTCACGCTTGCCGACCGCCAGTCGGTATCCAACAGCGAAAATCGCTGGGCCAGCTTCAAGCGGGCGGGCTGGATACTGTTCAACGGCATCCTGCCGTTTCTCGGGCGCGTCGCCGGCGCTGCCACGTGGATCTGGCAAATCATGGATCAATTGCAGGCACTGAAAGAGGCCCATGAGCAAGACGACAAACCCGCGCAATGGGCAGCGCTCACCGATACGATGCTCAATCTGGCCATGGCGATCACTCTGCATATCGCCGCCCGCAGTCCAAAAAACCCACGACCCCGCCAGGAATCAGCCACTTCAAAACCGACAATAGATCCGCTGCCTTCAGTGCCGACCCGCACCCTCAAGCAACTCGCCAAGGGCGCCCCTCACGAAGTGACAGACTTGCAGCAAACACTGAACATCAGCGGAGCGGTGAATCACAAACCGACAAGCCTGAGCGTGGTGCTGAACCACTTCAAGATCGAGCGTCCGCAAGGACTGGGGGCCGCCAGTACGGAAGCAGGTCTCTATCTTCATCTCTATCGCCAGGGTAAAAAATACTACGCACCCGTAGGCAAGGACTGGTACGAAGTCACCGTAGACGATAACGGCACCGTGATCATCATCGATGCGCAAACAGCCGCACGCTCAGGTCCGGCGCTTATCAGCAATCTGCGCGGAGACTGGTTCGTCGATACCCGTTTACGCTTGCTTGGCGGCGGTTCAACAAGCCTGACGCGGGCGGCTGAGGCGGAAGGGCAACGGCAGGCAGACAAACTGCGCACCCGTCTGACAGCCTTCGAAAATCGCAAGGCAACTGCGCAACAAGAACTGGAACAAGCCCATCAGGCGATGAGTACGGCCACCACCGAAACGGCGGCGGCTCAGCGCGAGCAATTTCTCAAGACGCTGGAAACACAACGAGCCGCCTATGGCCAGGCCTTGAGTGATCTCCGGGCATTGCATGTGTTTTCGCCAACAGCCGACTATCAGCAAAGATCTCTCGGCTACCTCAAGGCTCAACTTGAACTCACGCATGCCGGTATTCGTGAAGCACTGACCGTGTTCACACCCAAATTGCGCAGCATCCTCGATCATCTCGAGCGTCAGGCCGAAGTCCGCGAGGATCGGCAAATTGCCGAAGCGCAACAGATGGTCGTGCTCAATCAGGACATGATTGCGCGACTCGAGAACATCCAAGCGCGGATGCAAGAACTGAAAACATTCAAAAGGGATGGCTTGCGCCTGATGCAACACACGCGCAGAACACTTCCTGCGTATTCGATCGACGACCTCAAAGCATTGCAGGTGACGCTGGCGCGCAACACGTGCCTGGCCGAGCACTCAGTGAACAGCGCCGCCGATGCCTGGCGTAACCTCGACCATATCGTCGACACCGCCGACATTGCCGTGCAGGCCTTGCGCGACACACTGGGGGAGCGCAGCGTCGCACGGCTCGACGAGCGTATCGACAGCCTCAACGACCTCATCGAGCAATTCAACGTACTCGATGAACGCCTTGCCGACTTGCATACCACCTACGCCGAACAAGTGCTCGAAGCGCCCTTTGCAAGGTTGCGCGGCCAACTCGACCAGTTCAACCGCCACGCCCAACGCAATCTGGTGCTGGTGCTTGAAGAGCGGGACACCTTGAGAACTCAGCCGGTACCACACCCACAACCGCCACGACCGAAGAAGAAGTTTATCCACACACGCTATAACGGCGTGCTGATCGGCGAGCCACGCCTGACGGAACAGGGGCTGGAAACCGATCTGGTCGACATCAAGTCGCCTCTCACCAACAAGGTGATCGCCACATTCCATCAGAAGCCACCGGGAACCTGGGTTGAACGTTTGAGCAGCGAATCACCCAAGATCCCGAACCCGGCACTTGAAACCAGTCTGAATAACGGGCAAACCTTGCTCGATACGCTGGCAGCGTTTACTACGCGCATGAATGAGCTCATCAAACAGCCAGGGCGCTCGCCAGTCGGCGTCGAGTTTCTGTTTCATCAACAGGCCCTGCAACTGGAACACATCAGCAGCGCCATTGAGCAGGCACTGACGGACAGCAACGCCACCGAGAGCACCCAGCGTTCGGCTGCAGTTATCAATAAAAAGCTCAGCGATGCCGTCGCAGATCTTTACCAACAGGCCAGCACGGCCTTGCTGAAAATGACCAAGGAGCAACCACCCACGCCAGCGGCTGTTCTCCGACTGCAGGAAAACAACGCGATCAATATCGCGAAGACCGTCAGCCGGCGGCGTCTCAAGGGTAGCAAGACACTCTATCTGGACGAATACACCATCACCGACCGGACTACGCGCAAAGTGCTCTGGTATGCACATTTCCTTTATTCCACCGCATGGGTGCCAAACAAAGCGTTCCTTTATGCGCGCCTCAAGACACCGCAGGAGCAGCAACTGGGGCAGGAAGCCAATAGTATTCGCGGACTGAACGGTGCACAGCGACTGGCCTACTATCGCAGCATGATCGGCCTGGATAAGGCGCAAACGTTGTTTTTCAACAGCGACTGAGTAGCCCGACCAGCCTTGCGAACGCCTGCCAACAAGCGGGCGTCTCGCGCGGCACGCTACTTGCTCGCTTCCTGCAAACCCGAACGGAGGCCCCCATGCTGCACTCCCACCTCACGACTCTCAACGCCGTTTCGCTGATACTCAACACCTTCAAGGCCGAAGGCTTGTCGAGCGACGCGCTACTGGCCGGCAGCGGCATCAGTGCGGCAGATTTGCACCGGGCCGACACACGCATCACCACCAATCAGGAGATGCAGGTCTGCGCCAATGCGGTCGCGCTCAAGCACGATATCGGCCTTGAACTGGGCCGGCGCATGCACGTTTCCTGCTACGGCATTCTCGGTTACGCGCTGCTGACCTGTGCCACCTTCGGTGACGCTTTGCGCCTGGCGATCCGATATCCGGCGTTGCTGGGAACACTTTTCGAACTGAGCCTGGAAGACGATGGCGAGCGCGTCTGGTTCGTTGCGGCGGATTATCGCGAGAGCCCGGCGATGGCGGTGTTCAATGCCGAGTTCTGTCTGGTCTCACTGAAAGTGATTTGCGACGATTTGCTTGGTCATCCCCTGCCGCTACTGGCCACACGATTCGAACACACCGCCCCCGATTACCGCGACAGCTATGCCGAACACTTCGACAGCCCTCTGCACTTCGCGACCAAGGACAACGCGTTCGCCTTCGACCGACGCTGGCTCGATCAGCCGTTGCCGCTGGCCGATGCCATCACTCACCAGGCCATGGAAGAGCGCTGCCGCAAGCAGAATCTGGAGTTCACCGGGCGTCAGGCCTGGCTCGGACGCATCCGTCGGTTACTCAGTGCGCAGTTGAACGCTGCGCCGGGCCTGGAGGGTCTGGCGCAGCAGATGAACTGTTCGCCGCGCACGTTGCGCCGTCACCTCAAGGACATGGGCAGCAGTTACCAGGAACTGCTCGATGAACTGCGCTTTGAACGGGCCAAGCAGATGCTGTGTGAGGATCAACTGCCGATTTACCGTATCGCCGAAACCCTTGGCTTCAGCGAAACCGCGAGTTTTCGCCACGCCTTCGTGCGCTGGAGCGGTGTCGCCCCCAGCCAATTCAGGGCTTGAAAGTCAAAAGATCGCAGCTTTCGGCAGCTCCTACAGGGATCGGTGTAAGAGCTGCCGAAGGCTGCGATCTTTTGATCCTCAGGGGGCGAATTGTGGTCAGTATTTTTGGCCATATCGATCCCATTTTGGCCTTTCCTGCCGTTCTCCGATTCGCTGTGCGCCGCAACACTGGGGGCAACCGAATCAGCCCTGCGGAGAACAACAAATGCTGACGATCTACTCAGACGATCACCACCTGCACCATGGCCGCTGCGAACTCATCGATGGCCAGCTCAAACCGTGCTTCGAAATGCCGTCGCGCGCCGACCACGTCTTGCAGCGCGTACAAAACCAGAACCTCGGCGCGGTCGAGGCGCCGAAGGACTTCGGACTGGAGCCCATCGCGCGCATCCACAGCCGCGACTATCTCGACTTCTTCAAGGGGGCATGGGATCGCTGGACCGAATTCAACACCGACGGTGATCTGCTGCCCTACACCTGGCCGGCACGAACCCTTCGCGCAATCAAACCGACCAGCCTGCATGGCCAGCTCGGCTATTACAGCTTCGATGGCGGCGCACCGATCACCGCCGGCACCTGGCAAGCGGCCTACAGCGCGGCGCAAGTGGCCCTCACCGCCCAGGCGGAAATCCAGCGCGGCGCACGCAGCGCTTTCGCCCTGTGCCGTCCACCGGGACACCACGCCGCCAGCGACTTGATGGGTGGTTATTGCTACCTCAACAACGCCGCCATCGCCGCACAAGCGTTCCTCGATCAGGGCCACAAAAAGGTCGCGATCCTCGACGTCGACTATCACCACGGTAACGGCACGCAGTCGATTTTCTACGAGCGCAGCGACGTGCTGTTCACCTCGATCCACGGTCACCCGGAAGCGGAATTCCCGTTCTTCCTCGGCTATGACGACGAACGCGGAGAAGGCGCCGGTGAAGGCTTCAATTTCAACTACCCGCTGCCGGCCGGTTCTGGCTGGGACGTGTGGAGCGCAGCGCTGGATCAAGCCTGCGAGGAGATCGACCGCTACGGCGCCGACATCATTGTCGTGTCGCTCGGCGTCGACACCTTCAAGGACGATCCAATCTCGCAATTCAAACTCGACAGCCCGGATTATCTGGCGATGGGCAAGCGTATTGCCGCCCTCGGCAAACCGACCCTGTTCGTCATGGAAGGCGGTTACGCCGTGGAAGAAATCGGCATCAACGCGGTAAACGTGCTGGAAGGTTTTGAGCAATGAAAACCCTCACACACCTCATCGCGCCAGCCCTGTGCGCCGCACTCATGAGCACGACCGCCCACGCTGAAGAACGCACGTTGCGCGTCTACAACTGGTTCGACTACATCACGCCCAAGGCGCTCGAAGACTTCAAAGCGCAGAACACCCAGACCAAACTGGTCTACGACATCTTCGACACCAACGAAGCGCTGGAGGCCAAGCTGCTCACCGGCAACTCCGGCTACGACGTGGTGGTACCGTCCAACGTGTTTCTCGCCAAGCAGATCGAGGCCGGGGTATTCCAGCCGCTGGATCGCAGCAAGCTGCCGAACTGGAACCACCTCGATCCGAAACTGATGAAGCTGATCGAAGCCAACGATGCGGGCAACAAATTCGCCGTGCCGTACATGTACGGCACCATCCTGATCGGTTTCAATCCGGCGAAAGTCAAGGCGGCGCTGGGCGACAATGCGCCGGTGGACAGTTGGGACCTGATCTTCAAGGAAGAGAACATCAGCAAGCTCAAGCAGTGCGGTGTCGCCCTGCTCGACTCGCCGTCGGAAATTCTGCCACTGGCCCTGCAACACTTGGGTCTCGATCCGAACAGCAAGAACCCGGCGGATTACGCCAAGGCTGAAGCGCTGTTGATGAAGATCCGTCCGTACGTGACTTATTTCCATTCGTCCAAGTACATGGCCGATATCGCCAACGGCGACATCTGCGTGGCGGTCGGCTATTCCGGCAGCTTCTCGCAAGCCGCCAACCGCGCCAGGGAAGCCAAGAACGGTGTGGTGGTCGATATGCGCCTGCCCAAGGAAGGTGCTCCGATCTGGTTCGACATGCTCGCGATTCCCAAGGGCGCGAAGAACACCGAGGACGCCTACACCTTCATCAACTACCTCCTGCAGCCGGCGGTGATTGCACCGGTCAGCGACTTTGTCGGTTATCCGAATCCGAACAAGGACGCCACGGAACTTGTCGACCCGGCGATCCGCAACAATCCCAACCTGTACCCGACGGATGCGGCGATGGGCACGCTGTACACCCTGCAACCGTTGCCCCGTGATGCCGAGCGGGCACGCACCCGGGCCTGGACCAAAATCAAATCAGGGACTTGAGAGCTCTGCCAGAAAAGACCCGCGCACCTGCGGGTCTTTTTTTGCCTGCGATAACTATGTACCACCTGCCGCCACGGCCACTGACCTAACGTGCTGTCGTCCGGCGCTGCGCATCGCAGCGGCCGCAAACGTCAGCCAAGGATATGGTCATGTCAGAGAAACCGGCGCCCAGCGCCATCGATGTACTCAGCCAACTGGTGAGTGGCCCGTCGCTCAGTGAAGTGGCGGCGAACGCCTTGCTTCCTGCCCTAGTAAAGTTATACCCGCAACAGGTCATCGATCCGACATTGGCCATTGTTGCCACGCCGTCCTGGCACTCCGATGGCCGGCAAATCGTCGCGGGGCCCTACCATTTCGAGTCGCTCACCGATGCACTGGTACGGCTGGCTCTGTCAGGCACCGCGATCACGCTCATTGACGGCGAACATTTTCTTACCGAACAACCGGACGTCATGCCTTGTGTCCAGTTACCCGTAGACATCGAAGCGGTTGGCGCCTTGCTCAACGAACTCGCCCCGCTGCTGCTCACGGCGCTGGAAGAACAGCAGATCGACTACTGGAACGAAACCATCAGCCCTTCCGTACCGCGCTGGCACCAACTTTCAGAGACCTTGCAGCAGGTCTGGAACGTCAGCGCCGACAACGGTTGGGATGCCGATCAACGGGCAATGGCGCTAGGCGTTTTCAAGAACCCGGACAAAACCGAACGAGCGCTCGAGGACACCTATCAGACTCGTACCTGTCTGATCGATCTTGATCTGGGCGATACCACCGACCGTAGCCATCTCAATGTCCTCGACACGGCTGTTCTGCTCGGCAGCAAAGGCGAACGGACCATCATCCTCACGCATTCGGTTCCTCAGGGATTCCAGTGCTTCGACAGCTTCACCGACCTGGAAAAGTCCTTGCAGTGGCCTCTGCAGCCCGGCGCCGATGCGCTTCAAGTGCAATGGCGGCTATTCGAGCCAACAGGCAATTTTTTCGATCAGCAAGCCTGCGCGCTGATTGCGCTGGAAGCCCAGGCGATCGGCGAGGTCGACTTTTTCAAAAGTCGAAATGACTCGATTGCTCTCGCCCATCTGGGCAGCGGTGCCAGCCCGGCCGCCGAGTCAAACCTGTCCCGTCGCTTCACCCACACCGAACACGCCCTGCCGTCCTGGCTGGACAATGCCTCGCCCGCAGACCAGACCCGGTATAGCCGGCACCTGCTGGATCTGGTGGCCGTGCAGCAGCAGAATTCGGGCAAGAGTTTTCAGAGCGAAATCCCCGATATCCAGGCCTTTACCCTCGACAAGCTGAAAAAGGCGATCGATCGCACACCGACCCAGGACTTCAAGCTGCAAGACGTGGAAATAACCGATACCAGCGTTGTGGTCTGGGGCACGTTTGTCGCACCGGAGCAACCGCAGACCCTGACCTTGTCCCTGGTTGATCTGGCGCTGCAGAATCTCGCCGGCCTGCCACTGGGCGACCTGTCGGTGCGCTACCGCAACAGTTCGACACCGGTGCCGACATGGATGACCGCCACCTACCTGAAAAACCTGGTCACGTCGGTCGATATCGGCAAGACCTATCCGCAGTTGCTCGAGCAGCGCCTGGTCGAAGACAAAACCCAGGCTGCACGCCTGCAGCAGCTCTACAGTCGTCAATTGCCCGTTGAATTGTCGTTGCTGGCGCTGCAACACAAGATCCGCGGCGAAGCAGGTATCGATGAACAAGGTTATCGCTACGTCGTGGCGGCGCTGGCTGTGGAACCAACGGACAGGCGTGTCGATGGCGAGGATATCGTCGTGCGCCCGCTGGCGTTCGTCAAAAGTGATAAGGCCAGCGATAGCGCAGACGAAGTGCTCAACATGTTCGTGATCGGCCCACGCGATGCGGACAAGGGGCCCTGTCTGCTCTATCGTCCGCTGTTCGATGTACCGCTGCTGCAATACCCGTCAAGGACAAATCTGCTGTATGCGATCAAGCATTCGACCACACTGCGCCAGTCGGTACTGGCCTGGTTGCCGGACAAGGTACGCTTCGATTATTCGCAATACGTTTTTCCCGGAACCCTGCCTTCCGTGTGGACCATTCCGCAACTGTTGATCGATCCAGGCTCGGCAGATGACCGTGCAAACGTGACTATGTCTGGCCAGGTGATCGAGCCGGAAGTATTGGCAAGCCTGTTCAAAACCAACGCCGAGGCACTGATCACTTTGGCCGATCGCGTGTCGGTGTCGAATGTCGAAGCCCGCTGGGCCACACTCAAGCGCGGTGGCTGGGCACTGTTCAATGCGGCGTTGCCGTTTCTGGGGCGTAGCGTCGGTACTGCGGCGTGGATCTGGCAAATAATGGACGACCTGCAAGAGGTCACCGATGCACAAAACCAGCAGCAACCCGTGCCCTGGACCGCGCTGACCGACATCCTGCTGTCGCTGGGCATGGCGCTCGCGCATCGAGCGGCGACACGCAAGCAACCGCAGCGAGCGCCATCCGGCGTTCTCCCCGAGAAAACCCCTCCAGCCAGCAAACCCGCAGCGCCCGCGAGCATTCGCTTCAATCGTCTTGCGGACATCAGTGGCGCTGAACTGCCGGGCAATCACGAGCTGTCGCTGCACGTGCTCGGAGCCCTGGAACAATCGTCTTCGAACCTGGGCACGGTACTCGACAGCCTGAAGGTGAACCGACCGGAACCACTGGCAACAGCCGCGACCAAAGGCCCGTACCGCCATCTTCGCAGCGCCGGGCAAAAGTGGTACGCCAAGGTCGGCGAACGCTGGTTCGAAGTCGGTCTCAATGACAATGAAGATGTGCAGATCATCGACACGCGCCAGCAACCCATGCGCACCGGTCCGCTGTTGCTCGCCAATGCGCGTGGGCAATGGTTTGTCGATTTACGCCTGCGCCTGCGCGCCGGCGGCCTCAACAGTCAACGCCAAAAATTGTTGAAACAGAATGCGAAGAAGTTAGAGCAGAAAAAACGCGACATTGCTGTATTCGACGCCGGCCTGGCTGGCAAGCGCAGCGAGTTGGTCAACGTTCGACGCGCCATGCTGGAGGCCACCGAACAAAATGCTGAAAGTGCCCGGCAGACGTTTCTCGATACGCTCGACGCTCAAGCAAAGGAATACAGCGCTAACATCGACAGCCTGAAAGCGCTGAATCTGCTTGAGGCGATACCCAACTACCGCAGCGCAATGCTCGAACGCCTTTCCCTGCAATTGTTCCTCATGCAAGGCTGGATCGACGAGACCTACACGGCATTTCGCGAAAGCCTTGCGCAGACACTCGTGCTGCTTGACGAGGACGCCAGCGAGGCTGCTGCAGACCGCTCCGAACCTTTCGCAAAGATGGCTGAGCTGACGCAGGGCATCATCGACAAAATAGAATTTGCCCACAGCCGTTTCGCCGAGTTGAACCTGCTCGGCAAAGAAGCCGTCGATGTCGCCCGTCAGTACAAAGCCAGGCTGCCCAGTTTCTCGCTGGAAGATTTGAAGATGCTGCAAATCACGTTGGGCCAGGAACTGTGTCTGTCGGCCGAAGCGGGAGAGTTTCGCGAGGGTGCACGTGCCGCCCTGGAAAGCCTCGTCGAGGATGCCTCTCTGAACATTCAGAGCGTAATCGACCTGAGCGCCGAAGAAAGTTTCAACCAGCTCGGTGAGCGCGTTGAGGCGATGAACAATCTGGTGGAACAGTTCGACGTCATCGATCAGAGGTTCGGCGATCTGGTCAGTGAATATCCACAGTACGTGATCAGCGAACGACTGGAACAAGTGAAGCGCCACGTCGGCGAATTCCATCAGAATGCCGTACAGCACCTGTCCAATCTGTTGCGCGAGCAACGTTTGGTGGAGCCGGTCGCCGGACCATCGAAATCGTCACAGCCCCCCGCGCGTAAAATCATCAAGACCCGCTACAAAGGCACACTGGTCGGTCAGCCAAGGCGCAGTGACGGCGGGCAGGACGGCGATCTGGTCGATGTGGTGGCGCCATTGACCGGTAAAGTGATTGCCACTTTTCACGAAAAAACCCCGGGCAACTGGGTCGAGAGAGTACCTGCCAAACCGGTCGGATTGCCAAGGCCAGGCCCCGGGCTTTCGAAGAGCCTGCAGAGCGCCAGGGAATTGCTCGACGAACTGCCAGCCTTCAGGCAGCGCACCCAGTCACACATGGCACGGGCGCAACGCAATCCCACGGAGATAGAGGAGATCTATTATCTGCACGCCACGCGCCTGCGCGATGCCATGGACAAGATCGACAAAGCACTCACCTCTGGCAATCACGTCGAAAGCAAAACCGCTTCCGCTACCGAAGTGCGCCAGCAACTCGAAAGCGAAGCCACAGCCCTTTATGCCACGGGTCGAACCGCAAGGATTGAACTTACCAAACAGCAGCCCCCGACTGCGGCGCGAGTCGAATGGTTGTACAGCAAGCAAGAAGTGACGATTACTCGATCCACCGAACGCCGCCGGCTCAAAGGCCCACGCAAAGACTATCTGCTCGAATACCCGATTCTCGACAAGCAGGGCGGTAAAGTCCTGTGGTACGCCCACTTCCACTACGCAAACCTTGACGACCCGTTGCCGTCATTCACCGCCGCGCATTTGAAAACCGTCGAGCAGCGTCGGCTGGGCGGTGCCTATGTCGAGCGTGAGGGCCGCAGTAATCAGGAACTGATCGCCATCCACCGCAGCGTCATAAGCCATGCCCAGGCCGCTTCATTGTTCTTTTCCTGATCACTCAACCGGATCAATTGCCCGCCATGTGCGGGCTTTTTTTTCATCCTATATATATCTACCACCCGTGCTGTTGGACGCCTCGCTAATGTCCGTGGCAGGCGGCATTTGCCGCACCGTCCACCTTCTAACCGGTGTCTACCCAATGAGTGAATCTACCCGAACGATCATCGCCCCGCCGCTGCTCAAAAAAAGCCGACTGGTGGAACAGACCAGCGGCGGACCGACCTTGCAAGAGGCTGCTGTAGAGATGCTGCGCAAAGCCCTGAAGAAAAACTTTGCGCAATTGCAGGTCGCTCCGGACGACATCATGTTAATGACTCCTGTCTGGCACCAGCAAGGGCAGAAAATGCTCAGTCACAGCAGCCGATTCGAATCCCTGCCCCACGTATTGGCGCGCTTGGCGTTTACCGGCGAGACTGCCAACTACATAGAAGGTGAACACTTTCTGACGTTGGCGCCCGAGATGGAAGACCCGGTCCATTTACCCGTCGGTATGGATGCGATCAGTGAAATGCTCAACGAAAATGCGCCGGCATTGTTTCTTGCTTTCGCCCAAAACCAGTTGGATTACTGGAACGCCACCGAAGAAGAAATACCGCGCTGGCAACAGCTGGCTGACACCCTGAAAGAAACCCTTGATGTGCAGTCGATCAAAGGCTGGGATACCAACGAATGCAGCCTGGCACGCCATGTCTCGGCATTTCCGGAAAAAGCCTCGCGCGCAACAACCCACGCAGGCCTGTCTGATGTGCGTGCCAGCCTGATCGATCTCGACCTCGCCTTCGAACTCGCGGAGGCCAATCGGACCCGGCATCTGATGGTCGCCGGCGCGCTGGTGTTGACGGCGAAGCTGGGCAGCCGGGAGCTGGTCACGATGTACACCATCGATGAAGGCTTTGAATCGTTCAGCTCGCTGGCGGAGCTGGGCGCCACCCTGCCTGAGCGAATCGACATGGAGCTGAGCGGTCAGACCTTGAAATGGCGACTGTATGAACCCGATGGCAATATCTTTGATGCCTTGGTTCGGGCACTGGTGAGCTGCCAGATCGATTCGATCGATGCGCTTGACCCGATGAGCCGCTCGCCGCTGATCAGGTTCATTTCGCCTCAAGAGCACAGTGGCCGTGAGGAGATAGCCGGCGATGGACGCGTTGGACTTCTCGACGAGGCCATCCCCGACTGGCTGATTGCCGGATCACTGGACGATATCCAGACCTACAGCGGATACCTGACGGAATTGGGCAGGCTCAGAGACGCCGACAGCGATGCATTCGACGTCAACAAGATTGCACTTATCGCCGACTATGCCCAACAGCAGATGCGCGAAGCCATTACTGCCGCCAGGCCCGCCAAAGAAACAGCACTACTGCGTCCGGATCAAGTACGGATCACCGTCACCCAGAGCTTTGAGGCCGGTGGATTGACCCTGCCCGATCCCTTCAGCACTCGCGTGCAGACACTTGGCGAATTCGCTCTGCATAACATCCGGCCCTACCTCGCCAAGATCGCCTACGCTGATGCGACGCCCACACCGGGCTGGCTGACCGTGGATCTGCTGGTGCGTCTGGCAGACAAGGTCAACATCGGCGAAAATTATCCGAAACTGATCAAAACCAGTTTGATCGACGATGCGCCACAGGCGCGTCTTTACCAGACCCGCTACTGCCGGCAGTTACCACTGCTGCTGCCGCTGCTGGCGCTGGAATGCAAACTCAAGCGCCAGGGCGATATCGACGAGCGGGGTTACCGCCAGGTTCGCCAGTTGGTCAAATCGATTGCCGATAACAGCGCCGTCGCTGACTGGCCCGTGCAGATCCGCCCCTTGGCGTTCATGCCGCGCTTTCGTTTGGGCAGCACCCCCGACACCGTCGCGAACATGTATATCATCGGCCCACCTGCGGGTAAGGACGGCCCTTGCCTGCTCTATCGGCCACTGCTGGATCAACCGTTGCGGCAGTTCCCCTCTGCGCAGAACATGCTGTATGCGCTCTACCAACCCGGCGAACTGCGCGACTCGGTACTGGCCTGGCTGCCCAACCGATCCTTGAGTTTCGACTACGCCCAATACGTTTTTTCGAGCGGCCTGCCCTCGCCGTGGACCATTACCGAGCTGGCTTTCGAACCCTTCATCCACCTCGATCTGACGGCCGCCGTAAACCTCGCGGACACGCCGCTGAGCGCTGACATTTACACAACCCTGTTCACCAGCCACAGCCAGGCGCTGGCTGATCTTGCCGATCGCCAGTCTACCTCCAATGCCGAGCGCCGCTGGGCGATCCTGGCAGACAGCAGTTGGGCGATTTTTAGCGTCGCTGCCAATTTTCTCAGCGGCCCGGCAGGCACCGCTGTCTGGGTCTGGCAAACCATCGCCCAGATCCAGCAGGCGCAGGATGCCCACGAGCAGGGTGATACGTATGCTCAATGGTCATCGATCGGTGATGTTCTGCTGACGCTGGGCATTCTGCTTGGGCAACGCATCGCTGTTCGCCGGCTTCGGCTTTCCAGCCCGCGGAGTGAAAAAACAGCGCTCAAGCATGCGTCGGGCACAGAATTGCCCCCTCCTGCGCCGCTGCTACGCAAGGAACCGAAGATTACGCATGACAACACGCCCATCACGACTCCACTGCCCGAGGCTCATCTTTCCCTGTTGGCGCCGGCGAAACTGACGCGCATCGACTCGCAAAGCGCCTTTTTGAAAACCATCGATCATATGAAGGTGACCAAACCCTCCCTCCCCGAAGGAGCGCGTCCCAACGCCGATCATCTCTATGCATCCGAAGGCAAGCTCTATGCCCAGGTTGGCGAGCGCTGGTTTCAAGTCAGCGCACAAGTCGACGAGCCTGTATTCGCCCTTGATCCCGCCGACCCTGCTCATCCGGGTTTGAGCATCCGTTTCGACACGCAAGCTGCTCGCTGGCACTGGGAACTGAGGTTGCGCTTGCGCGGCGGTGGACCGACCGGGAGGATCGAGGCGCTACGCCGCGAAAAGGCCAAGCGCAAGGCTGACACGTGGCAGGTACTGCATCGGTTCATCGAACAGGAAGCCGGACGCAAGGCCGACCTGAGCGAAGCCTTGGAGCCCCTGAACGAGGCTGACGAGCAAGCACCGCTGTCCGAGGCTGAAATCACGCTCTACATCACCAAGGCCGATGAGCTCGCCAGCTCCTACACCGGGGCGCTGGCGACACTGGAGCAGTGGCGTGAAGCCGGCGGTGCCGGGGTGTTTTATCAATCGCAACTGATGCGCATGACCGTCGAACAGCATCGCTTCCTCAGCGGCTGGATGCGCATGAAGCTGCGCGAATACGCAAAAATCGTCTTGCCACAGATCAACCCGGCAGAGCCAGCGCAAACCCGTTCACGCCAGACCCAGATGACCGCGGGGCGCAACGCCATTGCCGTGAGCGACGAAATGGTCGAACGCCTCGATCAACTGCACGCTTCGCTCGAAAGGCTCAACTATCACTCCGGCGCAACCCAGAACGTCGCGGGTGACCTCAGGAGGCTGCTGCCTTCATTCTCGCGTCGAGACCTGCACGCCAATGAAATCGGTATGTCCATCGAGCTGTCATTGCGCGATGCACCGGACAGCACTCTGGATCCGCTACGGCAACTGATTGTGCCGATTTTCGAGGGCGCCGCCGACGCCGGGCATGGTTTGGCCGAGCGCCGCAACAGGGCACAACCTGCCGAGACACAAGCCGTGGCGGTCGTGAGGCTCAGTGCGCTGGTCGACCGTCTGGCCGATGCCAAACGGCGCCTGCAAGAAGTGTTCGACAGCTCCGCCGCGCAACTGCAAACCGAACGCTTCCTGCGGGTTCAGCAGTTGGTGGAAGGGTTTCATGAGATGGCACGTGAGGCCCTGCTCAAGGCATTGCCGGAACCTGAAGAGCTTCCGCTTGCGGCGATGGCCAGACTCGAACCGGCCCCCGCGGCTTCGCGCGCGGTCGGGCGGGTCAACCGGGCACGGCCACAGGTCATCGAACCTCGCAGGGCTGCTCCAGAACCCGCGCCGGTAGTCGAGCAAATGCCTATCGTGCGCGCTCCGGCCAGGCGCATGTTACCTGTAACGGCTCTGGGCGACGAACCGCTGGTGGACAACGCCATGTCGATGATCGCCGGACTCGAAGCGTTCATCAAACGCCTGCGCATCGATGCGCAACGACCCTCGCGAATTCCGGCAGACATGAAAGATCTGTTCGATCAACAGGCCACTCGCCTCGATCAGGCGGCGGTGAGTGTCGATGAAATATTTGCGCGCAGAAGTGCCGATTTTCCGATTGCAACTTTGGCTAGCGAACTGCGCACGGCCGCGACACGTTTGCGCGGCGAAGGCATCAGTATCTACGGCAGTATGCTTACCGGCCGCAGGCCGCGAGAAAGCTATCTGCAGTGGTTACACGAGCACAATCTGGTGCAGATCGTCAAAGACGAGCGTGGCCGCATTCGCACGAAACAACGCAAAGATTTTTTTCAGGAATATCGGATCCTCGATATCAGCCGCCAGAACAAAACCCTTTGGGTCGCACACTTCCATTACGACAAACTGGCTGATCCGGATGAGCACTTCACTGCCGCGCACCTGAAGTTTGCCGACAGTTATCTGCAAAATCTGCCGAGCAAATCACGCCAGGAGCTGGAGCACTTCGATGCGGTGGATAATCTGCTGCGCCGGATCGTCACTCCAGCGGTACGGGATCTGTTTCTTCATCCTCAACAGGTGCGCCCCGCCGAAGCGTAAAACCCTGATGCGGTCACTCACACCAGACACTGCGCAAGCGTGCCAGAGCCGCTTCAATTTGCGGCTCCGGCACCGCGGCGAAGCCCAGTACCAACCCGGCGCCCTGCTGCGCCGGTCGAGGTGAGTCGGGTAACCAATAGCTACTCAGGCCATTGACCTCGACACCCACTTGTTCGGCCAGGGCAATCAACTCACCTTCGCGGGCGACGTTCGCCACCGGTACCGTCAGGTGCAAGCCTGCGGCTACCGCCGGCAAGCTGCCAACGTCGGCAATATCTCCCGGCCAATGCGCCAGCAAGCAGTCGCGCCGGCTCAGGGCAGCACGACGCATGCGCCGGATGTGCCGTTGAAAGTGCCCAGCGGCCATGAACTCAGCCATCACCGCCTGAGTGCTCACCTCGGAATGGCGCACATCCACCGCTCGCCGCCTGGCGAAAGCTTCGACCAGCCCAACCGGCAACACCAGATACCCCAGGCGCAATGCCGGAAATGCCACCTTGCCGAATGTCCCGACGTAAATCACACGGCCCTGACGATCCAGCGCCGCCAGCGGGGCCAGTGGTGCGCCGCTGTAACGATACTCGCCGTCGTAGTCGTCTTCGATGATCCAGCCTTGGCTGCGCTCAGCCCAGGCGAGCAGCTCCAGCCTGCGCGCCAGGCTCATCACAACTCCGGTCGGGTACTGGTGGGAGGGGGTGACATAGGCCAGCCGACAATCGGCAACTTCAGCCAATGCGCGACAATTGATGCCCTCTTCATCCACCGGCACGCCATGCAAGCGACCGCCCGCTACCGCAAAGGCGTGACCGGCGGCCCGGTACCCCGGATTTTCGATCCCGACCACATCGCCGGGTTGCACCAGCAGCTGTGCACAAAGGCTAATGCCCTGTTGCGCACCACTGGTGATCAGAATTTGCTCAGCAGAACACTGCATGCCGCGCGAACTGCGCAAATAGGCGGCGATCATGCCGCGCAATCGCGCATCGCCTGCCGGATCGCCGTAACACAGTTGCTGTAAATCCGGTTTACGCCAGAAAGCCGCGTTGAGCTTGGCCCATACCTCAAAAGGAAACAGATCAAACGCGGGCACACCGACGCGAAAAGCACGTGGCGGACCACTCGGAGGGAGGGCCAAATGGTTCTTTTCTATACGTGCGAACGTATCGCTGTGGATAACTTTACTGGATGAAACAACAGGTAAATCCAGCCAATTTGTGGATAAGGCTGTGGGTAAGCCTGTTGAAAACCCTGTGGATACTTTTGTGGATAGTTTTTTCGGCGAGCTTGGCGCTTGGGGTAATTGCGCAACGTAAGTGCCGTCCCCTACTCGCCCCTCGATGAACCCCTCGGCATACAACTGATCGTAGGCGCGCACAACGCTATTGCGAGAGATGGCCAATGCCTTCGCCAGATCGCGACTGGCCGGCAAACGCGTACCGCTGACCAGACGTCCATCCAGCACGCGCAGGCGCAAAGCCTGATAGAGCTGACGACTCAAGCCCTGACGGCGATCGAGCTCGATTCCGGCCGGATTGAATGGCATCGAAAGGGCAGTTTGCTCAGGCATGGCAATGGACCTATGAAATTGGTCATCAATGGCTCTTACAACAGACCAATAGCCTGCCTAGGATGCAGGCATTCGCCAAGGAAAATCTGTCCATGTACACGCCACGCGCCTTTGCCATCGAAGAACTGCCCCAACTGCACGAACTGATCCTCGCCACTCGCCTCGCGATTCTGGTCACCCACGGCGAAAACGGTCTGCAAGCCAGCCATGTGCCGGTGCTGCTGCATTGCGAGCAAGGCGAGTACGGCACGTTGTACGGGCACCTGGCCCGCGCCAACCCACAGTGGAAAGACCTGCGCGACGGCGCCGAAGCCATGCTGATTTTTGCGGGCGCCGACGCTTACGTCAGCCCGGGCTTTTACCCGAGCAAAGCCGAACACGGCAAAGTCGTGCCGACCTGGAACTACATCGCCGTGCATGCTTATGGCCACGCCGAAACCTTCAGCGATGGCGGGCGTTTGCTCGACATCGTCAGCACCCTCACCGACCGTCACGAGGCCGGCCGCGCCCAGCCGTGGTCAGTCGACGACGCGCCTGCCGATTACATCGACGGCATGCTCAAAGCCATTGTCGGATTCGCCATTCCTATCGACCGTCTCGAGGGCAAGCGCAAACTCAGCCAGAACCGCAGCGCCGAGGACATTGCCGGCGTGCGCGAAGGCCTCGCTGCCAGCCCCGAAATCAACGACCAAACCCTCGCCCGCTTGATGCGCTAAGGAAATCACCATGAGTCAGATCGACATTCGCCAGGTCAGCGCCGCCGACCGCGCCGCTTGGTTGCCGCTGTGGCAGGCCTACCTGCGTTTCTACAACACCGAACTGCCGGACGCGGTCACCGACAGCACCTGGCAACGCTTTCTCGACCCGAGCGAACCGACCCACGCGGCATTGGCCTGGGCCGATGGCAAAGCCGTGGGCATGGTGCATTACATCTATCATCGCTCGAACTGGAGCATCGAAAACTCCTGCTACCTGCAAGATTTGCTGGTCGCTCCAGAAACTCGAGGCACCGGCGTAGGCCGTCTGCTGATCGAACATGTTTACGCCACCGCCAAGGCTGACGGCTGCGGCAAAGTGCACTGGCTGACCCACGAAACCAACGCTACCGCGATCCAGCTCTACGAGCGTATCGCCGAACGCCCGGGTTTCATCCAGTTTCGCAAAGCCATTTAAGGAGACGCACGCATGAGCATTTCACCGGCCGACTGGAAAGGCGTCCCCGCCCCCACCGCCCCCCTGCTTGAAGGACGCTTCATCCGTCTGGAACGACTCGACCCGGCGCGTCACGCCGACGAGTTGTTTGCCGCACTCGAAGGCCCCGGTGCCGATCCGAAGCTGTGGGATTATTTGCCCTATGGCCCCTTCCCGGAACGCAACGTTTTCAACACTTGGCTCAACAACCACGCGGCTGCCAGCGACCCGTATTTTTTCGCTGTCATCGACCGCGCCAGCGCTCAGGTGCAAGGCATCCTCAGCCTGATGTCGATCGTCCCGGCCCAAGGTCGCATCGAGATCGGCCACGTCACCTTCGGCGCGCCGATGCAGCGCTCACCGAAAAGCACGGAGGCGGTTTACCTGCTGGCCAAGCACTCCTTCGACCTTGGCTACCGCCGCCTCGAATGGAAATGCAACAACGGCAACGCCCGCTCCAAGTACGCCGCCGAGCGCTTGGGTTTCAGCTTTGAGGGGGTGTTCCGCCAGCACATGGTGGTCAAGGGCCAGAACCGTGATACCGCGTGGTACTCGATTCTGGATGGCGAGTGGCCGGCGATTGCGGCAGGGTTCGAGCAGTGGTTGTCCGACGAAAATCAGACACCCGACGGGCAGGTGAAAGGCTTGGTTGAGTGCCGTTCCTGATTATCTGAAAGCAAAAGATCGTCCGAACGCGGCCCGAGCCTGCGGCAGCTCCTACACGGGATTGACGTTCACCCTGTAGGAGCTGCCGCAGGCTGAGATCTTTTGATCTGTTTTCAGCCCAGCTTTTGTGCGAGCACCGAAATATGTTCCGGCCCGATCCCGCAGCAACCGCCCAAATGGCTGGCACCGCGCTGTTGCCAATCAATCGCCCAGTGCAAGTAACCCGGTGGATCGAGGTCTTCGCGCAACGGATCGAGTCCGTCATTGGCAGTGGCCTCTTTGGGCTGCGGCGGAAATGCATTGGCGTAAGCGCCAATATGAATGTTCACCCCCAGACGCTCGAAGGTTTCACGTGCCGCGTCGATCGCTGCGCCAATCACTTCCGGCTGACTGCAATTGAACAACAACGTCTCGACGCCCAACTCAGTCGCCACCGCCGCCGCTTCGGCGACCGGCTCACCAGAGCGCAGGCGCGGCACTTCATCGGTGTCTTCATCCTTCAAAGTGAACGACAACCAGAACGGTTTGCCATCCTTCGGCAACCCGGCGTGTATGGCTCGCGCCTCGATGATCGAACTCTGGGTTTCCGCCAGCCACAGATCAACATGCGGAGCCAGGCCATTGACCAAGGGCGCCAGCAACTCGGTCACTCGGTCGGCGTTGAACAGATCCGGACGATAGGAGCCAAACAGCGGCGGCAATGAGCCGGCCACCCGCACGGACTTTCCCGATGTCTGCACCGCACGCCGCGCCAGCTCACCGGCCAACGCTGCCAGCGCCTGCCCTTCAGCGGCGAAACGCTCTTCACCAATATGGAACGGCACCACGGCATAACTGTTGGTGGTAATCACATTGGCGCCACTGGCGATATAAGCCGCGTGTACCGCCTCGACCGCTTGCGGTGCTTCGCTCAATGCCAGCGCCGACCACTCCGGCTGACGAAATGGCGCTCCGGCGCGCTGCAACTCACGGCCCATGCCGCCATCGAGAATAATCGTGCTGCCTGCGCCCATATGCTTTTCACTCATATGCTTATGAAAATAACTCACTATCAGAGTCGTTCTTATAACTATTTAATACGCACCATTCCGTTAAAAACAACCTCTTTTTTACCCAGGGATCGACTGTGAAATTTCAACCGCTATTGGCCCTGGGCCTGACGATTCTGGCCGCCTCCACGCAAGCCTTTGGTGGCACGACGCTGGACCGTATCGAGCAAAAGAAAGAACTGGTCGGGGTGCTGATGGAAAGCTATCCACCGTTCTCGTTTCTCAATGACCAGAATCAACTGGATGGCTTCGACGTGGATGTCGCCAAAGCCGTGGCTGACAAGTTAGGTGTCAAGCTGCGACTGGAAACGCCGTCCTGGGACGTCATTGCGGCCGGCCGCTGGAGCGGACGCTACGACATCTGCATCTGCTCGATGACGCCGAGCAAGGCCCGCGCCGAGGTATTCGACTTCCCGGTCGAGTACTACGCTTCGCCGGCAGTGATCGTGGTCAATGCCAAGGATGAGCGGATCCACGCTGCCAAGGATTTGAGTGGCAAAAAAGTCGGCCTCACCAGCGCGTCCAGTTACGAAAGCTATCTGAACAAGAACCTGGTCATCGAAGGCGCTGAAGACACGCAGTTGCAGTACCCGTTCGACGATGTGCAGATCGCTCCGTACGATACTGACAACGTCGCCTTCCAGGATCTGGGCCTGGGGGCTGGCGTGCGCCTGGATGCCATCCTCACTAACCTCGTCACCGCGCAGCCACGCCTGAACGAAGACAAGCGCTTCAAACTGGCCGGCGCGCCGCTGTATTCGGAGCCGAACTCGGTGGCCATCGAAAAGGGCGATGCGCAATGGGACGCCAAGGTGCGTGAAGTCTTCGCGCAACTGAAACAGGACGGCACCCTGAGCAAGCTGTCGCAAAAATGGATCGGCGCTGATATCAGCCAATGACTTCTTTCCCGACACCGCCACAGCCGCCGCAACCGGTGGCTGAATCACGCCTGCAACGCTTGTTTGGTTTTCGTACGCGGCTGTACCTGACCTGGGCAGCGTTGGTCTGCCTGTTCGCCGGGTTCTTCCTGAGCTTCGACCTGAAGTTCTCGATCATCCTCGACAAGCTGCCCAATCTGGTCGGCTTGCATCTGGCGCCCAACGGCTTTCTGCAGGGTGCGGCGCTGACGCTTTTCCTGTGTCTGTGCTCGATTGTTGCCTCGTCCCTGCTCGGCTTCATCACGGCATTGGCACGCCTGTCGAAAAGCGCGGTGGCATTCGGCATTGCCAGTTTTTACACCTCGTTCTTTCGCGGTACGCCACTGCTCATCCAGATCTTGCTCATCTACTTGGGTTTGCCGCAATTGGGCATCGTGCCCGGCGCCATCGTCGCCGGCATAATCGCCTTGTCATTGAACTACGGCGCCTATCTCAGTGAAATCTTTCGCGCCGGCATCCTCGGGGTCGACTACGGCCAACGCGAAGCATCGCTGGCATTGGGGATGCGCGAGACGGTGATTTTCTGGCGCATCACCCTGCCGCAAGCCATGCGCACGATCATCCCACCCACCACCAACCAGTTCATTTCGATGCTCAAGGACTCGTCGCTGATTTCGGTGATGGGCGTCTGGGAAGTGATGTTTCTCGCGCAGTCATACGGGCGCTCAAGCTACCGCTACATCGAAATGCTGACGACGGCGGCGATCATCTACTGGCTGATGTCGATCGGGCTGGAGTTGATTCAGGCGCGAATGGAGCGGCATTACGGCAAGGCTTACGTGCGGCGGAGCTAGGGCGATTGGCACCTTGCGGGCTGCGTCGGGTTTTAATTGGTCTCTCGGCGTACCCGCACCATGCCCATTTTCATCCCAAACAATCGGAATATCGAGTCCAACGACCTCAACGTCTGATTACCCTCAGCGTGCTCTATGTGTATCAACGTGCGGACCGAAATTTTGCACATCTTAGCGAATTGGATTTGATGCAGCCCTGTCACCTCCACTCGTAAACGGCGGACGGCTTCGCTGATTTCCAATGTCCCGTCGGCTAGCGCCTCTTGAATGCTTTCGATGAGCGCCATGCGTTCGAGAACTGTCATTACCATTTTCCTCTCCAATCTTCGAGCGCCGCAAAAGGCTCAATAAACATTAATGGGGTGGGGATTCATTGATGTGAGTGCTTCGGCGTTTGAATCAAAACTTACTGCACCTAATGAGAGGAACAGGCAAAAAAACTGCAACAAAATGCAGAAATTAATATGTTTCAGCGCTGAAGATGCAAAACAATGCAGATCAACCACCGACATCATTCTGTAAAAACCCTTCGCTATACAGGACGGCCCGCTTATAACAAAAAGGCCGTCGACCCATGCCGTTCCCGCCCCAGCGTCTGTCCCTCGCCATTGCCCTGTTGGTCACCGCCACGGCAGCCCACGGCAAAACCGTGCAAATCGACACCGCCACCACGGCAGCGCAAGCACTGGGTGGCAGCGACACGCTAACGATTTCGGCGCCGGGCAGTATCACCAACAGCGGCAAGGCCGTGAGCCTGAAAGACAAGACCAGCGATGCGGGTGTGGTGATCGATAACGCCGGCAAAATCGTTTCCACCGGCGGCCGGGCCATCGACAGCAGCGGCGACCTGACCCAGCCGCGCAACTACACGATTTACAACCGCAGTGGCGGTCAGATTCTCGGCGCCAACGATGCTTTGCGCATCGACAGCAATTTTGTCAGCGGCAGTCTGTTGATCGACAACAGCGGTGTGATTCGCTCCACCACCGGCCAGGGACTGGACCTCGATGCGCTGCGCAGTGACGGCGTGAAGACCACCATTATCAACCGCGTCGGCGGGCTGATTCGCGGCGACGCCAGCGACGGCATGAAGACCGGCGCGAATGCGACGATCAGCAACTATGGCGAGATTTCGACCGGCGATTCGCACAATGCCGACGAGAAATTCGACGGCATCGATATCGATTCCGCGAGCGGCGTCAGTGTGACCAACTACGGGGTGATTTCCGGTGGCCGTCACGGCATCACCACCGACCTCGGCGCGACCCTGGTCAACTATGGGCAGATCACCGGGCGCAACGGCTCCGGTTTCGGCTCCGATGGCGACGGCACGGTGATCAACCACGGCACCATCACCGGGGCTTACTCAGGTTTGCAGGCGAACGGTGACGGCGACGGCGTGGACATCGACAAGATCGCCCACATCGAAAACTACGGCACCATTCAAGGCGTCGGTGCAGGCGGTGTCGACAAGGGCGGTTTCGCCAATGGCAGTGAAGGGATTGCGCTCGGCGGTGGTTACATCCTCAACGCCAGCGGCGCGCTGATCAGCGGCGCCGACAGCGCCATTCTGGTCGATGATGGCAGCGGCGGCTCGGGGCTCGCGGCGACCACACTGGAGAACTTCGGCACCATTCAAGGCCTCAACGGCTTCGGCGTGAAATTCGTCGGTGAGTTCGTCGACAGCGTGATCAACGGCGGCACCATCAGCGGCAGCAACGGCTTGGCGCTGGACCTGGGTGGCGGCAACGACAATCTGACCTTGCGCAATGGCAGCCGCTTCATCGGCGTGGTCGATGGCGGCAGCGGTTACGACCGAGTGGTGATGGACGATGTGGCCGGCGGCAGCTTCGGCGCCAGTCGCAACTTCGAATGGCTGGAGGTCAAGCAAGGTGCGTGGACACTCACAGGCAGCGGCGATTTCAGCGACGGCGGCGCGGTGCGCAACGGCGCGACACTGATCAACCAGGGCGGCATCGCCGGCAGCCTGACCGTGGACGCGGGCGGCGTATATGCCGGTGGCGGTTCGGTGGGCAGCCTTAACGTCAACGGCACCTTGCGCACCGATACCGGCCTTGGCCGCGCGACCATCATTCACGACTTGAACATGGGCAGCGCGTCCACCCTCGCCTACGGCGTCAATGCCGATGGCAGCAGCGCGCCGCTGCAGGTCGGCGGCATCGCCAATCTGAACGGTGCGACCCTCGCGGTAAATCCCGGCGCCGGTACTTATCCGTGGCAGGGCCAATACACCGTGTTGCAGGCCGCGCAGGTCAACGGCACGTTCGGCCGGGTGACCAGCGACTATGCGTTTCTCACGCCGACCCTCGCCTACACGCCGACCCAGGTTGATCTGACATACACCCGCAACGACGTCGCCTTCAATCAATTCGCGGTCACCGGCAACGGCAGCAACGCCGCCAACAGCCTCGCCTCCATGGGTAAAAACAATGCGCTGTACAACGCGTTGCTCAACACCACTCAAAGCAGCGCCGGCGCGGCCATCGAGCAACTGGCCGGCGCCAGCAACGCCAGCCTGACCAGCGCCACCCTCGGCGCCAGTAGCCAGGTCGGCAGCAGCATGCTCTCGGCCATGCAACAAATGGGCGGCAGTCCGGGTTTGCTGGTCGGTCTCGATCAACGCGAGACGCCCGTGTTGGCAGCCAATGGCGTGCCCTCGGAAGCGCGCAACCTGAACGACCCGAATGCGCGCGGTCGCCTCTGGCTGCAAGGCATCGGCGGCTACGGCAAGCTCGATGGCGAACACGGCAGCAGCGGTCTCGAACAACGCACCAAGGGCAGTGTGCTCGGTGCTGACTGGGCACTGGATTCGGCATGGCGTCTGGGCGTGCTCGGCGGCTATTCGAAAACCGAGCTCGACGCGACCGGCGTCGATGGCAACGTCGAGAGCTGGCATGCCGGTGTTTACGCACTGCATCAGAACGGCCCGATTTCCCTGCGTCTGGGCGCGGCGTACAGCGGCCATCAAGGTGAAAGCAAACGGACCATCGCCTTCAATGGTTTCAGCGACCGACCGAAAGGCGATTACGACGCCGACAGCCAGCAAGCCTTCGCCGAACTGGGTTACGCCATGGGCAGCGGCCGCTTCAGCGCCGAGCCCTTCGCCAGCCTCGGCTACCAGCGCTACCACCGCAACAGCTACCAGGAAAAGGGAGGCGCCGCCGCCCTGCAGGTCGACAGTCAGACGCAAGACAACTTCAGCAGCACCTTCGGCCTGCGACTGGCGCGCCTGAGCAGCCTCGACAATGGTATGAGCGTGACGCCGCGCATGGCCGCCGGATGGAAACACACCTATGGCGATGTCAGCAGTTCGACGCGACAGGCGTTTGTGGTCGGTGGCACGGCGTTCAGTGTCGATGGCAGCTCGCTGGATCGGGACAGTCTGGTGCTGGAGGCTGGACTGGATGTGGGCATTTCCGCGCGGCATACGCTGGGGGTCGGGTACAGCGGCGAGATTGGCAGCGACAGCCGTAACCACGGCTTGATTGGTAAATGGCAGATGAGTTTCTGATGATGAATAGTCGGCGCTGTCTTGGTTGGTTGTAAGAAAAGTCACCGAGCAAACCATGTAAAAACATCCCTTGCGTTTCTGGTGGGAGATTTCTACAAAACCATCCGAAGCTGCCCGCGGAGCTGCGGGAAGTAGCTGACATCGTTTTTTTTGCCAGGCTCCTAGAGTCGAGTCTTCTGTCTAAAGAGGCTCGACTCGATGTTCGCTCAACATACATTCCGCCCTCACCATCTTGCATGGGCAATTGCACTAACCATGGCATGGACCGAAATTTCCATCGCACAACAGCAAGATACTCAGGTCGTCGAAAGCATTATTGAAGACTCACCCAAAAAGCCTCGCAAGAGAACGCCAAAACCTGCCACCGATACATCGGCAGCTCCCACAGTGGTGGAGGCGATCGATCAGAAAACGACACCGGCCAGCCCTCCACCACCCGGCACGCCAACGCCAACGCCGGACCGTGTATCGCTTACAGAAGCGCAGATGAGCCAAACGGGTCAGGCGCTCCTCAACAGCATCGAGCAAAAACATTCACCATTGTCAGAACCTCAACCAGGTCAGAATCCTCAGGCACCTGCCCAACTGGAAAAACCCACTCTTCCTGCCACGCCCTCAAACGCCGCGATCACTGCCCTGCTCGACGCCAACCACGCAACGTCCGGTGTGGCCCTCGAACAACTCGCCGCCGGCAGCAATGCCAACCTCGCCAAAGCCACATTGAGCAGCGTCACCCCGGTGAGCGCGAGCATGCTGTCGGCCATGCGCCAATTGGATAACCGCAGCGGCGCCGCTTACAACTACGGCAACTCACCACGCCAGGCCAGCAAAGGTGCGCAAAGCGGGCGGGTGTGGATTCAGGCGCTCGGGCATGGCGGCAGTGTCGACCGCGAGTTCGACAGCACCTTGAAACACGCCACCCAAGGTTTGGTGATGGGCGCCGACTGGCGTCTGAACGAGCAATGGCACTTCGGCTTGCTTGGCGGAAAATCCCAGACCCGCCTCGACGCCCGTCAATACGACGGCGACCTCGACAGCTGGCACCTCGGGGCCTACGCCGTACGTCAGGACGGGCCGCTGGCACTGCGCTTCGGCGCCACCTATGGCAGCCACGACGGCAGCAGCAAACGCCGGGTCGCATTCAACGGCTTCAGTGACCGCCTCAAGGGCAGCTACGACGCGAATACCCAACAAGCCTTTGCCGAAATCGGTTTCAACCTCGGTCGCCAGAACCTGACCTTCGAACCCTTCGCCAGTCTTGGGTATCAACGCTATCAACGCGACAGCTACACGGAAAAAGGTGGCGATGCGGCACTGAAAGTATTCGGGCAAACCCGGGACAACCTCAGCACCACGCTGGGCTTTCGCGCAGCGAAAACCGGCCAGTTGAATAACGGCATGAGCCTGACCCCAAGATTCAGTGCGGGCTGGAAACACCTGTACGGCGAGCTCGAGGGTGACACGAGTCAGCAACTGGTCAAAGGTGGCAAGCGCTTCGCGGTGACGGGGGCGGAACTGGATCGCAACAGTCTGGCCGTGGACGCAGGATTGGATCTTGGCCTATCGTCCAACCACACCCTCGGCGTGGGCGTGACCGGTGACTTCGGCACCGAGAGCCGCTCTCACGGCGTGATGGGCCAATGGCGCATGGCGTTCTAACAGACACAACGCTCACTGTAGGAGCTGTCGAAGACTGCGATCTTTTGATGTTGTTTTGGATTAATAAAAACCTAGATCAAGAGATCACAGCCTGCGGCAGCTCCCATAGGGCAAAAATCCAGGCAAAAAAAAGGGGAGCACATGCCCCCCCGAGGTTTAAAGCGTTGGATCGCGGCCGTTATCTCAGCCTTCGATCTCGATCAGAATTTCGCCCGGATTGACTCGATCGCCCTTGGCCACATGAATCGCGGTGACCTTGCCGGCAATCGCCGCCTGGACTTCGGTTTCCATCTTCATCGCTTCGGTGATCAGCACAGCCTGGCCGGCCTTGACGGTGTCGCCCTCCTTGACCAGCACATCGACGATGTTGCCCGGCATGGTGGTGCTGACGTGGCCCGGTGCCGAAGCTTGCTTGCGCTTGCTGCTGCCACCGCCGACGAATTCGTTGAGCGGTTCGAACACCACTTCTTCCGGCATGCCGTCGATGGACAGGTAGAAGTGACGCTTGCCTTCGGCCTTGACGCCGACACCGGTGATGTCGACGCGGTAGGTTTCACCGTGCACGTCGATGACGAACTCGGTCGGCACGCCTTCGCCACCCGCCGACGCAACGCTGCCAGCCTCCGGGATCGGCAGCAGCACTTCCGGCGTGAGGGTGCCGGCGGCACGCTCTTCGAGGAACTTGCGGCCGATGTCCGGGAACATGGCGAAGGTCAGCACGTCTTCTTCCGACTTGGCCAATGCGCCGATATCGGCACGCAGCTTGGTCATTTCCGGCTTGAGCAGGTCGGCCGGACGCACATCGATGACTTCTTCGCTGCCGATCGCCTGACGACGCAGTTTCTCGTTGACCACGCCCGGCGCCTTGCCGTAACCGCCCTGCAGGTACAGCTTCACTTCGTTGGTGATGGTCTTGTAACGCTCGCCGGCCAAGACGTTGAAGAACGCCTGGGTGCCGACGATCTGCGAAGTCGGGGTCACCAGCGGCGGGAAGCCGAGGTCCTCACGCACGCGCGGGATTTCCGCCAGCACTTCGGCCATGCGGTTCAGGGCGCCCTGCTCTTTCAACTGGTTGGCAAGGTTGGAAATCATCCCGCCCGGCACCTGGTTGACTTGCACACGGGTATCGACGGCGGTGAATTCGCTTTCAAACTGGTGGTACTTCTTGCGCACGGCGTAGAAGTACAGGCCGATCTCTTGCAGCAGTTCGAGGTTCAGACCGGTGTCGTACTCGGTGCCCTTGAGCGCCGCGACCATCGATTCGGTGCCTGGGTGACTGGTGCCCGAGGCGAAACTGGAGATCGCGGTGTCGATGTGATCAGCGCCGTTTTCGATAGCCTTGAGCTGGCACATGGTCGCCAGACCAGCCGTATCGTGGGAGTGGATGAACACCGGCAGCGATTGCTCGGCTTTCAACGCGCGAACCAGTTCACCGGTAGCGTAAGGGGTCAGCAGACCGGCCATGTCCTTGATCGCCACCGAGTCGCACCCCATGGCTTCCATCTGCTTGGCTTGCGCCACGAACGCATCGATGGTGTGCACCGGGCTGGTGGTGTAGGCGATGGTGCCTTGGGCATGTTTGCCAGCCGCTTTCACCGCTTCGATGGCCACGCGCAGGTTACGCACGTCGTTCATCGCGTCGAAGATACGGAACACGTCGATGCCATTCACCGCAGCCTTGGCGACGAAGGCTTTGACCACGTCGTCGCTGTAGTGGCGGTAGCCGAGCAGGTTCTGCCCGCGCAGGAGCATTTGCAGGCGGGTGTTAGGCAGCGCCGCGCGCAGTTGGCGCAGACGCTCCCACGGGTCTTCTTTCAGAAAGCGTACACAGGCGTCGAAGGTCGCGCCGCCCCAGCATTCCAGCGACCAGTAGCCGACTTTGTCGAGCTTGTCGCAGATCGGCAGCATGTCTTCGGTGCGCATGCGGGTGGCGAGCAGCGATTGGTGAGCGTCGCGCAGGATGGTATCGGTTACGAAGATCTTCTTGGACATTGTTGTATTCCTCACAGGCCTGCGTGGGCGGCGATGGCGGCGGCGATGGCCAGGGCCAGCTCTTCGGGTTTGCGCTTGATCGAGTAGTTGGTCAGTTCAGGGTGGCTTTCAACGAAGCTGGTATTGAACTGGCCGCTACGGAATTCCGGGTTGCGCAGGATTTCCTGGTAGTACGCGGCGGTGGTCTTCACGCCTTGCAGACGCATGTCGTCCAGCGCGCGCAGGCCACGGTCCATCGCCTCTTCCCAGGTCAGCGCCCAGACCACCAGTTTCAGGCACATCGAGTCGTAGAACGGCGGAATGGTGTAGCCGGTGTAGATTGCCGTGTCGGTGCGCACGCCCGGGCCACCGGGGGCGTAATAACGGGTGATCTTGCCGAAGCTCGGCAGAAAGTTGTTCTTCGGGTCTTCGGCGTTGATGCGGAACTGCAACGCGAAACCCCGGTGCTGAATGTCTTCCTGCTTCACCGACAGCGGCAGGCCGGAGGCGATGCGGATCTGCTCGCGGACGATGTCGATCCCGGTGATTTCTTCGGTGATGGTGTGTTCCACCTGCACCCGGGTGTTCATCTCCATGAAGTACACCTCGCCCTCGGCGAGCAGGAACTCCACGGTACCGGCGTTCTCGTAACCCACCGCCTTGGCCGCACGCACCGACAGGTCGCCGATGTAGGCACGCTGTTCTGGAGTCAGTTGCGGGCTCGGGGCGATTTCGATGAGCTTCTGGTTGCGACGCTGGATCGAGCAGTCGCGCTCGAACAGGTGCACGACGTTGCCGAAGCTGTCGCCGAGAATCTGCGCTTCGATGTGCTTGGGGTTAACGATGCATTTTTCCAGGAACACTTCGGCAGAACCGAAGGCCTTGGTCGCTTCGGAAATCACCCGAGGGAAATTCTGTTCGAGCTCTTCGCGACTGTTGCAGCGACGGATGCCGCGCCCGCCACCACCGGAGGTGGCTTTGAGCATGACCGGGTAACCAATGCGGTCGCCCTCGGCCAAGGCTTCTTCGATGTCGGCGACATTGCCTTCGGTGCCCGGCGTGACCGGCACACCGGCCTTGATCATGCTGCGGCGCGCTTCGGTCTTGTCGCCCATGCGGCGAATGACTTCTGCCGACGGGCCGATGAATTTGATTCCGCGTTCAGCGCAGATGTCTGCCAGTTCGGCGTTCTCCGAGAGGAAACCGTAACCCGGGTGCAGTGCATCACAGCCGGTTTCAACCGCCAGGTTCACCAGCTTGCGCGGGTTCAGGTAACCGGCCAGTGGCTCGGCACCGATGCTGTGGGCCTCGTCCGCACGCTTCACATGCAAGGCATGGCGGTCGGCGTCGGAAAAAATCGCAACCGAGCGAATGCCCATTTCGGCGCAGGCTCGCACGATTCGTACGGCAATCTCACCACGGTTGGCGATCAGGATCTTTGTTATCACTTGGAGGTTCCCTTGAGCCGGTGGCACCACGACCTGCTAGACCCAGGTCGACGCGTGACCAAATGTTTCAATTTAGTCGCAGGTCCACACTAGCGCTCATGAGGGATTAACAAAAATGAATAAAAATTGGGTCATGCATAAGTAAAGACTTATAGTTGAAACATTCGCCAGCCGTCAGAGCCGATAAAAAATGCGTAAGTCCTTGATGCGTATGACATTGCGTCAATTGCAGATCTTCAATGAAGTGTGTGATTTACGCTCTTACAGCCGCGCAGCCGAGGAAATGTCCCTCACGCAACCTGCCGTGAGCCTGCAGATTCGTCAGCTGGAAGAGCTGATCGGCCAGCCATTATTCGATTATGTCGGCAAAAAACTCTACATGACCGAAGCCGCTGAAGCACTTCAGCGCGCCAGCCGGGACATTTTCGGGCGCCTGGAAAACCTCGATATGCAGCTCTCGGACATGCAGGGATCGCTGCAAGGTCAGCTGAAACTGGCGGTGGAGTCCAGCGCCAAATATTTCGTCCCGCACCTGTTCGCCGCGTTCAAACGCCAGCATCCGGAAGTGAATCTGCAACTGACCGTGGTCAACCGTGGCCAAGTGATCCGCCGACTTTCCGATAACCGCGATGACTTGGTAATCATGTCGATGGTGCCCCAGGACATGGGCCTGGAATTTCTGCCGTTTCTCAACAATCCGATTGTTGCCGTGGCGCGCCCGGATCACCCGTTGGCGCACATGGGCCCGCTGCGCTTGCAGGACCTTGAGCCTTACACGCTGCTGATCCGCGAACCCGGCTCGGGCACACGCCTGGCCTGCGAAGAGTATTTCAAAGAGAAGCGCGTGCACTTCACTCAGACTCAGGAAGTCGCTTCGGCCGAAGCACAGCGCGAATGCGTGCAGGCGGGTCTGGGCCTGGCGCTGTTGACGCGCCACGCCCTGAACCTGGAGCTGGCGACCGGCGGACTCGTCGAGTTGCCGGTCGAGGAACTGCCGCTGCTGCGTAGCTGGTGCCTGGTGCAAGCGAAAGCCAAACGCTTGTCACCGGTGGCGCACGCCTTCCTGGCGTTCATCCGCAGCGAACGCGTGCAGATCAGCGCGCTGGTTGAGCGCTTCGACGGGAAGCTGCGGGTGCTGCCTGCCAGTGAGTGATGTCGGGAAAGTCGCCGATTTCAGCTTGAAGCTGGCGCAGCTCGAAGCGATCTTCGATAGCGCGGCGAAATTCCATGCGGCGCTGGTCTTCCTGCTGACGACGGGTTTTCGCGGCGCTGTTGCGTTCTTCGTAAGGCTGAGCCATTTCGAGTCTCCCAAGGCGATTACGGGAGTTTCACGATAGGCGGGAGGGATGACGGTTTGATGAAAGCTGCCGTCAAAAAAGCAAAAGATCGCAGCCTCCGGCAGCTCCTACATTGATCCGTGTAGGAGCTGCCGAAGGCTGCGATCTTTTGATCTTAATCATCCAGGGCTTTGGCGGCTTTTGGCGACAAGCGCAGGCTGCGCAGACTGCGCTTGACGCTCTTGAGGTGATTGACCAGGCTCGGCCCGCGCGCCATGGCCACGCCCATCGCCAGCACATCGATCACCACCAGGTGGGCGATACGCGAAGTCAGCGGCGTATAGATTTCGGTGTCTTCATGCACATCGATCGCCAGATTGACGGTCGACAATTCGGCCAACGGCGTCTGGCTCGGGCACAGGGTGATCAGCGACGCACCGCTCTCACGAACAAGGTTGGCGGTGATCAGCAAATCCTTGGAACGCCCGGACTGCGAAATACAAATCGCCACATCGGTCGGCTTCAGGGTTACCGCCGACATCGCCTGCATGTGCGGATCGGAATACGCCGCTGCGGTCAGCAGCAATCGGAAAAACTTGTGCTGCGCGTCCGCCGCTACTGCGCCGGAAGCACCAAAGCCGTAGAACTCGACCCGCTGCGCCTGCGACATCAGCGTCACCGCGCGCTGCAACTCAATCGGATCGAGCTTCTCGCGAACTTCCATCAGCGTGTGCAACGTGGTGTCGAAAATCTTCAGGCTGTAGTCGGCGACCGAGTCGTCTTCGTGGATCGCGAACTGGCCGAAGCTGGCACCGGCGGCCAGGCTTTGCGCCAGTTTGAGTTTCAGATCCTGGAAGCCGGAGCAACCGATGGCGCGACAGAAGCGCACAATGGTCGGCTCACTGATGCCGACGCTGTGGGCCAGATCGGCCATGGAACTGTGCATCACCGCCGCAGGGTCAAGCAGCACGTGGTCGGCGACCTTGAGCTCCGACTTGCGTAACAGGTGACGTGACTGGGCAATGTGTTGCAGCAGATTCAAGGGGCTGGACTCTTCTTATGGGCAAGGATGTAGCACGCTTGTAGTTATACTACATGAATTGGCTTTTTGCCTGCTCAATGCGTAACTCCATGTCCCCATATCAGGCGCGATGAGCTGCATGTAGCCCTTAAAACGGTTTTTCCTGCTCGCGCAAAAGCCCGGCCAGCGCGGCAGCCTCCACCGGACGGCTGATCAGATAGCCTTGTACTTCATCGCAACGCTCGACGCGTAAAAACTCCAGCTGATCCTGGCGCTCGACACCTTCCGCCACCACCTTCAGCGACAAGCCATGGGCCATGGCGATGATCGCCCGGGTAATCGCCGCATCCTCGCTGCCCTCGCCCAATCCACGAATGAACGCCTGATCGATCTTCACGTAATCCACCGGAATGCGCTTGAGGTAACTCAGCGACGAATAGCCGGTGCCGAAGTCGTCGATGGCCAGTTTCACCCCCAGATCACGCAACTGCTGGAAAGTGGCGATGATGTGTTCAACGCTGTCGAGCAACTGGCTTTCGGTCAGTTCCAGCTCAAGGTAGTGCGGCGCCAGCCCGGTTTCCTCCAACACCTGGCGCACCAGACTGACCAGTTTGCCCTGACGCAGCTGATGCACCGACAGATTCACCGAAACGCGGATCGGCGCAAGCCCCTGACGTTGCCATTCGCACGCCTGCCAACACGCCTGGCGCAGGACAAACTCGCCGATCGGCCCGATCAGTCCGGTTTCCTCGGCCAGCCCGATGAAATCTCCCGGTGGTACTCGGCCCATGGTCGGATGATCCCAACGCACCAGCGCTTCGGCGGCATTCAGCCGTCCCGATTCCAGACACAGTTTGGGCTGATAGAACACCTTCAGCTGCTTTTCCTCGATGGCTTTGCGCAACTGATTTTCCAGCTGCAAGCGCTCAAGGGTGCTGGCCTGCAAGCTGTCGGTGTAAAACTGGAAGTTGTTACCGCCCAAGTGTTTGGCGTGTTGCATGGCCATGTTCGACTGGCTGACCAGCGCGGAAATTTCTCGGGCATTGTCCGGCAGCATGCTGATGCCCATTGAGGCGCTGACCACCAACTCATGCCCTTCGACCGTCAGTGGCAGGCGCAACTTGCTCGACAACCGCGTGGCGACCCGGGCCAGACTCGACAGGTTGCCGTAGGCATCGAACAGCACCGCAAACTCATCACCGGACAATCGGGCAATGGTGTCGGCTTCCGGTAAAGCGTTGACCAGCCGTCGCGCCATTTTCTGCAGCAACTGGTCGGCAATCTCATGGCCGAGGCTGTCGTTGAGCAGTTTGAAGCGATCCAGATTGATGTGCAGCAGCGCCAGACTGCGACGGCCCTGACGCGAACGCTGATGCGCTTCATGCAAGCGTTCGCGGAACAGTGAGCGGTTGGCCAGACCGGTGAGTTCGTCGTAATGGGTCAGATAGCGCATGCGCTCTTCGGATTCGCGTCGTGCCGACAGATCGGCGAAGAAGCCAACGATATGACTGACATTTCCCCGACCGTCACGCACCGCGTTCAACTGCAGCAATTGCGGATACAGTTCGCCGTTCTTGCGCGTTTCCACCAACTCGCCCTGCCAACTGCCGTGCTGCTCCAAGGCATGACGGATTGCCACGTAATGGCGGCGGGCATCGCGACTGCACGGCAATTCGACGACGTTGCGCCCGAGCATGTCTTCGATGTCATAACCGGTGACACGACTGAAGGCCTGGTTGATCGCGATCAGCGCATAGTTCGGATCGAGGATCACGATGCCTTCGCTGGCCGCCTCGAACACCGTCGCCGCCAGGCGCTGCTGTTCTTCCAGGCTTTTGTTGGCGCTGATGTCGCGCCGGGTACCAACCATGCGGATCACTCGACCGCTGTCGCTGCGCTCAACCGCACGGCCACGGTCTTCGATCCACACCCAATGGCCATCGCTGTGACGCACACGGTATTCGATCTGATAGTCCTCGGTACGCCCTTTCAAATGTTCTATCAGCGCGTATTTCAGCGTCGGGACATCGTCGGGATGCAGACGTGGCTTGAGGTCGCGCAACAGCGCCGTGACGTATTCCGGAGCGAGGCCGAACAGTTCCTGAATCTGCGTGTGGTGGACTTCGTCGGTTTGCAGGTTCCAGTCCCACAGCCCCAACTCACTGGCCTTCAACGCCAGCGCCAGCCGCGCTTCGCTTTTACTCAGGGCCTGATTGGCTGCGTCCAGTTCACGGCTGCGCTGGGCGACGCGGTCTTCGAGCTCTACCTGAGCTTCACGCAGCTTGCCCTCGGCACAGCGTCGATGTTCGATTTCCCTGGCGAGTTCCTGGTTGAGTTGCTCGCTGCGTGACTGGGTCTGCTGCAAGTGTTCGATCAGGTGCTGGTTCTGGAAACGTCGCAGTAAACCGCGATCGATCAGCCGATTGACCTGCCATGCGACCACGCTCAGCGAGCCGAGCAGGATCAAGCCGAGCCAGCCCCAACCGCGTGCCTGTTCGTCGCCACCCCAGAACAGGTAGCCGATCGCCGGCAACAGACAGGGCAAGGTAAAGGAGAGAAACGCTGGCAGGCTCACCGCGTAGGCAACGCTGGCCGACAGGGTTGCGGCGCCAATCAGGCCGAACACCCAAGCCTGTTGGATGAAGTTGTCGGCCGGCACCAAGGCGATGCCGGCACCGGCCAGGGTCAGGCCGGTCATGGTCGAACCCAGCAGAAACATCCGCCGCCAGATCGGTTGTGCCTGCCGGTCAGGGATTGCCGAGTCGAATGCCGCCACCTGAATCACCCGCAACGCCACCAGCGACAGCAACCACACCAGCCAGACGCTGACCACGAAGTAGCGCTGCGGGCTCCAGAGCAAAGCGGCGCAGACCAGACCATTGATCAACATGAACAGAGTGGGCAACAACGAGCCTTGATACAGCAGGCGCGTGCGCTCGACCGCGATTTCGACGGCATAGTGCTTGCGGATAACCCGGGGTTCCACAGAGGGGCCCGACAGTTCGGCGCTGAGGGTCATGGGCAACGTTCTTGTTCTTATAAGGAGGGCGTGCGCCCGAAACGTGGACGGAGCATACACAAGCCGATCCCGTTGCCAAACTGCTCCTGATCATAATTTCAGCGAAACTTTTCCGCCCTTTACCACCTGCGAAACCCTTGGAGCGCGGCGGGCCGATGCCTGTAGGCAGTGACCGACCGGTCGTCATCGACAGGAGTTTCATCGGCTAATGCAAAGCTCGGTTTGCCCGGGCCTGCGGCGCACCCTAGAATGCCCCGATGCGCGATGATCTCTCCCTTCTGCTGAACTCCCTCAACGATGCCCAACGCCAGGCCGTAGCGGCCCCCGTTGGCCGTCAGTTGGTCCTGGCCGGTGCTGGCTCCGGTAAAACCCGAGTGCTGGTGCACCGTATCGCCTGGTTGATCCAGGTCGAAAACGCCTCGCCCCACTCCATCCTGTCGGTGACCTTCACCAACAAGGCCGCTGCCGAGATGCGTCACCGCATCGAGCAGTTGCTGGGCATCAACCCGGCTGGCATGTGGGTCGGCACCTTCCACGGCCTCGCGCACCGCTTGCTGCGGGCGCACTGGCAGGAAGCGGGCCTGAGCCAGACTTTCCAGATTCTCGACAGCGACGATCAGCAACGGCTGGTCAAGCGGGTGATCCGCGAACTGGGCCTGGACGAGCAACGCTGGCCAGCCCGTCAGGCACAGTGGTTCATCAACGGCCAGAAAGACGAAGGCCTGCGTCCACAACACATTCAGGCCAGCGGTGATTTGTACCTGGCGACCATGCGCGGCATTTACGAAGCCTACGAGGCAGCGTGTCTGCGTGCCGGCGTGATCGATTTCTCCGAACTGCTGCTGCGCGCCCTCGACTTGTGGCGCGACCATCCGGGCCTGTTGGCGCACTACCAGAAGCGCTTCCGCCATATTCTGGTGGACGAGTTCCAGGACACCAACGCCGTGCAGTACGCCTGGTTGCGCCTGCTCGGCAAGGGCGGCGACAGTCTGATGGTGGTCGGCGACGACGACCAGTCGATTTACGGCTGGCGTGGTGCGAAGATCGAAAACATTCATCAGTATTCTTCCGACTTCGCCGATTCGGTGACCATTCGTCTGGAGCAGAATTACCGCTCCACCGCTGGCATCCTCAAGGCTGCCAACGCCCTGATTGCCAACAACACCGGCCGCCTCGGTAAAGAGCTGTGGACCGACGGCGGCGACGGCGAAGCAATCAATCTGTACGCCGCGTTCAACGAACACGACGAAGCACGCTACGTTGTCGAAACCATCGAAAGCGCGCTGAAAACCGGCTTGGCGCGCAGCGATATCGCGATTCTGTACCGTTCCAACGCCCAATCACGCGTTCTGGAAGAAGCGTTGCTGCGTGAGCGTATTCCGTATCGAATCTATGGTGGTCAGCGCTTCTTCGAGCGTGCGGAAATCAAGAACGCCATGGCCTACCTGCGTTTGCTCGAAGGTCGCGGCAACGATGCAGCGCTGGAACGGGTGATCAACGTGCCGGCCCGTGGCATCGGCGAGAAAACTGTCGAAGCGATCCGCGATCACGCCCGCCACAGCGATGTGTCGATGTGGGAAGCGATGCGCCAACTGGTCGCCAACAAAGGCCTGACCGGTCGCGCGGCCGGTGCGTTGGGTGCGTTTATCGAACTGATCGAAAACCTCGCCGCCAAGTGCATGGAAATGCCGCTGCATTTGATGACGCAAACCGTCATTGAGCAGTCGGGCCTCATTGCCTACCACGAAGCGGAAAAAGGCGAGAAAGGCCAGGCCCGGGTGGAAAACCTTGAGGAACTGGTCAGCGCCGCGCGCAACTTCGAGAACACCGAAGAAGACGAAGAGCTGACGCCACTGGCGGCGTTCCTCGGCCACGCTTCGCTGGAGGCTGGTGACACTCAGGCCGACGAGCACGAAGACAGCATTCAGCTGATGACCCTGCACAGCGCCAAAGGCCTGGAATTCCCTTACGTGTTCCTTGTGGGCATGGAAGAAGGCCTGTTCCCGCACAAGATGAGCCTGGAAGAACCGGGGCGTCTTGAGGAAGAACGCCGTCTGGCTTACGTCGGCATCACCCGGGCGATGCAGAATCTGGTGATGACCTATGCGGAAACCCGTCGCCTTTATGGCAGCGAAACCTACAACAAGGTCTCGCGTTTCGTACGCGAGGTACCGAAAGGCCTGATTCAGGAAGTGCGTTTGTCGAACAGCGTCAGCCGTCCGTTCGGCGGTAACCAGTCGATGAGCGGCAGCAACCTGTTCAGCGGCAGCGAAATTCCGGAAACGGGTTTCAGTCTTGGTCAGGCGGTACGCCATTCGATCTTTGGTGATGGCGTGATTCTCAACTTCGAAGGTGCCGGTGCGCAGGCGCGGGTGCAGGTGAACTTCAGCGAAGGCAGCAAGTGGCTGATGCTCGGCTACGCCAAGCTGGAAGCGATCTAAAGCCGATTTCGCTTTTTTGTAGGAGTGAGCCTGCTCGCGATATCGGTTGGTCATTCAATAGATTGGTTGAATGACACTCCGTCATCGCGAGCAGGCTCACTCCTACAGGGTTCGTGGCTCTGCGCTACGAATCTCTCTGAACCAATCCCCTTTTCCTACAGACAAAAGTACATAGGCTGATTGCCTCGCGAAGCTGAACGCAACCTGTCAGGCAAAAGCCCGAAACACTCTCTCGCTAGCCAGTAACACTTCAGCTGTGCAACATGGCGCGCGTGTCTCCACAAACGGGAATTCCCTTTATGAAACGTTTTCTTAGCATCGCCATGGCGTTGTGCATCGGCCTGACGATGAGCCTCGACGCCAACGCCAAGCGCTTTGGTGGTGGCAAAAGCGCCGGCGCTGCGCCGACGCACCAGACCAGCCAGATGGCTCCTTCTTCTCCAGGCGTGGGCGGCGCCGCTGCAACCGCGGGTGCTGCCGGTGCCGCAGGCGCTGCAGCCAAGGCCGGCGGTGCTTCGAAATGGCTCGGCCCTCTGGCCGGTATCGCTGCGGGTGGCCTGCTCGCATCCATGTTCATGGGCGGCGGCTTCCAGGGCATGCAGATCTTCGACATCCTGATCATGGCTGTGATCGCGTTCGTGATCTTCCGCTTCATCGCCGCACGTCGACGCAAGCAGCAGGAGCAATTCGCTCCGGCCGGCGCGCCGATGCAGCGTGAAGTGTTCGAGCAGAAGCCTGCTGCCATGGGTTCGATCTTCGGCGGTTCGGCTGCGCCTGCTGCCGCTCGTCCGGTGATCAACGCGCCGGCCTGGTTCAACGAGCAGAGCTTCCTAGAAGCTGCGCGTAGCCACTTCCAGTCGCTGCAGCAGCACTGGGACGCCAACGAGATGGACAAGATCGCCGAGTTCGTGACCCCGCAAATGCTCGAGTTCCTCAAGCGTGAGCGTGCGGATCTGGGCGACGCGTTCCAGTCGACCTACATCGACAACCTCCAGGTGCAACTGGATGGCGTGGATGACCGTGCCGACAAGACCATCGCCACCCTGACCTTCAACGGTGTGTCGAAGTCTTCGCGCTTCGACCAGGGCGAAGTGTTCAGCGAAAGCTGGAACATGGAACGTCCGCAGGGCGAGAACCAGCCTTGGCTGGTCGCCGGTATCCGCCAGAACGGCTGATCCCCTCGCACGCTTTACTTGCTGTCATAAAAAACCCCAGCTTCGGCTGGGGTTTTCTATTTCGCGGTTGCATCTATAGCGAGCTACTGTATAAACCGGCCCATATAAACCGCGCCATTCAAGCAAGAGGATCCCGGACGTGGAAGAAATCATCGAACAACTGCGTGAAGCCAACGAACCCGTGCCGGTTCCTTTGGAACTGCCTGACGAAGACCAATTGGTGGAAGTCGAAGAAGAACTCTTCATCAACATTCCCTTCGTCTTCAAAGAGTTTTTGCTGACCGTCAGCGACGTGGTGTACGGCAGCCTGGAGCCGGTGACCGTCACAGACCCGCAATCGCACACCTATCTGCCGGACGTTGCGGCCAATGCGTGGGACATCGGCGTACCGCGTGACCTGATCCCGATCTGCCAGGACGGTGAAAACTACTACTGCGTCGAAGAAGACGGCACCGTGGTGCTGTGGTCCGGCGAAGAAGAGCTGATCACCGAAGAATCCTGGGAATCGGTATGGCACTGGGCGCGGGACGTCTGGCTGGAAAGCTGATCGGCCAAACGCCCCGGCGGGTCAATGCCCCGACGACTCCTTGTGGTTGTCGAGGGTTTCCAGCAGCGCCACCTGCATCCGCGTGTGCACGCGGATAAACCAGCGCCAGAGCAGCGCCGCCACGGCGGCCGCCACCACGGCGATCAGCATCAGCAACTTGTTGGTCGGCAAGATACTGGCCGACAGGGCTGCCAACAGCAGGAAAATCACCAGCAGCGAGAGAATCGGGATCACCTCGGAGATCACCCGGCGCACTCGCTGCGTGTGCCGCCCCGCCATCTCCGGCTTTACGCCCATCTCTGCCAGAAGCATCGACAGCGCCTTGAGCTTGCGATATGCCGCTATCAAAAACGGCAACGACAGCAGCAACGCTCCACCCCAGATCAACGCCTTCTGCCAGCTCGGATCGCTGATCCAGTCCTGCAGCCACAGTGAAATGCGCTCGGCGAAATACGCCCCGGCGAAGAAGATCGCAATCACCAGCGCCAGATTCACCCCGACCTGCAGCAGGATCTTGCGGATAATCGACGCCAGCATCGCGCCCTCACCTTGCGGCTGAATGCTGCGCAGCCATTCGCCGTACATGCCGAGGACTCGACCGAGAGGCTTGGGCACTGCCGCCGACAGCTTGATCGACAGCGGATCCGCCGCACGGATCAGGTACGGCGTCAGCAGCGTGGTGATCACCGAAACGGCCACAGCCACCGGATAGAGGAAGTTGCTGGTGACCTGCAAGGTCATGCCCAGCGCGGCGATGATGAAGGAAAATTCGCCAATCTGTGACAGCCCCATCCCCACGCGCAGTGAGGTGCGTCCGTCGTTGCCGGCGATAAACGCCCCAAGGCCGCAGGACAACATCTTGCCGAGTACCACGGCGACGGTGATCACCGCAATAGGCCACGCGTATTCGAGAAGGATCAACGGGTCGAGCATCAGGCCGATGGCAACGAAGAAGATCGCGCTGAACAAGTCGCGAACCGGCTCGATCAGACGTTCGATCTTCAGCAGTTGCCGCGACTCGGCCATGATTGCACCGATCAGGAACGCGCCGAGCACCATGCTGTATTCAAGCTTGACCACCAGCAGGCAAAAGCCGAAACACAGGCCCAGCACAGTGATCAGCAACATCTCGTTGCTTTCGAATTTGGCCACGTAAGCCAGCAGACGCGGCACCAGCAGGATGCCGATGACCAACGCAACGATCATGAACAGCGACAGCTTGCCGACCGTGGAGAACACCTCGCCGGAGCTGACCGTACCGCTGACGGCGATGCTTGAGAGCAGCGCGATGATGCCGATGCCGAGGATGTCTTCGACGATCAGCACGCCGAAAATCAGCTGCGCAAAACGCTCGTTCTTCATCTTCAGGTCATTGAGTGCCTTGACGATGATGGTGGTCGAGGAAATCGCCAGAATCGCGCCGAGGAACAGCGAGTCCATGGTGTTCCAGTCGAACCAACGGCCTATTTCGTAGCCGATCCAGATCATCAGGACGATCTCGAGGAACGCCGCGATAAACGCCGTCGCGCCGACCTTGAACAGCTTGCGCAGGCTGAACTCCAGCCCCAGACAGAACATCAGGAAAATCACCCCCAGCTCGGCGAGGGTCTTGATGGTTTCTTCGTCGTGGATCAGGCCGAACGGCGGCGTGTGCGGACCGATAATGAAACCGGCGACGATATAGCCAAGCACCACCGGCTGTTTGAAACGGTGGAACAACACGGTCACCACACCCGCGACCAACATGATCACTGCCAGATCCTGAATAAAACTGATGGCATGCATGGCGTGGGCTCCTTGAATGACGAGGCTCGCAGTCAGACGTCAGAAAAGTCTGAGCGAGCGAAGTAAAAATCCGCTTTTCGTGTGGGAATTGCCCTTGAGAGGGGCTTTTGCAGGTTAACACCGCGACTTCCGCCTGGAAGGCGGTGCAATATATGGAAACAGATCGATTCCGGCGTGACGGCGGCCAGTCGCCCGGCGTCCCGATAACGGTGCTTTCGAAAAGCGACCAGGCACCCGTAGAGGTGCTTCCAGAAATCAGCCTTGATCCGTGAGAACGTTATGGAACCCGGAAACGCCCAGCTGTCGATGACGGTACTGATGACCCCCGACATGGCCAACTTCTCTGGCAATGTCCACGGCGGCACCCTGCTCAAATACCTCGACGAAGTGGCCTACGCCTGTGCGAGCCGTTACGCCGGCCGCTATGTGGTGACCCTGTCGGTGGATCAGGTGATTTTCCGCGAGCCGATTCATGTCGGCGAACTGGTGACCTTCCTCGCTTCGGTCAACTACACCGGCAACACGTCGATGGAAGTCGGCATCAAAGTGGTGACCGAGAACATCCGTGAGCGCTCGGTGCGCCACACCAACAGCTGCTTCTTCACCATGGTCGCGGTGGATGACCAGCGCAAGCCGGCCCCCGTACCGCCGCTGCAACCGCAGAACAGCGAAGACAAGCGTCGTTATATGCAGGCGCAGCAGCGTCGGCAGATTCGTCAGGAGCTGGAGAAGCGGTATCAGGAGATCAAGGGCGACGCCTGAGATTTGTAGCGTTAAGAAATCGCTATCGCGAGCAGGCTCACTCCTACATTGGAATGCGTTTCCCTGTAGGAGTGAGCCTGCTCGCGATTGGATTCAACGCGGTATTACAAACTGATTGCAGTAGCTTCGAACTTCACCCGCGGATGCGCAATCCGATCCTGCGCTCGCACCAGCTGCAGCTCATAACTGGCACAGGCCTGAGTCTCCAGCAACACCTCGTGCACCGCCGCCGCCGTGAATTCGAACGCCGCCACCAGACTGTCGCCCAGCAGCACCCGCGCCAGAAACAGGCCAGAGGTCAGATCGCCTACACCCACCGGCTGACGCGGAAAAGCCAGCAGCGGACGGCGCAGATGCCAGCTGCCTTCAGCCGTTACCAACAACATCTCGAAACCATCTGCCGGTTTACCCGGGTAATCCAGATGCTTGACCAGCACCGCTTTCGGCCCACGCGCCAGCAGCGCCCGCGCCATCGCCAGGCAATCGAACAGCGACTGCGGTTTGCGCCCGGAGAAGCTGTCCAGCTCCAACTGGTTCGGGCACATGATGTCCGCCACGGCCGCCGCTTCTTCCAGCAGGAAATCACTGACTTCGGTCGGTACGCTGCAGCCTTTCTCCGGGTGGCCCATCACCGGATCGCACAGATAAAGTGCTTTGGGATTGACCGACTTGATGCGCTGCACGCCACTGAGAATCGCCCGGCCCTGAGCCGCGCTGCCGAGGTAACCGGACAGCACCGCATCGCAGTTGCCCAGCTCGCCAATTGCCGCGATGCCTTCGACCAGTTCGGGAATCTGCTGCGGTGCCAGAACTTCGCCAGCCCACTGGCCGTATTGGGTGTGGTTGGAAAACTGCACGGTATTGAGCGGCCAGACATTGACCCCGACCCGCTGCATCGGAAAAACCGCCGCGCTGTTGCCGGCGTGGCCGAACACGACGTGGGACTGAATGGCGAGCAGATGAGGCGTACGTTTCATTCGGGGCATTCCGTAAAACGATTGAAATTCAAGCCGCGCAGTATGCGACGAAACGCAGCCTGTACGACAGACCGGCGACGCAGTTAAGCTGACGTTATCTTTTGGAGTTTGATGTTGATGCTGACCCTCGAAAACATCTTTGTGCTGATGCTGTTCGCCGCTGCCGGCGCGTGGCTATGGCACAACCACGGCTTGCGCGAGCGGGCGCTGGAGCGGGTCAAACAGCATTGTCTGAACGTGCGCGTGGAGTTACTCGACGGCAACGTTGCACTGAAGAAGATCGGTTTCATCAAGGACGCCAATGGCCGCCGGCGACTGGCGCGGGTGTACAACTTCGAATTCACCGTGACCGGCGAAACCCGACATAACGGCACCATCACCCAGTTTGGCGCGCACAGTGCGCAGATCGAACTGGCGCCCTACCCGGCTCCGTTTGACGATACGCCGCCGGTGGTTGAAGTGCACAAGCCGCGCGCCGAAGTCATTGAGCTGAGTCAGTGGCGGCAGGAACATACCAAGTGGAAGCCTTGAAGGATCAAAAGATCGCAGGCTGCGATCTTTTGCTCTAACTTTCCCGACACCCCGGCAAACCCCGCTGCAGCTCATCGATGTTTTGCGGATCGACGAAGATAAGCTCAATCCGCGAATCCTTTCGCCATTCGCTCGCCTGCCAACTCAATTCGGCATTATCCAGGGCATTCGCAGACACCCAGCCCTTCGCGCTGTGGATAACCAGTTTCGCCCGCTGCCAATTGAGGCTGGTCAGCCAGTCAGCAATGCATTGCTTGTCGAATATCTGCTCCGGATGCCAACGCCAACCAATGCTCCAGCCACCCTCCTGCGCCTGACTCAGGCAGATCGGCAACGTCGGATCGCTCCAGACAGCGGGCGTTTGTCCTAAGCCCCTGGGCACGGCCAGGTTATCCACACCGCTGACCGCTTTTGCGGCGAGGCCCGGCAGTTCGCTGAGCGATAGCTGCGCCTGTTGCGTCCAGATCAGCGGGACTGCCGGCAACAGGCTGGCGATTCTTGCCCGGGCCGTGTCATCCAGGTTTTCAGCCTTGTTCAACAGCAACAGGCCTGCGCCTTCCAACGCTTCCCGCTGTGCTGCCGGCAGCGCTTTCCCCGCCTGAAGCGCCTGAGCATCCAGCACCAGCACACACGGCTGCGCTGCCAGTACACCCAGCCATGGCGCCTCATTCAACTGTTTGAGCAATTGCGCCGGATGCCCCAGTCCGGACGGTTCGATGAACAGCCGATCGGGTCTCGCCTTGCGCAGCAAACGCCCGAGGCCGATCTGAAACGGCGCGCCATTGACGCAACACAGGCAGCCCCCGGCCACTTCGCCCAGTGCGATACCATCGGCGTCACTGGTCAGCAGTGCGGCGTCGAGGCCGATCTGGCCGAACTCGTTGATCAGCACCGCCCAGCGCTCACCTTCTGGCCGCTGGGCCATGAGCTGGCGAATCAGGCTGGTCTTGCCGGCGCCCAAAGGGCCAGCAATGACATGGGTAGGAATGTTCTGCAACATGGCGGGAAGCTTTCTTGGGAGATGCAAAGATGCGTTGGATGGGATGGTCGTTGCTGTTGACGCTGCTGTCGAGTGAAGCGTGGGCACAGGCTTGCGTGGTGCACAGTCAGGGCGAGCGGCTCGACGTCAAAGTCTGTCAGCAGAACCGCAATATTCCGCAGAAACTGTTCAACGACGGCTTCTGCCAGCCAACGCTGGCCGGGCAGAAAGTCGAGGTGCAATACGTCGATAAGTGCCCCAGCGGTGCGTTTGGCGTGTGCAGCAACGCGCAAGTCGCCAATATGCCTTATCGCCAGGACATCCACTACTACGGCGTCGCCACCGATGCGGCGTATTTGCAGCCGTATTGTGAAGGCCAGAGTCAGGGTTCGTGGCTCAAGCCTTGAGACGCTAGCCAAGCCAGTCGAGGGTCAGTATCAAACGACGTTGGCCCGCAGCCGGTTGTGGCGAACGGTGGATCAGACCGAAACCCTCATTTCCGTGCCATTTTTCGCCTTTCAACAGCGCGACATCGCCACTGCCGAGTTGCTGAATTTGCGCGTGGGGCTCAGCGTTGGCCTGCCCCAGTTGCTGGCGATCCATCACGCCCTCCTTGAGCCATTGGCTGCCGACGCCGGCGTACGTGGTGATCAGCCGAACGGGCACGTGATCGACATGGAAACGCGGACACATGGCTTTATCGAGCACCCGCAGGCGCAGGCCGATCCGCTTGGCTCCCAGCAAACAGGCAAAGGCGCTGACCAGCCATTTCAGGTCGGCAATAAAGCCTTCATAGCCTTCCAGATCACGGAAGCCTGAAGCCAACCCGGTCAGGTCCGGTTCGGCGTCCTCGCTCACCAACTCCAGACATACCGATTCCGCCAAGGGTTCGTTGAGCGACAGCAATAACTGAGCGAATTCGCTGATGTGCAACGGCAGTTGCCGCTGCCACACGGCAAGGTTGGTGTCGTCGTCCAGAATTCGCGTCAGCGTCTTTGGCGTCGGCCCTTGATGCTGATGGCGGGTACGGTCTTGCTGCAGTTTCAGGGCTAGCATCAGGCAGCCTCTTCATGCCAAGGGCCGAACGGATCCACCAGCAATCGCCAACCCTCTACGCCGAGCGCCATTTCTTCATCGGTGAGCAGGCAGTCATCCAGTTCGTCGGAGAGCTGTAGGAAATCGATGTTTTGCCCGATGAAAATCAGCTCCTGACGGCAGTCTCCTACGCTCGGCGTCCAGTTCTCCATGATCGCAGCAGTGCTTTCCTGATCCTGAGGCCACTGGTTCTTCGGCACGAAACGCCACCAGCGCCCTGCAAAACCGTGGCGCATCAAGCCGCCGGCCTGCGACCAGCTACCAGCGTCGCTAGGTTTGCTCGCCAGCCAGAAGAAACCTTTGGAGCGCAGCAGCTTGCCGTTCAGCCATGGGCGATCGATGAAGTTGAAGAAACGTTGCGGATGAAACGGGCGGCGCGCACGGTAGGCCGTCGAGGCGATGCCGTATTCGTCGGTTTCCGGTACGTGCTCACCGCGCAACTCCTGCAGCCAGCCCGGTGCTTGCGCGGCTTTCTCGAAGTTGAAACGACCGGTATTGAGGATCTTCTCCAGCGGCACCTCGCCCATCACCATCGGAATGATTTCGGCTTGAGCGTTGAGGCGTTTGAGGATGGCGATCAACTCTTCACGCTCGGGCTGGCTGATCAGGTCGATCTTGCTGATCAACAGCACGTCGGCGAACTCGATCTGTTCGATCAACAGGTCGGTGATGGAGCGCTCGTCTTCCTCGCCAAGCATCTCGCCTCGGGAGGCAAGGCTTTCCGCCGCCTGGTAGTCCGGCAGGAAGTTCACACCGTCGACTACAGTAACCATGGTGTCGAGACGTGCGATGTCAGAGAGGCTTTGGCCGTGTTCATCGCGGAAGGTAAAGGTTTCTGCAACGGGCAGCGGTTCGGAAATCCCGGTGGATTCGATGAGCAAATAGTCGAAACGACCTTCACGGGCGAGTTTGCTGACTTCTTCGAGTAAGTCTTCACGTAACGTACAGCAGATACAGCCGTTGCTCATCTCGACGATTTTTTCTTCTGCGCGGTTCAAGCTGACATCGCGCTGAACTTCGCGGCTATCGATGTTGATCTCACTCATATCATTAACGATGACCGCTACACGAAGACCTTGGCGATTACGTAGTACGTAATTCAAAAGTGTACTTTTTCCGGCGCCCAAAAATCCTGAAAGTACGGTCACAGGCAATTCGGCTGACATTGGATAATCCTCTTGGAAGGGCAGCCGATTGGCGCTTTTACTAGCGCTTGGCGTTTATGCGCTTCTCACGAGGCTTCGCTGAAGGAAAACGCTGAAAATCGGCCCGCTCAGGCTTGGTTAAGTTTTATGTTATAATATAACAGCATAAATAAACCAGCCCTTCCCTTGTCCTGAGCGACAAACCGCAGGAGGCTGAGCCAACTCCACCTCGGAAATCGTGATGAAAACTGCGCTGAAATGCTCCCTGCTGGGCCTCGGCATGTTGATGTTCGGCAACGCATGGGCGCAGCTACCGCCACTCGCGACCTGCACCCGCAGCGCCAACCTGCTCGCGTGTGTGGATGCCGATGGCAATGCATACAGCGTCAACACCGTCGGCACCACCCTTTACCTGCGTGGATTTGAAAAGAATGGTCAGCGTTATTGGGCGCAAACCAACAGCCGTTTCGGTCAACTGACGTTTTTCACGGGCATCGCTTCGGACGGTGAAGCGTGGGTTGGCTATACCCGACGCGTGGGCTGGACGACCATCAACCGCTTTTCCAGCTCGGGCGGCAGCAGCGCGAAGTTCACTTGTAGCCGCCTGAACGGATGCTAGACCCGCGCCATCTGCTGCTCCTGCTGCCAAGCCAGATAGCTGTCGATCGGTGGATTTTTTTCGAAATAACGCTGCAAACCTTCGAATAAGCCGTTTGCCACGGCTTGTTGATGTCGAGCAGTAACTAGTCGCTGACTGTCGCGCACGTTGGAAATGAAGCCGGTTTCCACCAGAATCGACGGTACGTCTGGCGACTTCAACACTGCAAATCCAGCTTGTTCCACGCGTTTCTGGTGCAGGGTGGTGATGCCAGCCAGACTTCCCAATACCGTGTTACCAAGCTGCAAACTCGCAGCAATTGTCGCGCTCATCGACATATCGAGGATCACCCCGGCAAGCATCGGATCCTTATCCTTGAGATTGAGCAGACTGGTAGCACCGAGCAGATCCGCGCCGTTTTCTCGTTGAGCCATAAAACGCGCCGTGGCCGATGTCGCGCCACCTTCAGACAGGCAATACACCGAGGCTCCCGAAGCCGTCAGCCGTGGCGCCGCGTCGGCATGCACCGAGATGAACATGTCCGCCTTGTGCTGACGGGCAATCTCCACACGCTTGCGCAGAGGGACAAAAAAGTCGTCATTGCGCACCAGTTTCACGTCGAATCCTTTCTCTTTTTTCAGGCGCTTGGCGAGTAGCTGAGCGATGGCGAGCACCACATCCTTTTCTCGTTCGCCCTTGGCGCCGACTGCGCCAGGATCCTTTCCTCCATGCCCTGGGTCGACGACAACGATGATGTCGCGCTTCGGATGAATGCCGATTGTGGGTGTTTCACGTGGAACCATTGGCGCAGTCGGTGCAGATTTTTCGTTGACCAGATCCAGAACCAAACGATGACTTTGGCCATCCTGCGGCGCCAAAAGGAAGCTGTTCGGCAGTACCGGATTGCTCAGATCGAGCACAATCCGCGTATCTCCTTGACCAAAGGGCCCGGATCGAATTGAGCGAATGACTGTGCCATTAAGCGCCAAGTGACTGAAATCACCGTTCAAGCTTGCACCTGACACATCAATGATCAGCCGCTCTGGAGCGCTGAGGGTGAAGATTTTGTAGTGCACGGGCTCAGTCAAATCGAAGACCAGTCGTAGCTTTTTATCTGAGCGCCAAAGTCGTGCGCTGCGAATTTGCGTGGCGCAAGCACTGAAGGGAAGAGTAAAAGCCGCGCTGGCCAGAATCAGGTTGAGCAAATGACGTCTGTGCATATGAAAGCCTGTTCATGAAAAAGGCATCGTGGTTTGAATTGTTATAATGTAACATCCAATTCAATTAACACGATGGTCCTGAACATGAATTCGCTGACACTCCCGGATATCGCCGCGCAGTCCGCTCGCCAAGCCCTACCACTCGAATGGGTGGGCATGCATGGCATCGCATTGCCTGTTTTGTTGGAAGGCCAACGTTTGACTGCCAAGGCTGATGCGGGGGTTAGTCTTGATAACGGTGAGGCACGGGGCATTCATATGTCGCGACTTTATCTGGCATTGGAAGCGCTTGAACAACAGAGCCTTTCCCCTGCTCTACTGCACCAGGTCCTCAAGCGTTTTCTGGACAGCCATGAAGATCTATCCAACTGTGCCTATCTGAATATTCACACCGATCTGCTGCTCAAAAGACCTGCATTGATCAGTCCATTGGCGGGTTGGAAGTCCTACCCCACGACCATTTCGGCCAGCCTGAAAAACAAGATGTTCCACGTGGAACTCAAAATCGAAGTGCCCTATTCCTCAACTTGCCCCTGCTCCGCTGCCTTGGCGCGACAGTTGATCCAGCAACAATTCATCGACGACTTCGCCAACAAAGACCTTCAACATGCGGACGTTCTGGCTTGGCTCGGCTCCACTCAAGGCATCGTCGCTACGCCTCACAGCCAACGCAGCACCGCTGAGCTGCATCTACACCTCGACGAGTTCGTCGACGAGTTACCACTGAGCGTAATCATCAATGACGCCGAAGCGGCACTCGGCACCGCCGTTCAAACCGCCGTGAAACGTGCGGATGAGCAAGCCTTCGCCCTCGCCAACGGGCAAAACCTGATGTTCTGCGAAGATGCCGCCCGCCGGTTAAATCTCGCACTTCGCCGCACACCCGGAGTTAATCAATTCCACCTGCGAGTTATCCACGCCGAAAGTCTGCACGCCCACGACGCCGTCGCCGAAAGCCATTGGCAGCGTGAGCAAGCATGATCCGCTGCCAATCCCTGAGCTGGGGCGCCCCGGGCCAACCGCTCACTGCCACCCTGAATCTTGAGTTAGAAAGCGGCAGCCTCACGGCCATCATCGGCGCCAACGGCTGCGGCAAGAGCAGTCTTTTGAAAGTCATTGCAGGGCTGCAAAAACCTTTGGCGGGCAGAGTCAGTCTGAGTGTTCCACGCCAAAGCGGATTGTCATTCCTCCCCCAGCAACAGCATCTCGACCGCCAATTCCCCATCAGCCTTGAAGAGTTGATCGCTGCCGGTTTCTGGGGACGCCGACTCTCAACTCAACTGCGCGCACAACGCCTCAAAGACGCACTGGATAATTGGCACCTGAGCGGCCTCGAACGACGCCCACTCATAGCCCTCTCAGGCGGCGAGTTACAGCGCGCCTTGCTCGCTCGCTTGAGTCTGACCGACGCCCCCGTCCTGCTTCTCGACGAACCCCACGCCGCCCTCGACGAACTTGGCCAGCAACTGCTCTGGCAACACCTCCACGCCTGGCACAACGAAGGCCGAACACTCGTCGTCGTCTGCCACGACCTCGCTGCCGTGCGCCAACACATTCCACAAACCTTGCTGATCAAAAACCGCGAATGCGTGTACGGCGCCAGCGTTGAATTGATCCAGCAAACCTCACACACAAAGGTCGCCTGATGCTCGCCGCCGTCCACTTATGGCAACCGTTCAACGAGTTCGTGTTCATGCGCCGCGCCCTGCTGGGTGGTTTGGTATTGGCCTGCAGCACGGCGCCATTGGGTGTGTTTTTAATCCTGCGACGGATGAGCCTGATTGGAGACGCAGTGGCCCACGGCATCCTCCCGGGCGCCGCATTGGGATTCTGGTTTGCTGGTCTGAGTCTCCCCGCATTGACATTCGGCGGTCTCGGCGCCGGCCTGAGCATGGCTGGTCTTGCTGCCTGGATTACCCGCCGCACCGGTCTGCGCGAAGACGCGAGCCTCGCTGCGATCTACCCGATCTCCCTCGCCAGCGGCGTGCTGATTCTGGGTATCGCCGGCAAACGCCTCGACCTTCTCCATCTGCTATTTGGCTCGGCATTGGCTGTCGACGGCCCGACGCTCACCGGCATGTTGTGGGTTTCGGGATTCAGTCTGATCGCCATGACGCTGATCTACAAACCACTGTTACTGGACACTCTCGACCCGCTGTTCCTGCGAACCGTCAGCCGCCTCGGCCCAATTGCCCACGGCGTATTCCTGACTTTGGTGGTGCTCAATCTGGTGATCGGTTTCCAGGCCATCGGCGCGCTGATGGTGGTTGGACTGATGATGCTCCCCGCTGCCGCTTCGCGATTCTGGAGCCGTCGTCTGCCGATGCTGATCGCGATTTCCACGGTCATCGGTTCTCTCTCGGTCTGGTTCGGCTTGCTGCTGTCGTTCTATTACTCGCTGCCAAGCGGCCCGGCCATCGTGCTGGTCGCGGGCGTGGGTTATCTGCTGTCGGTGGTGTTCGGGCCGGTTCACGGTTTGTTACGCCGCCCGCCTTTGCTCACATCCCAATGAGGTGTTTCCCGATGCGCGCTCTACTCGTGTTGTTCAGCTTGATGCTGTCGATGTCATTGTCGGCGGCGGAAAAATTACCGGTGGTGACCAGCTTCAGCATCCTCGCCGACATGGTGCATCAAGTCGGCGGTGAGCATATTCAGATCACCAACATGGTCGGCCCGGACGCTGACGCTCACACCTACGAGCCGACACCGGACGATGCCAAAGCGTTGCTTGGCGCAAAATTGATCATCAAGAACGGTCTCGGTTTCGAGCCCTGGCTGGATCGACTGGTGACCAGCACCGAGACCAAAGCCACCGTCATCAGTGCCAGCCATGGCGTGATTCCCCGATCACTGGATGAGGACGGCGAAACCGTTCCCGACCCGCACGCCTGGCACAACCTGGCGAATGCCGAGTTGTACGTCGCCAACATCACCAAGGCACTGACCGCTGCCGACCCGGCGAACAAGGCCGACTACGAACGTAACAGCAAAGCCTATCTGAAGCAGATCTACGCCTTGCTCGCCGAAGCCAAAACCAAACTCGGTTCGTTGCCACCGGGCAACCGCAAGATCGTCACCAGCCATGATGCGTTTGGTTACCTCGGTCAGGCCTATGGCATTGACTTCATGGCGCCCCAAGGTTTGTCCACCGAGCGCGAACCCTCGGCCGCCGAAGTCGCTGCGCTGATCACGCAGATTCGCCAGGCCAAGGTCAAAGCGGTGTTCATGGAAAACATCAAGGATGCGCGTCTGCTCAAACAGATTGCCGATGAAAGCGGCGCACACATCGGCGGTACGCTGTACTCGGATGCCCTCGCCACGAATGGTCCGGCCAGTACTTTCACTGGCCTGTTCGAATACAACCTCGACACCCTATACGACGCGCTGAGCCGACCATGATCCGCAAGAATCCTTCAGGCGATTTACCGCAAATCGCCGAGTCGGCCTACGTCGATAAAACCGCAATCATCTGCGGCAAAGTGGTGATTGGCGAGAACGTCTTCGTCGGCCCCTACGCAGTCATTCGCGCAGACGAAGTGGACGCCACGGGTGAAATGGAGCCAATCACCATTGGTGCCAATTCGAACATCCAGGACGGCGTGGTGATTCACTCCAAATCCGGCGCGGCAGTCACCATCGGCGAATTCACATCCATCGCGCACCGCTCGATCGTGCATGGCCCGTGCGTGGTCGGCGATCGCGTGTTCATCGGTTTCAACAGCGTGTTGTTCAACTGCGTGGTCGGTGACGGCTGTGTAGTGCGGCACAACTCGGTGGTCGATGGCCGGGATTTGCCCGACGCGTTTTACGTGCCCTCCACCACCCGCATCGGCCCGAACACCGACCTCTCGCAATTCCCGCCAGTGAGCGTCAGCGCCTCGGAGTTTTCCGAAGACGTGGCGCGCACCAATGTCGATCTGGTGCGTGGCTACAAAGCCTTGCAGAACGAGTTCTGAACCATGAGCAGCGTGCTGATTCGCAACGCCAGGCTGATCAACGAAGGGTGCGAATTCGACGCTGATCTATTGGTCAGCAACGGGCGCATCGTCAAGATCGCGCGCAGTATCGAAGGCGAAAACGCCACGGTGGAAATCGACGCGAAAGGCCAATGGCTGCTGCCGGGGATGATTGATGACCAGGTGCATTTTCGTGAGCCGGGTGCCCCGGCCAAGGGCAGCATTCACACCGAGTCGCGCGCGGCAGTTGCCGGCGGCATTACCAGTTTCATGGACATGCCCAACACCAACCCGGCCACTCTCACCCTCGAAGCATTGGCCGATAAAAAGCGCCGGGCGGCGATCAACTCAGTGGCCAATTACGGCTTTCACTTTGGCGTAAGTCGAGACAACCTCGACACGGTAGCCGCACTCAATCCGTGCGAAGTGGCCGGCGTGAAAGTGTTCATGGGCGCCTCGACCGGCAACATGCTGGTGGATGATCCGCAGATCCTTGAGCGACTGTTTGCCGGGGTGCCGACCATTCTGTTGGCTCACTGCGAACACACACCGAGCATCGACGCCAACGCGGCCAATCTGCGCGAGCTGTTCGGTGAGCGCATCCCGCCAGCCGCTCACCCGATGATCCGCAATGCCGAGGCGTGTTATCGCTCCTCTTCATTGGCAGTGGAACTCGCCAAACGTCACGGCACGCGCCTGCATGTGTTGCACCTCACCACTGAGCGCGAATTGGCATTGTTCGAGGACAAACCGTTGGCGCAAAAACGCATTACCGCTGAAGTCTGCCTGCACCATTTGCTGTTCGATGATCGCGACTATCCAAGCCTCGGCAACCTGATCAAATGCAATCCGGCGATCAAGACCCAAGCTGATCGCGATGCCCTGCGTGAAGCATTGAACAGCAACCGGCTGGATGTCATCGGCAGCGATCACGCGCCGCATACCCGGGAAGAAAAGCAGCGCCCTTATTCGCAGGCGCCTTCTGGGTTGCCACTGGTGCAGCATGCTTTGCCGGCATTAATGGAGCTGGTCGCAGACGGTGTTCTGCCAATCACGACGCTGGTGGCAAAGACCAGCCATCGCGTCGCGGATCTGTTTGCAATTCCGGATCGGGGTTATTTGCGCGAAGGGTATTGGGCGGATCTGGTGTTGGTCGAGCCGCAGACAATGAAAGTTGATCGGCAACCGATTCTGTCGCAGTGCGGATGGACGCCGTTTGCCGGGCGCAGCTTTCGGCATCGGGTGAGTGTGACAATTGTGTCGGGGCAGATTGCCTGGCGGGAGGGTCGGGTGAACGAGGGGTGTCGCGGGCTGGCGCTAAGATTTATGCGCTGATTCAAAAACCCTGTAGGAGCTGACGAGTGCAACGAGGCTGCGATCTTTTGATCCTGTTTTTATCATCAAGATCAAAGGATCGCAGCGTGCCGCAGCTCCTACAGGGGATGTTTTAGGCGCGGGGTTTAACGGCGCCGCAATCCTGGCCCAGCCAGACAGCACGGGTTTCCAGGCTGCCCTTCTGATTGATCCCGATCGCGTTGAACGTGCCGTTGGCCACGGTGGTGAACTCGCGATCACTGAGGAACGTCGCCACCCCGGTGCCCTGCGCTTTCGGGCAACTGAAGCGGAATTTCCACTGGTTGCCGGTGCGGTCGGTGATCTGCTGTTTGCAGCCCGATTGCGGATCGGCCAGCGGGATATCGTTGGTCGCCACCTGTTCGGGCGTCAGACACGCGCGAATACCTTTGCCGCCGATATTGATCCCGTTCTTCTCCAGCGCCGCGCGCTGTTGCGGGGTCATCTGGCCTTGCAGTTGGCCGAGGATCGATTGCACATCCATCGGCTGGTCATCGACCTTGACGTTGCTCGATGTCATTTCCCACAGCCCCGGCTGCAGCATCTGCGCCTGCGCAACCACCGGCAATGCCAAACCCAGGCCCAGCGCCAAACCCAGCAGACGAACGTTCATCGAAAAACTCCTGATCAGTAGTGGCCGTTAGACGTCGGCCGGTTGCTTCGGTTCATGCACCAATTAAATAGCGACATTCGCGACAGAACATGGTCTGTTAAGCATTGAATCTTCCGGAGCAAGGCTGCCCCATGGATTATTTTGGACCGCACATTTTCGGTTATCTGATCGCCCTGATACATACCCTCGGCTTGATCGCCGCCGTTCATGCGGTGCTCACCGTGCGCACAGCTCAAGGCTCGATCGCTTGGGCATTGTCGCTGATCTTCATTCCCTACCTCACGCTAATTCCGTACCTGGTGTTCGGTCGCAGCACCTTCGATGGTTATATCAAGGCACGGCGCCAGGCCAACGAACAAATGCGTCAGGCGATCTCCGAACTGAACTGGCGCCCATGGGTGGAAGAAGCCCTCACCGCGCGCGCCTCCAGTGCCTACGCCTCGTTACGCGCAATGCCCAAACTGGGGCGGATGCCGTGCCTGGCCAACAATGAAGTGCAGCTATTGGTGAACGGCACCGCCACGTTCGATGCGATTTTTCAGGCAATCGATCAGGCGAAAGAAGCCGTGCTGATCCAGTTTTTCATCATCCACGACGATCGACTTGGCCAACGCCTGCGCGATTTGCTGCTGAAGAAAGCCGCCGCAGGCGTCTCGATTCACTTGCTCTACGACGGCATCGGCAGCCACGCCCTGCCCCATAGTTATGTGCAGACACTGCGCGATGGCGGCGTCGAAGTGAAAGCCTTCGCTACACGCAGCGGCTGGCTCAATCGCTTTCAGGTCAATTTCCGTAATCACCGCAAAATCGTCGTGGTCGATGGCGTGGTGGGATTTGTCGGCGGGCATAACGTCGGCGACGAATACCTGGGCGAGAAACCACCGCTGGCACCGTGGCGCGATACCCACGTCAAAGTCCGTGGCCCGGTGGTGGCGTGCATGCAGGAGTCGTTCGCCGAAGACTGGTTCTGGGCCGCACGCACCCTGCCGCCGCTGATCCTGCCTGATGAATACCCTGACGACGGCGTGCTCTGCCAACTGCTTGCCAGCGGCCCGGCAGACGCCTACGAAACCTGCTCGCTGTTCTTCGTCGAGGCGATCCATGCGGCGACCGAACGGGTGTGGATCACCAGCCCGTATTTCATCCCCGATGAAGCGGTGTTCGCCGCGCTGAGACTGGCGGTACTGCGCGGCGTCGATGTGCGGTTGCTGCTGCCATCGCGCCCCGATCACCGCATCGTCTATGCCGCCTCCAGCCTTTATGCCTTTGAAGCGGTGCGTGCAGGCGTGCGCGTGTTCCGCTATGAACCCGGGTTCCTGCATCAGAAAGTGGTGTTGATCGACAGCGAAATCAGCGCCATCGGCAGTGCCAATCTGGACAACCGCTCGTTCCGCCTGAACTTCGAAGTGATGCTGCTGACGGTCGACAGCGACTTCGCTGCCAGCGTGGAACAGATGCTCAATCAGGATTTCGAGCAAGCCTATGAAGTCGCCAAAGAAGAAAGCCGGGAGATCCACCGCCTGCAACAACTCGGCATGCGGATCGCCCGGCTGATTTCACCGATTCTCTGAAAGCCCTCTCCCACATGGAGAGGGAAGCCGCTTATGGGTTATAGATGTCGTCCCGCGTCCATGGCAGTTCATGGCTGCCATCCGCGTGCGCCTTGACCGCGAGGATCTGGTGCAGATTGATCCAGCCGCGCGCAAACGCGTAGGCGCAACCAGCCAGGTACAAACGCCAGATGCGCAGGGCCTGATCCGGCACCAGTTTGCCCGCGGCTTCAAGGTTGTCCTCCAGCCGCTCGCTCCAGTGATCCAGCGTGCGCGCGTAGTGCAGGCGCAGACTTTCGACGTCGACAATCTCCAGCCCCGCTTCGCTGATCTCCGCTGAAATCATCGACAGGTGCGGCAACTCGCCGTTGGGGAACACATACTTCTCGATGAATTCCCCGGCACCGCGTCCCACCGGACGGCCATCGGTGTGCTTGGCGGTGATGCCGTGGTTCATCACCAGCCCGCCCTCCTTCACCGCGCCGAACAGGGTCTTGCAGTACTCGGCCAGATTGGCGTGACCGACGTGTTCGAACATGCCGACGCTAACCACCTTGTCGAAGCGCCCGTCTTGGGGCAGATCACGATAGTCGAGCAGTTGCAGTTCGATCTGGTCTTCCAGGCCCTCGGCTTTGACTCGCTCGCGCGCCAGTTCCAGTTGTTCCTTGCTCAGGGTGATGCCGAAGACTTTCGCCCCGAACTCTCGCGCGGCATACCGCGCCAGCCCGCCCCAACCGCAACCGACATCCAGCAGATAGTCGCCCGGCTGCAAACGGAGCTTGCGGCATAAATGACGGAATTTGGCTTGTTGCGCCTGCTCGAGGGATTCGCTGCCCGTTTCGAAATACGCGCAGGAATACGCCATGTCGCTGTCCAGCCAGAGCTGGTAGAACGCGTTGGACAGGTCGTAGTGGTAGGAAATGGCTTTGGCGTCGGTTTCCTTGTCGTGCAAGGCCCGCACCGGCTGATTGTCGTCATCGTCGCCGAGCAATGCATTACTCAATTCGTCGCAGACCCGGATGACTTCGCTGATCGAGCCCTCCAGTTCAAGCTTGCCTTCGACGAATGCCGCTCCCAGCGCATCAAGGCTTGGGTGGGTGAACTGGGTGACCATCTGCGGGTCCTTGACCACGATGGTGACGCTGGGCGTCGGCCCCAGATTGAACTCATGGCCGTCCCAGAGTCGCAGGCGAAGCGGCAGCTGCAGATTCTGTAAGGCCGGTGGAAGTTGCGCGAGCATGGAAAATCCCCCTTGTTTCAGACCGTCAGATCTGAGGGTAGACCATCCTGGAAAAATAGCAGGCTATCGATTTAATTAGCCAAAACTATCGTTGCAGACGCTCCAGCAAGCCTTCCTGAAACTACTGTTTCAACCCGCTAACAGCTTGCAGCGGCGCGCCCTCACCCTAAATGACTGCTAACGCGGCGCACAGTTCAGCCAATGCAGCGTGGGGGTCGAAGAGTTCAAACGATTTCCTCCTTGAGCTTGAGCAGCGGCTCCTGAAAACGCAGCAATCGCCCGGCGTTGCCGAGTACCAGCAACGTACTGAGGTTATGCAACAACGCAGCGATCATCGCCCCGGCAGCACCGAGCCAGCCAAATGCCGCAAACACGACGATCACCAGCGTCCAGCCCAGACCGATGATGACGTTGACCTGCAGCGTCCTCCGGCATTGACGGCTGAGGCGTACGCAGGTGCCGAGGCGGCGCAGGTCGCTGCCGATCAGCACAATGTCCGCCGAGGCCAGTGCGATGTCCGCCCCGCCCGCGCCCATTGCCACGCCGACCACGCCTGCCTTTAACGCCAGCGAGTCATTGATGCCGTCACCGACCACTATCGGCCGGAAGCCGTTGTCGATTTCCTTGAGCACCCGATTGAGTTTGTCTTCCGGCAAGGCTTGCGCTTCGACCTCGTGCAAACCGACGTCCCGTGCCAGCGTCTGAGCCACACTGTGCCGATCCCCCGTCAGCAACAGTTGTCGACCCAGCCCCAGTTCACGCAACTCAGCAAGGGCAAAGCGGGCTTCCGGTTTGACGCTATCGGCCAGCAGCAGCCAGGCCAGAAACTCACCGTTCAGGGCCAGTCCGGCAATCGGCCCGTCGTGTTCGGGCACCGTTGTGGTGGTGACGCCAAGTTGCGCGAACAGTTCCGGTCGCCCGAGCGCCGCTTCGCCCTGCCCGGTCATGGCAACGACACCGAGGCCCTGGCGCTCGTGAATGTCGGCTAAAGGCACACAGTGCTCCGGGCTGACCAACCCGACCAATGCGCGACTGACCGGATGACTGCTGGCCGCGCCGAGGCTGGCGGCCAGCGCCATCACGGTAGCGTTGTCCGCTTGAGCACTGTTGATCGATTGCAGGCGCAAAGTGCCGTAAGTCAGCGTGCCAGTCTTGTCGACCACCAGCGACGTGAGGTCAGCCAGTTCCTCAAGAAACGCCGAGCTGCGGATCAGAATCCCATGCCGCGCCGCGACCGCCACACCGGCAATCGCCGTGGCCGGTGCCGACAACACCAGCGCACACGGGCACGCCGCGACCAACACCGCGAGCATCGCTTGTGCGTCGTTGGTGACGAACCAGGTCACCGCAGCGAGCAGCAACACCAGCACCATGTAGCTACCGGCATAACGTTCGAGCAAACGGGTGATCGGCGGTTTCGAGCGTTCGGCGTTTTGCATCAGCGCGATGACTTTGCCCAAGGTCGATTCATCACCCGTGCGGGTCACTTCGATGCGCAGCAGGCCATCAAGGTTGATCGCACCGCCGAACACCGTCATGCCGACGCTCGCCTCGACGGGCACTGATTCGCCGGTAATCGAAGCCGTGTCGAGACTCGCCTGACCGGACAACACCCGCCCATCAGCCGGCACCCGATCACCTGCGCGCACCTCGACGCAATCGCCGGACTTCAGTGTGCCGTTGTCTACTTCGATGATCGAACCATCCGCCTGAACTCTGCGCGCGTGGCTGCGCGTCAGTTGGCCGAGCGCATGAATCGCCTCCTGCGAACCGATGACGCTGCGCTCCTCCAGCACGTGGCCGAAGATCATGATGATCGGCAACAACGCCGCCGTCAGCAGATCGCCGGTCGCCCAGGCACCAAGCATGGCCAAGGCAATCAGTTGGTCGGTGATGCCGTGCAGGCTCGGATAGCGCAGGCTGTACCACGCCGAGCGCATTACCGGCACGGCGACTAATAAAGAAGCAAAACCCAGCAGCAATTGGCTGACACCGGTTTGCTCCGGCACCAGCCAACGCCAGATCAAACCCAGACCCAACAGGCCCAACGCAAGCATGGCGAGTGTCAGTTGCCGAGCGGCGCGGCGTTGTTCGGCCGAGGACAACAGGCTCGGTGCGGCGGTGGTCGCAGTCATTGACTGGCTCCCTGAATGATCAAACGGGAATCGTCTTTCGGATCGACCGTGGTCACTGATCCGGCCTGGCCGAGAATCTTCGGCATGCGCTCGCGATAAAGGCGCAGGAGCATTTGCGCATCGGTGCTGCCGGCCAGACTCGACACCGTGGCCGTATCAGCCGAGGCTTTGGCCAAGCGTTCACCGGCTTGCGCGTGAGCCACCTGCAGCGTGCGGTCGGCTTGTTCATTCGCCGTCTGAGTGAGTTTCTCGGCGTCGGTGCGCGCGTTGGCCACGGCTTTGTCGGCTTGCTGGCTGGCGGTCAACACTGCGTTGAACGCGCTTACGGCAGGGTCAGGCAGACTCGATTGCACATCGACCCGCGCCACTTCGATGCCGATGCCCTGCCCGCTCGCCTTCAACTCGGCGAGGCGTTTGTTGATGCCTTGCACCAGATCACCGCGCAACCATTCACGGCGTTCCGCCGCTTGATTGTCTGCGCCGATCAATTCCGGGCGAGCGACCAGAATGGTGTCCAGATCCCGTGCCGCCGTCAGTGCCACGGCGCTGCGGGTGACCAATCGATCCAGTGCTGGCAGCACATGATCGGCCTGCAGGACGAAGTCGTAAGGGTCGGTGACTTTGTAAAAGACCCGCACATCCAGTTGCACCACGCCGGCATCACCGGTCAATAAATAACCAGACCCGGCCAGCGCATCGCTCAACGGTGTGGCGAACGAAGCGACGCGATCAGCCTTCAGCGCCTCATCGCTGCGCAACAGGTTTTCCACTCGGCGTTCTATCACTCGATCCGCTGCTGGGAGCAAAACCACCTGTTCAAAGGGCTGCGGCCACGCCAACAGCAGACCGGCGTTTTGCACGCGATCGAGTGCGCCAAAGTGCAAAACCACGGCGCGATTTTGCGGGTCGATCTGCCGCACATTGGAGAATGCCCACGCGAGCGCGGCCAGCACCGTCACTGCGTACAGGGCAAAAAACGCTAAACGACCAGCCTGAATCCACGGACTGTTCAGCGCATGTGTTCCACGTGGAACTTCTTCACTCATGGCTGCGATCCGGGTTTGCTGTCGAGTGTCGGCGGGCCGTCGACCAGCACGCGGAATGGCGCGGCGTCGGTGCGCAGAATTAGTTTGGTGTCTGGCGTGACAATGGTGCCGAGGGTGTCCAGCGAGCGCAGCAAGTTGTACAGCTGCGGAGAACTGGCGTAGGCACGGCCGTAAATCTGCGCGGCTTCAACGCGAGATTGCGCTTCGATTTCGGCAGCTTTCACCGTGGCATCGGCTTGCACAATTCGCGCATCGCGTTCGGCAGCGGAACGGATTTGTGCCGCCTCACGTTTGCCGATCGCCGTGCGTTCGGTGGCGATGGTTTCACGCTCGGCGCGCATGCGATCGACCGTGGCTGTGAGCGTCACTGACGGCAAGGTCAACCGTTCGATACCGACTTGCACAACACGTACGCCATAGGTCGCGAGCAATTGCTGATTGATCTGTTGGCGCAACTGCGCTTCGAAATCAGCGATGCGCACCTGGCTGGCATCGGTATTGACCAGGTTCGCCAAATCGAAACTGCTCGCCGTGGTTTCCAGTGCCGAGCCGACAAAGGTGCGAATCTGCCGTGCCGCTTCGTCAGGCTGGTTCTGCACCGCGCGCATAAAACGCTGCACGTTGTCCGGATCCCCCTGCACCTGCCACGCCACGTAAGCCTGAACGATGATGCGCAAACCGTCGCGGGTGCCGACATCCTGCAAGCCGCTGGACGTCGTACGCAGACGCAAATCGACCGGGATCGCCGCCTCGAACGGCGCCGGCCAGCGCCAGCTCAAACCCGGATCAAGCAGGACCCGCGACGGATTACCGAAGCGGGTAATGACCGTGGCCTCGCCGGAACGCACTTGCACCAGGCTCGCCGCTGCGATGGCGAACACCACCAGCAACACCGCCCAGCCCATGCGCCGCCACGGGAAAGGCCCCGCCTCTTCCGGCGCGCCGTGGTGATGGTGCCCATGATGGTGATGATGTCCGCCGTGGCCATGATCGTGGCCGCTGTGATCATGCGATTCGTGTGTATGCGACTGGCTCAATGGGCGACTCCTGGTTGAGCGGTGGTGCGCGCGGGCGTCGGGTCAGCCGGCAGCGTGAAGGTCCGCAGGTCGATGGTCGGCGCATTGCTGCTGCCGCCGAGACGATGATCGAGTACCAGCAATTTGGCTTTGCTCAGGCCTTGGCTGAGCTGACCGAGGTATTGCTCCAGCACGAAGGCCTGACCGGCACTGGCGTAGGCTTTTTGTTCGGCGCTGAATTTCAGATCCGCCGCCTGCGCCGTGGCACTGGTTTCACGGGCGTTGGCGCTGGCCTGATCGCGAGCGAGGCTCGCCTGCAATTGCGCCTGATTACTGGCTTCGGCCGCTGCGCCACGCTCGCGGGAGATCAACGCCTGCGCGCCGATCTGCGCCGCCTGCACCGCGTGATAAGCATTGGCGGCACCGGCCGGCGGGTGAATGGCTTCGACGACCGTGGCGAGAATTTCCACGCCACTGTTGAGTTGCTGCAGATCACGTTGCACCGCACGACCAATCTCCTCGCCCAACCCTACCCGGTCTTCACCGAGCAAACCGTCGAGCGTGCGCGAAGCAAAGTCGTGCACCAGAATCCGGCTGGCGGTGCTGCGGATTAGTGTTGGTACATCGGCACTGTTGTAGGTTGCGGCCAGCGCCGCCTGATCAGTCAGGCCGATGCGATAGACGAAGCGCACGTCCATGTTGACGATCTGAAAGCTCTGCTGATCGCCACGGCTGCTGGCGATGACTTGCGACTTGTCATTGACGTGACTGGCATCCCACAAGCGATTAGCGGTGAACGGCGCCGGGCCTTCAGCAGGATCGACTTGTGGCGGTACTGGTTTTTCGCCGACGCTGGTTGCCAGTTCATGCACCACGCCGTTTTCGACGATCAACACGCGGCCCAGCGGCCACGGCAAACCCGTATGCAACCCGGGGCCGAACACCTGCACCGGTTTGCCGAATCGCTCATAAATGCCGCGACCCTGCAGGGGGATTTCATGGATGCCGGTGAGCAACCAGCCCACCGCTGCGACAAACGCCAGCACCGGCAGAAACGCTCGGCGCATGTAACTGAACGCCCAGATCTGCCGCAAATCGATGCCAAAGCGGTTGTGCAATTCATGCTGCAACGCGAGCAAAGGTTGTGGCGGCCAGCGCAGCGTATCGGCAACAAAACTGCGCGCCAGCAGGGTCGGTTCAAGCTGTTCGCGGCGCGGACTGAAGATAGAAAGAACGGCGCGCAATAGCAGCTCGATCGCTACCAGTCCCGGCAAGATACCCATCAAAACAGCGACACGAACCGGCCACACGGCGTTCTCACCGGCGAACAACAAACACAACGCACCGAGCACCAGACTGATGATCGCCACGCGCGTCAGTTGCGCCAATGCACCCGCTTCCGGCCATTGCGCAGGATTTTCCTGAGCGAGTTGGCGCTCCAGCACCAGCAAGCCGAACGCCAGCAGTAATGCCAGCGCCGCCCCCACCGTGGCGGACAATCCAACCGCAGCGGCAGGCAATGACAGGTTCCACACCTGTTCAATACTCAGCGACACCAGTACGGCCCAACCGCCCAACCACAGCGTCGCAGCACCGATCTGGCCGAGCACGTGCAAACTGCGCTGACTGAGACGATCCAAGAGCCGCTCGTACCAACCTTCAGGCGCAGACTGTTGATCTTCGCCAATCGGTGTCAGCCCGACAGGATTTATCACCCGCGCACGCCACTGCGTCACCCACCACGCCGATTGCAGCCCGGCGACCAGCACCAGCAACGCCGCGCTCTGATTGACCAACAGCGGCAGCCACAATGATTGCGGCGCAAACAACCCGACAAAAAACGCCAACATCCAGCCCGCCCCGGCCAATCCACCAAGGGCAAACGCCCAGCGCCGTAGTCGTCTGCCCTGCGTGGCCGCCTGCTGAAAGCGCGGCAGTCCGGTCACTTGCGTGCCTTCTACCTCCAGATCAACTTGCATATCACCCCAATGTCTTTAGCTCGCTGTGCATAGCGTTACGATATAACGAAAAGCGTGAAATATTCGTACACAATTACGCGTATTCAAAGACGCGCAACCTGTCGCTTGTCTGAAGCCTTGACCGAAATGTCCGGGAGCGCACATATTACGTTCGTAATTTTTATCGACAGCTACTTTTAGCGATCCGCATCCATCAATCAGGAGCAAGCGCATGAGCAACTATGACGTAGTGATTCTGGGCGGCGGTCCCGGTGGTTATAACGCGGCGATTCGCGCCGGCCAGTTGGGCCTCAAGGCCGCCTGCGTGGAAGGCCGGGCGACCCTCGGCGGCACCTGCCTGAACGTCGGTTGCATGCCGTCCAAAGCCCTGTTGCATGCGTCAGAGCTGTACGACGCGGCCATGGGTGCAGAGTTCGCCAACCTCGGCATCGAGGTCAAACCGACGCTGAACCTCGCGCAAATGATGAAACAGAAAGACGAGAGCGTGAGCGGCCTGACCAAAGGCATCGAGTTTCTCTTTCGCAAGAACAAGGTCGACTGGATCAAGGGCTGGGGCCACATCGATGGGCCGGGCAAAGTCACGGTCACTGACGCTCAAGGCAGCAAAGTCGAGCTGACCGCCAAAGACATCATCATCGCCACTGGCTCCGAGCCCACTCCTCTGCCCGGCGTCGAGATCGACAACCAACGCATCCTCGACTCCACCGGCGCGCTGTCGCTGAGTGAAGTGCCCAAGCATCTGGTGGTGATCGGTGCCGGCGTGATCGGCCTGGAGTTGGGTTCGGTATGGCGCCGCCTCGGCGCGCAGGTGACCGTGGTCGAATACCTTGACCGCATCTGCCCCGGCGTCGATGGCGAGGCAGGCAAAACCCTGCAACGCTCGCTGAGCAAACAGGGCATCGCCTTCAGGTTGAGTTCGAAAGTCACCAGCGCAACAGCTTCGGCCAACGGCGTGCAGCTCAGCGTCGAGCCCGCAGCAGGCGGAACTGCTGAACTGATCGAAGCGGATTACGTGCTGGTGGCCATCGGTCGTCGCCCGTACACCCAAGGCTTGGGCCTGGAGAACGTCGGCTTGAGCACCGACAAGCGCGGGATGCTTGCCAACAAACAGCATCGCACCGAAGCCGCTGGCGTCTGGGTGATCGGCGATGTGACGTCCGGGCCAATGCTTGCGCACAAGGCGGAAGATGAAGCGATGGCCTGCGTCGAGCAGATCCACGGCAAGGCCGGCGAGGTCAATTACGACCTGATCCCCAACGTCATCTATACCAAACCGGAATTGGCCAGCGTTGGTAAAACCGAAGAGCAGCTCAAGGCCGAGGGCCGCGCGTATAAGGTCGGCAAATTTCCGTTCACCGCCAACAGCCGGGCGAAGATCAACCATGAAACCGAGGGCTTTGCCAAAGTCCTCGCCGACGAGCGCACGGATGAAGTACTCGGCGTGCATCTTGTGGGACCGAGCGTGAGTGAAATGATTGGCGAATATTGTGTGGCGATGGAGTTCAGTGCGTCGGCGGAGGACATTGCGCTGACGTGCCACCCGCATCCGACACGCTCGGAAGCGTTGCGCCAGGCGGCGATGAATGTCGAGGGGATGGCGACGCAGATGTAGAAAATCAAAAGATTGCAGCCTTCGGCGGCTCCTACATGAAATGCGCCCCCCTGTAGGAGCTGCCGAAGGCTGCGATCTTTGCTTGTCAGGCCGGAAGATGTCCGAGCGGCAACGCCCCCGGCGTCTTCACCGTATGAATCGCAAAGTTGCTGCGAATGTCGCTCACCCCCGGCAACTTCAACAGGCAGCCACTGAGAAAGCGGTCATACGCGCGCAAATCCGGCACCACCACTTGCAGCAGAAAATCCGATTCACCCGACACCAGAAACGCTGAAATCACCTCCGGCAATGCCGTCACCGCTGCGTAAAAAGCCTCGGCCTGTTCATCGTTGTGGCGCTCGACCTTGACCCCGACAAACACCGTCAGCCCCAAACCGACTTCGTCACGATCCAGATTGGCCTGATAGCCGCGAATCACCCCCGCCTCTTCCAGCATCCGCACCCGGCGCAAACACGGTGAAGCCGACAAGCCGATTTCATCCGCCAGTTCGACGTTGCTCAGGCGCCCGTCCCGTTGCAGGGCGGCGAGGATTTTGCGGTCGAAGGCGTCCAGTTTCATGGTTGGCAGATCTCGATAGTATCGTGCGGAAAACCAGCAGGTTATGCCAAATCCAACAGCTTTTGAAGCCGACTACGCAAGCACCTGCCCTACCCTTCAGCCCTAGACTGGCCCTACCGAATCGACAACGAAAGGACTGACCCGTGGCGAGTCTCTGGCTGTTTTTCCTGGCATTGGCGGTGGTTTTTCTGCTGCCCGGCCCAGACATGATCCTGCTCCTGCAAACCGGTGCGCGTCAGGGCCGCGGTGCGGCATTGGCCACCGCGATAGGGCTGGCGGTTGCCCGGGGTTGTCATGTGGCGTTAGCGGCGTTGGGGTTGGCGGCGTTGTTCAAAGCAGCGCCGTGGACATTCGAAGTGGTGCGGCTGGCAGGGGCGGCGTACCTACTGTGGATCGGCATTCAATGCCTGCGCAGCACACTGCTGCCGAACCTGACCACAGCCGATGTCGCCGATACCCATGACCAATGGCGCGAAGCGATCCGTCGCGGTTTGCTGACCAACCTTCTCAACCCCAAAGCCCTGCTGTTCTGCTCGGTGCTGCTGCCACAGTTCATCGTCGCCAACGGCGCACCGGTGCTGAGCCAGTTTGCCATGCTCGGCGCACTGCTGGTCGGCATCGGTCTGTTGTTCGATTGCGCTTACGCCTTGACCGGGGCAGCGCTGGGCCGTTGGCTGCAACACAGTCCAACGGCGCAACGGGTTCAACAATGGCTGTTCGGCAGCCTGTTGATCGGCTTTGCGGTGCGCCTGACCTTCGTCCAGCAGGCTTAGCCTTTACGGGCCTTGCGCTGGCGACGCGTGATCAATAGCAACGTAGCAGCGCTGACCAACACCATCGCGCCGATCTGCACTGGCCACTTGTACGGCCGTAGCGAGGAGCGCGCGGCATCGGTGACCTGGGTGACGTAGCGCTTATCGGCGTTTTCGAAATCCGGATACGGGCATTGATTACCGAAATCCACCGCCCACGGCACGAACGGGCCTTCCTTGACGTAACGCTGATACAGCGCACTTTGATCTTCCAGGCTGCTGTTCCAGCCCGCTGCGTTGCACAGCACGGCGGCAAACGCCTGACTGGTGTGCGGCAGATTGTCGGCGGCGCGACTGGCGAGTTCGGTGGCGACAAAACGATAGTGATAACGCTGATCCGGTTTCGCTTCGCTGGCCTGCTGACGTTTTACTTCGGACTCAGAAACCAGCGGGCCGACTTTCAGCTCGGCGCCTTCCAGTGAATAGTTGCCACCAAACGTGGCGTAGTCCGGCGCCATCTCGTAACCGAGAATGTCCATGCCCCACTCCCGCGCCGTCCACGCCGCGTTATACAGCGCACCGGCGCGTTTGGTCGGCCACCACGCCGAGTCGGCTTTCAAGCGTTGCTGACCGTAAAGCCGAGCCTTGTTTTGCAGGTCTGGATTATCGAAATAGCCGACCGCATCGGCGTAATGCCCTTCGCGCAGCAAGCGCCGACCGAGCAAATTGCGCAAGCTGGCAGCGACGGGCAACGGTACGTAGTTATCGCGCTCCTGCTGAGTCAGCGCAGGTGGCGCCGGCACGTTATCGTCGACGTATTTTTTCAGCTCATCGACGGTCAACACGCGCTCGGCCACCGTCGCTGCATCGAACCAGTAAGTGCTGTTGCTGCGATACAGCTGCACGAACGCTTGCAGGTATTCGCCGCGCTGCAGGGCGAGAATCGCGCTTTCACCTTCGACCCGGCATTTCGGCTGCAGGCTCTCGTAGGCCCAGTCCGGAGTGCGGCGATAACCCCAATCTTCTTTCTGCGGGAAGGCTTGCGCGGCTTTCGAGTAGGCAGCAGCAGCGCCATTTTTATCGCCGTCACGCACCGCCAGTTTCGCTCGCAGCCACCACGCGAGTCCGCCGTCACCGGCGTTTTCGAGGAAGGCCTTGGCGCCCATGTAATCGCCCTGTTGATAACTCATCGCCGCCAGACGATCAGCATTTTCCAGGCTGCCACGGGTGCTGTTTTGCAGCAGCTTCACCAGTTTCTTTTCGTTCGGCGGTTCGTCGCCAAACGACCAGCCTTGGCGACTGACCAAGGACGCCGTGACCAGTTGCTGCACCGATGTGTGCTGAAGCAATTCGGCCAGTTCGGCCTCGGGCAATTCCGCCAGTTCATTCATCAATTGCTTGAGCGAGGTGTAACCCACGGCGGAACCGTGCAGATTCTGCGCTTCATACAATTCGATGGCGCCGTTCCAGTCGCCCGCAGCGCGCACCACCCGCGCTTCTTCGCCGAGACTGGCGACGCCCAATTCCAGCGGATCGCTGAAACCGTCAATGCTCAGTTGCCGGGCCTGTCGGAACGCATCACGCGATCGCTCCAGCGCAACCACCTTATCTCCGGCCTCGCTGCTCATGGCGAACAACGTACGCCCGAGAGAATACGCAGCCCAAGTGCTGCGAAGCGGACGCTGATCAGCCGGCAGCGCCAGCAGCTTGTTGAAATATTCGACGGCGAGTTGATGATCGCCCGTGGCAAACGCGACTGCGCCGGCCACGTACAAACGGATTTCCGCCGGCAGGCTCGCGCCCTGCACCTCGACCTGATGCGCATCGGTCAGCCCGCGCAGTTGCTTGACCAGCACTTGCTGCTCGGCGCTCAAACCCAGCTGTTCGGCTTTCTCCCGCGCCTCGGCAGCTTCGTTTTCTTCGCCGTACATATCGTTGGGATTGTGCGTCGCAGCCGTGACGTTCTTCAGCCCGGCAATGGCTTTGCCGAGACGACTGAGTTCGAAATTGAAGTTGCCCTCCGGCAGATCGGCCAGGGTTTGCCCGCGATTGTCGAGCAGGCGCATCGGGAAGTCCGGGCCGCAGGCCAGCGCCGACCCCAGCGGCACGCAGAGGCTCAGACAGAGCAGATGGCGAGGCCAGTTACGGGTCAACATGCGAACCTCCTTGATCAATATGTGCACAGCGCGCCCAACCGATGGCGCGTTGTCCGCCCGCCGGCAAGCGGCCGTCGCGCAGGCGGGTGAAGGTAAGCAGATCCGGGCCTTGTTGCAATGCATAACCGGCGAGCGCATCGGCGCCTTCACAGCTTTTCGCCTTCAACGTTATTTTCGCCGGCCAGGCACTGTCGAGGTTACCGGGGTTGTCGAGTTTGATGTCGTAGAGACCGTTGTGTTCGCTGAATGTCACGCCGAGCCGGCTGACCAATTGTTCGCCCCGTGCCACGGCGCGCAACGTGGTCAGGCTCCAGGCGCGACGATCATTGGCCAGCGGCAGGCGAAACCAGATCAACCCGGCCAGATGCGCTGGCGGCTCGTTTCGCAAGGTCTTGCCCAGTTGTCGCAATTGCAGGGGATCGGCGAGCAGCTCCCGACGCTCGCCACCGCGCTCGAGCTGCACTTCGCTTTCCACCAGCGGCGCCCCCCCGTCATCCGGCAACAGCGCCACACCGTAGGCCGGCAGCGCAAGATAAAAAGGTTTGTCGCTGATCCGCGCCCAGGCCTTGGCCCACTTCAACGCCTGATCAGGATCAAACAGGCCCCGGCGCGGATCGCTGACGGCGTGGACTTGCAGCACGCTGCTGTCGACGGTTTGCAGAAGTGCAGGCAGTTGCGCACTGTCGAGCCAGGCCGGCAGTGCAGTGATGCTCAGTGGCAGGGTCGTCGGCAATGCCGAGCGCAGATGTTTGAGGAATTCGGCGTAATCCGGCAAACGGGCGTTACCGGCATCGTGATCGATTTCGACGCCACTCAGCGTCAGACCCAGGGCCTGCCAATCGGCGAGCAGTTGAAGGATGTGCGTGGTGAGTTGATCCTGATCCAGCGACTTGAGCTGGCCGTCGAGACGGATCACCGCAATCAGCGGACGGCCATCGGCTTTCAATAGCGGTGCGTCTATCAGCGCCCTGCTCCATCCGGCATTCGGGAAGGCTTGCAGCGCGAGCACGCGCAGTGTCGAGAAGTCAGCATGGCTGTCGCGCAATGCGGCCTCATGGGCCGGCATCCATTGGCGTTGCCAGATGTAGAGTTGTTGGTCGAGGGGTGGCGCGTCGTGTCGTTCGCAACCCGAAAGCAACAATCCCAAAAGCAGACCGACAATAAAGCGCATACCTTCCCAACCCCTGACACCACCAGGCTGCAAGGTTACACAAAAACCCCGTAGGAGCTGTTGAGTGAAACGAGGCTGCGATCGTTTGATCTTGTTTATAGAATCAAGCCAAAAGATCGCAGCGTGCCGCAGCTCCTACAGAGCTGTCGCAGGTTTACGCGCGATGATCACCTGGCTTTTCGCAACCACCGCATCCAGCGCCTGCTTGATCTGCGCGCCACGCGGCGAGTTCAGCACCGCTTGCCAGGTGTCGGCCCAGTGATTGAGCAAAGGATGATCCGGGTTGCTGAAATCGACCTTGGCTTCCCAGAACAGCAACATCCACATCGACCAGTAAAAACCGTATTGGCTGTGGCTGATGATCTCCAGCCCCGCCTCGCTGACCATCGCCTTGAACTGCTCTTCGCTGATGATGCGAATGTGGTTGGGTTTCTGGAAATACTCGGCGGCGGCGATGTCTTTCTGCAGGTCTTCGGAACTTGGGTGCGGCACGCTCAGTAAATACAGCGCGCCGGGTTTGCCCACGCGCACCAGCTCCGCGAGAAACTGCGCCGGATCGTCGACGTGCTCGATGACCTCGGTGGAGACCACACGCGTGGCTGTGGCATCGGCAATCGGCAGCGGATTACAGTCGGTGACATGGCATTCGACATCCCGCGCCGGCGTGTCACTGAGCCGCTGGCGGGTCGCTTCGACCTTGGCTGCATCGATGTCAGCGATGATGATCTTCGCCCCGCGCATGCCGCAGAAATGCACGTTGCCGCCGTCGCCACAGCCGACGTCGAGCAGCGTGTCATCGGCAGTCACCGGGAAGCCTTTGAACAGCTCGCCGGTTTCCTGATTGAACCAGCCGCTGAGCATCGCATCGTGCAGGCCGAGCATGTACGGATCGGTCTTCTCGGCAGTCGCGACAGGCTGCGCGGGGGCCGGTGCAGGCGTGCCCGCCGTGAGTTTCTTCAAAAGGCTCAGCATGAGGTGGCTCCAGAGGATGGGACGGCGGTTCGCGAAGTACCGAGGCGTTTGACCAGCGCGGCGCCGCGATTGCGCATGGGCATTTCGATGAAGCGGTAATTCAGTTCACTGAGCAGCACGATCAGACCGAACGCCAGCAACAGCGTGATGATCGGGTGCCCGGCCGGGCTCGGCAGACCGGCGGTTTGCAGGCGGAAGATCAGTTCGCGTACCAGTTGATAGGCCGGAATATGGATCAGGTAGATGCCGTAGGAACGGCTGCCAATCCAGGCCAGTACACGCTGAACGCCAGCGACGGGCATCAGATAATCGCGGTTGTATGACGCGATCCATACCAACAGCGCGCTGAGGACAGCGATCGAACCGATGCGGTAGTTAGCGAAGGTGAAACGGTCAGTGGCCATGAAGCTCAACAACGCTGCGATCACGATCAACGCCGAAATCCCGGCCCACGGTCGACGCAAGAACGTCGGTTGCCAGCGCTGATAGCTCGGCTGTGCGCTCCACATGGCAAGCAAGACGCCAAGCGCCAGTGCATCGGTGCGCACCACCATCAACAGCGGCGTGCGCACGGTGAACAACTGCACCGCGACCAGCGCCAGCAACGCCCAGACCAGATGCTTGCGGCACAGCACGATCAGCAGCGGGAACAGCAGGTAAAACTGCTCCTCCAGCGACAGACTCCAATAGACGAAACTGCTGCCATATTCGTAGTGAAAGAAGCTGTCGGCAAAGCGGAAGTTGGCGTACTGAAAGACCCCCGCCAGTGTCGCTTGCAGGTTGGCGGACAGCGTACCGAACGCCCCGGAACGATTGACGAACAGGCACGCCAGCAACATCAGCGCCAGCCATAACCAGGCGGACGGCAACAGACGAAAGGCCCGGCGCAGCCAGAAATTGCGCGTCTGTTGCCAATACTCCTGGCGCGTAGTGCAACCTTGCAGCGCCGGAATCAGGCTGCGGGCAATGACAAACCCGGAGATAGCGAAAAACAGATCGACGCCCCACCACGGCTGCGCCCAGCCGTGGATTTTTTCCAGCAAGGGCACCGGATCGGTGAACAGGCTGCCCTGCAGGTGATGGAACAGCACGCCCAGCACCGCAATGGCGCGCAGGACTTCGATGTCCATGATCCGTTTGCTGTTCATGCTCGCGGGGTTTCCACGAGGGTCGCGTTGAGTTCGAACATCTGCGCGAAGAACGCCTGCAAACGCTGCTCGGCCACCGCCTGACTGCAGAATCCTTGCAGGCTGCTGACCGCTTGCGCCGACATCTGTGCATAACGCGCCGGGTGATTTTTCGCCACCTCGTAACTGGCCTGATAGGCCTGGCACAACGACGCCCAGTTGGTCACATAACGCAAGGTACGGAAGGCTTTGCGCGGGTCGTGCGGCCAGGCTGTGAGTTCGTCGGTGGATTCGATCAGGAACGCATTATCGGCGCTCAGGTAATCGATCATCGCCGTAGTACGTGGCGCCACCGCCGGTTTGCCGCAGGACATGAACTCCATCAACGGCAGGCACTGGCCTTCGCCATAGGAGGTGTTCACCACGTAGCGGGTCGCTTGCACCAGGCGCTCGTAATCGGGGTCGGCGAGATAGCCGTAGATCAGCACGATGCGGCAGCGATAGGACTGGTTCTTGTACAAGTGATGGAGGATGTCGCCGAGGGCTTCTTCGGCATCGTGATGGGTGAGCTTGAGCACCAGCGTGGCGTCTTCGACATCGCGAAAACTCACGCAGAAAGCACTGAGCATGTCTTCCCAGTTCTTGCGCCCATCGCCGGGGTTGAACACCGAGGTGTACACCACGCCGTCGAGCAGCAGCTCCTGTTCGGTGATCGGCGCGGCGAAATCGATACCTTTGCCACGGCGTAAATGCTTGGGTCCGAATGCATTCAGGTCGAGGGTCCGACTGTCAGCAACCAGCCCCTTGATCTTCAGGCGAAACGACTCGCTCGGCACTTGCCCCTGCAACTGCGCCCCCCGTGCGGCGAAGCGATCCCACACCGGCGCAGGTACGGCGACGATCGGGTAGTCGGCGTCCATCGCCTCACGCACCGCGTTGACCGTGTAGCTGGAATGGGTGATCGCCGCGCCACAGGCGCGCAGCACGGCACGCCAGTCATTGCGCGGTTCACCGGCAAACGCTTCGTTAGGGATGGTGCTGAATTCCCAGGCAAACACCGGCAACGTCGGACACGCCAGATGCACCGGAGTGCGATGCGGTGGCGAGAACGACAGGAACACACAAGGCTCGCCCCGGCTCAGGCATTCCAGGTACAGCGCATCGACCTCGCGCTGTGGATCAACAACCTCCACCACCCGCCCGAGGCGCTCGAGCACCGGCCGGTATTCCTTGAGCACGAAGTAATAGCTGTACTCTGAACGCCCGAGATTCTGCACGATGGTGTGCTGGTTGGTTTCCGAATGAATGATGATCAGCATGAGGCGTTGTCCGTCACTGGCGCGGCGTCTGTAGTGTTCGGTGCCAGCCCGAAAAAATCCGCCATGCGCTTTTGCACCGGAGCAAAGGCGCAGTAATCGTGCATTCGCTGTACGGCGGCGGCCGACATCCGCTGGTAATCCTGCGGCTGTGCCTTGGCCACCCGGTAGCTCTGCTCGTAGGCGTTTTTCAGCGAACCCCAGTCCGGGCGGTAACGCAGGGTGCGGTAAATGATCCGCGTGTCCTGCGGCCAGATGGTCAGCTCCTCGCTGGAGCCGACCACGAACGCCACCGCATCATCGATGTAATCTTCCATCGCCGTGTGATCTGGTGCGATCACCGGTTTGCCGCTGGACATGAATTCCATCAACGGCAGACACAACCCTTCACAGCGCGAAGCATTCACGTAGAAACTCGCGGCCTGGTAGAGCCCGGCGTACTGCGCATCGTCGAGGTAACCGTGCATGACCACCACACGGCAGGCGAACGGCGTGAGTTGCGCGAGCAAGGTCATCAATTCGCTGTAGTAGGACGCCAGATCGTTCTGGGTGATTTTCAGCACCAGTGTCGCATCGGGCGTTTCACGAAACGCCCAGCAGAACGCGGTGATCAGTTGGTGCCAGTTCTTGCGGCCATCCTTGGGATTGAACACGGTGACGTAGACAACACCGTCGACCCGGGTTTCGACCACCGACGTGGTGTCCGGCAGATCCAGCGGTGACGGCTCGATGATTGGCAGCGGTTGTGGACCGCAAATGGCCGGCAGACGTTGTTCGAGCCAGCCGTGAAGATTGTCTGGAAACAGATCGCGAAGGCCTTCCCAGTACCAGTTTTGCAGAAACTTTACTCGCGGTACCGGCTCTGCCTGCTCACGGCCCAGGTCCAGCGCCCACAGGCGCAGGTAATGCCGGGCAATCACCAGACGTCGCTTGAACGTCAGCGGTGGCGGGCGCGCGGCTTCGAGTTCGGCGGCCAGCGCGGCCTCTTCTTCAGCGGTCAGCGGCGTCGGGATCAGCGCATCGGCTGACAGGCCCAGCGTGCGTGTATCGAAAATGCAGCCCTTGATGGCCAGCGTGGCGCCCGGATTGACCGGCACAGGCACATGCTGCCGACGGATTGCCGCGAAGTTTTCCCACAGCGGCGTCGGTAGCACCAACACCGGAAAGTCTTCGCCCATGGCCCGGCGAATGGCGCGCGCGGTGTGGCTGGACAGGGTGATCACCCGGCCTTGGCGCGCAAGCATCTGCGTCCAGTCCTGACGCGGATCGTTGTCCCACTGCTCATTGGGGATCGAATCGAACTCCCACGCCACCACGCAAATCGTCGGGCACTGCAGATCGACCGGGGTTTTCTGCGGCGGGGTGAACGACAGGAAGACACTGTCTTCGCCGGCGGCGAGCAGTTGTTGATAGAGCGTATCGACTTCGGCGGTGGACGCCACCACATGCACGCGCCCAAGGCTTTCCAGCACCGGACGATACGCCTTGAGCACGAAGTAATAGCTGTATTCCGGACGCCCCAGGCTTTGGCTGATGGAGCTGTCGTTAATGTCCGAGTAGAGAATGAAATTCATGGCATCCCACGATGAAACTGCCGTCCTGGCACCTTCATGCTATGACGGCCAAGCCTCGGATCAAGTCGGCAGTGCCGCTCTCGCCCTAGGTCATGGAGCACGTCTTCGTTCTTGTTTTAGTGGTCGGTTTCACCCTGCATCACGCCCCCGGAATCAACCCCGGGATTGTCGCGACGAGGGGCATTCTAAACACATCCGTTGAGGATTCGTGAACCATCCGGCGAGAATAAATCGGGCTACGCTGACGAGAACTGACCGGTCACGGTTGGACCTGTTGAAATTGCCGCGCAATTGGCACAGATTGGCAACCAAACAACTACAACAATGACTTCGCCCGTCGTCCCATCGGTTTTTCTACCGGTCTGACAGACATCCCCTTAAAGCCTGTGGGAAAGTGGCGCAAGTTCAAGACCAAGGGGTCGCTGTTTGAAAAAGCGTCTGTTCGTCACGGGTCTCAGTGGATTCGTGGGACAACATATTCAGTCTCGTCTGGCATTGCCTGATTCGTCGTGGGAGCTGCTGCCTGCCGCTGCGCCCTACGACCTGACGGATCCGGACAGCCTCATCGACCTGTGGCCGCAACTGCCCGACGCCGTCATTCATCTGGCCGGGCAAACATTTGTCCCGCAAGCCTTTCGTGACCCGGCGGGCACTCTCGAAATCAATCTGCTCGGCACCCTCAATCTGCTGCAGGCGCTCAAGGCTCGCGGCTTTCAGGGCACCTTCCTGTACGTCAGCTCCGGCGATGTCTACGGTCAGGTCGGCGAAAACGCCTTGCCGATCACCGAACAACAACCGCCCTGCCCGCGCAACCCTTACGCGGTGAGCAAACTGTCCGCGGAGTTTCTCAGCCTGCAATGGGGCCTGAGCGAAGGCTGGCCAGTGCTGGTCGCGCGGCCGTTCAATCACATCGGTACCGGGCAGAAAGACAGTTTTGTCATTGCCAGCGCTGCCCGCCAGATCAGCCGGATCAAGCAAGATCTGCAAGCGCCGCAACTGGAAGTCGGCGACATCGACGTGACACGCGACTTCCTCGATGTTGGCGATGTCGTGTCGGCGTACTTCGCGCTGCTGGAAAAAGGCACGCCGGGGCAGGTCTACAACATTTGCTCGGGGCGCGAGCAAAGCATCCGCAGCCTGATCGAACAGCTGGGCGATCTGGCCGAGGTCGAGATGCAACTGGTTCAGGATCCAGCGCGCATGCGTCGCGCCGATCAGCGCCGCGTTTGCGGCAGCCACGCAAGACTGGCGAAAACCACAGGATGGGCGCCAGAAATCACCACACAACAATCCCTGCGGGCGATCCTGTCCGACTGGGAGATGCGAGTACGACAAGAATGACAAAAAGTGCACTGATCACAGGGATCACCGGCCAGGACGGCGCGTATCTGGCCAAGTTGCTGCTCGACAAGGGCTACAAGGTTCATGGTCTGGTCGCACGGCGCAGCAGCGATTCGCGCTGGCGCCTGCGCGAGATGGGCGTCGAAGCCGACATCGTCTACCTCGACGGTGACATGGCCGATGCCTGCTCGGTGCAGCGCGCGGTCATCAAGTCGGCGCCGGACGAGGTGTATAACCTCGCCGCGCAAAGTTTCGTCGCAGCTTCCTGGGATCAACCGGTGACCACCGGCATCGTCGACGGTCTGGGGGTTACCCATCTGCTCGAAGCGATCCGTCAGTTCAGCCCGCACACACGCTTCTATCAGGCCTCGACCAGCGAAATGTTTGGCCTGATCCAGGCCGAGCAACAGGACGAGAACACGCCGTTCTATCCGCGCAGCCCCTATGGCGTGGCCAAGCTGTACGGCCACTGGATCACCGTCAACTACCGCGAAAGCTTCAACCTGCACGCCAGCAGCGGCATTCTTTTCAACCACGAATCGCCACTGCGCGGCATCGAATTCGTCACCCGCAAGGTCACCGACGCCGCCGCCCGCATCAAGCAGGGCAAACAGCACGAACTGGCCTTGGGCAACATCGACGCCAAGCGCGACTGGGGCTTTGCCGGCGATTACGTCGAGGCCATGTGGCTGATGCTGCAGCAGGACAAGCCTGACGATTTTGTCGTCGCTACCGGTGTCACCACCACGGTGCGCGAAATGTGTCGCATCGCCTTTGATCACGTCGGCCTGAACTACCGCGACTACGTGAAGATCGACCCGGCGTTTTTCCGCCCGGCCGAAGTCGAAGTGCTGCTCGGCAATCCGGCCAAGGCACAACGCGTGCTGGGCTGGAAGCCGAAAACCGACCTGGATACCTTGATCCGCATGATGATGGATGCGGACATGAAACGCGTCGCCAAGGAGTAGGCCATGCTGATCCCCGTGATTCTGTCCGGCGGTGCCGGCACCCGTTTGTGGCCGGTGTCCCGCGAGGGCCATCCCAAGCCGTTCATGACCCTGCCCGACGGTGAGTCGCTGCTCGGCAAGACCTACCAGCGTGCCGCCGCGTTGCTGGACGGCCGGGGCGACATTGTCACGGTGACCAACCGCGAATATTACTTCCAGAGCAAGGATCACTATTGCGCCGCCCACGTGTCGCGCCATCGCGGACACTTCCTGCTGGAGCCGACCGGGCGCAACACCGCCCCGGCCATCGCCGCCGCGGCGCTTTCGTTGCAAGCGCTGCACGGTGATGACGCGATCATGGTGGTGATGCCCGCCGACCATTTGATCGTCAATCAGGACGCACTGAAAACCGCGGTCGAGCACGCAGTCAATCTGGCCAAGGACGGTTACCTGGTGACCTTCGGGGTGATCCCGACCGCACCGGAAACTGGCTTCGGCTACATCGAGACCGGCGCACCGCTGGACGCCAAAGGCGCAGCGAAAGTACAGCGCTTCGTCGAGAAACCCGATCTGCAGACCGCCACGCATTATCTGGAGAGCGGCAACTTTCTGTGGAATTCGGGCATGTTCTGCTTCACCACCGCGACCGTGATTGCCGAACTGCAATTACACGCGCCCGAACTGCTGGAGCAGACCCGCGCCTGTATGCAAGCCAGCGCTGCGGTGGAAACCGTCGGCTGCCTGCAACAGGAACTGTCGCCGGCGCTGTTCGCTGAAATCACCGACATCTCCATCGATTACGCCTTGATGGAGCGCTCGGAAAAAGTCGTCGTGGTGCCCGCCGGTTTCGACTGGAGCGACATCGGTTCGTGGGGCGCCGTCGCGGCGCTGGTGCCGGCCGATGCCGACAACAACCGCGCCAGCGGCGAAGCGATCTTCATCGACAGTCACAACAACTTCGTCCAGAGCGAAGGTCGTCTGGTGGCCACGGTGGGAGTGGATAACCTGATCGTGGTCGACACCGCCGACGCCGTGCTGGTGGCCCACGCCGACCGCGCCCAGGATGTGCGCCGGGTGGCCAAGCAACTCAAGGACAAATCCCACGAAGCCTATCGCCTGCATCGCACAGTCAGCCGCCCGTGGGGTACTTACACTGTTCTCGAAGAAGGCCCGCGCTTCAAGATCAAACGCATCGTGGTCAAACCCGGCGGCAAGCTGTCCCTGCAAATGCACCATCACCGCAACGAACACTGGGTGGTGGTCGAAGGCATGGCCAAGGTCACCAACAACGGCACCGGCACGCACCTGGTGGCGAAGAACGAATCGACGTTCATTGCCGCCGGCCACAAGCATCGCCTGGAAAACCCCGGCGTGATCGATCTGGTGATCATCGAAGTGCAAAGCGGCGAATACCTGGGAGAGGACGACATCGTCCGCTTCGAAGACCATTACGGCAGGACGGTTTGAATGCTGCTTTCCCTGTATCGCTCGCTGCGCAGCTACCGTGGCTTCATCCTCGGTAGCGTGCAACGAGAGTTTCAAGCGCGTTACCGCAATTCGCTGTTCGGCGCCCTTTGGCCGATCTTCAATCCGCTGTCGATGATCGTCGTCTATACGGTGATTTTCTCGCACATCATGCGCGCGCGCCTGCCGGGTGTGGACGACAGCATGGCCTACAGCGTTTACCTTTGCGCCGGTTTGCTGGCCTGGGGACTGTTCTCCGAAATCACCTTGCGCAGCCAGACGATGTTTCTCGACAACGCGAATCTGCTGAAGAAAATCAGCTTCCCGCGGATTTGTCTGCCGGTGATCGTGTTGATCAACTCCGGGATCAACTTCGCGATCATCATCGCGCTGTTTTTGGGCTTTCTGCTGGTAACGGGACGCTGGCCGGGCATGGTCTTGCTGGCGTTGCTGCCGCTGGTGGCGCTGCAAATGATGTTTTGCGCCGGATTGGGCATGATCCTCGGTGTGCTGAATGTATTCTTCCGCGATGTCGGCCAGCTCTTTGCGATCTGCCTGCAGTTCTGGTTCTGGCTGACGCCGATCGTTTACCCGATCACGATCCTGCCGGAATGGGTACAACGCCTGTTGCAACTCAATCCATTGACCAACCTGTTCAGCAGTTATCAGAACCTGTTCCTCTATGGTCAGTGGCCGGTCTGGAGTTCGCTGCTGCCGATCTTCGTCACCGGCAGCGTTTTCTGTCTGTTCGGGCTGCGCCTGTTTCGTCAACGCGTCGGCGAAATGGTGGATGAACTCTGATGGGACATATTCGTGTCACCGGCCTGAGCAAGGCCTATAAACAATACCCCAACCGCTGGGCCCGCCTGGCCGAGTGGCTGATTCCCTTTTCGCCCATTCGTCATCACCAGCACTGGGTGCTGCGCGATGTCGATTTCGAGATCGCTCCCGGTGAAGCGGTGGGCATCGTCGGCGCCAACGGGGCCGGCAAAAGCACCTTGTTGAAGATGATCACCGGCACCACCCAGCCCACTGGCGGCACGATCGAACTCCAAGGTCGGGTCGCGGCGCTGCTGGAGCTGGGCATGGGTTTTCACGCCGACTTCACCGGGCGCCAGAACGCAATCATGGCCGGGCAGTTGCTGGGCATGCAGCTTGAAGAAATCGAAGCGCTGATGCCCGAGATCGAACACTTCGCCGAAATCGGTGAAGCCATCGATCACCCGGTGCGCACCTATTCCAGCGGCATGCAGATGCGCCTGGCGTTCAGCGTGGCCACCGCCCGGCGCCCGGATATTCTGATCGTCGACGAAGCGTTGTCGGTGGGCGATGCCTACTTCCAGCACAAGAGCTTCGAGCGCATCCGCAGCTTCCGCAAGGCCGGCACCACCCTGTTGATCGTGTCGCACGACCGCTCGGCGATTCAGTCGATCTGCGATTCTGCGATCCTGCTCAAGGACGGACGCATGGCCATGTACGGCAAACCCGAAGCCGTTCTCGATTATTACAACGCCCTGATGGCCGAACGCGAAGGCCAGGTCGTGCGCCAGGAAATGCTCGCCGGGGGTGAAGTGCAGACCGTCTCTGGCACCGGTGAGGCGGCGATCCTCGGCGTGCGCATGCTCGACGAAAACGAGCGCAGCATCGACGCCGCCGAAGTCGGGCAAGCGGTGGTGCTGGAAGTCCAGGTTGAAGTGCGCAAGGACATCGAGCGCCTGGTGCTGGGCTTTATCCTCAAGGATCGCTTGGGGCAGATGATGTATGGCATCAATACCCACCGACAGGGCAAAGCCCTCACCGATCTGCGCGCCGGCGAACGCTTTACCTATCGCTTCGCCTTCATCATGGGCCTGGGCAAAGGCAATTATTCGGTGTCGCTGAGCCTGTCGCGTCTGGACTCGCACCTGGATCGCAACTTCGAGTGGCGCGACTACGGCCTGGTGTTCCACGTGATCAACAATCGCCGCGAAGATTTCGTCGGCTGCTCCTGGCTCAACGCCCAGACCACGATCACTCGGCAAACCGAAGCCACGCCTGTCGAGCGCACGTCATGACCCGCTTGCTGGTGGAATGCACGCACGTGTTCAAGCACCCGAAGGTCAACTCGGGCATCCAGCGCGTGGTGCGCAACGTCATCAAGCAATTGCCTGCGAGTGCCGACGGCGTCGAATGCATGCCGGTGATCCTGCTCAATGGCCAACTCTATCGCGTGCAGCGGCTGGCACCGTTGAACACCCCTGTGTTCAACGCCCTGGCGACGTTCGGCGAACGCCTGCAACGCCTGGCGCATCGCTTCTGGCAATGGCACCAGCGCCTCGACAGCCAGTGCAGCGCGAAATCGGTGCGGCGTGTGTTGTATGTCGCCTATCGCCTGACGTCGTTCGGCGTATTCGGTTTACCGCTGCGCTTGATTGGCGCCATCAACCACACGCAACTGCTCAAACGCTGCTCGCCGCTGCAACATCAGCCCGGCGATCAACTGGTGCTGCTGGATTCGTCCTGGCACTCGGATTTTTTTGCCCACGCCGAACAACTCAAACGCGACGGCGTCGGCATGATCGCGGTGATCTACGACCTGATTCCGCTGACCCATCCGCAGTTCTACGACACACGGCTGGTGCAGGTTTTCAGCGAATGGTTCGACTGGATCAGCCACACCGCTGACGGTTACATGGCGATCTCCGCCACGGTGCGTGATCAGGTGCGCGAGGAACTGCAGCGCCGCATCGGTCCCGCACAGGCTGACAAGCGCTGGTTCGACTTCTTTCATCTCGGCTCCGAACTCGACCTGCGCAGCAGCGAAGAAACGGTCGAGCCCCGCCTGAGCAAAATATTCGCGACATCCGAGCCGGTGTTCCTGATGGTCAGCACCATCGAACCGCGCAAGAATCACGGTTATCTGCTCGACGCCTTTGAACGCGCCTGGGCCGCCGGCTCGAACGCCCGGTTGTGCATCGCCGGGCGCATCGGCTGGAAGTGCGACGCCTTGCTTGAGCGCGTGCGCAAGCATCCCGAGCTGAATCAACGCTTGTTCATGTTCAATGATCTGAGCGACACCAGCCTCGAACATGCCTATGCCCATGCCAGTGCGCTGGTGTTTCCGTCGTTCGTCGAGGGCTTCGGCTTGCCACTGGTCGAAGCCATGCAGCGCGGTCTGCCGGCGATGGGCAGCGACATCGCGGTGTTCCGCGAGATCGGCGGCGAGTTCATGGCGTATTTCGATCTGCAAGACCCACAAAGCCTTGCTGATCTGATCAGCGCTTTCGAAAGCAGCGACCAGTTCCCCGCCGCCCGCGATGTGGCTGACTGGGCCTGGATCGATTGGCGCGAGGCCAGCGAGCAATTGGCCGAACGCAGTGTGCGCCATGTCCTTGAAGCGCCAGCGGCGCAAGCGAGGCAGCATGCGCATTGCCCTTAACGCACGGATTCTGCAGGCACCGCGCACCGGCATCGGCCACTACGTCGCCGAACTGGTCAACGCGTTGCGCAGCGAGACCGATGTCGAGGTCATGCTGTTCCACGGCTGGGGCTGGAGTTCGGCGCTGCCGGAAGCGGCCATGCCCGGTTATTCGCGCCTGACCCCGTTGCTGCGGCAGATTCCCGGGGCTTATCAGGCACGGCGCTGGCTGGAGCAGAAACGTTTCGACCAAGGCTGTGCCCAGGACATCGATCTTTATCACGAGCCGAGTCTGTGGCCGCTGGCCTTCAACGGCCCGACCGTAATCACCCTGCACGACCTGACACATCTGCATTTCCCCGACACCCAGCCGCCGGCGCGGCTCAAGGAAATCGAGCGGCGCCTGGCCGCCGGTGTAGAGCAGGCGCGGCTGATCCTGACCGACTCGCAGGCCATTGCCGACGAGGCGCAAGCCTGGTTCGGTTTGCCCGCCGAGCGCTTTGTCGTGGCGCCGCTGGGCGTGGCGGAGCGCTTCCATCCGCGTGAACCGCAGACCATCGACGCGGTACTCAAGGCGCATGCCGTTGAGTACCGTGAGTACTTTCTGTGTGTCGGCACCCTCGAACCGCGCAAAAACCTCGGCTTGGCCCTGCGCGCGCACGCCTTGCTGCCAGACGCCGTGCGCCAGCGCTTTCCGTTGCTGATCGTCGGCATGGCGGGCTGGGAGCGCGAACAGTTCAGCGAACCGTTGCGCCAGGCCTTGGCGAGCGGGCATGTATGCCTGCTCGGTTACCTGCCGGACGAACAGGTGGCACAACTGCTGGCCGGGGCCCGGGCGCTGATTTTCCCCTCGTTGTATGAAGGTTTTGGCCTGCCGGTACTGGAGGCGATGGCCAGCGGCACGCCAGTGGTCATTACCCGCTCTTCAGCCATGCCGGAAGTGGCGGGGCCAGCGGGCAACTATATTGAAGCTGAAGATGCAGACGGCTTGCGTGACGCAATGAGCCGACTGATCGACGATCAAGCACATTGGCAGGCATGCCGAGAAGCCGGATTGCAGCAGGCACGGCTTTTTTCCTGGGAGCGTTGTGCACAGGCCACGGCCAGTGCCTACCGCCAGGCCATGGGAGGTTGAATGCGCGTACTTCATTTCTTCAAGACTTACCTGCCTGACTCGGTCGGCGGCATCGAACAAGTGATCTACCAACTGTGCGAGAGCGGCGCCAAACATGGCATCGACGGCCAGGTCCTGACCCTCAGCGCCGACCCGACCCCGCCTGTGGTGCAACTCGGTCACCACGAAGTGCACCGCGCCAAACTGGATATTCAGTTCGCCTCCACCGGATTTTCCTGGAGCGTGTTCAAGCAGTTTCGCGAGATGGCCGCCGAAGCCGACGTGGTCAACTACCACTTTCCCTGGCCGTTCATGGATCTGGTGCATTTCGCCAGCGCCATGGACAAACCGAGCGTGGTTACCTACCACTCGGACATCATTCGCCAGAAGCACCTGCTCAAACTCTATCGTCCGCTGATGAACCGCTTCCTCGCCAGCGCCGACCGCATTGTCGCGGCATCGCCCAACTACCTGCACACCAGCGATGTGCTGCAGCAGTTTCAGGACAAGACCCGGGTAATTCCGTATGGATTGAACAAGACAGGTTATCCACAGGCCGATACTGAGCGCATGAACCGTTGGCGGCAGCAGCTTGGGGATAAGTTTTTCCTGTTTGTCGGGGTGATGCGTTATTACAAGGGCCTGCATATTCTGCTCGATGCCTTGAAGGACGTGGATTACCCGGTGGTGATCGTTGGCGCCGGACCGCTCGAGCTGGAACTGCATGCCCAGGCTACAGCGCTGGGGCTGCGCAACATCCACTTCCTCGGGCGTTTGGGCGATGAAGACAAAGTCGCGCTGCTGCAACTGAGCTATGCGATTGTCTTCCCTTCGCACCTGCGTTCCGAAGCCTTCGGTATTTCGCTGCTTGAGGGCGCGATGTACGGCAAACCAATGATCTCCAGCGAAATCGGCACCGGCACCAGTTACATCAATATCCACAACGAAACCGGTCTGGTCGTGCCGCCGAGTAATCCACAGGCGTTTCGCGAGGCGATGCGCACCCTTTGGGACGATCCGGTGCGCGCTGCGGCGATGGGCGTGAAGGCTGAGGCTCGATATCGGCAGTTATTCACAGCTGACGAAATGGGCCGCAAGTGGATGGAGTTGTATCAGGAGTTGCTGGAAGAAAAATCCCTGTCCTACGCCTGATTTCAGACCCAACCACATTGCCAATGTGGGAGCGAGCCTGCTCGCGAAAGCGTCGGGTCAGCCAACATCATCGTTGCTGACAGACTGCATTCGCGAGCAGGCTCGCTCCCACAAGGTTGTTTTCGGTTACAGATCCAAAACCAATGGTTGGCTACTCTGCGCCGGCACCGCGCAACAGATCAGCACATGCCCGGCTTCCGGAATATCCGCTGGCGGCTGTGGATAATTCACCGCACCGCTGACCAGTCGGGTCTTGCAGGTGCCGCACGACCCTCCCCGGCAACTGAACTCCGGACGTAGTCCACGACTTTCCGCCAGCTCCAGCAAACTGCCGCCGTCCGGCTGCCAGCGCGCCTCTTTCGCCGAGCGCTCGAACACCACCGGCACCGACGTGGTGGCGGCGGGCGGTTGCTCGATGACGATGGCGTCCGGGTCGGCCTGACGTTTAAGCGTCGAAGGGCCAAAGGTTTCCGCATGAATCTGCGCATCACGCACATCCAGTTCGCGCAGGATGTCGTACAGCCCCTGGGTAAAACCACCAGGGCCGCAGAGAACAAAATCGAGCTGGTCGAAATCCTCGGCATCCAGCAGGTTCCTCAGCACCGTGCCGTCAATTCGGCCCGGCAGATCAAAATCCTCGCCCTCTCGTAGCTCGGCTTCCGGCTGGCTGAGCAAACGCAAGACGCGTACTGAGTCGCCAGCCGTTTCAAGCAGACGATCCAGTTCCTTGCGAAACGGCTGATCCGCCAGATTGCGCGAACTCTGCAGCAATAGCGTCGGACGAATTCCCCGCGTGCGTAAGCCTTGGTACACCACCTCGCGCAGCATCGACAGCAACGGCGTGATTCCCACACCGGCCGCCAACAGCACCAAAGCTCGGTGCTCCAGCGGTGCCACGGTGAAATGCCCTTGCGGCGCCCGCGCTTCCAGCACATCGCCAACGCGAATCTGCTCATGCAGGTGCGACGAAATCAGGCCTTCGCGCTTGACGCTGATCCGGTAGAAACCATCCGATGGCGCGCTCGACAGGCTGTAAGTGCGGATATGCACCTCACCATCGATCGTGAAGCGCAGCGGCAAATGCTGGCCGGCGAGAAACACCGGCAAACCGGCACCATCGGTGGGCTCGAGATAGATGGAACGGATGCTGCGGCTTTCTGCTTCAATCCTCGCCACGCGCAGTGGTCGCCATTGGTTGCCCAATGCCTGCGCCTGCAACCGCGCGTCCGCCTCGGCCCAGTTGCCAGTCAACAGACTGGTCGGCGACATGCCGTCGAAGCGCCAGCGCAACGCCAACGCTGCCGGGCGCCGCACCAGTTTTTCCACCTCGAAAGTCCACAGGCGCTCAGCCCCTTGAAACGCTTCGATCTGCGGGTCTTCCAGAAGGATCTCGGTTCGCCCGCTGAGTTGCAGCACATCGCCTGTGGCAAAGTCGATGAACAACAGACCAGCCTTGGGATTGAGCAGCAGATTGCCGAGGGTGTTGAAGTGCAGATTGCCGGCGAAGTCGGGGATGGTCAGACGATTGCCGTCCACCCGTACGAAACCGGCCTGGCCGCCCCGGTGTGAAACATCCACCGCACGCTCGCCGGCGGTATCTACATAGCTGGCGACAAAGAACGTGTCGGCCCCGCTGATCAGCGCCGTGGCCGCGTCATCGAGCGCGTTCAAGTGCTCAGCCGGACGAGTCTGCGGATCCGTCAGCGGCACCCGCTGAAACTGTCGCAATTGGATATATTGCGGGCAATTGCCAAACGCCTGATCCACGCTCACCTGAAAACCCTGCGCGCTCAGCTTGCCAACATGGCCGTTGAGGCGATTGCGCCGGCGGGTGTGCAACTCAATGCCGAGCAAACCGATCGGCTCGCCATTGCGCAATTGCGCCGGGTCATCCGCCGCGACCTGACTGGCGAAGTGCAGATGCTCAGGATCCGGCGAATGGGCAAACCCCGGTGCGCCTTCGAGCACACTGGCCCAGGGCCGCCCATCGGCATCAACGGCGCCGTACAGCAGGAAGGGCAATTGCTGATAGAACTCACGGTGCTGGTCCGGCATCCAGGTGCGAATCACCTTACGCCCGAAAGCTTCCATGCGTTCGGCGACGCCGACATGGGCCTGTAACTGTTGCTCGCCAGCGTGCCACGGTGAACGTTCCATCACGACCTCTCCCCTGCACCGGCGGCGCAGTGTGGATTGCGAAAATCAGGCAGTGGTTTGCAGCCCGGCGACAGTGCGCGGCATGCCAACAAAACCGGGCAAGGCTTCGACCCGGGCCAGCCAGGCGCGAACGTTGCCGTAGTCAGCCAACGACACGTTGCCTTCCGGCGCGTGGGCGATGTAACTGTAGGCGGAGACGTCGGCAATGGTCGGTTCGTCGCCGGCCAGAAACGCGGTTCTGCCCAATTCGACGTCCATCACCTTGAGCAGGTTGTGCGCTCGGGTGATCGCCTCTTCGGCATTCAGTTGCGCGCCAAACACTGTGACCAAGCGTGCTGCTGCAGGCCCGAAAGCAATCGGCCCGGCGGCGGCGGACAACCAGCGCTGCACGCGTGCTGCACCAACCGGGTCGGTTGGCAGCCAAAGACCGTTACCGTATTTCTGCGCCAGGTACACCAGAATTGCGTTGGAATCGGCCAGCACCACGCCGCCGTCATCGATTGCCGGTACCTGACCAAAACTGTTGATCGCCAGATACGCGGGCTGCTTGTGCTCACCCTTGGCCAGATCGACGAAGATCAGCTCGGTCGGCAATTGCAGCAGGGACAGCATCAACTCGACGCGATGTGCGTGGCCGGAACGCGGGAAGTTGTAGAGTTTGATCGCTTGCATGGTCGACTCCGCTGAACAGGGGCGCCGCTGCGGGGATGAGAGCGCCGATGCAGGCCATCATCTACCCACTTCGAAAAGAACAGAATCACCAGCAAACGCAATCGATTATTTCATCTCATGCAATAACGCCGCATTTTTCAACGCGGGATGTTCGCGCAGAGCCGTTACCGTGAAATCAACGAAACTGCGGATCCGCGCCGGGGCCTTGCGCCCCCCCTGATACACCACATGGATCGGCAGTGGCGGCAGTTCGAATTCAGCGAGGACGATTTCCAGTTCACCGGAGGCTATCTTGCTCGCTACTTGATAGGACAACACGCGGGTCAAACCAAGGCCCATACAAGCGGCGGTAATCGCTGCCTGATTGGCGGTCACGATCAGCCGCGGCTCAGGTCGCACGTTGAGCGGTTCGCCCGCGTCGAGAAACGGCCAACTGCGTTGCTGGCCAATCGCGGAGGTGGCCACCACCGGCGCTCCCGCCAGTTCCAGGGGATGAACCGGCCGACCGCGCTCGGCGAAATATTTCGGCGAACCGCAGATGACCCGTCGAACCTCACCAACCCGAATCGCGTGCTGATTACTGTCCGGCAGGTCACCGATGCGCACCGCCACATCAATGCCCTCTTCAACCATGTTGACGATGCGATCAACCAGCACCGCATTGATCGTGACATCCGGGTACTGCGCCAGATAACCCGCCATCACCGGCGTCACAAATAAATCACCGAACAACACCGGCGCCGTCACCGTCAACTGTCCACGCGGCTGCGCATGACTGCCCGCAGCCGAATCCTCGGCTTCCTGTACCTCAGCGAGGATCCTGCGACAATCCTCCAGATAACGCTGCCCCGCTTCGCTCAAATGCACGCTGCGCGTGGTCCGGATCAGCAACTGCGTGCCGATGCGCAACTCTAACGCCGCCACCGCCCGGGTGACGCTGGCTGCCGACAAGCCCAAACGCCGAGCGGCGGCGGAGAAGCCTTGCTCTTGGGCGACGGTGGTGAAGATGTGCATTTCCTGGAAGCGGTCCATGGGGTCGACCCTCACATCAAAAATCAAAAGATCGCAGCCTGAGGCAGCTCCTACAGGTGAAATACGATTCCCGTGTAGAGCTGCCGCAGGCTGCGATCTTTTGCGTTTAATTCAATTGTGGATAACTTATTCCACCGTCACCGACTTCGCCAGGTTACGCGGCTGATCGACGTCCGTGCCCTTGAGCACAGCCACGTAGTACGACAGCAATTGCAGCGGAATCGTGTAAAGGATTGGCGAGAGGATGTCGTGAATGTGCGGCATCTGCACCACGTGGGTGCCTTCGCCGTTGGTCATCCCGGCTTTCTCGTCAGCAAACACGATCAGTTCGCCGCCACGGGCACGGACTTCCTGCAGGTTGGATTTGAGTTTTTCCAGCAGTTCGTTGTTCGGTGCAACGGTAACCACCGGCATGTCGTTATCCACCAGCGCCAGCGGGCCGTGTTTCAGTTCGCCGGCCGGGTAGGCTTCAGCGTGGATGTAGGAGATTTCCTTGAGTTTCAAGGCGCCTTCCATCGCTACCGGGAATTGCGCACCACGACCGAGGAACAAGGTGTGGTTCTTTTCGGCGAACAGTTCGGCGATTTTTTCCACAGTGCCGTCCATGGCCAGGGCCTCGCCGAGGCGGGTTGGCAGGCGACGCAATTCTTCGACCAGACGCGCTTCAACACCGTCGGCCAGAGTGCCGCGCACTTGGCCCAACGACAGAGTCAGCAGCAACAGACCGACCAGTTGTGTGGTGAACGCTTTGGTCGAGGCCACGCCAATTTCGCGGCCCGCCTGGGTTAACAGGGTCAGGTCCGATTCCCGTACCAGCGAGCTGATGCCGACGTTGCAGATCGCCAGACTGGCGAGGAACCCCAGCTCCTTGGCGTTGCGCAGGGCAGCGAGGGTGTCGGCGGTTTCACCGGACTGCGAAATGGTCACGAACAAGGTGTCCGGCTGCACCACGACTTTGCGGTAGCGGAATTCGCTGGCGACTTCGACCTGGCACGGAATGCCGGCCAGTTCTTCCAGCCAGTAACGGGCAACCATGCCGGCGTGATAACTGGTGCCACAGGCGACGATCTGTACGTTACGGACCTTGGCGAACAGCTCGGCGGCTTGTGGGCCGAAGGCTTGAACCAATACTTGATCGTTGCTCAGGCGACCTTCGAGGGTGCGCTGTACAACCGCCGGTTGCTCGTGGATTTCCTTGAGCATGTAGTGACGGAACTCGCCTTTATCGGCGGCTTCGGCACCGTCGGTGTACTGCACGGTCTGGCGCTCGACGGCTTTGCCATCGACATCCCAGATCTGCACGTTGTCGCGGCGAATTTCGGCGATATCGCCTTCTTCCAGGTACATGAAGCGGTCGGTCACCTGACGCAGGGCCAGTTGGTCGGAAGCGAGGAAGTTCTCGCCCAGACCCAGACCGATGACCAGCGGGCTGCCACTGCGGGCGGCGACCAGACGATCCGGCTGCTTGGCGTTGATCACGGCCAGACCGTAAGCACCGTGCAATTCCTTGACGGTCGCTTTGAGGGCGACGGTCAGATCTGGCTGATCCTTGAGTTTGTGGTTGAGCAGGTGAGCGATGACCTCGGTGTCAGTGTCCGAGGTGAACACATAACCCAGCGTTTTCAGTTGCTCACGCAGGGCTTCGTGGTTCTCGATGATGCCGTTGTGCACCACAGCGATCTCGCCGGAGAAATGCGGATGGGCGTTACGCTCGCAGGGTGCGCCGTGGGTGGCCCAACGGGTGTGGGCAATACCGAGACGACCCACCAGCGGGTGCTCGGCCAACGCGGCTTCGAGCTCGCTGACCTTGCCCGGGCGGCGCATGCGCTCAAGGGTTTCGTCGTTGGTGAAGACCGCGACACCGGCACTGTCGTAGCCGCGATATTCGAGACGCTTGAGGCCTTCGAGCAGGATGGCCGTGATGTTACGTTCTGCAACTGCGCCGACAATTCCACACATGCTTATTTCTCCTGACTGACAGCCGCGCAAATCACGTTGATACCGCGGGCTTGTATCTGATCGCGTGCGTCATCGGGCAGGCGATCATCGGTAATTAGGGTATGGACACTGCTCCATGGCAGCTCCAGGTTGGGAATCTTGCGACCGATCTTGTCGGCCTCGACCATGACGATGACTTCCCGCGCCACGTCAGCCATGACCCGGCTCAAACCGAGCAGCTCATTGAAGGTCGTGGTGCCGCGTACCAGATCGATGCCATCGGCGCCGATGAACAACTGGTCGAAGTCGTAAGAGCGTAGTACTTGCTCGGCGACCTGGCCCTGAAAGGATTCCGAATGTGGATCCCAGGTGCCGCCGGTCATCAACAGCACCGGCTCGTGTTCCAGTTCGCTCAGGGCGTTGGCGACGTGAAGGGAGTTGGTCATCACCACCAAGCCTGGCTGTTGGCCAAGTTCCGGGATCATTGCAGCGGTGGTACTGCCGCTGTCGATGATGATTCGCGCGTGCTCGCGGATGCGTTTCACCGCCGCGCGGGCAATTGCCTGCTTGTACTTGGAAACGCTCTGCGCAGTTTCCGCGACCAGTTCCTGCGGCATGGTGATCGCCCCACCGTAGCGGCGCAGCAGCAGGCCATGGCTTTCAAGCGCAGCAAGATCCTTGCGAATCGTAACTTCGGAGGTTTCGAAGCGCTTGGCCAGTTCATCCACACTGACTTCACCCTGCTCGTTGAGCAAGGCGAGAATGTTGTGACGGCGTTGTGGCGTGTTGCGTTTCGACATGGCGACCTAAGTTTCGATTCGAAAGATAACGGAAGCAATCAAAACCTATCGGCCCAAAATGGTCAAGCGGAAGTCAGACTTTTTTGAATACGACGCAAACAAAAATGTGGGAGCGAGCTTGCTCGCGAAGGCATCGTGTCAGCCAACATCAATGTTGAATGATCTACCGCATTCGCGAGCAAGCTCGCTCCCACATTGAATTTCGTCGCTAAAAGAAACTGTGGATAACTCAGCTCTTCTTGATCTTCTCCGGCCGCTTCCAGCCATCGATATTCTTCTGCCGCGCGCGACCAACCGCGAGTTGGGCGTTATCCACATTCTGCGTAATGGTTGAACCCGCTGCCGTGGTTGCACCGTTGGAGATATCCACAGGAGCGACCAACGAGTTGTTCGAGCCGATGAACACGTCCGCACCCAACACGGTTTTCCACTTGTTGGCGCCATCGTAGTTGCAGGTGATGGTGCCGGCGCCGATGTTGGTGCGTGCACCGATTTCGGCGTCGCCCAAGTAGGTCAAATGACCGGCCTTGGCGCCCTCGCCCATGTGCGCGTTCTTCAACTCGACAAAGTTACCCACATGCGCGCGCGCTTCGAGCACGGTGCCCGGACGCAGACGCGCGAACGGACCGGCATCGCTGCCCTCGCCCAGAACAGCGCCTTCAATATGACTGTTGGCCTTGATCACCACGCCTTTGCGCAGGGTACTGTCCTTGATCACGCAGTTCGGGCCGATCACCACATCGTCTTCGATAACCACCTTGCCTTCGAGGATCACGTTGATGTCGATCAGCACGTCGCGACCGACGGTCACTTCACCACGCACATCGAAGCGCGCCGGATCACGCAGGGTTACGCCTTGTGCCATCAAACGGCGGCCGGCGCGCAACTGGTAATGACGCTCCAGTTCGGATAGCTGCTTGCGATCGTTGGCGCCCTGCACTTCCATCGCATCGTGCGGTTGCTCGGTAGCTACGACCAGACCATCGTTGACTGCCATTTCAATCACGTCAGTCAGGTAGTACTCGCCCTGAGCGTTATTGTTCGACAGGCGGCTCATCCAATCGGCCAGACGATCGGCCGGGACGGCAAGAATGCCGGTGTTGCCTTCGGTGATAGCGCGCTGTGCTTCGCTGGCATCTTTATGCTCAACGATGGCCGTGACCTTGCCATCGGCATCGCGAACAATGCGGCCATAGCCGGTCGGGTCATCCAGCTCAACGGTGAGCAAGCCCATTTTCCCGGGCACCACTTGTTTGAGCAGACGTTGCAGGGTTTCGACTTCGATCAGCGGTACGTCACCGTAAAGGATCAACACGGTGTCGGCGGTAATGAACGGAACAGCCTGAGCGGTGGCGTGACCGGTGCCGAGCTGCTTGTCCTGCAGGACGAAATTCAGGTCATCAGCGGCCAGACGCTCACGCACCACATCGGCACCATGGCCGATGACGACATGAATACGTTGCGGATCCAGTTGGCGGGCGCTGTGGATAACATGACCCAGCATGGAGTCGCCGGCAATCGGGTGCAGCACCTTCGGCAGGGCCGAACGCATACGAGTGCCTTGACCGGCCGCGAGGATAACGATTTCAAGAGACATGACTGGCTACCAATCCTGGGTGGTCAGCAACTGCGACCGGGTTTCGGGAATTCGGAAAAGAAAAAAGGGTAGCCGAGGCTACCCTTTTTTATCAATCGCACAACAAGCGGCTGACGGATTAACCGCCAAACTTCTTGCGGATCTGCTGGACGGTGCGCAGCTGAGCTGCAGCCTCGGCCAGACGTGCGGACGCAGCTCCGTAGTCGAAATCTGCGCTCTTCTCGTGCAGAGCAGCCTCGGCAGCCTTGAGAGCTGCTTGAGCCTGAGCTTCATCCAGGTCGGCGGCACGTTGCACGGTATCGGCAAGCACCTTGACCATGTTCGGCTGAACCTCGAGGAAACCACCGGAGATGTAGAACACCTCGGCTTCCCCGCCTTGCTTGATCAGGCGGATCGGACCTGGCTTCAGATTAGTGATCAGCGGCGCGTGACCCAGAGCGATACCAAGATCACCCAGTGCACCGTGCGCAATCACCATCTCGACCAGGCCGGAAAAGATTTCCCCTTCCGCGCTGACGATATCGCAATGGACTGTCATAGCCATCTGATTGCCTCAACCTAAATGAGCGCCCGTTGCCGGGCGCCGGGATTACAGTTTCTTGGCTTTCTCGATCGCTTCTTCGATGCCGCCAACCATGTAGAACGCTTGTTCTGGCAGGTGGTCGTAGTCACCGTTGAGGATGCCTTTGAAGCCAGCAATGGTGTCTTTCAGGGAAACGTATTTACCCGAAGCACCGGTGAAGACTTCAGCCACGAAGAACGGCTGCGACAAGAAGCGCTGGATCTTACGAGCACGGTTTACCAACTGCTTGTCGGCTTCCGACAGCTCGTCCATACCCAGGATCGCGATGATGTCCTTCAGCTCTTTGTAACGTTGCAGAACGTACTGAACGCCGCGAGCGGTGTCGTAGTGGTCCTGGCCGATTACGTTCGGGTCCAGCTGGCGCGAAGTCGAATCCAGTGGATCTACCGCTGGGTAGATACCCAGGGAAGCGATGTCACGGGACAGAACGACGGTGGCGTCCAAGTGGGCGAAGGTGGTCGCTGGCGACGGGTCGGTCAAGTCATCCGCAGGTACGTATACCGCTTGGATCGAAGTGATCGAACCTTCCTTGGTCGAAGTGATACGTTCTTGCAGAACGCCCATCTCTTCAGCCAGGGTCGGCTGGTAACCTACTGCCGAAGGCATACGGCCCAGCAGTGCGGATACTTCAGTACCGGCCAGGGTGTAACGATAGATGTTGTCGACGAACAGCAGAACGTCGTTACCTTCGTCACGGAACTTCTCGGCCATGGTCAGGCCGGTCAGTGCTACGCGCAGACGGTTACCCGGCGGCTCGTTCATCTGACCGTAAACCAGTGCCACTTTGTCCAGAACGTTGGAATCCTTCATCTCGTGGTAGAAGTCGTTACCCTCACGAGTACGCTCACCCACACCGGCGAACACGGAATAACCGCTGTGCTCGATGGCGATGTTACGGATCAGTTCCATCATGTTTACGGTTTTGCCTACACCGGCACCACCGAACAGACCGACTTTACCGCCTTTGGCAAACGGGCAAACCAGGTCGATAACCTTGATGCCGGTTTCCAGCAGGTCGTTGCCGCCTGCCTGTTCAGCGAACGAAGGCGCTGGACGGTGAATGCCCCAACGCTCTTCGGTGTCGATCGGGCCAGCTTCGTCGATCGGGTTACCGAGGACGTCCATGATCCGGCCCAGGGTCGCTTTACCGACCGGTACGGAGATGGCTGCGCCAGAGTCGGTAACTTCCAGACCGCGCTTCAAGCCCTCGGTGGAACCCATCGCAATGGTACGAACCACGCCGTCGCCCAGCTGCTGCTGAACTTCCAGAGTGGTGCCGGCATCGCTTTTGACTTTCAAAGCGTTGTAGATGCTCGGTACGCTGTCGCGTGGAAATTCCACGTCGATAACGGCGCCGATGATTTGAACGATACGTCCGCTACTCATAGCTGGATCCTCTGAATATTTGAACCGTTAAACCGCGGCAGCGCCGCCGACGATTTCCGAGATCTCTTGGGTGATCGCAGCCTGACGCGCCTTGTTGTAGATCAGCTGCAAATCGCTGATCAAATCACCGGCGTTGTCGGTAGCGTTCTTCATCGCGATCATCCGCGCAGCTTGTTCAGCCGCGTTGTTCTCGACCACCGCCTGGTAGACCTGCGACTCAACGTAGCGGACCATCAAGCCGTCAAGCAGCTCTTTGGCATCCGGTTCGTAGAGATAGTCCCAGTGGTGCTTGAGATCCTGATCCGGGGTGGCCACCAGTGGAATCAATTGCTCCACGGTAGGCTGTTGCGTCATGGTGTTGATGAACTTGTTGGACACCACGGACAGGCGGTCAATACGGCCGTCCAGGTAGGCATCCAGCATCACCTTGACGCTGCCGATCAAGTCATTGATCGACGGCTCTTCACCCAGGTGGCTGATAGCTGCAACGACGTTACCGCCGAAGTTGCGGAAAAAGGCCGCACCCTTGCTACCCACGACACACAGATCAATCTCGACGCCGTTTTCGCGGTTTACCGCCATGTCCTTGACCAGGGCCTTGAACAGGTTGGTATTCAAGCCGCCGCACAGACCACGGTCACTGCTCACCACAACATAACCAACGCGCTTGATTTCGCGATCGATCATGAACGGGTGGCGGTATTCCGGGTTGGCGTTGGCCAGATGCCCAATAACCTGGCGGATACGCTCCGCATAAGGACGGCTAGCAGCCATGCGCATTTGTGCCTTGCGCATTTTGCTGACCGCCACTTTTTCCATGGCGCTGGTAATCTTTTGCGTGCTTTTGATGCTCGCAATCTTACTGCGAATCTCTTTTGCGCCTGCCATGTAACACCTATCAGGTTAGCAAGCGGGAGCCTCGCGGCTCCCGCTGCGGCTTACCAGGTTTGGGTGGCCTTGAACTTCTCGATACCGGCTTTCATGCCAGCGTCGATTTCGTCATTGAAGTCACCTTTAACGTTGATCTTGGCCATCAAATCGGCGTGATCGCGGTTGAAGAAAGCAATCAGCGCTTGTTCGAAGCTGCCGATCTTGGCGATTTCAATGTCAGTCAGGAACCCACGCTCAGCGGCATACAGCGACAGCGCCATGTCAGCGATCGACATTGGTGCGTATTGCTTCTGCTTCATCAGCTCGGTAACGCGCTGACCATGCTCAAGTTGCTTACGGGTCGCTTCGTCCAGGTCAGAAGCGAACTGGGCGAATGCCGCCAGTTCACGGTACTGAGCCAGAGCGGTACGGATACCACCGGACAGCTTCTTGATGATCTTGGTCTGAGCGGCACCACCCACACGGGATACCGAAACACCGGCGTTCACTGCAGGGCGGATGCCCGAGTTGAACATGGCCGATTCCAGGAAGATCTGACCGTCGGTGATCGAAATCACGTTGGTCGGAACGAACGCGGAAACGTCGCCAGCCTGGGTTTCGATGATCGGCAGTGCGGTCAGGGAACCGGTTTTGCCGGTCACTGCGCCGTTGGTGAACTTCTCTACGTATTCTTCCGAAACGCGGGATGCGCGCTCCAGCAGACGGGAGTGGAGATAGAACACGTCGCCTGGGTAAGCTTCACGGCCTGGTGGACGGCGCAGCAGCAGGGAAATCTGGCGGTAAGCCACTGCTTGCTTGGACAGATCGTCATAAACGATCAGCGCGTCTTCACCGCGGTCGCGGAAGAATTCACCCATGGTGCAACCGGAGTACGGTGCCAGGAATTGCAGCGCAGGAGATTCCGAAGCACTGGCAGCCACGATGATCGTGTTGGCCAGGGCGCCGTTTTCTTCCAGCTTGCGAACCACGTTGGCGATGGTCGATTGCTTCTGACCAATAGCTACGTAGACGCAGAAAATGCCGCTGTCTTTCTGGTTGATGATCGCGTCGATCGCCAGAGCGGTTTTACCGATCTGACGGTCACCGATGATCAGCTCACGCTGGCCACGGCCGACAGGGATCATGGCATCGACAGCCTTGTAGCCAGTCTGTACAGGCTGGTCTACCGACTTACGCCAGATCACGCCCGGAGCAACTTTCTCGACCGCGTCGGTCTCGGTGTTGCCCAGTGGACCTTTGCCGTCAACAGGGTTACCCAGTGCGTCGACTACGCGACCCAGCAGTTCCTTACCAACCGGAACTTCGAGGATGCGGCCGGTGCACTTGGCGCTCATGCCTTCAGCCAGAGACTGGTAAGCGCCCAGTACAACGGCACCTACGGAGTCTTGCTCCAGGTTGAGGGCCATACCGTAGACGCCGCCCGGAAACTCGATCATCTCGCCGTACATAACGTCGGCCAGACCGTGAATCCGCACGATGCCGTCAGATACGCTGACGACAGTGCCTTCGTTACGGGCTTGGGAGGTCACATCGAGCTTGTCGATGCGGCCCTTGATAATTTCACTTATTTCGGAAGGATTGAGTTGCTGCATTGCTCTGCTGCCCCTTCAAACTCAAGATTTCAATGCTTCGGCAAGTTTCGCGATTTTGCCGCGAATCGAGCCATCGATAACCAGGTCGCCGGCGCGGATGACGACACCACCTATAAGGGCAGCATCCTCCGCAACTTGCAGGCGCACTTCCCGGTTGAGTCGTGCACTGAGAACCTTGGCGAGTTTGTCTTGCTGTTCTTGGTTCAATGCAAAAGCACTGGTCACTTCAACGTCTACCGACTTCTCTTGTTCGGCCTTGTACAGGTCGAAAAGAGCGGCAATCTCCGGCAGAAGCGGGAGACGGTCGTTTTCGGCAACGACATTGATGAAGTTCTGTGCCTTGGCATCAAACTTGTCGCCGCACACGTCAATAAACGTGGCGGCCTTTTCTGCGCTCGTCAGTCGCGGGGCCTTGAGCACGCGCTGCATGGTGTCATCTTGTGACACCGCTGCAGCCAGGCCGAGCATGGCTGACCAATTGGCCAGTTGCTGGTGGGCCTGAGCGTGCTCGAAGGCCGCCTTAGCGTAAGGTCGGGCCAACGTGGTCAGTTCTGCCATGATCGCCCTCGCTTAGATTTCAGCAGCCAGTTGGTTAACCAGCTCTGCGTGCGCGTTTTGATCGATTGTGGCACCCAGGATCTTCTCGGCGCCGCCGACAGCCAGCAAGCCCACTTGGGCACGCAGCTTGTCTTTGACACTGTTCAGTTCCTGTTCGATCTCGGCTTGAGCCTGAACCTTCACACGGTCAGCGTCGACACGGGCCTTTTCAACGGCCTCTTCGACAATCTGGTTACCGCGTTTCTTGGCTTGCTCGATGATTTCAGCTGCCTGAGCTTTCGCTTCGCGCAGTTGCTGACCCGCTTTTTCTTGGGCCAACTCCAGGTCGCGAGCTGCACGGCTGGCAGCGTCCAGACCATCAGCGATCTTCTTTTGACGTTCGTGCAGAGCAGCGATGACCGGAGGCCATACATACTTCATGCAGAACAGTACAAAAATCAGGAACGCAACGGACTGGCCAATCAGGGTCGCATTAATGTTCACGCCAACACCTCGCAGTTACGTTGTCCATCACACCAAATTACCCGGAATATCCGAGTAATTAGCCAGCGATCTGACCAACGAACGGGTTCGCGAAGGTGAAGAACAGCGCGATACCAACACCGATCATGGTTACGGCGTCGAGCAGACCGGCAACGATGAACATTTTAACTTGCAGCATTGGAACCATTTCTGGCTGACGCGCTGCGCCTTCCAGGAACTTGCCGCCCAGCAGGCCGAAACCAATTGCGGTACCCAGTGCGCCCAGGCCGATCAACAGTGCAACAGCGATAGCGGTTAGACCAACTACAGTTTCCATCTTTCCTCCCGACTTTTACGTCGTATGGTTTAGGTTTTTTAGATTAAAGCGGTAAAACAAATCGTTTCAGGTGCCCTGTGAAGAGCCCCTTCCCGTTTGACCGGGAAGGACATCAGACTAGTCGAGACTGGCCTTAATGGTTTTCTTCGTGCGCCATCGACAGGTAGACGATGGTCAGCATCATGAAGATGAACGCCTGCAGCGTGATGATCAGGATGTGGAACACAGCCCACGCCCACTGCAGAACAACGCCCAGGCCGCTCAGCCAGAGCAGACCGCTGCCGAACATCACAGCGATCAGAATGAACACCAGCTCACCGGCATACATGTTGCCGAACAGACGCAGAGCCAGAGAGATCGGCTTGGCGATCAGGGTCACGAATTCCAGCAGGAAGTTCACCGGGATCAGCAGGGCTTGAACGAAGATGTTCTTGCTGCCGAACGGGTGCAGGGTCAGTTCGCCGATGAAGCCGCCGATGCCCTTGACCTTGATGCTGTAGAAAATGATCAGTGCGAAAACCGACAACGCCATGCCCAAGGTCGCGTTCGGGTCGGTGGTCGACACGGCGCGGAACGGGATGTGGTGATCACCGGTGATCAGGATGGCCAGCTGAGGAATCCAGTCGACCGGGATCAGGTCGACGGCGTTCATCAGGAACACCCAGACGAAGATGGTCAGTGCCAGCGGTGCAATCACCGGGCTACGGCCATGGAAGCTGTCTTTCACGCTGCCATCGACGAATTCGACCAATACTTCAACGAAGTTCTGCAAAGCACCCGGCTGACCCGAAGTCGCTTTCTTTGCCGCCATGCGGAAAAGAAAAACGAAGATCAGACCCAACGCGACCGACCAGCCGAGAGTATCGACGTGGAAAGCCCAGAAGCCCATTTCCTTGGCTTCTGCTGCGGTGTGGGCAAAGCCCCAGCCGCCGTTAGGTAGCTGACCGAAGGTCAGGTTCTGCAAGTGGTGCTGGATATAGCCCGAAGCGGTTGTTTCTGCCATGGTTGCCTCAAACGCCCTAAGGTCTCGAAAGTCTTGTTCTCATCAGCAGGGGAGCGAACCAGCTGACCGACTGAGTCAGCACGAACACGCCGAATACAGCTATCGGCGCCAGTGGCTTCACACCTGCAAACACCAGTGCAAAGAGCACTGCCGTCAAAATCAGTTTGCCTGCCTCGCCGGCATAAAATGACCGGACGATGGACTGGGCTGCTCGGGCGCCGGAAAACCGAAATGCCTTGTGAGCGAAATAAACATTGGGCAGCAAGGCTATCAGGCCTCCGCAAAGTCCCGAGTATCCGGCAACGACTCCGTGCCATTGCCAGAGCGCCAAAGCGGCAATAAGCAAAATGACAAATTGAGCCATTAACACCGGAAAAACCGCCAGGCGATGGAACGGCAGGCGGTTTGGCTTGCGGGTTTCCATCACTATTGCTCTCCAATGGTCGGCTGCCAGAATTCAATAACTTGGCATAATTTGTGCCGACAAAATGCGCGCAGAGTATAGGGGCGGTTCTGCCCCTATTCAACTGTCAGGTAGTGATTTCCGACTGCGCGCTACATGAGGAAATGTTTCAGCGGATGTGTGCGAGCACACCTTGAAGCTCATCGAGAGAGTTGTAACCGATCACCAACTGACCCTTTCCCTTCTTGCCGTGGCGAATCTGCACCGCAGAGCCTAGGCGCTCGGCCAGACGCTGTTCGAGACGGGCGATATCCGGGTCGGGTTTGGTCGCTTCCACAGGCTCCGGTTTGCCACTCAACCATTGACGAACCAGTGCCTCAGTTTGGCGCACGGTAAGGCCGCGTGCGACAACATGTCGCGCCCCTTCCACCTGCTGATTGTCCGGCAGACCGAGCAAAGCACGGGCATGACCCATTTCCAGGTCACCGTGGGACAGCATGGTCTTGATGACTTCCGGCAGTGCAATAAGCCGCAACAGGTTAGCCACAGTGACGCGGGACTTACCCACAGCCTCGGCGACCTGCTGCTGAGTCAGCTGAAATTCCTGCTGCAAACGCTGCAGGGCCACCGCTTCCTCGATCGGGTTGAGATCTTCACGCTGGATGTTCTCGATCAGCGCGATGGCGATCGCGGTTTCATCCGGGACATCACGAACCATGGCAGGGATGGTTTCCTGCCCGGCTTGCTGGCTCGCGCGCCAGCGGCGCTCACCGGCGATGATTTCAAAGCGGCCACCGCCAATCGGGCGTACCACGATCGGCTGCATTACGCCTTGAGCCTTGATCGACGCTGCCAGTTCTTCCAGCGCCTGCGGATCCATGTCCCGGCGCGGTTGATATTTGCCACGCTGCAGCAGGTCCAGTGGCAAGTGCTGCAATTCACGGGTGTCAGCTTGCGCCGCTTGTTCTTCCAGCGCGCTGACGGTCGGACCACTCAGCAGTGCATCCAGTCCACGTCCGAGACCTCGTTTCTTGACGGCCATGGGGATTCCTTAATTTGCCTGAGCGGCGGCGATGCGTGAGTTTTTGCGCTGACGACGAACCATCTCGCCGGCCAGGGCCAGATAAGCCAGGGCGCCACGCGATTGCTTGTCGTAGGCCAGCGCCGGCATGCCATAGCTCGGCGCTTCAGCCAGACGGATGTTGCGCGGGATCACCGTGTCGTAGAGCTGCTCGCCAAAGTGTTCCTTGAGCTGCGCCGAAACGTCGTTCATCAGGCTCAGACGCGGGTCGTACATCGTCCGCAACAGACCTTCGACTTTCAGGTTAGGGTTCAGCAATTCCGCGATGCGCTTGATGTTATCCACAAGATCACTCAAGCCTTCGAGCGCAAAGTACTCGCACTGCATGGGGATGATTACCCCATCGGCGGCGACCAGTGCGTTCAGCGTGAGCATCGACAGCGACGGCGGGCAGTCGATCAGAATGTAATCGTAATTTTCACGTATCGGCGCCAGCGCGCTGCGCAGACGGCTTTCCTTCATCTGCATTTCCAGCAGCACTACTTCCGCAGCCGTCAGGTCGCGGTTGGCCGGCAGCAGTTGGTAACCGCCGTGCTCGGAATAGTGCATGGCCTGGGCCAGATCGCATTCGCCGATCAGCAGGTCGTAGACCGAGTTTTCCAGGCCGTGTTTATCCACACCGCTACCCATGGTGGCGTTGCCCTGTGGATCGAGATCGATCAACAGCACCCGGCGCTTGGTCGCGACCAGGGATGCTGCGAGGTTGATGCAGGTGGTGGTCTTGCCCACACCACCCTTTTGGTTCGCTATCGCGAATACCTTAGCCATTCTTGCTTGTGTTCCCAATCATGCCGTGCGGCGCAGTATCAGCAGATGGCGTTGGCCTTGGCAACCGGGTACGGCCAGGGCGTGTTCGCTATCGAGTTTGAAGTCTGCCGGCAATGCTACCAGCTCATCGGCCGGATGAACGCCCTTCATTGCCAGCCAGCGTGTATCGGCGTCGCCTAAGTGGCGAGTCCAGTTGGTGAAGTTTTCCATGCTGCTGAACGCCCGGGAAATGATCCCGTTGAACGGCTGCGCAGGCTGGAAGGCTTCGACACGACTGTGGATAACTTGCAGGTTATCCAGTTTGAGTTCGAGTTTGACCTGGGTGAGGAAGCGGGTTTTCTTGCCGTTGCTGTCCAGACAGGTCACTTGCGAATCCGGATACAGGATCGCCAACGGGATCCCGGGCATGCCGCCGCCGCTGCCGACGTCGAGCCAGCGACCGTTTTCGATGAACGACATCACGCTGAGACTATCGAGCAAGTGCCGCGACACCATTTCGTCCGGATCGCGCACGGCTGTCAGGTTGTAGGCCTGGTTCCATTTGATCAACAGGGCCAGATAACCCAGCAGCAAATCGTGCTGGGTTTCAGTGAGATTGACACCGAGCTCGCGGGCTCCTGTGGATAACTCTTCGGCGTGTTGCGAAGTGACCTTAGAACTCAAGCGCTTTGCTCCAACTGACGGCCCGCGCCGCGTTTTTTCAAATGAATCATCAACAGCGAAATCGCTGCCGGGGTCACACCCGGGATCCGCGAAGCCTGGCCTAGCGTCTCTGGTCGAGTCGCGCCGAGCTTGCTCTGGATCTCCTTGGAGAGACCGGAAATGTTGGTGTAATCGATATCCACAGGCAATTTCGTGTCTTCACTGGCGCGCAGACGGGCGATTTCGTCCTGTTGACGGTCGATGTAACCGGCGTATTTGGTCTTGATTTCAACCTGCTCGGCGACCTGTGGATCTTCGGCGCCGTTGCCGGTCACTTCGACCAGACCAGCGTAGTCGATTTCCGGACGGCTCAAGAGGTTGAGCAAGTTGTATTCGTGGGTCAGCGGTGTGCCGAATTTCTCGGCAATCGCATCGCCCTGCTGCGTGTTCGGGCGAACCCAAGTGCTTTTCAGGCGCTGCTCTTCGAGTTCGATGCTTTCGCGTTTCTTGCAGAAGGCCGCCCAGCGCGCGTCATCGACCAGACCGAGCTCGCGACCTTTTTCGGTCAAACGCAGGTCGGCGTTGTCCTCGCGCAGGATCAGGCGGTATTCGGCACGGGACGTGAACATGCGGTACGGCTCTTGGGTACCGAGGGTGATCAGGTCGTCGACCAATACACCGATGTACGCTTCATCGCGACGCGGGCACCAGGCTTCTTTGCCCTTGGCACGCAGTGCCGCGTTCGCACCAGCGAGCAAACCTTGGGCGCCGGCTTCTTCGTAACCGGTGGTGCCGTTGATTTGTCCGGCAAAGAACAGACCGCCGATGACTTTGGTCTCGAGGCTGTACTTCAAATCTCGCGGATCGAAGTAGTCGTACTCGATCGCATAACCCGGACGCACGATGTGCGCGTTTTCCATGCCACGGATCGATTGCACGATCTGCAATTGCACGTCGAACGGCAAGCTTGTGGATATCCCGTTCGGATACAGCTCATGGGTGGTCAAACCTTCCGGCTCGATGAACACCTGATGGCTTTCCTTGTCGGCAAAGCGATGGATCTTGTCTTCGATCGACGGGCAATAACGCGGGCCGATGCCTTCGATTTCACCGGCAGCGGAATACATCGGCGAACGATCGAGGTTCGCGGCAATGATTTCGTGGGTGCGGGCGTTGGTGTGAGTAATCCAGCAACTGACCTGGCGTGGATGCTGTTCTTTGTTGCCCATGAACGACATCACCGGGATCGGCGTATCGCCTGGTTGCTCGGTCATCACCGAGAAATCCACAGACTTGCCGTCGATACGTGGTGGTGTACCGGTTTTCAGGCGACCGACACGCAGTGGCATTTCACGCAGACGGTGAGCCAGGGCGATTGACGGCGGATCACCGGCACGGCCGCCGGAAAAATTCTGCAAACCGATGTGGATAAGTCCACCGAGGAACGTACCGGTGGTCAACACCACGGAATCGGCGAAGAACCGCAGACCCATTTGCGTGACAACACCACGGACTTGTTCCTGCTCGACGATCAGGTCGTCAGCAGCCTGTTGAAATATCCACAGGTTGGGCTGGTTTTCCAGAATTTCGCGGACAGCAGCTTTGTACAGAATCCGGTCAGCTTGCGCACGGGTCGCCCGTACCGCTGGGCCTTTGCGGCTATTCAACACGCGAAACTGGATGCCGCCCTTATCGGTAGCCATGGCCATCGCGCCGCCGAGGGCGTCGATTTCCTTGACCAGATGGCTTTTGCCAATGCCACCGATGGCCGGGTTGCAACTCATGGCACCGAGGGTTTCCACGTTATGCGTCAGCAACAGGGTTTTTGCCCCCATACGTGCTGAGGCCAGTGCTGCCTCGGTACCGGCATGACCGCCGCCGATGACGATCACTTCAAAACGGGAAGGGAAATCCACCACGCACCTCGTGCCTGCTTAAGTAGGTAATTCAGGAATAGTTTGAGATCAGGTTTTCGGACCTGGTCGACAAGTATAGGGACTTCGCCCTTCCTAAAGAACCCTTTGCACAAAATTTAACCAGCTGTGGAGAACTCGAGGTTAAAAGAATAAAAAAGAGAGAAATTTATAAAACCTTTGTTTTTATGTTTATTTCTACTGAACCACCTTTCTGTGGATAGATCTCTACAGCCCTTTATATTCAATATGTACAGAGATTCAAAACCCTGTGTTCATGTGCCAATGAGGTCCTTGGATAACTGGTTTAAGCCTGTGGATGAAAGGGGTGGTTATCCACAGAGGGGTTTATATCCAGTTTTCAGGCCCTGTTATCAACTGCCCTTAGTGGCAGTTATTCACAGGGCTTAATCCACAGAAAATCGATAAAACGGCGTTTTCCATACGCAAAAAAATCGCCAACGAGGGTTCGCCGACGACAAAGAAGCCGATGGAGGGAAGTGCGAGGGCTATTGTGAGAGAACGTAACAGAGGCTAATAATAGGCATTATCATTAACTCACCTATTTTCCCCATGTCCCTAACCGCCCACACTGCTGCGATCGAGCAAATCTACGAGCAACACCATTCGTGGCTATACGGTTGGCTCAAGGGAAAATTGCATGACGCCTGCGATGCCGCCGACGTCGCGCATGACACGTTTGTGCGGATTCTGGCGGCGCGCAATGCTGCACAAATACGCGAGCCACGGGATTATCTAGCGACCATTGCACGCGGTCTGGTCATTGATCGTTATAGAAGACACGCCATCGAAGTCGCCTATTTGCAGACTCTGGCGGCTCGACCGGAAGCCACCGCCATCAGCGAGGAAGACAAGGCGCTGATCATCGAAACCCTGGTTGCTGTGGATAAAGCCTTGGCCGGGCTCGGTGCCAGGACCCAACACATCTTCATGCTGTCGCAGATAGATGGCCTGACTTATCAACAGATTGCCCTGCAGTTAAAGGTTTCGCTGACGACAGTGAAGAAGCACATGATCCGCGCCCTGACGGAATGTGCCCTGATCATGGCGCAACGTTGATGGCCATCGCCCCCAATCGCCAGATATTCGAAGCAGCCGCCAGTTGGTACGTGCAGTTTCAGGCAGATCCGCCGACGCTCGCCGAACAGAAGGCCTGGCAGCTGTGGATAGATAGCGACCCGGCGCATCTGGCGGCGTGGAACCAGATGGAACAATTGCAGCGCCACCTCGGCACGCTGCCACAGGATCTGAAACGTCGCGCGCTGAATAACGGCCAGCAACGCCGCCAGGTGCTGAAGTTATTGCTGCTTGCGGCGGGCACGGGGTTCGTGGGCTGGAATGTTCAGCAACACACTTCCTTGGGGAACGTCTGGGCCGACTATAAAACCGGCGTTGGCCAGCGTCGCAATATCACATTGGCGGATGGCAGCCAGATTCAACTCAACACCGACACTGCCATTGATGTGTCTTTCGACCCGGCGCAGCGGCTGATTCGCCTGCGCTCCGGCGAGATCCTCATTCAAACCGGCAAGCTTGGCGATCAACGGCCCTTTTTCGTCGAAACCCGGGATGGCCGGATTCAAGCGCTGGGCACGCGTTTCTCCGTTCACCTGTTATCTGGCTCAACTCGTGTTGGAGTGCTGGGAGATCGGGTCAGTGTTCAGCCCGGTGATACTTCAACGACCGCAAAAATCCTGCAGGCAGGCGAAGGCGCGGATTTTGATCGTCAGCACATAGGGCTCATTCACCCCTTCAAATCCTCCGAAGTGGCGTGGATCAACGGCCAACTGATCGTTCTCGATGCACGCTTGGGCGATGTTATCGAAGAATTGGGCCGTTATCGCAGCGGCGTTTTGCATTGCGACGCGCGTGCCCGGGAGTTGCGGGTATCCGGGACATTCCGCCTCAATTCAACCGACGCAGTCCTGGCGAATCTTCAGGCGTCACTACCGATCAACGTGCGCTATTTCACTCGTTACTGGGTCTCGATCAGCCACAACGTTTGAACGGAATTTCACCTGGGGAAAATAAATCGACAACAGGGTTATCTTTTTTTGCCCTGACCCGGCCCTACAGGTAATCGCGATAAACGCGGCTCTTTGCCACCTTCAGGGCTTATCCACACATGCGTCTTCCCACGTTTCGTCAGCGTTTTTCCTACCACTGCATTGCCTATAGCTTACTGATGACCAGTGCTGCTTCCTGCCTGGTACTGAGCCAAAGCGCCTTCGCTGCGACAACAGCCCAGCGTTACGCCATTGCTGCCGGTCCGCTGGACAATGCGCTGAGCCAGTTCGCCTCCGCCGCCAACGTGATTCTGTCGTTCTCGCCGCAACAGACCAGCCGCTTGCGCAGCGCCGGGCTCAACGGCAATTTCACTGTCGATCAGGGATTCGCTCTACTGCTGCAGGGCTCGGGTTTGCAAGCCGTACCGCAGGCACCGGACAGCTATATTCTGCAGGCGCTACCGAATGGCGACTCACTGGAACTGGCCCCGACCAACATCAACGGGCAGTTGGCCAACCCGATGAACCTCGATTACGCCGCCGATATCGGCTACAAGGCGCAGAACAGTCGGATCGGTACGAAAACCAGTACGCCGTTGTCGGAAACGCCGCGCTCAGTGTCAGTCGTCACCGCCCAACGCATGAAGGATCAGAAATCTCAGACGCTCACCGAAGTGCTCGGCTACGTGCCGGGAATCTTCGCGCCACCCTTTGCCGCCGGCGACAGCCTGGCCGGGGATCTGTTCTACATTCGCGGTTTCAACGCCACCGATTACGGCTACGGTCTATTGCGCGATGGACTACGCGTACAGGGCAACCGCTATGACACCAGCACCGAGCCTTACGGACTGGAGCGCGTCGAGATCTTCCGTGGCCCGTCTTCTCTGCTGTATGGGGAAAACGCTCCGGGTGGTCTGGTCAATCTGGTGAGCAAACGTCCGACTGCCGCCCCCCAAGGCGAAGTGCAATTGGGTTATGGCTCGAACAACCGCCGGCAGATCGGCGTCGATGTCTCCGGTCCACTCAATGACAGCGGCAACGTTCTCGGGCGGGTGGTGATGCTTGGGCGCAAGTCGGACACCCAGACCGATCATGTCCCGGACGACCGGATCTACATCGCGCCATCCCTGACCCTGAATTTCGATGATTTCAACACGCTGACTCTGCTGGCCAACTACCAGAAGGATCACACCAACATGGAACTTGGCCTACCCGCCGCCGGGACGTTGCTGACAAACCCCAACGGCAAATTATCCAAAGGCACCATGCTCGGCGATCCGGACTGGAACACTTTCGAACGGGAAACCTGGAGCACCGGTTACGAATTCAGCCACTCGTTCAACGACGATTGGCAGTTCCGTCAGAACTCGCGCTACATGCAGTCGCGCATTACCCGTCACGAAACCTGGCCTGGCAACCTCAACAACGCCGGGTTTGGCACACGCCTGAACATGACTGCGTACGATCGCTTCAACAAGTCGATGGTGTATTCGCTGGATAACCAACTGGAAGGCAAATTCCAGGTCGGTGGTCTGGAAAACACCGTGTTGTTCGGCGCCAGCTACGACCGCACGTCGTTCAACCAGGACTGGAATGCCGGCATCGTCGGGCCGATCGATGTGTATAACCCGGTTTACCTGCGTGATCCGACCACGCCGATTGCGGTGCAAAACACCTTGCTCGAGCAACAGATGAAAGGCGTTTATGCACAGATCCAGAGCAAGTATGACCACTGGCTGTTCCTGCTGGGTGGCCGTCAGGACTGGGTCGACAGCGATTTCCGCGACAAGGTCGCCCAGTCGAGCAATATCAGTTCCGAGGACAAGAAGTTCACCTATCAGGGTGGGGTGATGTATCAGTTCGACAATGGCATGACGCCGTATGTCAGCTATTCCACTTCGTTCGTCCCGGTGCAGCAGATTTCCAACGCCGGCGCGCCGCTCGACCCGATCACCAGCAGCCAATACGAAGTCGGCCTGAAGTACGAACCGATCGGCTGGGACAGCGCATTCACTGCATCGGTGTATGACCTGCGTAAAAAAGACGACACCTACTTTGACGCCAGCACCTCGAGCTACCGCCAAGTGGGCGAAAGCCGTTCCAAAGGCGTGGAACTTGAGCTCAACAGCAATCTGACCCAAAACCTCAATGTCACTGCGGCTTACACCTACACCGACGCGCGAATCACCAAGGATGCCGCCACCTCGTTGGTCAAAGGCCATCAAATGACCGGCGTACCCCGTAATCAGGCATCGGTCTGGGCGAAATACCGCTTTCTCAATAGCGACTTGAAAGGCCTGTACGTGGGTGGCGGAGTGCGTTACTTCGACAGTGCCTTCGCTTACACCTCACCGTCTCTCTACGGCAGGCTCGATGCCGGCGATGTCACGTTGGTGGATGCGGCGATTGGTTATCAGATCGACACGCATTGGAGCGTCGACTTGAACGCGAGGAACCTGTTCGATAAGGAATATGTGTCGGGATGCAACGATGCTGGCCGTTGCTATTGGGGTGAAGACCGCACCCTGCTCGGTACGGTCTCGTACAACTGGTAAACGAAATAGGGGCTGTGGATAAATTGTCCACAGCCCCCTTTTTTCATTTGCCGATACAGAAACTGGAAAAGATCCTTCCCAGCAGATCATCAGAGCTGAAGGCTCCGGTGATTTCCCCTAGAGAATGCTGGGCCTGACGCAAATCTTCGGCAAGCAATTCACCGGCACCCGCCAATGTCAGTTGGGCGCGACCGTGTTCCAGCGCGGCGCTGGCGTGACGTAGAGCCTCCAGATGGCGCCGGCGTGCACTGAAGCTGCTTTCCGAGGTTTGCTCATAACCCATGCAAGCCTTGAGATGGTCGCGCAGCAAGTCCAGTCCTTCACCGGCCGATTTTGCGCTCAAACTGATCGTCACGTGGCCGTCTTCGCTGGTTTCCAAGGTGATCTTTTCCCCGGTCAGATCGGCTTTGTTGCGGATCAGAGTGACTTTCGCAGGGTCCGGTCGGGTTTCGAGGAATTCCGGCCACAGGGCAAACGGATCCAGCGCTTCCGGCGCAGTGGCGTCGACCACCAGCAACACCCGATCAGCTTCGCCAATGGCTTTCAAAGCGCGCTCGACACCGATCTTTTCCACATGATCATCGGTATCCCGCAGCCCCGCCGTATCGACAACGTGCAGCGGCATGCCGTCGATGTGGATATGTTCGCGCAGGATATCCCGCGTGGTGCCGGCAATCTCGGTCACGATGGCCGCTTCCCGTCCAGCCAACGCATTCAACAAGCTCGACTTGCCAGCATTCGGCCTACCGGCAATCACCACGGTCATGCCATCGCGCAACAACGCGCCCTGCCCGGCTTCGCGCAGCACTGTGGATAATTCATCGCGGACTTTGTCGAGCATGTTCAGCACGTGGCCATCGGCGAGGAAGTCGATTTCTTCTTCCGGGAAATCGATGGCGGCTTCAACGTAGATGCGCAGCCCGATCAGTTGTTCGGTCAAGTTATGCACACGCTGGGAAAACGCACCCTGCAAGGAACGCAGGGCATTGCGCGCCGCCTGTGCAGAACTGGCCTCGATCAAATCGGCAATTGCCTCTGCCTGGGCCAAGTCGAGTTTGTCGTTAAGGAAGGCACGCTCACTGAATTCACCCGGACGGGCCAAACGGCAACCCAACTCCAGGCAGCGCTTGAGCAACATATCCAGAACGATCGGGCCGCCGTGGCCCTGCAACTCCAGCACATCTTCGCCGGTGAACGAGTTTGGCCCCGGGAAATACAGTGCCAGGCCTTCGTCCAGCACTTGCTGGTCGTCACTGAAAAACGGACCGTAATGGGCGTAACGCGGTTTCAATTCGCGGCCGCTGATGGCTTTCGCCGCCACGCTGGCCAGCGGCCCGGAAATACGGACGATGCCGACACCACCGCGACCTTGAGCGGTGGCGACAGCGGCGATGGTTTCACGAGGTACGCTCATTAACCGGAATCCAGACAAAAATGACAGATAGCAAAACGCCCCACTAGGGGGCGTTTTGAGTGGTTATCCACAGTGTAAATCAAGCGGCTGCTTTGGTAGCCCGTTCGATCTTACGCGTGATGTACCACTGTTGGGTGATGGACAGGCAGTTGTTCACAACCCAGTACAGCACCAGACCAGCCGGGAACCACAGGAAGAAGAAGGTGAAGATGATTGGCATCATTTTCATGACCTTCGCCTGCATCGGATCCGGAGGAGTCGGGTTCAGCTGCTGCTGGATAAACATGGTTGCGCCCATGATGATCGGCAGAATGAAGAACGGATCCTTGATCGACAGGTCCGTGATCCACAGCATGAACGGCGCCTGGCGCATTTCCACGCTTTCCAGCAGAACCCAGTACAGCGAAAGGAAAACCGGCATCTGCACGAGGATTGGCAAGCAACCACCCAGCGGATTGATCTTCTCTTTCTTGTACAGCTCCATCATGGCTTGCGACATTTTCTGCCGGTCATCGCCATGTTGCTCTTTCAGAGCAGCCAGTTTCGGCGCAACGGCACGCATGCGCGCCATCGATTTGTAGCTGGCGGCCGACAGAGGGAAGAAAAGACCCTTGATCAGCATGGTCAGGAAGATGATCGACCAGCCCCAGTTACCGACAATGGCGTGGATGTGTTGCAGCAGCCAGAAGATTGGCTGGGCAATGAACCACAGAATGCCGTAGTCGACGGTCAGTTCCAGACCTGGGGACAACTCTTTCAGCACAGCCTGGCTTTTCGGACCGGCGTACAGCACAGCGCTGGTTTCAACTTTGGCACCCGGTGCAGCGGTCAATGTAGGACCGGTGTAACCGATGATGTAGTTGCCTTTGCTGTCTTTACGGGTCTGGACGATGTTGTTTTCGCCCTTGGCCGGAATCCACGCGGTCACGAAGTAGTGTTGCAGCCAGGCTACCCAACCACCGGTGACGGTTTCTTTCAGTTGTGCCTTGTCCATGTCCTTCATGGACACTTTTTTGTACGGCTCCGAACTTGTCCACAGGGCGGCGCCCAGGTAAGTCGCGGTGCCAGTAGCAGTAGTGGACGAAGGATCAGCGCTGTTATCACGCTTCAACTGAGCAAACATTGCGCCGTTCCAGGGCTGAGCGCTCTGGTTATCCACAATGTAGGAAACGGCTACGTCATACAGGCCGCGTTTCAGGGTGAAACGCTTGATGTAATTGACGCCGTCCTTGCTGAACTTCAGGTCTACGACCAATTGGTCCTGACCGTCAGCCAGTTGATAAGTCTTCTTCTCCGAGGAGTAGACCGGGCGACCGGCCGGATTTGCGTCCGGGCCATTGGTGCCGATCAGACCGCTTTGGGCCAGATAAACACGTTCGCCGCCGTTATCGAACAGCTGGAACGGAACATCAGGACGATCCTGACGACGTGGATACAAAGGCAAAGTCAGTTGAGCAACATCGCCACCTTGTGGATCGATCGCGAGATCGAGCACGTCGGTTTTGATCTGGATCAGATCCTTGCTGGCGGCTACCGGCGTTTCGGCTGGTGCGCTGGTATCGCTAGCGGCGCGCGGAATATCGTCACTGGCGGCAGCATTATTGCCAGTGGCGGTGTCCGGCAAACCGGATGTAGTCGTACTGGAAGCAACATTCTGAGTCGGCAAGGCAGCCTGACCGTAGTCCTGGTTCCATTTAAGGACCATAACGTAGGCCACGATTGCCAGGGCGACGATCAGGATCGTGCGTTTGATATCCATGATTACTCGGCCATCGAAGAAGAACGGGAGGTAGGGATAGGTGGAACCGGGTCATAACCACCGGGATTCCACGGATGACAGCGACCTAAACGACGAAAGGTCAGCCAGCCACCGCGCAGAAGGCCATGATTTTCGATGGCTTCATACGCGTAGCAGGAACAACTGGGGTAGAAACGACAGTGGCTGGCCATCAAAGGACTAATGGCATAGCGATAAAACTGGATCGGAACGAGGGCCAGTTTACGCATCGGTACTGTCTACCCCTACAGTTTCGGTTTTGACTTCTGGAACTGGCTTGCTGCGTGCCAGACGCTTCCAGAGCTTGCCGAAATGCTGAATCAATTCGGGGTTTTCTACATCGCCCAGACCTTTGCGCGCGACGATAACGATATCCCAGCCGACCAGTGATTCCTGGTGCAGACGGAACGATTCGCGCATCAAACGTTTGAGGCGATTGCGCTCAACGGAGAGCTTTACGCTCTTTTTCCCGATAACCAGCCCGAGACGGGGGTGATCAAGATCGTTGTTGCGTGCAAGGAGCAGGAGATTTTTCCCCGGAACCTTGCCGGTAGGGGAGTCAAAGACTGCCTTGAAATGCCGGGGGGTAAGCAGACGCTTTTCCCGACTGAAGTCCTGACTCACCTCCAGTACCGGATTATCAAACTGCCAGACGCGCACGACCTTTGGCGCGGCGACGCGACAGGACTGCACGGCCGTTCTTGGTAGCCATGCGAGCACGGAAACCGTGAGTACGGGCGCGTTTGATAGTGCTTGGTTGGAAAGTACGTTTCATTGTCGTGTTACCTGGTTCGTCCACAACGGGCCGGAATGGCCCCCGTTTTAAGAGACCGGGGATTCTAGAGAAAGCAAGCCTTCAGGTCAATTTCCAACCAGCGTTTCCTTATAAATAGATCTCGAGGTGTTCTTTGCCTGATCACCAGCTCGCCATACATAAAAATAAAGAAGGGAATTATTTAAAGCTTTTCTGTAAAGCTTATAAAAGCTAGGCACGCCTTCTTCTGTGGATAAGTGACACCAGGCCATGTTTTACCTGATGTACAGAGAATGACAACTACAGTGGAAAACCGTGTTCAGCCTGTGCTGCGCCATCGGATAACCTGTGCGTGGAATGGGCTGTTATCCACAGGCGAGTTATCCACCGAGTTCAACCCCCAGTTGTCCAGTGCCCTTAGAGGCGGTTATCCACAGAGCTTATTCACACACCGTTGGTCGCTTTGTTAACGGTTTACGCATTGATAAATCATGGTCACCGGGCAACCTGCATGTGGATAAGTGGACGGCTCGCCGCTACAATGGCCGCTTGTTTTTGCCTCACCGGCTTTCAACTTAGGGGATATCCGTGTCAGTGGAACTTTGGCAGCAATGCGTGGAGCTTTTGCGCGAGGAGCTGCCTGCCCAACAATTCAACACCTGGATCCGTCCACTACAGGTCGAAGCCGAAGGCGACGAGTTGCGCGTCTACGCACCGAACCGTTTTGTGCTGGACTGGGTCAACGAAAAGTACCTCGGTCGCGTCCTTGAACTGCTGGATGAGCATGGCAACGGCATGGCGCCTGCGCTTTCCTTGTTAATAGGCAGCAAACGCAGTTCCGCTCCGCGTGCCGCACCGAACGCGCCGCTTGCAGCCGCGCAGGTTTCCCAGCAGGCCCAGGCAAATGCCACGCCTGTGAATACGCCGGCACCCACGCAGACGCCAGCGCCGGCAGCCAAGCGTTCGACGCAGAAAAGCCCTGAAGTCAGCGATGAACCGTCTCGCGACAGTTTCGATCCGATGTCCGGTGCCGCTTCGCAGCAAGCCCCGGTCCGCGCCGAACAGCGCACCGTGCAGGTCGAAGGTGCGCTCAAGCACACCAGTTACCTGAACCGCACCTTCACTTTCGAAAACTTCGTCGAAGGTAAGTCCAACCAGCTCGCCCGAGCGGCGGCCTGGCAAGTGGCGGATAACCCGAAGCACGGCTACAACCCACTGTTCCTTTATGGTGGCGTTGGCCTGGGTAAAACTCACTTGATGCACGCGGTGGGTAACCATCTATTAAAGAAGAACCCGAATGCCAAGGTCGTGTACCTGCATTCCGAGCGTTTCGTGGCCGACATGGTCAAGGCGCTGCAGCTGAACGCGATCAACGAGTTCAAGCGTTTCTACCGTTCGGTGGATGCTTTGCTGATCGACGACATTCAGTTCTTCGCCCGTAAAGAACGTTCGCAGGAAGAGTTTTTCCACACCTTCAACGCCCTGCTTGAAGGTGGCCAGCAGGTCATTCTGACCAGTGACCGCTATCCGAAAGAAATCGAAGGCCTTGAAGAGCGCCTCAAATCCCGCTTCGGCTGGGGCCTGACGGTAGCCGTCGAGCCGCCGGAACTGGAAACCCGAGTCGCGATCTTGATGAAGAAGGCCGACCAGGCCAAAGTCGACTTGCCGCACGACGCCGCGTTCTTCATTGCCCAGCGTATTCGCTCCAACGTCCGTGAGTTGGAAGGCGCGCTGAAACGCGTGATCGCCCACTCGCACTTCATGGGCCGCGACATCACCATCGAGTTGATTCGCGAATCCCTGAAAGACCTGTTGGCGTTGCAGGATAAATTGGTCTCTGTGGATAACATTCAGCGCACTGTCGCCGAGTACTACAAGATCAAGATTTCCGACTTGTTGTCCAAGCGCCGTTCGCGCTCGGTCGCTCGTCCGCGTCAGGTAGCCATGGCGTTGTCCAAGGAACTGACCAACCACAGCCTGCCGGAAATCGGCGATGTGTTTGGCGGCCGCGATCACACCACCGTGTTGCACGCCTGCCGCAAGATCAACGAACTTAAGGAATCCGACGCGGACATCCGCGAGGACTACAAGAACCTGCTGCGTACACTGACCACTTGATGAACACCAGCGCAGCTTATTAAGGCAAGGGACTAGACCATGCATTTCACCATTCAACGCGAAGCCCTGTTGAAACCCCTGCAACTGGTCGCAGGCGTCGTCGAGCGTCGACAGACCTTGCCGGTACTGTCCAACGTGCTGTTGGTAGTCGAAGGCCAGCAACTGTCGCTGACCGGTACCGACCTTGAGGTCGAGCTGGTCGGTCGTGTGCAACTTGAAGAGCCGGCTGAAACAGGCTCCATCACCGTGCCTGCGCGCAAGCTGATGGACATCTGCAAAAGCCTGCCCAACGATGCGCTGATCGACATCAAGGTCGACGAGCAGAAGCTGGTGGTAAAAGCCGGCCGTAGCCGTTTCACCCTGTCGACCTTGCCGGCCAACGATTTCCCGACGGTTGAAGAAGGCCCGGGTTCGCTGACCTGCAGCCTTGAGCAGAGCAAACTGCGTCGTTTGATCGAACGCACCAGCTTCGCCATGGCTCAGCAGGACGTGCGCTACTACCTCAACGGCATGCTGCTGGAAGTGTCCGAAGGCATCATCCGCGCCGTGGCCACCGACGGTCACCGTCTGGCCATGTGCTCGATGAAAGCCGATATCGGCCAGCCTGATCGCCACCAGGTGATCGTGCCGCGCAAAGGTATTCTCGAACTGGCGCGTCTGCTCACCGAGCCGGACGGCAACGTCAGTATCGTATTGGGCCAGCACCACATCCGCGCGACCACCGGCGAATTCACCTTCACCTCGAAACTGGTCGACGGCAAATTCCCGGACTACGAGCGCGTGCTGCCTAAGGGTGGCGACAAGCTGGTATTGGGCGATCGTCAGGCGCTGCGCGAAGCGTTCAGCCGTACCGCGATTCTGTCCAACGAGAAGTACCGTGGTATCCGTCTGCAACTGGCCAGCGGTCAGTTGAAGATCCAGGCCAACAACCCGGAGCAGGAAGAAGCGGAAGAAGAAGTGGGCGTTGAATACAACGGCGGCTCCCTGGAAATCGGCTTCAACGTGAGCTACCTGCTCGACGTGCTGGGCGTGATGACCACCGAGCAGGTTCGCCTGATCCTGTCCGACTCCAACAGCAGTGCGCTGGTGCAAGAGTCCGACAACGACGATTCGGCTTACGTTGTCATGCCAATGCGTCTGTAATCAGCTGACCCTGGATGTCCTTAAGTCGTGTTTCGGTCACCGCGGTGCGCAATCTGCACCCGGTGACCTTCTCCCCCTCCCCCCGCATCAACATTCTTTACGGCGCCAACGGCAGCGGCAAAACCAGTGTTCTGGAAGCCATTCATCTGCTGGGGCTTGCCCGTTCGTTTCGTAGCACGCGGCTTTTGCCGGTCATCCAGTACGAACAGCTCGCTTGTACCGTGTTCGGTCAGGTCGAATTGGCCGAGGGTGGGCACAGCGCTTTGGGCATTTCCCGTGATCGCCAGGGCGAGTTCCAGATCCGCATCGACGGCCAGAACGCCCGCAGCGCTGCGCAACTGGCGGAGATCCTGCCGCTGCAGTTGATCAACCCCGACAGCTTCCGTCTGCTCGAAGGCGCGCCGAAGATTCGCCGGCAGTTTCTCGACTGGGGCGTGTTCCACGTCGAGCCACGGTTCATGGCCACCTGGCAGCGTTTGCAGAAGGCCTTGCGCCAGAGAAACTCATGGCTGCGGCATGGTACACTTGACGCCGTTTCGCAAGCGGTTTGGGACAGGGAACTGTGCCAGGCCAGCGCTGAAATCGATGAATACCGCCGCGCTTACATCAAAGCCTTGAAACCAGTCTTTGAACAAACCTTGAGCGAACTGGTTGAGCTCGAAGGTTTGACGCTCAGCTATTACCGAGGCTGGGACAAAGACCGGGAATTGAGCGCCGTATTGGCTGGTTCCGTGCAACGGGACCAGCAAATGGGTCATACCCAGGCCGGACCGCAACGGGCTGATTTGCGTCTTAGATTGGGCGCACACAACGCCGCGGACATTTTGTCCCGGGGTCAGCAGAAGTTGGTGGTCTGTGCACTGCGGATTGCCCAAGGGCATCTGGTCAGCCAGGCCCGACGCGGTCAGTGTATTTATCTGGTGGATGACCTGCCGTCCGAACTGGACGAGAACCACCGCCGCGCGCTGTGCCGCTTGCTGGAAGACTTACGCTGCCAGGTGTTCATCACCTGTGTAGATCACGAATTATTGAGGGAAGGCTGGCAGACGGAAACGCCAGTCGCTCTGTTCCACGTGGAACAGGGCCGTATCACCCAGACCCACGACCATCGGGAGTGAAGGCATTGAGCGAAGAAAATACGTACGACTCAACGAGCATTAAAGTGCTGAAAGGCCTGGATGCCGTACGCAAACGTCCCGGTATGTACATTGGTGACACCGACGATGGCAGCGGTCTGCACCACATGGTGTTCGAGGTGGTCGACAACTCGATCGACGAAGCCCTCGCCGGCCACTGCGACGACATCAGCATCATCATCCACCCGGATGAGTCCATCACCGTTAAAGACAACGGCCGTGGCATCCCGGTAGACGTGCATAAAGAGGAAGGCGTTTCCGCCGCCGAGGTCATCATGACCGTCCTCCACGCTGGCGGTAAGTTCGACGACAACTCCTACAAAGTATCCGGCGGTCTGCACGGTGTAGGTGTGTCGGTAGTGAACGCCCTGTCCGAAGAGCTGGTACTGACTGTTCGCCGCAGCGGCAAGATCTGGGAACAGACCTACGTCCACGGCGTACCTCAGGCACCGATGGCCATCGTTGGCGACAGCGAAACCACCGGTACCCAGATCCACTTCAAGGCTTCCAGCGAAACCTTCAAGAACATTCACTTCAGCTGGGACATCCTCGCCAAGCGCATTCGTGAGCTGTCCTTCCTCAACTCCGGTGTCGGCATCGTCCTCAAGGATGAGCGCAGCGGCAAGGAAGAGCTGTTCAAGTACGAAGGCGGCCTGCGTGCGTTCGTTGAATACCTGAACACCAACAAGACTGCGGTCAACCAGGTGTTCCACTTCAACATCCAGCGTGAAGACGGCATCGGCGTGGAAATCGCCCTGCAGTGGAACGACAGCTTCAACGAGAACCTGTTGTGCTTCACCAACAATATTCCGCAGCGCGACGGCGGTACTCACCTGGTGGGCTTCCGTTCGGCACTGACGCGTAACCTGAACAACTACATCGAGCAGGAAGGTCTGGCGAAGAAGCACAAAGTCGCGACCACCGGTGACGATGCCCGTGAAGGCCTGACTGCGATCATTTCGGTGAAAGTGCCGGATCCGAAGTTCAGCTCGCAGACCAAAGACAAGCTGGTCTCCTCCGAAGTGAAGACCGCGGTCGAACAGGAAATGGGCAAGTACTTCTCCGACTTCCTCCTGGAAAACCCGAACGAAGCCAAGCTGGTCGTCGGCAAGATGATCGACGCTGCGCGTGCCCGTGAAGCGGCGCGTAAAGCCCGTGAGATGACCCGCCGCAAAGGTGCGCTGGACATCGCCGGCCTGCCAGGCAAGCTCGCTGACTGCCAGGAAAAAGACCCGGCACTCTCCGAACTGTACCTGGTGGAAGGTGACTCCGCGGGCGGCTCTGCCAAGCAGGGACGTAACCGCAAGACCCAGGCGATCCTGCCGTTGAAGGGCAAGATCCTCAACGTCGAGAAAGCGCGTTTCGACAAGATGATCTCGTCCCAGGAAGTGGGCACCCTGATCACCGCACTGGGCTGCGGTATCGGTCGCGACGAATACAACATCGACAAGCTGCGCTATCACAACATCATCATCATGACCGATGCTGACGTCGACGGTTCGCACATCCGTACCCTGCTGCTGACCTTCTTCTTCCGTCAGTTGCCGGAGCTGATCGAGCGTGGCTATATCTACATCGCTCAGCCGCCGCTGTACAAGGTCAAGAAAGGCAAGCAAGAGCAATACATCAAAGACGACGACGCCATGGAAGAGTACATGACGCAGTCGGCCCTGGAAGATGCGAGCCTGCACCTGAACGAAGAAGCCCCGGGCATTTCCGGTGAAGCGCTCGAGCGTCTGGTGAACGACTTCCGCATGGTGATGAAGACCCTCAAGCGTCTGTCGCGCCTGTACCCACAGGAACTGACTGAGCACTTCATCTACCTGCCGGCCGTGAGCCTGGAAAAGCTCGGCGACCACGCAGCGATGCAAGAGTGGCTGGCCCAGTACGAAGCGCGTCTGCGCACCGTCGAGAAGTCCGGTCTGGTCTACAAGGCCAGCCTGCGTGAAGATCGTGAACGTGGCGTGTGGCTGCCAGAGGTCGAACTGATCTCCCACGGCCTGTCGAACTACGTCACCTTCAACCGCGACTTCTTCGGCAGCAACGACTACAAAACCGTCGTCACCCTTGGCGCTCAACTGAGCACCCTGCTCGACGAAGGCGCGTACATCCAGCGTGGCGAGCGCAAGAAAGCGGTCACCGAGTTCAAGGAAGCACTGGACTGGCTGATGGCTGAAAGCACCAAGCGTCACACCATTCAGCGATACAAAGGTCTGGGCGAAATGAACCCGGATCAACTGTGGGAAACCACCATGGACCCAAGCGTGCGCCGCATGCTGAAAGTCACCATCGAAGACGCCATTGGCGCAGACCAGATCTTCAACACCCTGATGGGTGATGCGGTCGAACCTCGTCGTGACTTTATCGAGAGCAATGCGTTGGCGGTTTCGAACCTGGACTTCTGATCCCGGTTTGCGTCAAAAAAGGCCAACGCATTGCGTTGGCCTTTTTATTGGCGGATCAAAAGATCGCAGCCTGCGGCAGCTCCTACGGAGATAGGTGTAGGAGCTGCCGTAGGCTGCGATCTTTTGATCTTTTACTCGGATGCTGCAGACACACTCTCCAACCGATACCCATACCCATAAATCGTCAACAACTGCCAACCCCGATCCGCCGTCAGCCCAAGCTTGTTCCGCAGCCGATAAATATGCGTATCCAATGGCCGCGACGACGCCATCTCCTCATGCGGCCAAAACCGCTCATACAGATAATCCCGCGACAACGGCCGGCCCAGGTTGCTGAACAGACACCGCGCCAGTCGATACTCGCGCTCGGTCATGACGATGGGTTTTCCCTCGCGGGTAACAGTCAGTTCAGCGTCATCGAAGGTCAGGTCGTTGAAGCTCAGCACTTCGCTCGCGGCGGTGCGTTGTTGGGCATGCCGCCGCAGCACCGCAGCCACCCGCGCCTTCAACTCATTCGGTCGAAACGGCTTGCTCACATAATCATCAGCCCCCGCATTCAACGCCTGCACGATGTCACTTTCACCATCGCGACTGGTCAGCATGATCGCCGCGGGTGGCGCTTCCATATGCTCGCGAGTCCAGCGCAGCAGGGCCAGGCCGGTGAGGTCGGGCAGTTGCCAGTCGAGGATCAGCAGGTCGAAGGTTTCCCGGCGTAGCTGTCGCAACAAGTCTTCGCCTCGCTCGAAGCTGTGCAGTGACCACGGCTGTTCGCCGGCATCGGCCATCTGCTGCAGGGTTTGCTCGACCCGGCGCAGTTCGGCGGGTTCGTCGTCCAGTATCGCAACGCGCATACGCGGTGGTTCCTTGTTGCTTGGGCAGTTGGGCGTCAACCATAGTCGCTTGGTCATCACCTTGAAAGTAAGCGGCCCGCCGTTGGTCGACGTCCGCTATGATTCTTCGAGTCTACGTCTCAGACCTGTGACCTATGAAAGCATTCACCCTGTCCTGCCCTTTTTCCCCATGAACAATCAGCGCCGGCGCGAAAGCCGTGAGCCGAGTCAGGTGCAGCGACTGTTTCGACAGTTGGTTCGCGAATGGTTGTGGATAAGTCTAGTGCTGTTGCCGCTGACTGCACTGCTGTCTTATCGCGCGCAGATCAGCTTGCACGATGCGACGCCGCCAGCGGGCGCTTTGTTGTCGGTGGTGCTGGTTGCCGGGATTCTCGGGCTGCTGCTCTGGCGCCCGCGCTGGGCGCTGTGGATTACGTTGATCGGCATGGCCTGCGCGCTGCTGGTCAGTGCCGGGCTGGCGGAGATGCGCCAATGGTGGTCGCCGACGCCGGCGGTGCTGGGCATGTTGTTCGGTTATCTGATCTGGAACTGGCGGCGCTTGAGTGTGGTGCTGACCTATTTCGGTTGGGAGCTGGCACGGCTCGACAGCGAACCGAAGGTGTTCCCCGAACGCCGTCGCTCGCAATTCACCGGCGCTGATCGCTTGCAGGGCCAGATCATGGCGCTCGAGCAGGCCATGAGCCGTACCCGTGATACTCGGCGTTTCATCGCCGATGGTCTGGAGTACCTGCCTGTCGCCACGCTGATCAGTGACCCCAAAGGCCAGATCCTGCTGGGTAACCGCAAGGCTCGCGCGCTGTTCGATGATCCTCTGGTGGGCGACGATGTGCTTGGTCAACTCGCCCGTCTCGGCTATCCGGAATTATCCACAGAGCAGCGCCCGCCACTGTCGGCCCTGCCGCTATTGGAGTTTCGTGATTACAAGGAGCGCAGTCTGCGTCTGGAACGTGCTGCGCTGCTGCCGGTGGACGGTGACACGCCGATTGGCTGGCTGTTGAGCCTGACCGACCTCAGCGCTGAACGTGCGGCCGAGGAGCAACGCAGCGTGTTGCTGCGCTTTCTCTCTCATGATTTGCGTGCACCGCACTCGGCAATCCTCGCTTTGCTCGATGTGCATCGGCATCAGGCGGGCGCCGACGCACCGCTGTTCGAACAGATCGAACGGCAGGTACGCCGCGCGCTGGATCTGACCGATGGGTTTGTTCTGCTGGCGCGGGCCGAATCCGAGACTTATCAATTTCAACCGACGCTGTTCGCGATGCTGGTGCTGGACGTGTTGGATCAGGCGTTGCCCATTGCCCAGCAAAAACGCATCGAGCTGTCGCATGACATGGACGAGCAATCCCAGGAGCGCCTGATCAATGCTGACCAAGGCTTGCTGACCCGCGCCCTGTTCAACCTTCTGGAAAACGCGATCAAGTACAGCCCGGCCGACACCACGATCACCCTGCGCGTCCGTTGCCGTGAGGAATGGTTGCACTGTGAATTGATCGATCAAGGCAAGGGCATTGCCGCCGATGAATTGCCCGACCTGTTCAGCCAATACCGACGTTTTTCTTCCGCGCAGGGCATCGACGGCGTGGGCCTCGGCTTGTCGATGGTCAAAGCGGTGGTCGACCACCATGGCGGTAAAATCGAATGTCATAGCGTGGTCGATCAAGGCACCACGTTCCTGCTCGAATTACCGCTGATCCCAGAATGAACAGGCACAAAAAAACCGGCTATATCAGCCGGTTTTTTTACATCCGAAAAACTTATGCACGTTTTATGGTGTTTTATGAGCTTGAGAAATATATAAGTAAATCAATCGCTTATTACCAATATTCAAGCGGTTTCAACAAAACCGTACACAGGTTATCCACAAAATCTCAGACAGCGATCTGATCATTTGAGGCCGGCGCTTGTGGGGCCGGTGGCAGCGAGCCCATCTCGCGCTGAGTTTTCTCATTCCAGGCTTGCACTCGGTCGTTCAGCTCGGCGATGGCGCGCGGGCCTGTCCCCTCGGCGTACATCGGTTCGCCGATGACCACGGTGATCACCCCGGACTTCTTGCCCCAGCCGACTTTCGGCCAGAACTTGCCGGCATTGTGTGCAATCGGCAGTACCGGAAGCGCCGCATTCACCGCCAAAGCGCTGCCACTGCGGGAGAACTTGCCGACAGTGCCAAACGGCACGCGTGTGCCTTCCGGAAAGATCAGCACCCAAACGTTGTCCTTGAGCAATTCGTCACCCTTGGCCGCGACTTGTTTCAAAGCCGCTTTCGGGTTGTCGCGATCAATCGCGATCGGCCGCAGCATGGCCATCGCCCAGCCGAAGAACGGCACGTACAGCAGTTCGCGTTTGAGCACTTGGCTCAACGGCGAGAAATAAGCAGAGAGAAAGAACGTCTCCCAGGTGCTCTGGTGGTTCGATTGAATCACGCAGGGCCGGTCAGGCACGTTTTCCGCGCCTTTGATTTCGTAACGGATACCGAGAAACACCTGGGTCAACCACAAGGCGCAACGGCACCAGTACACGTTGATAAAACGATAACGCGCCTTGAACGGCAAAAACGGCGCGATAAAAAAACTCAAGCTGCACCACAGCAGGGAGGTGGTGCCCAGCAGCAGGTAAAAGAGAAAAATTCTGATGGCCCGCAGTATCGACATAGTGACGTTTACCGTTACGGGGCAATGCCCGAGTGTTCAAGCGCACTCCCGATCAATCCCTGGTCAGGAACTTCAGAAGTACTCTAGTTGTGGATAAGTTCTGCGGCAATCGCCGCCAGATCGTCAAAAATCAGAGTGCCAACCGGCAGGGTTTTGCCCTGAGTCTTTGCGCCTTTTCCGGTCTTTACCAAAACTGGCTGTGAATCGACGGCTTTGGCGGCCTCCAGGTCACCAAGGCTGTCGCCGACGAACCAGACGTTGGCCAGCTCGACGTTGTAATGCGCTGCGATGGTTTTCAACATTCCCGGTTTCGGCTTGCGGCAATCGCAGCCTTCGTCCGGACCATGCGGGCAATACACGATCAGCCCGACTTCACCGCCCTGCTCCGCCACCAGCTCGCGCAATCGCGCGTGCATGGCATCCAAGGTGGCGAGGTCGTAATAGCCGCGAGCAATGCCCGACTGGTTGGTGGCCACCGCCACCGTCCAGCCGGCCTTGCTCAACTGCGCAATCGCCTCGATCGAGCCGGGCAACGGAATCCACTCCGCCACTGACTTGATGTAAGCGTCGGAGTCGTAATTGATCACTCCGTCCCGATCGAGAATCAGCAGTTTCAACAGCAGTCCCTCAACCCAGCAGCGAAATGTCGGCAACGCCGAGGAACAGGCCACGCAGACGCGCCAGCAGCGCGTAACGGTTGGCCCGCACATTGGCGTCGTCAGCATTGACCATTACCGCGTCGAAGAACGCATCGACTGGCTCACGCAGTGCAGCCAGGCGTGCCAGCGATTCGTTGTACTGACGCGCCGCGGCCATTGGCTGCACCGCCTGATCCGCTTGCTGGATCGCCGAGTACAGCGAGAACTCGTTGGCGTTGTCGAAATACTTGGCTTGCACCTCGGTCGGCACCGCGCCTTCGACTTTGCTCAACAGGTTCGATACTCGCTTGTTCACCGCCGCCAGCGCTGCCGCTTCCGGCAGTTTGCGGAAGGCCTGCACCGCTTGCACACGCTGATCGAAGTCCAGCGCCGAACCCGGCTTCAGAGCACGGACCGACAGGTAAGTGGCGACTTCGACGCCTTCGTCTTCGTAACGCGCACGCAGACGATCGAAGATGAATTCCAGCACGGACTCGTTGAGACCGGCAGCCTTGACCTTGGCACCGAATGCGGCCACGGCGAAAGCCACTGCATCGTTCAGGTCCAGATCGAGTTTTTTCTCGATCAGGATGCGCAGCACGCCGAGTGCCGCGCGGCGCAGGGCATACGGGTCTTTGCTGCCGGTTGGCAGCATGCCGATACCGAAGATACCGACCAGGGTGTCGAGCTTGTCAGCGATAGCAACGGCTGCACCGGTCAGGGTCGCTGGCAGTTCAGCACCGGCACCGCGAGGCATGTACTGCTCGTTGAGCGCCAGCGCGACGTCTTCCGGCTCGCCGTCATTGAGGGCGTAGTAGTAACCGGCGACACCTTGCATCTCCGGGAACTCGCCGACCATTTCAGTGGCCAGGTCGCACTTCGACAGCAGGCCTGCGCGAGCAGCCCAAGAAGCGTTGCCACCGATGCGTGCGGCGATGTACGCGGCCAGTTTGGAAACGCGTTCGGCCTTGTCGTAGACGCTGCCGAGTTTTTCCTGGAACACCACGTTCTTCAGGCGATCATTGAAAGCTTCGAGTTTCTGCTTCTTGTCTTGCTTGAAGAAGAACTCGGCGTCGGTCAGACGTGGACGAACCACTTTCTCGTTACCGGCGATGATCTGCTGCGGGTCTTTGCTTTCGATGTTGGCCACAGTGATGAAACGTGGCAGCAACTTGCCGTCGGCATCCAGCAGGCAGAAGTACTTCTGGTTGTCCTGCATGGTGGTGATCAGCGCTTCTTGCGGCACGTCGAGGAAACGTTCCTCGAACGAGCACACCAGCGGCACCGGCCATTCAACCAGCGCGGTCACTTCGTCCAGCAGCGCCGACGGAACGATTGCCGTGCCTTCCTGACGGGTGGCCAGCTCTTCGGTGCGCTTGCTGATGATTTCGCGACGCTCGTTGGCGTCGGCCAGCACGTAAGCGGCGCGCAGGTCGGCGAGGTAGCTCGACGGCGAACCGATGCGCACGCTTTGCGGGTGGTGGAAACGGTGACCACGGGAGTCACGGCCAGCCTTCTGCGCGAGGATGGTGCAATCGATGACCTGGTCACCGAGCAGCATCACCAGCCACTGGGTCGGACGCACGAACTCTTCCTTGCGCGCACCCCAACGCATGCGTTTCGGGATCGGCAGGTCGTTCAGCGAATCTTCGACGATGGTCGGCAGCAGGCTCGCGGTCGGCTTGCCGGCGATGCTCTGGCTGTAACGCAGTTTCGGGCCGCTCTGATCGATCTCGCTCAGATCGACGCCGCATTTCTTGGCGAAACCCAGGGCTGCCTGCGTCGGGTTGCCGTCAGCGTCGAACGCCGCCTGACGTGGCGGGCCGTCGAGGTTGATGCTGCGATCCGGCTGTTGAGTGGCCAGCGCGGTGATCAGCACAGCCAGACGACGCGGCGCGGCGTAGACGGTTTTAGTCTCGTAGCTCAGGCCTGCGGCTTGCAGGCCCTTGTCGATACCGGCGAGGAACGCCTCAGCCAAGGTGTTCAGGGCTTTTGGCGGGAGTTCTTCGGTGCCCAGTTCAACCAGAAAATCTTGCGCACTCATTGTGCAGCCTCCAGCTTGGCCAGTACTTCGTCACGCAGGTCCGGGGTCGCCATCGGGAAGCCCAGCTTGGCGCGTGCCAGCAGGTAGGCTTGCGCAACGGAACGCGCCAGGGTGCGTACGCGCAGAATGTATTGCTGACGCGCGGTCACCGAGATCGCCCGGCGCGCATCCAGCAGGTTGAAGGTGTGCGACGCCTTCAACACCATTTCGTAGCTCGGCAACGGCAGCGGCTGGTCGAGCTCGATCAGGCGCTTGGCTTCGCCTTCATAGAAGTCGAACAGTTCGAACAGTTTGTCGACGTTGGCGTGTTCGAAGTTGTAAGTGGACTGTTCCACTTCGTTCTGGTGGAACACGTCGCCGTAGGTCACTTTGCCCATCGGGCCGTCAGCCCAGACCAGGTCGTAGACCGAATCCACGCCTTGCAGATACATGGCCAAACGCTCGAGACCGTAAGTGATCTCGCCGGTTACCGGGTAGCACTCGATGCCGCCAGCCTGCTGGAAGTAAGTGAACTGGGTCACTTCCATACCGTTCAGCCAGACTTCCCAGCCCAGACCCCAGGCGCCGAGGGTCGGCGATTCCCAGTTGTCTTCGACGAAGCGAATGTCGTGAACCAGTGGGTCCAGGCCGACATGCTTGAGCGAGCCCAGGTACAGTTCCTGGAAGTTGTCCGGGTTCGGTTTCAGGACGACCTGGAACTGATAGTAGTGCTGCAGACGGTTAGGGTTTTCGCCGTAACGGCCGTCAGTCGGACGGCGGCTTGGCTGCACGTAGGCGGCGTTCCAGGTTTCCGGGCCGATGGCGCGCAGGAAGGTCGCGGTGTGGAAAGTGCCGGCGCCTACTTCCATATCGTAGGGCTGAAGTACCACGCAACCTTGCTCGGCCCAGTATTGCTGGAGCGCGAGGATCAAGTCTTGGAAGGTACGCACGGCTGGCGTAGGCTGGCTCACGAAATTCACCTGTTTCTTGGGCTGCGATTTAAAGAGCGGGAGTATACCCGATTCATTGCTGCGCACGCCCCCTGGAGCCTTATGCCACGCTGCTTTTGGTGTACCGAAGATCCGCTGTACATGGCTTATCACGACCAGGAGTGGGGCACGCCGCTACGCGATGCGCAGGGTTTGTTCGAGTTGCTTTTGCTCGAAGGGTTCCAGGCCGGGCTGTCGTGGATCACCGTGTTGCGCAAACGCGAGCGTTATCGCGAGGTGTTGTTCGGCTTCGACGTGCAGCGTGTGGCGCAGATGAGCGACGCTGAAATCGACGAGTTGATGCTTGATCCGGGGATCATCCGCAACCGCCTCAAACTCAATGCCGCCCGCCGTAATGCCCAGGCCTGGCTGGCGCTGGAGGATCCGGTGGGGTTCTTATGGTCGTTTGTTAACGACCAACCGATCATCAATCATTTCAAGGATCGCAGCGAAGTCCCGGCGATCACCCCCGAAGCGCTGGCGATGAGCAAAGGCCTGAAAAAGGCCGGGTTCACGTTCGTCGGCCCGACCATTTGCTACGCATTGATGCAGGCTTCGGGCATGGTCATGGACCACACTCAGGACTGCGACCGCTACGCGCAGCTCGTCAACGGCGGTTAGAATGGCCGCCTCGCGCACCGCACAAGATCAGGAGTGACCTGTGGAAAAGTTTAAAGGCGCCTTGCTGGTAGGCGCTCTGCGGCTGTTTGCCCTGCTGCCATGGCGGGCCGTGCAAGCCGTGGGTTCGGCGATCGGCTGGATCATGTGGAAAACCCCCAACCGCTCCCGCGACGTGGTGCGGATCAACCTCGCCAAATGTTTTCCACAGATGGACCCTGCCGAACGTGAACGTCTGGTCGGGCAGAGCCTGAAAGACATCGGCAAGTCGCTGACCGAAAGCGCCTGCGCGTGGATCTGGCCGGCGCAGCGTTCGATCGATCTGGTGCGCGAAGTCGAGGGCCTCGACATCCTCAAGGATGCATTGGCCTCGGGCAAAGGCGTGGTCGGCATCACCAGCCACCTGGGTAACTGGGAAGTGCTCAATCACTTCTATTGCAGCCAGTGCAAACCAATCATTTTCTACCGTCCGCCCAAGCTCAAGGCGGTGGATGAATTGCTGCGCAAACAGCGCGTGCAACTCGGCAACAAGGTCGCCGCTTCTACCAAGGAAGGCATCCTTAGCGTCATCAAGGAAGTGCGCAAAGGTGGTGCAGTGGGCATTCCCGCTGACCCGGAACCGGCCGAATCCGCCGGGATCTTCGTGCCGTTCTTCGCGACTCAAGCGCTGACCAGCAAATTCGTGCCGAACATGCTCGCTGGTGGCAAAGCCGTCGGCGTGTTCCTGCATGCGCTGCGCCTGCCCGACGGTTCTGGCTACAAAGTGATCCTCGAAGCGGCGCCCGAAGCCATGTACAGCACCGATACTGCCGAATCCTGCGCAGCGATGAGCAAAGTCGTCGAGCGTTATGTCGCGGCGTATCCGAGCCAATATATGTGGAGCATGAAGCGCTTCAAAAAGCGTCCGCCGGGCGAAGAGCGCTGGTATTGAGCTGATTGGCATGATCTGTGGATAACCTCTCTGGCGAGGTTATCCACAACCGTTCATCAAAGGGCGCAACAAGATGTCCGAACAACGTAAATCCTTCCGCATCAAGATCACCCACGACAGCTTTGGCGAATGCCTCGGGCAGACGCGCAACCTGTCGCCTACCGGGGTGTTTGTGCAGCATCCGGTTTTGGCTTCTTTGCCCAAAGGTGCAGTGGTTTACGGCCAGGTGCAGGGGTTACCCACAGGCGCGCCGCGGGTGCGGATGGAAGTGGTCACGGTGGATGCCGACGGTATCGGTCTTCGCTACCTCTGACCTATTGCGCCTGACGATCGAGCTTCTTCAGAAACACCGTCATTTCCTTCTCGGCCTGCTTGTCGCCATGGGCGCGGGCCGCTTCCAGACCGTGCTCCCAGGCCTGACGTGCGGCGGCGATATCGCCTAGCGCCAGTTGCGCCTTGCCCAACAATTTCCAAGCGGCCGAATACTTCGGGTCAAAACCGACACAGCGCTGGAAATGCTCGGCAGCCCTGGCGTTTTCGCCGAGATCCAGATAGCCCTTGCCCAGGCCGAAGCGCAGCAGGGAGTTATCCACACCCTTGGCGAGCATTTTTTCCAGGGATTCGAGCATGGGAGATTCCTTGAAGGAGGTGTGTCAGGATGAGTCTTGCTTAGGGATATCCCCATCGCGAGCAGGCTCACTCCTACAGGGGAACGCATTCCAAATGTAGGAGTGAGCCTGCTCGCGATGGCGCCAGTCTGATCACCCAAAAATCCGGATCAGAAGAAGCTCAACCCGACATGAAACAGCTTCTCCACATCGCGAATATGCTTTTTATCCACGAGGAACAGAATCACATGGTCGCCCGCCTCGATCACCGTGTCGTCGTGGGCGATGATCACTTGTTCATTGCGGATCACCGCGCCAATCGTGGTGCCCGGCGGCAGGCCGATCTTTTCGATAGGCTTGCCGATGACCTTGCTCGACTTCGCATCACCGTGGGCAATCGCCTCGATGGCTTCCGCCGCACCGCGACGCAGTGAGTGCACGCTGACGATATCGCCACGACGGACGTGGGCCAGCAGCGTGCCGATGGTCGCTAGTTGCGGGCTGATGGCGATGTCGATGTCGCCGCCCTGAATCAGGTCGACATACGCCGGGTTGTTGATGATGGTCATGACCTTCTTCGCCCCCAGCCGTTTCGCCAGCAGCGACGACATGATGTTGGCTTCGTCGTCGTTGGTCAGCGCAAGGAAGATGTCGGCGTCGGCGATGTTCTCTTCCAGCAGCAGGTCGCGATCAGACGCGCTGCCCTGCAACACCACGGTACTGTCGAGGGTGTCGGAGAGATAGCGGCAGCGCGCCGGATTCATCTCGATGATCTTCACCTGATAACGGCTTTCGATGGCCTCGGCCAGACGTTCACCGATCTGCCCGCCGCCAGCGATGACGATGCGTTTGTAGGTTTCGTCGAGACGGCGCATTTCGCTCATCACCGCGCGAATATTCTCACGGGCAGCGATGAAAAAGACTTCGTCATCGGCTTCGATCACTGTGTCGCCCTGCGGCAGGATCGGCCGGTCACGGCGGAAAATCGCTGCCACGCGGGTTTCGACATTCGGCATGTGTGCGCGCAATTGGCGCAGTTGCTGACCCACCAACGGCCCGCCGTAATAAGCGCGCACCGCCACCAGTTGCGCCGCGCCTTCAGCGAAGTCGATCACCTGCAACGCACCGGGATGCTGAATCAGGCGTTTGATGTAATTGGTCACCACTTGCTCGGGGCTGATCAGCACATCGACCGGAATCGCTTCGTTCTGGAACAGCTGTTCCTCGCGATTGAGGTAGGACGCTTCGCGCACCCGGGCGATCTTGGTCGGGGTGTGGAACAGTGTGTGGGCGACCTGGCAGGCGACCATGTTGGTTTCGTCGCTGTTGGTCACCGCGACCAGCATGTCGGCGTCGTCGGCACCGGCCTGACGCAACACCGAGGGCAGCGAGCCACGGCCCTGCACGGTACGAATATCGAGGCGGTCGCCGAGGTCGCGCAGGCGTTCGCCGTCGGTGTCGACCACCGTAATGTCGTTGGCTTCACTGGCCAAATGCTCGGCCAGCGAACCGCCGACCTGTCCCGCACCGAGGATGATGATTTTCATCCAGTCACTCCGTTGAATCCGTTTAGCCGCGCGCGGCAGCGATCTTGATCAGCTTGGCGTAGTAGAACCCGTCATGCCCGCCCTGCTGGGCCAGCAATTGGCGACCATGGGGCTGTTTGATCCCGGCGCTGGTGGCCAGATCCAGCTCGCGGGCACTGGGGGTGCGCTCAAGGAACGCGGCGATGACTTCGGTGTTCTCGGTCGGCAGGGTCGAGCAGGTGGCGTACAGCAGGATGCCGCCGACCTCGAGGGTTTTCCACATGGCGTCGAGCAGTTCGCCTTGCAGTTGCGCGAGGGCGACGATGTCGTCCGGCTGACGGGTCAGCTTGATGTCTGGATGACGGCGAATCACACCGGTGGCCGAGCACGGTGCGTCGAGCAGGATGCGCTGGAAGGGTTTGCCGTCCCACCATTTCTCGGTGTCGCGACCGTCGGCGGCGATCAGTTCGGCATCCAGACCCAAGCGCTCAAGGTTCTCTTTGACCCGCACCAGACGCTTGGCTTCCAGATCCACCGCGACTACGCCGGCCAGTGCCGGTTCGGCTTCGAGGATGTGACAGGTCTTGCCACCCGGCGCGCAGCAGGCGTCGAGCACGCGTTGGCCTGGCGCCAGATCGAGCAGGTCGGCAGCCAGTTGCGCCGCTTCGTCCTGCACGCTGATCCAGCCTTCAGCGAAACCCGGCAGGCTGCGCACGTCGGCAGCGGTTTCGAGGATGATGCCGTCGCGGCTGTACACGCATGGCGTTGCAGCAATGCCGGCTTCAGTCAGCAGACCGAGGTAGGCGTCGCGGTTGTGATGGCGACGGTTGACCCGCAGGATCATCGGCGGATGCGCGTTGTTTGCTTCGCAGATGGCTTCCCACTGCTCCGGCCAGAACGCCTTCAGGGATTTTTGCAGCCAGCGCGGGTGAGCGGTGCGCACCACCGGGTCACGTTCCAGCTCGGCGAAAATCGTTTCGCTTTCGCGCTGGGCATTGCGCAACACGGCATTGAGCAGGCCTTTGGCCCACGGCTTTTTCAGCTTGTCGGCGCAACCGACGGTTTCGCCGATGGCGGCGTGGGCCGGCACGCGGGTGTAGAGCAATTGGTAGAGACCGACCAGCAGCAGCGCCTCGACATCGGCGTCGGCCGTTTTGAACGGCTTCTGCAGGAGTTTTTCCGCCAGCGCCGACAGGCGTGGCTGCCAGCGCGCGGTGCCGAACGCCAGATCCTGGGTGAAACCGCGATCGCGATCCTCGACCTTGTCCAGTTGTGTCGGCAGAGAGCTGTTCAGTGAGGCTTTGCCGCTGAGCACGGCGGCGAGTGCCTTGGCGGCGGCCAGACGCGGATTCATTGCGCGTCCACCGCTGCGCCGAGCACGGTGCCGACGGCGAATTTCTCGCGACGGCTGTTGAACAGGTCGCTGAAGTTCAGCGCCTTGCCGCCGGGCAATTGCAGGCGGGTCAGGCACAGCGCCTGCTCACCGCAGGCGACGACCAAACCGTCCTTGCTGGCGCTGAGGATTTCACCCGGTGCGCCTTTACCGTCGGCGAGTGTCGCCGCCAGCACTTTCAGTGCTTCACCGTTAAGGGTGCTGTGGGTGATCGGCCATGGATTGAAGGCGCGTACCAGTCGCTCCAGCTCAACCGCTGGACGGCTCCAGTCGATGCGTGCTTCGTCTTTGTTCAGCTTGTGCGCATAAGTGGCGAGCTCATCGTTCTGCACTTCGCCTTCCAGCGTGCCTGCGGCCAGACCGGCAATCGCCTGCACCACGGCTGGCGGGCCCATTTCGGCGAGGCGGTCGTGCAGCGTGCCGCCAGTGTCTTCACCGGTGATCGGCGTGACGACCTTGAGCAGCATCGGCCCGGTGTCGAGGCCGGCTTCCATGCGCATCACGGTCACACCGCTTTCGGCATCACCATGTTCCACGGCGCGCTGGATCGGCGCCGCACCGCGCCAGCGTGGCAGCAAGGATGCGTGACTGTTGATGCAACCCAGGCGCGGAATATCCAGCACCACTTGCGGCAGGATCAGGCCGTAGGCAACCACCACCAGCAAATCCGGTTTCAGTGCGGCCAACTCGGCTTGAGCGTCGGCGTTGCGCAAAGTCGGCGGCTGCAACACCTGGATATTATTTTCCAGCGCGAGCTGTTTGACCGGGCTCGGCATCAGTTTTTGCCCGCGACCGGCCGGACGATCCGGTTGGGTGTAAACCGCAACGATCTCGTAGGGGCTGTTCAGCAGGGCCTTGAGGTGTTCGGCAGCGAATTCCGGGGTGCCGGCAAAAACGATGCGCAGTGGCTCAGTCATGAAGGGCGTCTCATAAAAAGAAAAAGGCTTGCCGCAGCAAGCCTTTGAAGGAGGGGCATCAAGCGTTCTGGCGGTGCTGCTTTTCCAGTTTCTTCTTGATCCGGTCGCGTTTGAGCGTGGACAGGTAATCGACGAACAATTTGCCGTTGAGGTGGTCGCATTCGTGCTGGATGCACACCGCGAGCAGGCCTTCGGCGATCAGCTCATAGGGCTTGCCGTCGCGGTCCAGCGCCTTGATTTTGACCTTCTGCGGGCGGTCGACGTTTTCGTAGAAACCCGGTACCGACAGGCAGCCTTCCTGGTATTGGTCCATTTCTTCGGTCAGCGATTCGAACTCGGGGTTGATGAACACCCGGGGTTCGGTGCGGTCTTCGGAAAGGTCCATCACGACGATACGTTTGTGCACGTTGACCTGGGTCGCGGCAAGGCCGATGCCCGGCGCTTCATACATTGTTTCAAACATGTCATCGACCAACTGACGCACTTCGTCGTCCACTACAGCCACAGGCTTGGCGATAGTGCGCAGACGCGGGTCCGGGAATTCGAGGATGTTTAAAATGGCCATAGGCTTTGATTGCTGCACACGTTGAGTAAAGTCGGGCGATGGCCTGGCAGGTCCGAAGATGCAGGCTACCGTTGTGAAGCGTAGCTTGTGCATTTTGCACAAGCGAGCCACGGGGGCTCTGACGGTTCACGCGAATGCACATGATAAAGGGATTCACTGCATGAGGAAAACACTACTCGCCCTGCTGCTGTTGGCTTCGGCTGGCGTGGCGCAAGGGCAAGTGCAACTCAGGGAAGGTTTTCCACAGCAATACACGGTGGTTTCGGGGGACACACTCTGGGACATATCCGGCAAATACCTGCGCGAGCCCTGGCAGTGGCCACAGCTGTGGCGGGCCAATCCGCAAATCGAAAACCCCAACCTGATCTATCCCGGCGACACGCTGACGCTCAGTTATGTCGACGGCCAGCCGCGTCTGACCCTGAATCGCGGCGAGTCGCGTGGGACCATCAAGCTCTCGCCACGAATCCGCACCAGCCCTATGGCCGAGGCGATTCCGAGCATTCCGCTGAAATCCATCAACAGTTTTCTGCTGAGCAACCGCATCGTCGACAAGGCTGAAGACTTCGACAAGGCGCCATACATTGTCGCTGGCGATGCCGAACGTGTGCTCAGCGGCACCGGCGACCGCATTTTCGCCCGCGGCCATTTCGACCCGAATCAACCGGTCTACGGGATCTTCCGTCAGGGCAAGGTCTACACCGATCCTGAGACCAAGGAGTTTCTCGGGATCAACGCCGACGACATTGGAGGCGGTGAAATTGTCGCCACCGAGGGTGACGTCGCCACCCTGGCGCTGCAACGTACCACCCAGGAAGTGCGCCTCGGTGACCGCTTGTTCAGCGGCGAAGAGCGTTCGATCAACTCGACCTTCATGCCCAGCGCACCGACCAGCAAGATCAACGGCGTAATCATCGACGTGCCGCGTGGCGTCACCCAGATCGGCGTGATGGATGTGGTCACCCTGAACAAGGGCAAGCGCGACGGTCTGGCTGAAGGCAACGTGCTGGTGGTGATGAAAACCGGCGAAACCGTGCGCGACCGTATCACTGGCCAGCCGCTGAAAATTCCCGATGAACGCGCCGGTTTGCTGATGGTATTCCGCACCTACGACAAGCTCAGTTACGGCCTCGTGCTCAACGCATCGCGCTCGCTGGCGGTGCTCGACAAGGTGCGAAATCCGTAAGCAGGCTTCACAAGTTACCAACAGAGTTATCCACAGCTTGTTCCGAATGGTTCGGGGCTTATAACGATCAAGGATGATCCATGATGATGTCTGCCTGCACACCAGTTTCCCCTGCGGAACTGGAAGCGCGCCTGCGCCTGCACCGCTTGCCGGAAATCGGCCCCAAGCGTTTTAGCAAATTGCTCGAAGCCTTTGGCTCGGCGTCGAAAGCCATCAGCGCCCCGGCCAGCGCCTGGCGATCCCTGGGCATGCCGGCGTCGAGTGCCGACGCGCGGCGTTGCCCTGACGTGCGTGACGGTGCCAGCCACGCAATGCGCTGGCTAGAGCGCCCGGGGCATCATTTGTTGATGTGGGATCAGGCGGATTACCCGGCGCTGCTGGCGCAGATTCCCGATCCGCCGCCGTTGCTGTTTGTCGCTGGCGATCCGCTGATTCTGGAAAATCCGCAACTGGCGATGGTCGGTAGCCGCCGCGCCTCGCGTCCGGGAATGGACACGGCGACCGCGTTTTCCCGCAGCCTCGCCGGAGCGGGTTTTGTGATTAACAGTGGTTTGGCGCTGGGCATTGATGCCGCCGCGCATCAAGCCGCGTTGGATGTCGGCGGGTTGACCATCGGTGTGCTGGGCACCGGGCTGGAAAACTTTTATCCACAGCGTAATCGGCGCTTGGCAGACGCGATGATCGCCTCGGGCAGCGCGGTGGTTTCAGAGTTTCCGCTGGACGCCGGGCCGACGCCGAGCAACTTCCCACGGCGTAACCGGATCATCAGCGGTTTGTCCCTCGGCGTGCTGGTAGTCGAGGCCAGCGTCGCCAGTGGTTCATTGATTACCGCGCGCCTGGCGGCGGAACAGGGACGCGAGGTGTATGCGATTCCAGGCTCCATCCATCACCCCGGCGCGCGAGGCTGCCACCAGTTGATCCGTGACGGCGCGGTGTTGGTGGAAACCATCGAGCACATCCTCGAAGCGTTGCGTGGCTGGCAGCATTTACCGTTGTCCACAGACACACCAAAAGCCGATCACCCCTTGCTCGCCCTGCTCCACGCCGCGCCGCACACCAGCGAAGCCTTGGCCGGCAGCAGCGGCTGGGGGCTACCCAAAGTGCTGGCGGCGCTCACCGAACTGGAAATGGATGGTCGCGCCGTGTGCGAAAACGGTCGCTGGTTGGCCAGGACGAGCTAGGTTTTACAAGGAAGATCGGTAAACTGCGCGAAACCTGTTTGCGGAGAGTTTTTTCATGGTCAACAGTTGGCGTGTGCAACAAGCCGCACGAGAGATTCGCGCCGGGGCGGTGATTGCCTATCCAACCGAAGCCGTCTGGGGGCTGGGTTGCGACCCGTGGAATGAAGAAGCGGTGGATCGGCTGCTGGCGATCAAGAATCGTTCGGTGGTCAAAGGCCTGATTCTGGTCGCCGACAACATTCGCCAGTTCGACTTCCTGTTCGAGGACTTCCCGCAAGAGTGGATCGACCGCATGGCCAGCACCTGGCCGGGGCCGAACACCTGGCTGGTGCCGCATCAGGGCTTGTTGCCGGAATGGGTCACCGGCATGCACGACACCGTAGCGCTGCGCGTCAGTGATCACCCGCAGGTGCGCGACTTGTGTTCGATGGTCGGGCCGTTGATTTCAACCTCGGCCAACCCACAGGGACGCCCGGCGGCGCGTACGCGTTTACGGGTTGAGCAATATTTCCGTGGGCAGGTTGATCTGGTGCTGGGCGGTAGCCTCGGCGGACGGAAAAACCCTAGCGTCATACGTGATCTTGCAACCGGTAAGGTCATTCGTCCCGACTGACCCGATTTCTACCTGATGGGCTTGCGAACTCCTCGACTGCATAGACGAGGAGTTTTTCGTCCGCCTGCGATTTATCCCTGGATCTGTCGCGCAAGTTAAACAATATGTTGTTTATATTGGTTCTTCGTGTGTCAGATAAAATCTATAAACAAGAAGTTTCAGTAACTTTTCCCACGTCATTATCAGAAGTCGCGCAGTGGCGATATTTCCAAAAGCATCCATTATTTCAATGCGCTCAGGAAACTTCGATAAGTTAACGTCTGCGGAGAAGGAATGGACACTACGAATTTACAACTCAAGGACTATCTGCAGGGGCTTCAGGAAACGCTGAACAAGCAACATGCTGATTATCGAATCGCTATTCTCGATACGGGAGCAGACATCAGCGAGTTTGAACGATTCATCGGCCGCCAGTTTCGTCTGCGGTTAAAGCATTACATGCTGACTTCCAGAGCCAGGGCACTTGAAACGAAGCTGGCGATTTCATCGCGCAGCACGCATTTTCTGTTGTACCAGCGCGATCAACTGACGGCGGTATTAAGAGTGACCCCCTCGCCGTTCGAATGGGCATCGCTGGCCCATCAGTATGTCTCGCCGACCGTGGCGCTGGCGCGTCATGTCGAGTTCAGTCGCCTGATTACCCATTCGCAGCAACACCGGCCGGTACCGATCAATGCGCTGCTGGCTGCCGCCACCGAATGGGCGATCGATCGCGGGTATCAAGGCGTTACCGCTTTGTGCAGACCACCTCAACGACGTCTGTTCCAGCGTTTCGGCCTGACGCCGCTCACCTCAAGCTCAGTGCATATCGAACAACGCGCTCGTGGTGATTACTGGCTGTTGTCTGCCGAATGGCGGCAAATCCTTACCGCGCTTCAACAGCCCTGCCCCATTAACGCCAATTACCCGGAGACTCACAATGAATGCGTCCGTCAGTTTTGAACAACAGTTGATTGTGCTTGATCAACGAATTGAAAAGGCTTGGGCCGATATTCTGGATAATTCCCGGCTGGTCAAGGCCATCCGCGAAGCCAGTGTCTCCAAAGCGTTATATGCGATCTATATGATCGAGACGTTTCATTACACCGCGCACAATGCACGAAACCAGGGCCTTGTCGGAGTGCGACATGCTGATAATCCGGTGTATGCAAAGTTCTGTTTTGAACATGCGGCGCAAGAAGTCGGTCATGAAAAAATGGCTCTGCATGATGTTATGAGTCTGGGTTTGAAAAATGAAAGCTTTGATATACCGTCGGCACTTCCTGAAACTGAGGTACTGATTGCGTATTTGTACTGGATTTCTTTTACCGGTAATCCGTTACAGCGGCTTGGATACAGTTACTGGGCGGAAAACGCCTATCACTTCATTACTCCGCTGATCGACAAACTGAGTGAAACACTGGCTCTGAAGCCAGCACAGCTGACGTTCTTCATTGCTCACTCAGATATCGATGTCGAGCATTTCAACGAGATCAAATTGATCCTGCAACGCACCTGCAAGCACCAGGCTGACTGGGATGCCATTGCCACCGTGATGGAAACCAGTCTGCGCCTGACCGGCAACATGCTTGAGGCGGTTTACAAGCAGTATGAGGCCTGGCAAAACGGCCGCGCGCCGCAGTATGAATTCCTTCATGCCCTGGATAAATCATGACGCCCTCAAGTGCGTTCCCGGGATGGGTACGTGGAGGTCGTGATGGCTGAATACTTCAAGCGATTGAACTACGCGCTGGGGGATGAAGACACGGCGCTCGAATACTCCATTCTGCCCGAGCATGCCCGGCACGTGGCGGGCGTTGCCGGTTGTGGTGGTCGCGTTCTGCCGTTGCTGGCCCGCAGTCCGGCCCGCATGACTTGCGTGGATATCAGTGCGCCACAACTGGCCTTTACCCGCTTGCGTTTTGCCTTGCTGGCGCAGACCGATCACGATTCATTCATGGACTTCATGGGTTACCGATCGGGGACTTCGGCGATAAGGCGCCAGTCCATTTTTCAGCAACTGGACCTGCCCTCGGCGGATCGTCACTGGCTGGCGGACCTGTTTCAATCCCGTCATTGGCAGGCACCGGTTTACATGGGGGCCTTCGAGCAGACCCTGCAGCGATTGGCAAAGATCAACGGACTGTTCACCGGTAAGGCCGGCCGAGCGATTTTCCAGTGCGACGACCTGGGCGAGCAAGCGGCGTATTACTCAAGCCATTTCCCTCTCAAACGCTGGAAGGCTGTGGTCGCCTTGTTGGGAAATGCAGCGGTGCTGAATTCGCTGCTGTACCGCGGGGCATTTCCTCGCAACAACCTGGGTGTCAGTTCCCGCGAGGTGTATCTGGGTATTTTCCATACCTTGTTTACCACGCAGGTCGTGCGCGAAAGCTTTTTCCTGCAAATGCTGTTTTTCGGTGAACTGCGATATCCGCAAGGCTTGCCGCTTGAGTGTGATCCGCAGGTTTTCCGACAGGCTCGCAAGGCACTTCAGGTGTGCGAGTTGAGCGTGGTGCAGGGGGATATTTTCGACTGCGTTGCCAGGTGCAGGGATGTCGATTTTGTCTCGCTTTCCGACGTGACTTCATTCTTGCCCCCAGCCGACAGCAGCCGTGTCCTGCAGCGAATCCAGCCTGCCTTGAGCACGCATGCGCTGACGGTCATTCGCGGCCATCTGCATGTGGTCAGGCCCGATAGCAAAGGCTTCTGCGACGTTACCATGCAATATCAGGACGCCATCGCACGCGAAAAAACCCAACTCTGGCGAGTACAGGTGTACCGCCATACCTCATCTGTGCAGGTATCTCGATGAATACACCTCATCCGACCGTCAATTGGGTCAAGAACCGCGTTCGTCAGGCGCGTGACGATCAGCAGCAACTGTTCGATGCCGGGCTCAATGGCCTGCAGCTGGTGAAGCGCGAGGGCAAGGTCATAGAGTTGGGCAATGGCGAACAGTTGACCGAGTTTCTTTCATGCTCCTATCTGGGCCTGGAGAGCGATCCCCGTCTGATTCAAGGCGCAGTGCAAGCCGTCGAGTCTTTCGGTGTGCAGTTCGCGGCCGCCCGGACCCGAGCGCTGCTGCCGCCGATGCGTGAACTCGATGAGCAGTTGAACCGCATATTCCAGGGGCATACGGTGACGTTCAACTCGGTGGGCAGTGCTCATCTGGGTTGTCTGCCACTGCTGGGCTCCGGCGAGTTGCCATCGTATCCCTTGCGGCGCGGCCCAGGCTGGATCGTTGACCGCGCCGCCCATGCCTCGATGCAAGTGCTGCAAGGCATCCTGTGGCAGTTCGGCCCGGTCCAGCGCTGCGATTGCAGTGATCTTCAGCAAGTCGAAGACGCCTGCTCCATCGCTGTCGCTGCAGGCAATACGCCCATCATCCTGACTGACAGCATTGGCTCGATGCGCGGGCTCTATCCCGTTAATCGATTGCTGCAACTGGCTGAGCGCTTTGAGGGTTACCTCTATGCGGATGACGCTCACGGCACGTCGATCCATGGCGAGGCCGGAGGCGGCTATGCCCTTGTTGCTGCCACTGAGCCGTTGCGCGCTCGTTTGATCCTGCTGTCGTCGTTGTCCAAGGCCTTCGGTGCAACCGGCGGTGCGATCACTGTGCTGACCGCGGCGGATGCCGAGCTGATTCGGCGCCATGCCTCGACTTATACCTTCGGTGGGCCCCTGTCCATGGGCGGTGTCGGCGCGGCCGTCGCCTCGGCCAATATTCATCTTTCTGCACAACTAGGCCGGTTGCAGGCCTCGCTATGGCGAAATGTGGCGGTAATTGATGACCTGCTCGGGCCGGTGCTGGGCAATCACCAGATTGCTTCACCCATACGTTTTGTCCGGGTCGGCGCCGAGCGTGACGCCATCAACCTGGCGTTGCACCTGCGTCGGCACGCCATCGCGGTCACCACTGCCTTGTTTCCGGTGGTAGCCAAGGGTGAAGCCATACTGCGGCTGGCCATCAGTGCGAATCACAGCCACGCCCAGTTGGAACATCTGGCCAGTGTCGTCAACGACGGGTTCGCCGAACTGGGCATTCGTCAGGGAGAGCCGCGGCATGCGCAGTGATCCTATGAGGCAGGCCAGTTCGAAGGCCATTCACGCGGCAGCGACAGAAGCCTTCACGAGAAAGTTGGCCCATGCGCGATCCCTGCCATGGTTCTGCACGTTGTATCCGCAGATTCGGCACGTACAGACCGCAGAGGATCTGCATCGGCTTCCGATCCTGGCTGTGGAGGACGAACAGGGTGGCTTGCTGTTTACCCAACTCGGCGAAGCGTCACACCGTGCACCGGGTGGCGGGCTGACCCTGACCTCGGGTGGCAGCACCGGTAACCGCAAGCACATTACCCATTCCTGGGCATTCAACGAAAGCATCGTGCCCCTTGGGGCGCGGATGTTCGCTGCGACCGATGAGCATCCCCGTGTCGTCATTAATTGCCTCACGCCCGGTGAAATGCAGGGTGCCTTTCAATACGCGGCGGCCATCGTCCAGCACATCGGCGCGCGCCTGCTGCCTGCAGGCGCACTGATGGGCGTTCAGCGCATAGCCGGGTTGATTCAGTCACAAGCGGCCGATGCACTGATCTGCACCCCCTCTTTTGCGGCGGCACTGTTCAATCATGCCGATGTCGATAAGGCGCAGTTGAGCAGTCTGAGATGGCTCTACTACATTGGCGAACCCTGCCGTCAGCCCCTGCGTGACCAACTGGCCCGGGACTGGCCGGCCTTGAGCATACGGTCGTTGGGCTATAGCTCGACGGAGACCGGGCCGATCGGCTTCCAGTGTGCGCACCTCGAACATGGTTTCTACCATCTGCACGCGGATGCGATGCTGCTGGAAGTGGTTGATCCCGTCAGCCTGCGAGCGCTGGCCGACGGTGAAACCGGCGAGTTTCTGCTGACCCCTTTGCTGCCCGATCAGGTGCCGTTGCTGCGGTACCGCATTGGCGACCGTGGCGGACTCCTGGGCAGGCAATCGAACTGTGCCTGTGGCAGCGCTCTGCCAATACTGGAGCTGGAGGGGCGAGTCGAGAGCTCGATCAAGCTGGGCGGTGCGCTCATCACTCAGAAACAGGTTCTGAGCGTGCTCGCAGAGGCGTTGCCCGAACTGCATGCTTCGGATGTGCAGGTGCAAATCGATCGACAGGCCGACGGCGCGCACATGTGGCTGCTCATCGCGCAGGAGCGATTGCCGGCCGGTGCAGAACGCATTATCGAAGGGGCTTTGCGCAACGAGGCGCAAGCGAGCGCATTGCTCGGACTGCCAGGTGTGCTGGGCTTGCAGGTGCGGCGTCTGGCTCGGGGTGATTTTGAAACCACCGTGGCCGGCAAAACGCCGTTCTTCGTTGAGTTGCGAGGCGCCTCGGGCGAGTCATGACGACTCGTCCGGGGGCTTCGTTGGCTGGCTACGTGTCAGGGCAGCAGGACGGTGGAGCCGGTGGTGCGCCGTGCCGACAATTCGGTTTGCGCCTTCGCCGCATCAGCCAGTGGGTAACGCTGGCTGATGTCCACCTTCAACTTGCCGCTGATGATCATCTCGAACAATTCATCGGCCATCCGCTGCAGATTCTCGGCATTGTTGGCATAAGTCGCCAGGGTCGGCCGGGTCACGTAGAGCGAACCCTTGGCGGCCAGAATACCCAGGTTCACGCCGTCCACCGCACCCGAGGCATTGCCGAAGCTCACCACCAGGCCGCGCGGCGAAACGCTGTCGAGGGAAGTCAGCCAAGTGTCCTTGCCAACACCGTCATAGACCACCGGGACTTTCTTGCCATCGGTCAATTCCAGCACGCGCTGCGCAACGTTTTCGCGGCTGTAATCGATCGTCGCCCACGCCCCGTTGGCCTTGGCCAGTTCGGCTTTCTCTTTGGAACTTACGGTGCCGATCAGCTTCACGCCCAGTGCCTTGGCCCATTGGCAGGCCAGTGAACCGACACCCCCGGCAGCGGCATGAAACAGAATGGTTTCGCCACCCTTGAGCTCATAGGTCTGGCGCAGCAGATATTGCACGGTCAGGCCTTTGAGCATGACCCCGGCAGCCGTTTCGAAACTGATTTCGTCGGGCAGGTGCACCAGATTGTCTTGGGGCAAAACGTGCAACTCGCTGTAAGCGCCCAATGGGCCGCTGCCATAGGCGACGCGATCACCGACTTTGAACCGGGTGACGTCGCTGCCCACGGCATCGACGATGCCCGCACCTTCAGCACCCAGGCCGGACGGCAAGGCTGGCGGCGCGTAAAGGCCGCTGCGGTAATAGGTATCAATGAAGTTCAGGCCGATGGCCTTGTTGGCCACACGCACCTGATTCGGGCCGGGGGTAGCGGGTTCGTAGTCAACATATTCGAGCACTTCGGGGCCGCCGTGGGCGCGGAACTGGATACGCTTTGCCATCTGCCTGCTCTCCTTGGGTCTTTCGTGAGCCCCCTATCCAACTCCCATGCTTGATCTTCGTCAACTGCGGCGCGTTAGTCTGCGGTGGTATGCTACGCGCCCATTTGCGTCGCCCGCCCGCGGGGCGCCGCCCGATTCAAGGTGAAGCCATGACGACCCGCACCGACGCCGTAAAGGCCTATCTGCTCGACCTGCAAGACCGCATCTGCGCCGCACTCGAACTCGAAGACGGCGGCACGCGCTTCGTCGAAGACGCCTGGACCCGGCCCGCTGGCGGTGGCGGTCGCACCCGCGTGATCGAGAACGGCACGCTGATCGAAAAGGGCGGCGTCAACTTCTCCCACGTCTTCGGCAGCGGTCTGCCACCGTCCGCGAGCGCCCATCGCCCGGAATTGGCCGGTCGCGGTTTTGAAGCCCTCGGCGTGTCGCTGGTGATTCACCCGCACAACCCGCATGTGCCGACGTCCCACGCCAACGTGCGCTTTTTCATCGCCGAGAAAGAAGGTGAAGAACCGGTCTGGTGGTTCGGCGGCGGCTTCGACCTGACCCCGTATTACGGCAACGAAGCAGACTGCATCCACTGGCACCGCGTCGCCGAACAGGCCTGCGCGCCGTTCGGCGCGGACGTCTACCCGCGCTACAAAGCCTGGTGCGACACCTACTTCCACATCAAGCATCGCCACGAACCGCGCGGCATCGGCGGTCTGTTTTTCGATGACCTGAACGAGTGGGACTTCGATACCAGCTTCGCTTTCATGCGCGCCATCGGTGACGCTTACATCGACGCTTATCTGCCGATCGTGCAACGACGCAAAAACGATGCGTTCAGCGCTCAACAGCGTGAATTCCAGGAATTTCGCCGTGGCCGCTACGTCGAATTCAACCTGGTCTACGACCGCGGCACGCTGTTCGGTCTGCAATCGGGCGGGCGTACCGAATCGATTCTGATGTCGCTGCCGCCGCAAGTGCGGTGGGGCTATGACTGGAAGGCTGAGCCGGGCAGCGAAGAAGCGCGCCTGACCGAATATTTCCTGCAAGATCGCGACTGGCTGGCCGAGGCCTGAGGATTGCTGATGGATCGTTACGTCGTTTTCGGTAACCCGATTGGCCACAGCAAATCGCCGATGATTCACAAGCTGTTCGCTGAACAGACCGGCCAGAGTCTCGACTACAGCACGCTGCTGGCGCCGCTCGACGACTTCTCCGCCTGCGCCACGGCGTTTTTCCAGAAAGGTCGCGGCGCCAACGTCACCGTGCCGTTCAAGGAAGATGCTTACCGTCTGGCCAACAGCCTGACGGCTCGCGCGCAACGGGCCGGCGCGGTGAACACCCTGAGCAAACTGGCCGACGGCTCGCTGCTCGGCGACAACACCGACGGCGCCGGACTGGTGCGTGATCTGACGGTGAATGCCGGGTTCAGCCTGACCGGCAAACGCATCCTGTTGCTGGGTGCTGGCGGTGCAGTGCGTGGGGCGCTGGAGCCGTTGCTGGCGGAGAAGCCGGCCTCGGTGATCATTGCCAATCGCACGGTGGACAAGGCTGAGCTGCTGGCCGAGTTGTTCTGCGATCTGGGGCCGGTGTCGGCCAGTGGTTTCGACTGGTTGCGCGAGCCGGTGGACGTGATCATCAATGCCACGTCGGCGAGCCTCACCGGTGATGTACCGCCGATTGCGCCTAGCTTGATCGAGCCGGGCAAGACCCTGTGCTACGACATGATGTACGGCAAAGAGCCGACGGCGTTTTGCCGCTGGGCCAGCGAGCAGGGTGCGGCGTTGGTGATGGATGGGTTGGGGATGTTGGCGGAGCAGGCCGCTGAGGCGTTCTTTTTGTGGCGGGGCGTCCGACCCGACACGGCGCCAGTGCTGGCCGAACTCCGCCGCCAACTGGCCCAGTAATCCTTGTAGGAGTGAGCCTGCTCGCGATAGCGGAGTATCAGTTGAAACATGTGTATCTGACACTCCGCTATCGCGAGCAGGCTCACTCCTACAGGGGTATGCTGTTATTGTTGGATCAATCCTCAAACCGGATCGGACATTTCTCCGACCCTTCCAGCTTGCGCAACTCTTCCACCACCTGCGGCCGCGCCCCGCGCAGCGTCAAACTGCGATTCTGACTCAACAACCGCCGCGCCTCCTGATGCAGCATCTCCACCCCCGAATAGTCGATGAAGTTGATCTGCTGCGCCTCGATCACCACCCGCGCGCCGTGCATGCGTTGCAATCTCACCTGCAGATAATGGCTGGCGCCGAAAAAGATCGAGCCGCCGACGCGTAAAACATCGTCCTCACCGTCGCGCCAATGCTGCACACGCGGTTGCGAAGTGCGCTTGAGGTAGAAAAACAGTGAGGCCAGCACGCCGGCATAAATCGCCGTTTGCAGTTCCAGCAGCAAGGTCGCGAGGCACGTCAGCGCCATCACCACGAATTCCGCACGGCTGACCCGCAGCAACGCACGAATCCCGCGATGATCGACCAAGCCCCAGGCGATCAACAGAATGCTTCCGGCCATGGCGGGAATCGGAATATGCGAAATCAGCCCCGCGCCGAAAATCGCAAACAACGCCACCCAGATCGCCGAAAAGATCCCGGCCAGCGGCGAGCAGGCGCCCGCCTCGTAGCTCAAGCCCGAACGGGTAAACGATCCCGCCGACAACGACCCGGAAAAGAACGCGCCGACAATATTCGATAGACCCTGCGCGCGGACTTCCTGATTGGCATCAAGCAACTGTTGCGACCGCGCCGAAATCGAGCGGGCGATCGACAGGCTGGTGACCAGCCCGAGCATGCCCACCGCCACGGCGCTCGGTAGCAACCGCAGAATCAAATCCAGATCCAGCGGCAACGCACTGAACGGTGGCAACCGCCCAACGAATGCGCTGACCAAATGCACGTGGCCGAACATCGCCGGCCACAGCCATACCAGCAGGCTGGCCAATACGAGGGTTATCAATAGCGTCGGCCAGCGCGGCAGCAATTGTTTCAACACCACACCGACGACCACTGTCGCCACACCGAGCAGCAGCGACGGTTTATCCACAGACCGGAAGTGTTGCAGCAGATCCATCAGACTCGCCAGCGCCGTAGCCTGCGCCGGCAGTTCCAGCCCCAGCAGGTTCGGCAATTGCCCGATGGCAATCACCACCGCGGCGCCGAGGGTGAATCCCAGCACCACCGAGTGCGAGACGAAATTCACCAGCGCGCCGAAGCGCAGCAAACCGAGCAACCACTGGAAAACTCCGGCCAGGAAAGTCAGCAGCAGGATCAGGGTGATGTAGTCCTGCGACGCCGGCACCGCTAAAGGGCTGACGCTGGCGTACAGCACAATCGAAATCGCTGCGGTCGGACCACAGATCAAATGCCACGATGAGCCCCACAGACAGGCGATCAACACCGGGATGATCGCGGCGTAGAGACCGTATTCAGGTGGCAGGCCGGCGATCAGCGCGTAGGCAATCGACTGGGGTAACGCGAGAATCGCACCGCTGAGGCCGACGATCAGATCCCGTCCGACGCTGGCGCGGGTCTGTCGCGGTAGCCAGGTGAGGAAGGGGAAGAGAGAGTGGCGGCTGGGGAAGGCCATGGATCCTCGCGGTTGGGGTTTTGTTCAAGGTTATCAGGGTGACAGGGAAAGGGCCCTCACCCTAGCCCTCCCGAAACGTCGGACCGCCCGGAGGGAGAGGGGACTGACCGAGGTGTTTGGTGGAGATGCACCGACCTGCAATTTCGGAGTTGAGCGTAAGTTTAGAATCCAACAACGATCGGCTCCCTTTCCCCTCGCCCCCTTGGGGGAGAGGGCTGGGGTGAGGGGGCAAAAATCTCAAGCCGATCACTCATCCAGCCACCCCACAATCAAAGCTTCGCCTTAACCGCCGCCAACGCATCCTTCCCGTCTACCGTCTTCACCCCATCCAGCCACTTATCCAACACCGCCGGATTCGCCTTGATCCACGCCTTCGCCGCCTCGGCATTGCTGACCTTCTTGTTCACCACCTCAGCCATGATGCTGTTCTCCATCTCCTGAGTGAACGACAGATTGGTCAGCAATTTACCCACATTCGGACACGCCTCGGCGTAGCCCTTGCGCGTCAACGTAAACACGCTGCCGGTGTCGCCAAAGTACTTCTCGCCACCCTTGAGATAATGCATTTTCAACTGCACGTTCATCGGGTGCGGGGTCCAGCCGAGGAAGGTGACGAATTTCTGCTTCTTCACCGCTCGCGACACTTCCGCCAGCATCGCCTGTTCACTGGATTCGATGAGCTTCCACTGACCCATGTCGAAGTCATTCTTCTTGATGATTTCCTGCAGCGAGATATTCGCCGGCGCGCCCGAACCGATGCCGTAAATTTTGCGCTCGAACTTGTCCGCGTATTTGTTCAGGTCGGCAAAGTTATGCACACCCGCATCCCACACGTAGTCCGGCACGGCCAGGGTGAACTCGGTGCCGTCGAGGTTCTTCGCCAATTGCGTGACATCGCCAGTGGCGACGAACTTGTCGTAGAAACCCTGCTGCGCCGGCATCCAGTTGCCGAGGAACACATCCACTTGGCCGTCCTTCAACCCGCCAAAGGTGATCGGCACCGCGAGGGTGTCGACTTTGGCCTTGTAGCCCATGCCGTCCAGCAGAAACCCGGTGATCGCGTTGGTCGCGGCAATGTCGCTCCAACCCGGATCGGCCATTTTCACCGTGTCGCAGCTCTGCTCGGCGAATGCCGAGGCGCTGCTCAGGGCGAGCAGGCCAACCGTCACTACTGTGGATAACTTACGCATGGACTTCCCCTTAACATTATTGGTTTTGGCAGGGTTGTGGATAACGTGCTTTGCGTTCCAGATCATCGAGGTCGATGTGGTTGCGCATGTATTGCTGACTGGCGTCCACCAGCGGCTGGTGATCCCAGCTCTTCAGCTTGCCGATGGTTAACGCGTCGGCAACAAATCGGCGGCGGCGCTGGCTGGCCAGCACTTCCCGGTGGATCGCCGGAATGTCCCACTTGGCCCGCGCTTCGGCGAGAAAATCGTCGAACAGTTGGCGATGTTGCGGCGATTGACTGAGTTCTTCCAGTTCGCGCGGGTCGTTGCTTACATCGAAGAGTAGGCAAGGGTCGCTTTCACTGTAGATAAATTTGTAGGCGCCGCGACGGATCATCATCAACGGGCTGACGGTGCCTTCGGCCATGTATTCGCCAAACACTTCGTCATGACCGCCCTGCCCTTGCAAGTGCGAGACCAAGGAGCGGCCATCCAGCGGCAGACCCGGTTCAAGCGTGCCGCCCGCCAGTTCAACGAAAGTCGGCAGCAGGTCTGCAGTCGACACGGCAGCGCTGACCCGGCCTGCCTCGAACTGGCCCGGCGCACTGATCAACAGCGGCACGCGGGCGGCCATTTCGTACCAGTGCATTTTGTACCAGAGGCCTTTCTCGCCAAGCATGTCGCCGTGGTCCCCAGAGAACACAATGATGGTGTCCTCGATCAGCCCGGTTTCTTCGAGGGTTTGCAGAAGTTTGCCAACATTGGCGTCGATATAGCTGCACGCCCCGAAGTACGCCCGACGCGCATCGCGAATCTTATCCACAGGCAGCGGCTTATCCCACAGGTCATAAACCTTGAGCAGACGTTGTGAGTGCGGATCGAGTTCGTGTTGATCCGGGGTTGTAGGCAACGGGATATCGGCATCGTCGTACAAATCCCAGAATGCTTTGGGAATGGTGTACGGGTCGTGCGGGTGAGTCATCGACACCGTCAGGCAGAACGGCTGATCGCCATCCTCGCGGATGTGATCGAACAAGTATTGCTGGGCCTTGAACACCACCTCTTCGTCGAAATCGAGTTGGTTGGTGCGCACGCATGGCCCGGCTTGCAATACCGACGACATGTTGTGATACCAGCTCGGCCTTACGTCCGGCTCATCCCAGTTCACTGCCCAGCCGTAATCGGCGGGATAGATGTCGCTGGTCAGGCGTTCTTCGTAGCCGTGCAACTGATCGGGGCCGCAGAAATGCATCTTGCCCGACAGTGCGGTGCGGTAGCCGAGACGGCGCAGGTAATGGGCGTAGGTCGGCACATCGGCGGGGAAATCGGCAGCGTTGTCATAGGCGCCGATCTTGCTCGGCAACTGGCCGCTGACGAGAGTAAACCGCGACGGCGCGCACAAAGGGCTGTTGCAATAAGCGGCATCGAACACCACGCCTTGGGCGGCGAGGCGGGAAAGATTCGGTAGTTTGATCGGCGAAGGGCCGTAGAACGGCAACATTGGCGCGGCCATCTGATCGGCCATGATGAAAAGAATATTCTTGCGCTTCATGTGATCGCGGCATTCCATAGTGAATATTTATGCGACATTGCTGCGATCGAGCATGGAGTCCATGCTGTATCGGGTAAAGCCCGCGCCGGGCAATGACTAGGATAAGCACCGCTTATGTATGAAGCCTTGGGTGATCTGTCCCTCGACCTGTTGCGTGCCTTCGAGGCGGCGGCGCGACATCGTAGTTTTACCGCCGCGTCGGTTGAACTCGGCACCACCCAGCCGGCGATCAGTCAACAGATCAAACGTTTGGAAGAACAACTGGGCACGCGCCTGTTTGATCGCATCTATCGCGGCATTGAACTGACCGAAGTCGGCGCGATCCTGTTCGAGCAGGTAGCCCTCGGTTTGCAAAATATCGACGCAGGATTGAGCGCGATCAGCGCTCAACAGCAACACGAGGTGCTGCAAGTCGCCACCGACTTTGCTTTCGCCGCGTATTGGCTGATGCCGCGCTTGCATCGCTTCCATGAGGCCAACCCCCACGTCGATGTCAGCCTTGTCACCAGTGAGCGAAATCACAATATGCTGCGCACGGATATCGACGTGGCGATCCTGTTTGGCGATGGACGTTTTAAACAGGGTGAAAGCCATTGGCTGTTCAGCGAAGAAGTATTCCCGGTGTGCAGCCCGCAATTGCTCAAGGAACGTCCGGCGCCCCTGCCCGCTCACGCGCTGCTGGATTTGCCGCTGTTGCATTTGCGCGGGGAAAACAGCAGCAACTGGTTTGACTGGAGTGGTCTGTTCCGTGAACTCGGTATCAATACACCGCCGGCGCCGGGGCAATTGCGCTTCGACAATTACACGCTGTTGATTCAAGCGGCGATTGGCGGCCAAGGCGTGGCGATCGGTTGGCGGCACCTTGTGGATAACTTGCTGAGTCAGGGTTTGCTGTGTCGACCCATAGCCGAAACGACCCTGTCGCGCCTCGGTTATTACGTAGTGCTGCCGCAACGCAAACGCCGCGGTGCGTTGATTCAGCAGTTTGTCGATTGGTTGATGGCGGAACAGGCGAGCAGCGCGGAGTCCTTGAGTGGGCTGGCGCTGCCTTCGATTGCGGTTTGAGGATCAAAAGATCGCAGCCTGCGGCAGCCCCTACACCGATCTCATGTAGGAGCTGCCGCAGGCTGCGATCTTTTACGAATCTGAAGCCGCGACAAAATTCACATGCTGGCCCACATGCAGATTCAACCGCAGCTCATCGGCAATCCCCACCGCCACGCGATTCAATCGCTCCAGCGGTTCGGCCAGCCCCGGCTCCAGGTTGCCGCCGACCTGGCTGAAATGCTCAATTGTCAGCCCGGCCACGCCATGCGGCGCATTGACCAACGTCCACTGCAGCGGACTGCTTTGCAGTGCTTCGCGGATTTCCTCAGCGGCGTGACGTTGCAAGCGGTCATCCAGATCCGGCTCGTCGAGCACGGCAAAATCGCCCACCAGAAACAACCGCGACACATTGGCCAATTGCAGACCATCGACCAGCGCATCGACCGCCAGCACCTGTTCAACCGGGCCGAGCACGATGGAGCGTTCGACGTGATCGCTGCTGAACGGCAACCCCGGCGCGTCCAGCAGGCAAATCACCGCCGAGCTTCCCGCTACGCTTTGATTGACCCGCTCGACATCGAACAGATCACCACTTTTAGTGCGCAGACCCGGACGCGGCGCGAGTGCGGTCAAATCGTCGAGAATGGCGATGACTTCATGCTGGCGGCGCAGCAACTCAGCCATCAACGCACCGCCCAGGCTACTCATGGCACCATAGAGCACCACTTTTACCGCCGGGGTTTCGGCATTTTTCATGACTGATCTCTTTTGTTATCCCTTGTATGGCGTGTGACATACGGGCAACGCCGAGGGTTCGAACCGATTTCCGAGGGTTTCAGATGCAAGCGATCAAGGGCTACCACGCCCACGTCTATTTCGACGCCAACTCCATCGATCAGGCGCGCGCGTTGTGTGAACAAGCCGCGCAGTTGTTCCCCTTGAAAATGGGCCGCGTCCACGAACGCCCGGTCGGCCCGCACCCGGACTGGAGCTGCCAATTGGCCTTCGGCCCTGAGCTGATCGGCGATGTGCTGCCGTGGCTGGCGCTCAATCGTCAAGGCCTGGTGGTGTTTCTGCACCCGGACACCGGTGACGATTTGCTCGACCACACCGAACATGCGATCTGGATGGGCGCGATGCGGCCGCTGAACTTGTCTGTTTTTTGATCAGAGCGTTTCTTCGGCTTCGCCCGGCAGATGCTCGTCCAGGTGCAGCCATGGCAACTGGCTGTCCGTCCAGATATGCCGTTCGGCGGTTGCCAGCTCAGGGTGATCAAGGGTGGCGATGGTCACGTCGATACTTTCGGGGCTGAGCAACGTGATCAGTGCCAGTTGCGCGCCGCAGTTCGGACAGAAGAACCGCGCGCAACTCTGCGACGAGTCATAACGCGACGGCGTCCCGGCCAACCATTGAAAGTTCGCTGCGGGAACGGTGATCCACGTCGTGACAATCCCGCCGCTGACCTTGCGGCAAATCGAGCAATGGCAGTGGGCGATGTCGTGCAACGGCCCGTTGAACTGATAACGAATGTGTCCGCAATGGCAGCCACCGCTGTGCAATTGGCTCATGTTCAAAGTCCTCCCGCCCGTAATCATTGACTCTAGTTCGCATCCGACGGCCGGTTGACCGTTCATTCAAAGCTTTCTCCAGCGAAAGGTAGCTGAAAGCTTCCGCGATTAGGATCGCCTCACTTCCGGCAACAGACCGGTTGGCCAATGCGTGTGATGCCTCGCACGAATGGCCCAATTAACAACAACAATGGTGATTCTGATGTCCTCTGTAGCCCGCCTCCTCGCTCTGACTCCGCCCGTACGCCTCGTGCTTCCCGTTCTGCGCTGATCCCGCCCGATCCGCTCACTCAACTAGCCGCGCTACGCCTGGAGTATTCCCATGCTGACTTTCCTTGGCTTCGCCATGGTCATCACGTTCATGTTCCTGATCATGACCAAGCGCCTGTCCGCGCTGATCGCGCTGATCATCATCCCGATCGTCTTCGCCCTGTTCGGCGGTTTCGCCCCGAAGATCGGTCCGATGATGCTCGAAGGCATCACCAAACTGGCGCCGACCGGCGTGATGCTGATGTTTGCCATTCTCTACTTCGCGTTGATGATCGACTCCGGCCTGTTCGACCCGGCCGTGCGCAAGATCCTCAAACTGGTCAAGGGCGACCCGTTGAAGGTGTCGGTCGGCACCGCCGTCCTGGCGCTCGTGGTTTCCCTCGACGGTGACGGCGCGACCACCTACATGATCTGCGTAGCGGCGATGCTGCCGTTGTACAGCCGCATCGGCATGAGCCCGCGGATCATGGCCGGCCTGATCATTCTCGCCGGCGGCGTGATGAACATGACCCCGTGGGGCGGCCCGACCGCGCGTGCCGCAAGTGCGCTGCATGTCGACCCGTCGGACATTTTCGTGCCGATGATCCCGGCCATGGCCGCCGGTGTCGTGGCGATCCTGCTGATTGCCTACTTCTACGGCAAACGTGAGCGTGCGCGCCTCGGTGAGCTGCATCTGGTTGGCGATGATATCGATCACAGCGAAATCAGCGTCTCGCAATTCCCCGATGCCCGCCGTCCGAAGTTGATCTGGTTCAACGGCGCCCTGACCTTCGGCCTGATGTGCACCCTGATCGCCGGCCTGCTGCCGTTGCCGGTGCTGTTCATGGTCGCGTTCAGTATCGCCATGATCGTCAACTACCCTTGCCTGCAGATGCAGAAGGATCGCGTCGCGGCTCACGCCGGCAGCGTGCTGGCAGTGGTCGGGCTGATCTTTGCGGCGGGTATTTTCACCGGTATCCTGTCGGGCACCGGCATGGTCGATGCGATGTCGAAAAGCCTGTTGGCGGTGATTCCGGATTTCCTCGGCCCGTACCTGGCCGTGATCACGGCGCTGGTGAGCATGCCGTTCACCTTCTTCATGTCCAACGACGCGTTCTACTATGGCGTGTTGCCGGTGTTGGCCGAAGCCGCCAGCCACTATGGGATCACCGCAGTGGAAATGGCCCGTGCCTCGATCGTTGGTCAGCCCGTCCACTTGCTGAGCCCGTTGGTGCCATCGACCTACTTGTTGGTGGCCCTGGCCGGCATTGATTTCGGTGACCACCAGCGTTTCACCCTGAAATGGGCGATCCTGGTGTGCATCTGCATTCTGATTGCTGCACTGCTGTTGGGGACTTTCCCGGTGTTCAGCACTCTATAAGCCCAAGACTCACCGTTTCGGGTCCTGGCTTCGCGGTTTGAAGCCCGGACCTTTTTCGGTTTAACAATCGCTCAAAGGAATACACATGGAATGGCTGACCAACCCCGAAATCTGGGTTGCCTTCTTCACCCTGACCGCCCTGGAAATCGTCCTCGGCATCGATAACATCATCATGATTTCGATCCTGGTCAGCCGCATGCCTAAACACATGCAGCAGCGCACCCGGATCTTCGGTCTTGGCCTGGCCATGATCACCCGCATCCTGTTGCTGCTGTCGATCACCTGGGTCATGCGCCTCACCGCCGACCTGTTCGAAGTGTTCGGCCAAGGCATTTCCGGTCGCGACCTGATCCTGTTCTTCGGTGGTCTGTTCCTGCTGTGGAAGAGCTCGCAAGAGATGTACCACGCGCTGGAAGGCGAAGACGAAAGCGACGACACGCCTGGCGGCAAGGGCGGCAACTTCCTCTACACCATCATTCAGATCGCGATCATCGACATCGTCTTCTCGCTGGATTCGGTGATTACGGCGGTGGGCATGGTTTCCCACGTGCCAGTGATGGTCGCGGCGATTGTCGTGGCGGTGCTGGTGATGATGCTGGCGTCGGGCAAGATCAGCGAATTCATCGACAAGCACCCGTCGCTGAAAATGCTCGCGCTGTCGTTCCTGCTGGTGGTCGGTACCGTGCTGATTGCCGAGTCGTTCGACGTGCATGTGCCGAAAGGCTACGTCTACTTCGCCATGGCGTTCTCGCTGGCGGTTGAGGCGATCAACATCAAACTGCGCGGCGCGATGGCCAAAAAGAAACAGCAGCAAGACCCGGTGAAACTGCGCAAGGATATCCCGGGCCAATAATCCGGTAGGCCTGAATTACGCAACATCCCTTGTAGGAGTGAGCCTGCTCGCGATAGCGGTCTGTCAGTCAACATCAATGTTGAAGCTGACGGCCCTATCGCGAGCAGGCTCACTCCTACATTTGTTTCTGCGTTCAGGCAGGGGGAACGAGGTTGTCGAGCACCCGATTCACCGCCAACTCACCCAACATGATCACCTGCGCAATCCCCAGCAACGAACTGCGCTGCGGCCCGTCGATAAACCCGGCCAGATCACTGGCCATGATGCTCGCCGACGCTAGCGATTCGCAGGCATGCACCAACAGGGTTTCGTTATCCACGGCGGGATCGATGAGGAAGATGTTGCTGGGCCTGCGCGTTGCGGCGGGGTCTTGTTTGAGACCGGGACAGAGATAGAAATCGAGAGCGCGGTTGGCGGCTTCTTTCATGCGCTGTGCTTCGGTGATGGGGTCGTGCGGTGCTGGATCGGTGTCCGGGGGATCTGGTGTGATCTTTGTCATTGGCTCTAACCTCTTTGAAGAGTGAGGCTGCAACCAATCCGCTACTAAACAAAGTGGAGGCAGCTATGCGCAGGTTAGTAGACCGATGAGCCACGAAATCGGCGCACCCGAAGGCGCCCTGCGCACAGCCACCATAAAAGTGCAGGAGCGAAAGCCTGACTCATGGAGATTTGTGCGACGTGGTATCAGCGAGCTACTAAACCCGACCACTGATAAGCAGTGGCCAGCAAACGATAGAGACCAGCCCCGAAGCGCACAAGCCGGCGGATTCTGGCGTAGCCGTAGGCAACGGCGCAAGGTTTTGTAGCCTTTCTGACGTAACACCGCGTGTGCTTAAACAGCCCGCAAAACCCGCGTTTAACACCCTCCACGACATCACCACAAAACCTGTGGGAGCTGGCTTGCCAGCGATAGCGGCGTGTCAGGCAGCATCAATGTCGGCAGTGCCGCCGTCATCTCTGGCAAGCCAGCTCCCACAGGGTTTTCAGCCCCCCACAGTGGCACATCGCAACCCTTTGAAACGGTATTCAAAGGTTGACGCCCCCCCGCTCCGCTCGTTAGCTTCCCCGCTCGCCTCAAACGACAAACAAGGAGTGTTCATGTCTGGAAAACCCGCCGCGCGCGTCACCGACCCGACCACCTGCCCCATTCCCGGCCACGGCACCAACCCGATTGCCAGCGGCTCCGGCGACGTCTTCATCAACGGCCTCGCCGCCGCCCGCCTCGGCGACACCTGCACCTGCGGCCAAGCCCTCAATGGCGCGTTCTCCGCCACGGTGTTCATCAACGGACTCCAGTGATGCAGTTGTCGAAAAAGCGAGTCTGGATAATTCTCGCGGCTGCGTTGGCTGCTGCGGCAATCGCGTATTCCAACTGGAGTACGGATACTTTGCGAGTTCATATCGGAAAGACTTACGACGAGACGGTTGCCGACTCAACGTTTGGCGTGCCAGCCCACACTGTGATTTACCCCGGAAATCCTCCCCACCCCAGCTCAGCCTGGATTTCCACACCGGTCATTATTCATTTCGATGACCCCGAGCACGGTTTCACGCTGCCTGTTACCAAGTTCGGTTCAATCGGATTTGACGAGGGGAAGGTCTCGAACATGACCACCTCTCCAATGCTCGAAACGTTGCCCTTCGACCAATTGGTGGTCGTGCTTGATCAACTTCAGAGCCAATTAAAAAACGCCGGTTGGGCAGAGTGGAACACTGAGACGAATCCTTGGGTGAACACGGCTGATGAGGCCAGTCGAAAGACGCTTCAGGCCGAGTTGTTTGATCACGTCATGGTGACGGTGCTATTGATCCCCCATAAGTACAGTCTCGCGCTCAACGTCAAATGCTACGCCCGGTGCGACGAGCGTGATCCGAAAACGGCGGAATATCTGATCGATGTCAGCGTAGGAAAGGATTACTACAGCGAATGAGGATCCGCTATTCGACTCGTCGGAGCTTTTGGAAGAGGCCGCTGTTTTTTGCGCTGCTTCTCTGCATCACATCGTTTCATTATCCGATGGGCATCTTGCGTGTCCACATCGGCAAGCCTTACGAAAGCGTTGTGCAAGACTCGACGTTTCCTGTGACATGGAAAACAGCTGTTTACCCAAGTGACCCACCTCACCCAAGTTCGACTTGGATCACTAGCCCAGTGATCATCACGTTCGATGACGAACAACATGGGTTCACGTTGCCCGTCACAAAATTCGGTGCGATTGGCTGGTCTGACTTCAAAGCGATCACCCTTTCTACGTCACCAATGCTGGAGACGGTGCCGTTCGAGCAAGCAGTGAATCTGCTGGGAGAGCTGCAGCAGATGTTCAAAAAGGCAGGTTGGTCGCCAGAAGCTGTTGAAGGGAATGATTGGCTCAAGACTGAAACCCAAGAGGACAAGGTGCGTCTTCAGACCAAGCTTTTTGATCAAATGGACGGTGTCATTCTGTTGATCCCACACAAATACAGCCTGTTCCTCCACATCAAGTGCTATGCACGGTGCGATGAGCGGAATCCGGAGACGGCGAAATATTTGATTGATGTAGGTTTTGGTGAAGATCATTTCAGTGATTGATCGTTTTAAACCGTCTCGGAGGAAATCAACGACCTTGGCAGGTAAGCATTGGGTGTCGATGGGCGCCGCTACGATTTTGCTGGCTGGAGTTATGGCGTGGCCATTGGGTGCCAAGACCCTATCCGTTCATATCGGCAAACCCTACGAACGGGTCATCAAAGACTCAAGCTTCCCGGTCGAGGATAAAACGACGATCTATCCTGGTGATCCCAATGACCCGAAGGATCCCGCGCGTCCTGGCTCTACATGGATTAGCAGCCCTACCCTCATTGAGTTTGATGATCCTGTTTATGGCTTCAAACTGCCCCCGACTGTGTTTGGTGCTGTTACGTATGTCAGCCAGAAAGTCTCGACACTGACGACCTCGCCAATGACAGAAACTTTGCCGTTCGCAGAAGCTCTGGATCGATTGGTTGTTACTCAGAGCAATCTCAAATCGCGAGGATGGAAGCTTGAGCCTTTGGAAAAAAACGACTGGTTCAATCTTGACTCCGTTCCGGAACGTGAGCGGCTAAGGGCAAAACTCTTTGATCAAGCTGTTGGCATTGATTTGTACGTACCGGGAAAGTACAGCTTGCTGCTGTTGATCAAGTGCTACGCAAGCTGTGACAAGCAAGATCAGACGACTGCGAAATACTTGATCGATATCAGTGTGGGTCGGGATCGAAGCGGAGCATGAGTAATCGGTACAAGTGGCGCAGTCGATACTGGCGGGGAGCAGCGTTTTTCGCGCTGTACGTAACCCTGACGTCTTTCCACTATCCGATGGATTTTCTGGTCGTTCGCATCGGCAAGCCATATGCCGAAGTCGTCAAAGACTCCAGTTTTCCTGTTGAGCGGAAAACAGCCGTGTACCCAAGTGACCCGCCCAAGGTCGACTCGACCTGGATTAGCAGCCCGGTCGTGATCACTTTTGATGACCCTGAGCATGGCTTCACTTTGCCCAAAACCATCTACGGGGCGGTGGGCTACACCAAAGGGAAAGTAGACGGCATAACAACGTCTCCAATGGTTGAAACACTTCCCTTCGACCAGACGGTGAAACTTTTGAGTGAGCTGCAAGCGATGTTCAGGGACGCCAACTGGATTCCTGAACCCGTTGAGGGAAATGATTGGATCAAAGTGCAAAGCGATGATGAAAAGCGACAGCTACAAGCGAAGCTTTTTGATCAGGCGGATGGGGTCATTCTGCTGGTTCCGCACAAATACAGCCTGTTGATGCACATCAAGTGCTATGCGCGTTGCGATGAGAGGAATGTGGATACGGCCAGGTATTTAATCGACGTTGGCCTGAGCAGGGATCATTTCAGCGATTGATTCAGCCACACCCGCAAACCCTGTGGGAGCTGGCTTGCCAGCGATGGCGGCGTGTCAGGCAACATCAATGTCGGCAGTGCCGCCCTCATCGCTGGCAAGCCAGCTCCAACAGGGATTTGTGGTGATTGTGGAAGGGGGTGGATGAAGTGCTTTTCATGACACTTTTGTTTCAATCCACACTTTAGCTGTGCAATGCTGGCGCCCAGTCCGTTAGCCAACTACAGCTTAAGTATCAAAAACGTAGAAACCGCGCGGTACCGTCCACTTGCCCCTCTGGGGCGCTGCTATTACAGGGGGTTTGCATGCTCACCCTGCTCAATCTGCTTTCCGCCGTGGCCTTGCTGATATGGGGCACGCACATCGTTCGAACCGGCATCCTGCGGGTTTACGGCACCAATCTGCGCCATGTGATCGGCCAGAACATGTCCAAGCGCTGGCTCGCGTTCGTTGCCGGCATCGTCGTCACCGCGATGGTGCAGAGCAGCAACGCCACGGCCATGCTTGTCACTTCCTTCGTCGGCCAGGGCCTGATGGCGCTGACGCCGGCGCTGGCGACCATGCTTGGCGCCGACGTCGGTACGGCGCTGATGGCGCGGGTGCTGACGTTTGACTTGTCGTGGCTGTCGCCGCTACTGATTTTCCTTGGGGTGATTTTCTTTCTGTCGCGCAAACAGACGCGGCTCGGGCAGATGGGCCGGGTCTCCATCGGGCTCGGGCTGATCATTCTCGCGCTGCAATTGATCGTCGAGGCCGCTGCGCCGATCACCCACGCACAAGGGGTGAAGGTGATTTTCGCCTCGCTGACCGGCGACATCCTCCTCGATGCCTTGGTCGGCGCGTTGTTCGCGATGATTTCCTACTCCAGCCTCGCCGCCGTGCTGCTCACCGCGACCCTCGCCGGCGCCAGTGTGATCAGCCTGCCGGTGGCGATCGGTCTGGTGATTGGCGCCAACATCGGCAGCGGCATTCTTGCGTTCATGAGTACCAGCATGCAGAACGCTGCCGGCCGGCAAGTGGCGCTGGGCAGTCTGTTGTACAAACTGATCGGCCTGCTGCTGATCATTCCGGTGCTCGACCCGCTGGTGCACTGGATCGACAGCCTCGATTTCAGCCCGCAGGAAATGGTCATCGGCTTCCACCTGCTCTACAACACTGCACGCTGCCTGATCCTGCTGCCAAGCGTTGGGCCGATGGCGCGGCTGTGTGCGTGGCTGCTGCCGGAACGCCCGGAGGCCAATGGCACCGCCAAGCCACGGCATCTCGACGCCACCGCGCTGGTCACGCCGAGTCTGGCACTGGCCAACGCCGCGCGGGAAACCCTGCGCATGGGCGATCTGCTGGAAAACATGCTCGACGCCACCCTCGATGTGTTGCGCGGCAAGCAGACCGCCGTCACTCAGGAAATACGTCGGCTGACTGACGACGTCGAAGCGCTGTACAGCGCGATCAAACTGTATCTTGCGCAGATGCCCCGCGAGGATCTCGGCGAGCAGGACAGTCGGCGCTGGGCCGAGATCATCGAGCTGGCGATCAACCTCAAATTGGCCGCAGACCTGATCGAACGCATGCTGCGCAAGATCCAGCAGCAGAAAACCTCGCAGCGCCGCTCGTTTTCCGAGGAAGGCCTGGAGGATCTGGCCGGACTGCAGCAGCAATTGATTTCCAATCTGCGTTTAGGTCTATCCGTATTCCTGAGCGGCGACCGGGAAAGCGCTCGGCAGTTGCTGCGTGAGAAACGCCGTTTTCGCGCACAGGAGCGGCGTCTGGCCCATGCGCATGTCAGCCGTTTGCAACGCAAGATCGTGCAGAGTATCGAGACCAGTTCGCTGCATCTGGAGTTGATTGCCGACATGAAGCGGCTCAATTCGCTGTTTTGCGGCAGTGCCTATGTGGTGCTGGAAACGGCGGACACCGGCGCGCTGCCGGCGGACGATATTGCCGACATTACGCATTCGCCTTGAACGTTTTACGGCTGGGTTTAGTCAGTTACTTTGATTCAGCCTTCAGGCCGCTATCGCGAGCAGGCTCACTCCTACAGGGGGACGCATTCCAAATGTAGGAGTGAGCCTGCTCGCGATGGGGCCCTGACTGACGACACGGATCTCCAAATCAGCCGTATGGAAGCCTGTTATGCGTTGCCTGTTGTTCGCCTGTCTGTTGCTCGGTTCCCTGCCCGCCTTTGCCCTGGATCGCTTTCAGGTCGAAGGCTATGCGCTGCCCAACGGTTTGCAGTTGCTGCTCAAACCCGGCACCGAGCGTGGGCATGTGGCGATCCGCTTGGTGGTCGGCGTTGGCCTCGACGATTTCGATTGCGATGACAAAGAGCTGCCGCACCTGCTCGAACATCTGCTGTTCAGCGGCATCGACGCGACCGGCGAAGGTGGTCTGGAAGAACGCATGCAAGCGTTGGGCGGCGACTGGAATGCCTTTACCAGTAACGCCGATACCACCTTCGTTATCGAAGCCCCGGCGAAAAACCAGCGCAAGGTCCTCGACCTGCTGCTCGATCTGCTTACGCAAACCCGCATCGACGACAACGCAATCAACGCCGCCAAACGTGTAGTCGAGCGTGAGGACGGCGGCCATTACACGCGTCTGCAGCGCTTTCTTGACCGCCAGGATCTCGGCCACACCGCGAGCAATCAGCTCGCCGTCGAACTTGGCCTGAAATGCCCGCAACGCGCCGAGGTCGGCCACCTGACCCAGGAGCAACTGGAGAAGGTGCGCAAGGCCTGGTACGCGCCGAACAACATGACCCTGATCGTCGTCGGTGAGCTCGACAAACTGCTGCCGGCCTATCTGGAACGCACCTGGGGCGCCCTCGAAGCGGTCGACCCGAGCGAACATCGGCCACTGCCGGACATCCGCACCAGCGCCGCCCATGAACGCACCCTCACCCGTGGTTTCATCGGCGACAGCGCCAAGCTGCACTGGCTGGTGCCGGAACCGGTGATCGATGATCAATACGACCAGACCTTCGACATCCTCAAGGATTACCTCGACTGGGCGCTGTATCGACAGATTCGCCTCAATCACGGTTTGTCCTACGGGCCGTGGGCCGAGCGCGAAGTGTTTGGCGGCGTCGGCTTCATGAGTCTGAACGCCGATCTGGATCGCGATGACGTCGACGAGGCGATCCAGGTGCTGGAAGACCTCAAGGCCGATCTGCTGAAAAACGGCCTCGATCCGGACACCTTTGCGCGGATCAAACAGGCTTCCATCGCCCATCAGGCCTGGGCGGTCCAGGGCAACAGCGCGCTGGCGGATTATTACTGGAGCGCCCTCGGTGATTACCAGGACGGCCGTTTTGCCAACCCGGCGCGTGAGCTGCAAGGAGTGACCCTGGAAGCAGCGAACAAGGCCATGCGCGAGTTGCTGTTGCAGCCGGGGTATCTGCGGATCGAGAAGCCGTTGATCAGTGATGATCAGGTGTTGTGGTTGAGTGCGGGTGGCGTTGGTTTGTTGCTGCTGATCCTGATCGGCTGGCGTTTGCACCACCGCCGCCGGCGGGCCGAACACTAACCCTGTAGGAGTGAGCCTGCTCGCGATAGCGGTCCTTCAGTCACCATTTCTTCGGCTGATACACCGCTATCGCGAGCAGGCTCACTCCTACAAGGGAATGCGTTGGTTTTAAGTGACCGGCAGCCTCGCCACAGCGCCCGGCGGGCGCTACTCTGTCGAGGTTTTTTCCTATCCAGTTGTGAACCGCCCAAATGCCGAAAATACAGCTCCTGATCCAGCGCATTCTCGAACTGATGAAGCGCTATCCCGGGGTCATTGCGCTCGGCGGTTTCATCTCCGGGGTCGGCAGTTTCATCATGGTCGACCGTCAGCAAGGGCTGGCGAGCTGGATCACCGTGATCATGCTGCTCAGCTGGATCTGGCTGATGCTGGAAAACACCCTCACCGGTCTCTTCACCCGCGTGTTCAAACGCGAGATTCCCCAGCCGCTGCTGCGTTACGCGACGCAGATGATCCATCAGGAAAGCCTGTTTTTCGTTCTGCCGTTCTTCTTCATCACCACGACGTGGAACAGCGGTCAGTTGTTCTTCACCGGCCTGCTCAGCGTCGCGGCACTGATTTCCATCGTCGATCCGCTCTATTACAAATGGCTGGCGCCCCGGCGCTGGGCGTTTCTCGCGTTGCACACGCTGACCCTGTTCGCCGCCCTGCTCACCGCGTTGCCGGTGATCATGCACCTGACCACCGCGCAGAGCTTCAAGTGGGCGCTGGGCATTGCCGTGCTGTTGTCGTTCCCGAGTCTGGCGTCGATCTTCCCGATCCGCACGCTGCGCAACGCGCTGGCGATTCTGTGCATCACCGTCGGCATTGGTGGCGTCGGCTGGGCGCTGCGTTCGTGGGTGCCACCGGCGACGTTGTGGATGACCGACGTCGCAATCAGCACGCAAATGCAGGATCGCACGCCCGGCGCCAGTCTCGACACGGTCAGCGCCGAGCAGATTCGTGGCGATGGCCTGTATGCCTACACCGCGATCAATGCGCCGCGCGGGCTGGATGAGCGGATTTATCACGTCTGGCAATTCAACGGCAAAGAGGTCGACCGCATCGCCCTCGATATCCACGGCGGGCGCAAGGAAGGCTACCGGGCGTGGACGCACAAGCAGAACTTCCCCGGTAACCCGGCGGGCAAATGGCAGGTGCGCGTGCTGACCGAGGATGGCCAGGTGATCGGCGTGCTGCGCTTTGAAATCACGGACAGCACAGCGATCAAAGAAAAGTAATCCGGTTCGTGCTATTACCTATCCCAGCGTAATCAGCCGAAAAGCACGGAGCTTATGACCAGCAGCTCGATCAGCGGTAATGCCCAACTGGACACGACGATCAGCCCTGCCCGCTTGCGGGTCACGGGGGACTGGACGCTTGCCCATTACGCCGAGCTCAAGACCCTGAGCGAGAAGCTTCGCGGCCAGTACGACACCAATACTCAAATTGACCTCAACAGCCTCGGCGCCCTCGACACTGCTGGCGCGTCGTTGCTGGTCGAACTGCTCGGCTCCGAACGTCTCGGTAAATCTGCCGAGCATCCTGATTGCACGATTTCCACCGCCGACCGTGCGCTGCTGCAAACCGTGTACTGCTCGATGAGCGATTTCTGCGTGCCGATCAAGGAGCCGGAAATCAGCGTCAGCGTGCAGTTGCTCACGCGCATCGGTCGCGCCGTCGATACCATCTGGCAAGACACCCTGCAGTTGCTCGGCTTCGTCGGCCTGATTCTGGAAACCATCGCTCGCAACCTGTTCCGGCCCAAGCGCTGGCGCATCACGCCGATGATCGCGCACATCGAACAGACCGGCCTAGACGCCGCCCCCATCGTGGCGTTACTGACCTTTCTGGTGGGCGCGGTGGTGGCGTTTCTCGGCGCGACGGTGCTGGCCAGTTTCGGCGCGACGATTTTTACCGTGGACCTGGTGGGCTTCTCGTTCCTGCGCGAATTCGGCGTGCTGCTCACGGCGATCCTGATGGCCGGGCGCACCGCCAGTGCCTTCACCGCGCAGATTGGCTCGATGAAAGCCAACGAAGAAATCGACGCGATCCGCACCCTCGGCCTCGACCCGATGGAGTTGCTGGTGGTGCCGCGCGTACTGGCGATGCTGGTGGCGCTGCCGATGCTGACGTTTCTGGCGATGCTCTGCGGGATCATTGGTGGCGGCGTGGTTTGCGCGGTGTCGCTGGATATCTCGCCGGCGATGTTCCTGACGCTGTTGCAGTCGGACATCGGCGTGCAGCACTTTCTGGTCGGCTTGGTGAAGGCGCCGATCTTCGCCTTCATCATTGCCGCGATTGGTTGCCTGGAAGGCTTCAAGGTCAGCGGCAGTGCGGAGTCGGTCGGCGCCCACACCACGTCGGCCGTGGTGCAGTCGATTTTCGTGGTGATCGTGCTCGATGCGGTGGCCGCGCTGTTCTTCATGGAGATGGGCTGGTGAGTCGTCTACCCCGCGCGCCCTCGGAGGCGGTGATCGAGGTTCGTGGCCTGTGCAATCGCTTCGGCAGCCAGAGCGTGCACGAGAACCTCGATCTGGATTTGTACAAAGGCGAGATTCTTGCCGTGGTCGGTGGCTCCGGCAGCGGCAAATCGGTGCTGCTGCGCAGCATTGTCGGTTTGCGCCGGCCCAGCGAAGGTATGGTCAAAGTGTTCGGCAAAAACCTGCCGAGCCTGTCCGAGCATGAGCGCTCGCTGGTCGAACGCCGCTTTGGCGTGCTGTTCCAGAAAGGCGCACTGTTCTCGTCGCTGACGGTGACCGAGAACGTCGCCCTGCCCCTCATCGAACACGCCGGCCTCAGCCGCAACGACGCCGAGCACTTGGCGGCGGTGAAGCTGGCGCTGGCCGGGCTGCCGTTGTCAGCGGCGGACAAATACCCGGCGTCGCTGTCCGGCGGCATGATCAAGCGCGCCGCGCTGGCCCGGGCCCTGGCGCTGGATCCGGACATTCTGTTTCTCGACGAACCCACCGCCGGTCTCGATCCGATTGGCGCGGCGCAGTTCGATCAATTGATCCTGACCCTGCGCGATGCCCTCGGCCTCAGTGTGTTTCTGGTGACCCACGACCTCGACACGCTCTACACCATCACCGACCGTGTGGCGGTGCTGGCGCAGAAGAAGGTGCTGGTCGCAGGACCCATCGACGTCGTTTCGGAAACCGATGACGCGTGGATTCACGAATACTTCCACGGCCCGCGCGGCCGCTCGGCGCTGGACGCCGCCAAATTGCTCAACGAGGTCTGACATGGAAACCCGAGCGCATCATGTATTGATCGGCCTGTTCACCGTGATTGTGGTGGCAGGTGCCCTGCTCTTCGGTCTGTTCCTCGCCAAGTCCAGCGTCGACACCGAGTTCAAGGATTACGAAGTCGTCTTCAACGAGGCCGTCAGCGGTCTGTCCAAGGGCAGTTCGGTGCAGTACAGCGGGATCAAGGTCGGCGATGTGATCAGCCTGCGCCTTGATCCGAAAGACCCACGGCGGGTGCTGGCGCGGATTCGTCTGGCCGGTGACACCCCGGTCAAGGAAGACACCCAGGCGAAACTGGCGCTGGCCGGGATCACTGGCACGTCGATCATCCAGCTCAGCGGTGGCACGCCGCAGAGCCCGAAACTGAGTGGTCATGACGGCAAGCTGCCGCTGATCGTCGCCTCGCCCTCGCCTATCTCGCGCCTGCTCAATGACAGCAACGATTTGATGACCGGCATCAGCGCGCTGCTGCATAACGCCAATCAGATGTTCTCCCCGGAAAACGTCGAACGTGTGAGCAAAACCCTCGCGCATCTGGAGCAAACCACCGGCACCATCAACGATCAACGCGGCGACATCAAACAGGCCATGCAGCAATTGGCGACGGTCGGCAAGCAGGCCGGCAGCATGCTCGAACAAACTTCGCTGCTGATGCGCAACGCCAACGGCTTGCTCAACGATCAGGGCAAGCAAGCGCTGGGCAGCGCCGAGCAGGCGATGAAGTCGCTGGAGCAAAGCACCGCGACGATCAGCACCCTGCTCAACAAAAACGAAAACTCCCTCGACAATGGCATGCAGGGCCTCAACGGCCTGGCACCGGCGATCCGCGAATTGCGCGAGACGCTAACCTCGCTGCGCGCCATCTCGCAACGCCTTGAGGCCAACCCCAGCGGCTACCTGCTGGGCCGCGACAAGAACAAGGAGTTCACGCCATGAAGCTGACTCGCCTCGCCCTTTTCGCTGCTGGCATTTCGCTGATCAGCGCGTGTTCGATTCTGCCCCAGGCCGAGCCGTCGGACGTGTATCGCTTGCCGGCCGCACAGGCGCCCGCCTCGGCCAGTTCGGCAGCAACGCAGCATTGGTCGCTGCGACTGAACAAGTTGCAGGCCAGTGAAGCGTTGAACCGGCCGACGATTGCGGTGATTCCGCAGGGCGATGTGATCAGCAGCTACAAGGGCTCGCGCTGGAGCGATCCGGCGCCGGTGCTGGTGCGCAATCGCTTGCTCGACGGCTTTGCGCGTGATGGCCGGGTTACGTTGCTCAGTACCGATGACAGCAACTTTGCGGCGGATCTGGAATTGGGCGGGAATTTGCAGGCGTTTCAGACCGAGTATCAGGGCGCGCAGGCCAGCGTTGTGGTGCGGGTTGATGCGTTATTGGTGCGCGGCTATGACCAGCGCATTCTGGCCAGTCGCCGGTTTGAAGAGCGCCAGCCGCTGAGTGATGTGCAGGTGCCGGCGGTGGTGGCCGGGTTTGGCCAGGCCAGTGATCGACTGACCGCGAAAGTCGTCGCCTGGGCCGTCGACCAGGGCCAGAAACTGGCCCCGCCAAAACCCTAAGCCCAACACACAACCCCTGTAGGAGTGAGCCTGCTCGCGATAGCGGTGTATCAATAGCCATCAACGGTGACTGATACACCGCTATCGCGAGCAGGCTCACTCCTACAGTTTGGAATTGTGGTTAGCCGAAGAACCAGTAGCAGACGAAAATGGCGCCAACGACCCCGGCAAACTCCGCCAACAACGCACACCCCACCGCATGCCGCGCCCGCTGAATCCCCACCGCGCCGAAATACACCGCCAGCACATAGAACGTGGTCTCGGTACTGCCCTGAATCGTCGCCGCGACCAGCGCCGGGAAGCTGTCGACCCCCGAGGTCTTCATCGTCTCGATCAACATCGCCCGCGCTGCACTGCCAGAGAACGGTTTGACCATCGCCGTCGGCAACGCATCGACAAACCGCGTGTCCCAACCGGCCCACTCGACCAGATGACGAATGCCGTCGAGCCCGAAGTCCAGCGCACCGGAGGCGCGCAACACGCCCACCGCGCAGAGCATCGCCACCAGATACGGCAGCAGATTCTTTGCGACATCGAAGCCTTCTTTGGCGCCTTCAACGAACGCCTCGTAGACCTTCACTTTCTTTAACGCGCCGATCAGCAAGAACAGCATGATCAACCCGAACAGCGTGAGATTGCCGAGGATCGACGACAGTCCCGCCAAAGCCGTCGCCGAAAGGGTGCCCAGCAGCGCCATGAAGCCGCCGAGAATCAGCGCGCCGGGAATCAGATACGCCAACACCACCGGATCCCAGATCCGCAGACGCTGCATGAACGCCACTGAGAGGAAGCCGACAATCGTCGAGCAACTGGTCGCCAGCAGGATTGGCAGAAACACCAGTGTCGGGTCCGGCGCGCCTTGCTGGGCGCGGTACATGAAGATCGTCACCGGCAGCAGGGTCAGGGAGGAGGCGTTGAGCACCAGGAAGAGGATTTGCGCATTACTGGCGATGGTGGCACTGGGATTGAGCTCCTGCAGCGCCTTCATGGCTTTCAGGCCGATGGGCGTGGCCGCGTTGTCGAGGCCCAGACCGTTGGCAGCGAAGTTCAACGTGATCAGGCCGAGGGCAGGGTGACCGGCCGGGACTTCCGGCATCAGCCGCAGAAACAGCGGGCCGAGGACTTTCGCCAACCACTCTACGATCCCGGCTTTTTCGGCAATGCGCAGAAAGCCCAGCCACAGGGTGAGGGTGCCGAACAGCAGCACCATGACTTCGACCGAAAGCTTGGCCATGGCGAAAATGCTTTCCACCATCGCCGCGAAGATCCCGGCGTTGCCGCCGATCAGCCACTGCGCCAGCGCCGACACGGCTGCGACGATAAAGAAGCCAAGCCACAGGCCATTAAGCATCAGTCAAATCCCCCGAAGAATGCCGCGAATGATAGCGGGGTCGCCAGAAACGACAAACCCCGGATTTCTCCGGGGTTCGTATGGCTGACTCGGTCCTCTGTAGGAGTGAGCCTGCTCGCGATGAGGGCGGCACATTCAACATCTCTGTTGTTTGGTACACCGCCATCGCGAGCAGGCTCACTCCTACAGGGTTTTGTGTCAGTTCTTGGAGATTTCGCCCGCTGGCAGTTTTTCCTTGCTGCGCCAGTGCGGCAGGGAGTTCCAGTAGCGCTCGCCCTTGGCATCGTCGTACATGCCTTCCCAGCGCGAGATAACCAGTACAGCCAGGGCGTTACCGATCACGTTCAGTGCGGTACGGGCCATGTCCATGACGCGGTCGACACCGGCGATGAAGGCCAGACCTTCCAGCGGGATACCGACGCTGCCCAGGGTGGCCAGCAGCACCACGAAGGACACGCCCGGGACACCGGCGATGCCTTTGGAGGTCACCATCAAGGTCAGCACCAGCAGCAGTTGTTGGCTGATCGACAGGTCGATGCCGTACAGCTGGGCAATGAAGATTGCCGCGATCGACTGATACAGGGTCGAACCGTCGAGGTTGAACGAGTAACCGGTCGGCACCACGAAGCTGCAGATCGCTTTCGGTGCGCCGTAGGCTTCCATCTTCTCGATCACGCGCGGCAGCACGGTTTCCGAAGATGCGGTGGAGTAGGCCAGCACCAGCTCATCCTTGAAGATGCGCATCAGCTTGAACACCGAGAAACCGAACATCTTGGCGATCAGGCCCAGCACTACGAAGGCGAAGAAGGCGATGGCGAAGTAAACCAGGATCACCAGTTTGGCCAGCGGCAGCAGGGAAGCGAAACCGAAGTTGGCCACGGTCACCGCGATCAGTGCGAATACGCCGATCGGGGCGTAGTTCATGATCATGTGGGTGACTTTGAACATGCTTTCCGAGACGCCCTGGAACATCTTCACCAGCGGCTCGCGCAGGTCCGACTGCAGGCTCGACAGACCGAGACCGAACAGCACGGAGAAGAAGATGATCGGCAGCATTTCGCCGCGGGCCATGGCCGCGAAGATGTTCGACGGGATCAGGTTGAGGATGGTCTCGATGAACGCGTGTTCATGCTGTACTTCGGCGGCAGTGGCCTGGTACTTGGAGATGTCCACTGTGCCGAGGGTGCTCATGTCGATGCCGGCACCCGGATGGAACAGGTTGGCCAGCAACAGGCCGACAACGATGGCGATGGTGGTGACGATTTCGAAATAGATGATCGTCTTCAGGCCGATGCGCCCAAGCTTCTTCGCGTCGCCGACGCCGGCGATGCCGACGATCAGGGACGAGATGACGATCGGGATCACGATCATCTTGATCAGACGGATAAAGATATCGCCTGCTGGTTGCAGGACGTTGCTGATCCACCAGGCCTTCTCGGCACTGAAGTGGTTGAGCAACGCACCGATTGCAATACCCAGAACCAGACCGATGAGGATCTGCCAGGCGAGGCTAATTTTTGCCTTCTTCATTATCTTTACCCTTACTTGCGTTTGACTCAGGCACATGCAGGAACTGGAACGCTTTTTAGCGGAAAAGTCTGTGCATCTGCCTCCGTATAAGGTGCCCCGAAGCGCGTGTTTACGGCTCTTCGGCAGGCGAAAAAAGGCGCAACTATTCCGATGCAAGGTTGCGACGTCTAATGCCGTAAACGCCTACCCTATGCCGAATCGGCATGAGCTTTTTTAATTGAAACTGGCGTCCCAACCGGTTCGATTGTGACATTTCGGCCGGCATAAGTGCCGTGAACCGGCCATCACAGCGGAGGTTGGTTGTTTTTTGAGCAAGGAAAATTCATCAAAAACGTTAGGAAAAAGCCTACGTAGGAAGACTAGAAGTCCCACTGTTTAAGTGGACTCTTTGTCGATATACGGTCGCCATGAAACACCGCGTAATGTTTTTGCGCGCAGTGTCAGCGATAAAAAGGATGAGCTGGACGCTCTGGATCAATGTTTTGCTCGATTGAAAGCTCAGCGCAAGTCCGTCGATCGATGCTGGATCGGCGAACCTGCGGCGCAGCTTTTTAATTGCCCTGACCCGGCCCTTGCGCAGGCACTCCCTGTACCCGTAGGTCACTCCGACCCTGCAACAGTCAGAACGTCCCGACCCCTTGGTCATGCGCCGGCCTTCCTCAGGTGGGCGCAATGGAAGGCAGCAGGGCTGCTGCCTTCATGTTCAGATCAGTACCAGTTCGGATCTTTCTTGAGGGTTTCCATCAGAAGATCCTGCATGCCCTGGTCGGGTTTGCCGAGGAAGCGGTAGGTGGCATGTCGCGTGGGCGACTTGTCGGCCGGCAGTCCTTCGGGGACATCGACGAGCATGGCGTATGCGTCTTTCTTGTCGAAACTGAAGGCGACGATCAAGCGGTGGTTCAGGCACTTGTCTGCAGATTCGCAGAGCGGGCCAACCAGATACTGGTCGCCATCTTCAGTCACGGCATTCATCTGTTGGTCAGGCGTGCCGGACAGGTTCATCACCCATTCCGGCAGGCGCTCTTCCTTCTTCACCACGCCTTCCCAGGTTTGCCGATACTGCGGGTCAGAACTCAGCAGTTCGTTGACCCGCGCCTGGCCATCGTTGGCCGCCATCGCCATGGCACTACCGCCCAGAAGCAGGGCGGCTGCCAGTGTCTTTAAAACAGTCATCGTTAACCTCGGCCGCGACGGCCAAAGAAGAAGGAAGCGATGAACATCACCAGGAACACGACAAAGAGAATCTTGGCGATACCCGTGGCGGTGCCCGCGATACCACCGAAGCCCAGTACTGCAGCGATGATGGCAATGATCAAGAATGTAATTGCCCAGCTCAACATGGTGATTCTCCTTACTTCTCTATTTAGGGGTGTTGCGTGTCCCGGCGCGTAGCGCCCGAATTCATTCAATTGGTCAGAAAACCCAACGCTCTTCGCGTGGCATTTGATCCAGTGGCTGCGCTTGATCGACATCCATCATGCGCATCGAGGCGCTCTCGGCCTGACTGCTGCTGACGGCACTGAAGTGCGTTTGCGTGTTGTGCTGGATCGAAATCAGCGGCTCAACCTTCTGGCTGTTTTCCCAGCTCAGGTATTGCTGACAGGCGATCAGGGTGATCAACAGCGCCAATACGCCAAACAGACCTTGCTGGATATGCAGTGGCGAGATACGCACTTGGGCGGCACGTGGGCGAGTCATCCTGGGTTCCTCACTCTTATTCGGTTGGGGCAGTTCATGTCTGCCCGGGCTGTAAGAGATATTGCAGCCTGCATGCCAGTTTTTTGTTTGAAAAAAAACCAATAAAATCAATATGTTACAAGTGTGAGGAAAAGCGTTCGCGACGCATCCTGCACGATGGCTCATCTGGCATCGTGCGCAATGCACGATTTTTTCGTAGGAGAATTCATTCTTATGGAATTGAGAGCAGGGCGCAGATGTCAGAAAAGGACGCAGGTAATGCCCTGCAAACCGGTGACTGTTTAAATAATCAACAAAATCAATGTATTGGCCGTAACGGCAGGAGAGAGCTACCCTCCTATGGCTGGCATCGTTCAGAATCAACCATGCAACTTGCCCGATTTTTCCGGGACTAACCCAAGACCAATCACTATGGAGCGTAGGAAAAATGGAATCTGCCACTGAGCATCAAGGCCGCATTCTGCTGGTGGACGACGAATCCGCCATCCTGCGTACGTTCCGTTATTGCCTCGAAGATGAGGGCTATACGGTCGCCACAGCGAACAGCGCGGCTCAGGCCGACGCCCTGCTGCAGCGTCAGGTCTTTGACCTGTGCTTCCTGGATTTGCGCTTGGGCGAGGACAACGGTCTCGACGTACTGGCGCAAATGCGCATTCAGGCGCCATGGATGCGCGTAGTGATCGTCACCGCGCATTCGGCTGTCGATACGGCCGTTGATGCGATTCAGGCCGGCGCCGCCGATTATCTGGTCAAGCCGTGCAGCCCGGATCAGTTGCGTCTGGCCACCGCCAAACAACTTGAAGTGCGCCAACTGTCGGCGCGCCTCGAAGCCCTTGAAGGCGAGATCCGCAAGCCGAAAGACGGTCTCGACTCTCACAGCCCGGCGATGAAAGTCGTACTGGAGACGGCCCGCCAGGTCGCGAGCACCGATGCCAACATTCTTATCCTTGGCGAGTCCGGCACCGGTAAAGGTGAGCTGGCCCGAGCGATTCACGGCTGGAGCAAGCGCGAGAAAAAATCCTGCGTAACCATCAATTGCCCGTCGTTGACGGCGGAATTGATGGAAAGCGAGCTGTTCGGTCACAGCCGTGGCGCGTTCACCGGCGCTAGCGAAAGTACGCTGGGTCGAGTCAATCAGGCCGACGGCGGTACGCTGTTTCTCGACGAGATCGGCGATTTTCCCCTGACATTACAACCCAAGTTGCTGCGTTTCATTCAGGACAAGGAATACGAGCGGGTAGGGGATCCGGTCACCCGCCGCGCCGATGTGCGCATCCTTGCTGCAACCAACCTCAATCTGGAAGACATGGTGCGTGACGGCCGCTTCCGTGAAGACCTGCTCTATCGCCTCAACGTGATCACCCTTCACCTGCCGCCCCTGCGCGAGCGCGCCGAGGACATTCTCACGCTGGCCGACCGCTTCCTCGCCCGTTTCGTCAAAGAGTACGCACGTCCGGCGCGGGGTTTCAGCGACGAGGCTCGCGAGGCGCTGCTCGGTTACCGCTGGCCAGGCAACATTCGTGAGTTGCGCAACGTGGTTGAGCGGGCGAGCATCATCTGCCCGCAAGAACGCGTCGAGATCACCCACTTGGGCATGGCCGAGCAACCGGCCAACAATGCGCCAAGAGTCGGTGCGGCATTGAGTCTCGACGAATTGGAGAAAGCCCATATCGGCGCGGTTCTCGCCACTGCCGGCACGCTGGATCAAGCGGCAAAAACCCTGGGCATCGACGCCTCGACCCTGTATCGCAAGCGCAAGCAGTACAACCTGTGAGTACCGGGCGATGAAACTGGCGATGAAGTTGCGGACCCGCTTGTTCTTGAGCATTTCCGCGCTGATCACCGTGGCCCTTCTCGGGCTGCTGCTCGGGCTGGTCAGTGTGATGCAGATGGCCGGCACTCAAGAGGCATTGGTGCGCAGCAACTTCGTCACCCTCGATCTGGGCCTCAAGTTGCGACAGACGCTGGGTGATCAATTGATCATCATGCTGGCGGAAAAACCTGACCCGGTCGCTTTCGAAGCGTCGAAACAGCATTACTTCCAATTGCTCGACGAAGGCATCGCTCAAGAACAGGAGGGCGATGGTCGACAGTACGGTTTCAGTCAGGCCAAAGCGGATTACCTCCGCTTTCTGCAAGCCTTCGATTTGTCGCATGACCCGGCCAGTTCAATGGGCAGCAGCGCCGACTTCCGGGAGCGCTTCAACACCTTGCGCAACGGCCTGATCGCTGAACACAAACATGCCCTCGATAACATCAACGCGGTACAACACGCCGCCCGCGACCGGGCGCTCCTCGTCGCGGGCCTGCTCGGGCTGGTGGGACTGGCTGTGTTGATCATCGGATTTGTCACCGCTCACGGTATCGCCCGGCGATTTGGCGCGCCGATCGAAGCGCTGGCGCAAGCGGCGGACAATATTGGCCAAGGCAATTTTGAAGTGACCCTGCCGATCTCTTCGGCAATGGAAATGAATCAGTTGACCAAGCGTTTCGGGCTGATGGCCGAAGCGCTGCGTGAGCATCAGGCAACCAACGTCGACGAATTGCTTGCCGGTCAGCAACGCTTGCAGGCGGTACTCGACAGTATCGATGACGGCTTGTTGATGATTGACCGCCAAGGACATCTGGAACACCTCAACCCAGTCGCTCAGCGCCAATTGGGCTGGGAAGATGACCGTCTCGGCCAAGGACTGGGGACGGCGCTGGGGCGCCCGGAACTGGACGCGCAGTTGCAACTGGTGCTGCGCGGCGGCTCTCTGGAGCGTGCGCCGGAGGATTTGAGTATCGAGGTCGACGGCGAATCGCGCCTGCTGACCTACAGCCTGACGCCGGTCAGTCACACCCAAGGCCACATTCTCGGCGCGGTGATGGTCTTGCACGACGTCACCGAGCAGCGCGCTTTCGAGCGGGTGCGCAGCGAGTTCGTCCTGCGCGCCTCTCACGAGCTGCGCACGCCGGTCACCGGCATGCATATGGCGTTCGGCCTGTTCCGTGAGCGGGCGAAGTTTCCAGCGGAGTCGCGCGAGGCGGACCTGCTCGACACCGTGAACGAAGAAATGCAGCGCCTGATGCAGTTGATCAATGACCTGCTCAACTTCTCGCGTTATCAGAACGGTCTGCAGAAACTGACGTTGGCGCCGTGTTCCATCGAAGATCTGCTGGAACAGGCGCGACTTCGCTTTGCAGATTTTGCGCTGGGCAAAGGCATCGCACTGAATGTCGAAGTGCAGGGGCCATTGCCCCGGTTGCAAGCCGATCAGGCCCAACTCGACCGCGTCCTCGACAACCTGATCGACAACGCCCTGCGCCACACCGCCCGCGACGGCCAGATACGTTTGCAGGCGCGACGCCATGGCGAGCGGGTGATCATCAGTGTTGAAGACAATGGCGAAGGTATTGCCTACGGCCAGCAGGGGCGCATCTTCGAGCCGTTCGTGCAGGTCGGACGCAAGAAGGGCGGCGCCGGTCTTGGCCTGGCGCTGTGCAAGGAAATCGTCCAGCTACACGGCGGGCGGATGGGCGTTTACTCGCGGCCGGGGCAGGGCACGCAGTTCTATATGGCGCTGACAGTTTAGGCTTCGTCGTCCATGCGTCGCCCGGTGAGGCGCCGCCCTCGGGTGATCAGCTCAATGAACTGCACCGCGCTCAGGGCATGGGCGAACAGCCAGCCTTGCCCGAACTTGACGCCTTCACTGCTGAGCAATTCGGCTTGCGACTCCAGCTCGATGCCTTCGGCAATCACCTTCAAGTCCAACGCCTGCGCCATGTGAATGATGTGCGGGGCGACGCCGCTGCTCGCCGCATCGTGGCCGAGCGCATCAATAAAGGCCTTGTCGATTTTCAGGCAATCCACCGGCAGGGTTTGCAGGTAGGCGAGGCTGCAATAGCCGGTGCCGAAGTCATCGATCAGCACCTGATGGCCGACATCGCGCAGGGCTTGCAGGTTTTCCCGCGCCACCACCACATCAATCAGACCACGTTCGGTGACTTCGAAGGCGATTTGCCGCGCGGCCACCCGGTGCAACGTCAGTAGCCGCGCCATGACTTGCCCGATGCGCGGCACCATGACGTCGCAAGCCGCAAGATTCACCGAGATATACAGTTGCGGGTTGGCCCGAAGCAACTGGCCCAACTGCTCCAGCAGGCGCTGGAGGACGAAATCGGTCATCTGGCGGATCTGCCCGGTGTTCTCCGCCATCGGGATGAACAGGTCGGGGCTGGTCAGCGTGCCATCTGGGCGACGCCAGCGCAGCAAGGCTTCGGCGCCGACGCAGTTACGGCTGTCGAGGTCGAAGATCGGTTGGTAGAGCACCTGCAGCTCGCCACGGCGGATGGCGCCGTGCAATTCGGCATCCAGCGATTGGCGCTGACGCGCCAACAGAAACACCAGAAAACCGACAATGGCGCCGGCCACCAGGCAGACCGGGATCATCCACCACCAGACAGCGGGGATGTGCATGCCGGTACGCGGTGTGATCAATACCAACTGATATTCGGGGTTGTCGGTGGGCATGCGATAGATCAGCCGCGTGTGCGTCACCTGCAAGGCGTCGCGGCTTTTCGGCGGCCATTGCTCTGTGGGTGGCCAGACCTGTTCTTTGCCCAGTACCGGAATGGCTCGAGTGCCATGGTCCAGCACCACCAACAGACTGCTGCCGGGCGACAGATCGACCATATCGGTCAGGTGCCCCCGGGAGGTAGCGACGCGAAAATTACCGCGCCCCAACATCAGCGCTGCACGGTTTTCATCGGGTTCGGTGGTGGTGTTAAGCCAATAGCTGTAGGTCGGGCCTTTGATATCCGGCGCACGAACAACGGACAGACCTTCCTGGCGCGGACGGTTGGAGCAGATCCGCGAGGCGTCCATATAAGCGGCTTCATAAACGAAGCGATAGTTGAAGGTGACTTGCTGCAGGGTAGCGATCATTTCGTCGTCACAACTGCGCAGAGGTTGGGCTTCGAGGTCGTCGAGACTTTCGCGCAGTTGACCGAACAATTGTTCGAGGCGGGCCAGGAATCGTTCGCCTTGGGCATTCATTTCCTGGCTTTCACGTTGCTCGACCTGACGCATTGCGACAAACAAACCGCCGGCGATCAACAGGCTGGCACTGAGGACAGCCGCGATCATCGCCAAAAACCAAGGGCGAAAGAACCAGCTACGCAGCGTCTCTCGGGTAGCAGCCATCATGGAATATCCGAAGAATTACCAATGAGTTATAGCTGCTGATTGCGATTTCGCCCTGACCGTCGGGCGGGCGTCATTATTTTGTCTGATTAAGGACCAGCAGCAGTGCTGCGGTTTGCGCGTCCGGTGTGCCGTCGAAGCGCGAAGGGCGGAAGTGCATCTGGAAGGCTGCGAGGACGTGGCGTGTCGCAACGTCGAGTTCGCCGGTCTGCGGGGTGTCGTAGCCCAGATGCGCCAATTGCGCCTGGAACCAGCTGATGCTCGGCAGTTCGGCGCTGTTGAACAGCATTTGCTGGCGCGCGACCGCCATTTCATTCGGCCACACGCCCAAGCCTTCAGCGGCGAGGCGCTTCCATGGGAACAATGGGCCCGGATCGAGTTTGCGCAGCGGGGCGATGTCGCTGTGACCGATGATGTGACGCGGGCTGATGCCGTTGCGCTTGCTGATGTCCTTGAGCAGGACGATCAGCGATTGAATTTGCGCTTCGCTGTACGGATACCACAGGCGCCCGGTCGGCGTGTCCTTGAAGCCCGGATTGACGATTTCGATACCGATCGAACTGGAGTTGAGCCAGGTGCGGCCCTGCCATTGGCTTTCGCCGGCGTGCCAGGCGCGCTGGTTTTCGTCCATCAGCTTGTAAATGGTGCCGCCCTTGTCGTCGCCGATCAGGTAGTGGCTGCTGACTTCGCCGTGGGTCAGCAGTTGCAACGAGCGTTCCAGCGACGTCGAGGTGTAGTGGACGATCACGAACTGAATGCGACTGTCATGGTTGGCCGAAGGATGGCTGGTGTCGTAACGCGGGCCGCTGGCGCAACCGGCCAGGACAAGCAGCGAAGCGAGAAGGGCAAAGAATTTCATGGCAGAGGGCAATACACGCAAGACAATAATGCAACAGTGTAACGTACTGCCTTGCGTCTCAACGGTCAGCGGGCGCAATTAAACAAAATGGCACAATTTGCTCAGCCCAGCTCGACCCGGTTGCGTCCGGCGTTTTTCGCCCGGTATAGCGCCTGATCGGCTTTTTTCAGCACCAGATCGCTATGTTCTCCCGCTCGGAATGTCGCCAATCCCATGGAAAGGGTAATCGTCACTCGCTCGCCTTTAAAGTGGAACGGGCACGCTTCGATCGCGGCGCGCAGGGTCTCCAGCAGTTTGGCGCCAACTGCAGGTGGTGTGGCTGGCATCAGTAGAACGAATTCTTCCCCGCCGAAACGGGCGATGAAGTCCGAGCCGCGCAGGCGCTTGCGCAGCACGGTGGCGATGATTTTCAGCACCTTGTCGCCGGCCAGATGGCCGTAGTTGTCGTTGATCCGTTTGAAGTGATCGAGGTCGAGCATGGCCAGGCTCAGGGTGTTGCCGTGTTGTTGCCACTGCTGGATTTCGTGCTCGAGGCGTTCACTCCACGCGGCGCGATTGGGCAGGCCGGTGAGCGGATCGATCAAGGCTTTCTGTCTTTGAACTTCAAGATGTTCGCGGAACCCTTGGGCTTCCTGTTCCATATGCGCTACGCGCTCGGAAAGGCTTTTGAGCCGCGTGGCGACTTCCTGCTCGCGGGCGTCGCGCTGCTTCTGGTGCTGATCCATGGTGCCGAGCAGGCCTTCGAGATGGTTCTCCAGCACGTGCTTGAGGTCTTCCAGATCCGCAGCTTCCTGCACGCTGGTCTGCAAACCGTCGACCTGCTCGCGGATCTGCGTGTCCATGGCCCGCGCTGCCGAGCTGTTATCGGCGTGACCTTCACTGGCGGCTTGCAGATTGCTCTGGAACGCTTCGAGGCGTTCGTTGAGCTGTTGCAAATAGGCTTCGAATTCATGCTGACCGCTGTCGGTGATCGCCAGCATCAACGTCGCGAGATCGTCGAGGATCGGGATCAGTTCATACCAGTTCAAGCCGTGCTTGAGGCGCTCACGCATCGCTTCGGCTTGCGGGCGGTGGCGCTCGGGCAGGGTCAGGTCGTCGAGCAGACCGATCAGGGTGTCTTCGATGTGTTTGGCCACGGAGCTGTACGACGGCTCTGGGGAGTCCGGCAGGGCGAAGAGAATGTCTTGCTCGGAATGCTCCGGATCGATAGCTGCGAGGGCCTGCGCCATTGGTTCAGGCAGGGGCAGGCTGTCGAGGATCAGCGGTGTCGGGTCGCCGGGGTGGATCAATTCGTCCGGGTTGAAGCTGACGGCCATTGCCGGCGTCGGGGCGGCACTTGGCGCGATGACGGTTTCGGCTTTGGCCTCGACGGACGGCGCTACAGCCGTATCAGCCACTTCTTCGCTGACGAGGGGAGGTGGTTCAAATGCAACCACGTCAGCTGCTGGCAGCGGCTCCGAGAGCGGCGAGCGGGCCTCGCTCGCGGGTGCGGGTGGTTTGATCACGGGAGCGGTGATGACCGGCTCCGAAACTGCGGCAGCTTGCTCGGGCACGGGCACTGGTTCTGGCTCGGTTGCTGACGCGGCAGGCGCTGGCACTTCACGCGTTACTTGCGCCGGCGCGGGCGTTTCTGCGCTCGGAGCTGGCGCTTCTTCACTGTCACGAGCCCCAAACAAGCGCTGCAACAATCCCGGACGTCCCGGTTCGGCTGGCGTATCCAACTGACTCAATGCCCTGCTTTGCAAGCCGCTGAGCTCACTCAGCAGCAATGGCATTTCCCGCGCGGAACCGACGCGACCATCCAGTTGTTTGGCGAATTTCTTCAGCGGCTGGGCGACTTCACGCGGCAGTGGCAACGCCTGCAACTGGGTGACCAGCGAGGTCAGCGCGGTGCTGACTTGATCAATGCGGGTTTCACGGCGCTGCTCGGAATCGAGCACGGCTTTTTCCAGGCGCGGCAGCAGGGCGGCGAGGCCTGCGTCCATGTCGTCGGTGCGCACCACATCGCGCATCTCTTTCATGCACTGATCAACGACCTTGTCGGTGCCCTCGGCAGCCAGCGTGCTGCGCACCAGACCACGTCGAAGCAAGTCGAGCCTGGCGGCCCAGCGGCGTTCGAGTTTGTCCTGCTGTTCGATGCTTTTGAGGTACTTCTCTTTCCAGCGCTGGGCTTCGTCGCTCATTCAAGGGTTCCGCGAGGGGCAGGACTCATCGCGGGCAATGCATCGGCCGTGAGCGAACCCGGCAGACGAATCTCTACCGCGACCGGCAGGTGATCGGAAATGGGTTGTGCCAGCACTTGAACTCTTTCCAGGGTCAGGGTCGGGCTGAGCAGAATATGATCAAGGCAACGCTGCGGGCGCCAGCTGGGGAAAGTCGCTTCCACCTGCGGAGCCAGCAAGCCGAGATCGCGTAACGGAGAGTGTTGTAGCAGATCGCTGGCGTGGGTGTTCATGTCACCCATCAACACTTGGTGTTTATAGCCACCGATCAGCTCACGAATATAGGCCAGTTGCAGGCTGCGCGTGCGCGCGCCGAGGGCCAGGTGCATCATCACTACCACCAGCGCTTCCGGACCTTCGCCGAAACGCAGCAGAATCGCGCCGCGACCTTTCGGGCCGGGCAGCGGATGATCTTCAATCGCCGACGGTTTCAGGCGACTGAGCACGCCATTGCTGTGCTGGGCCAGTCGACCGAGGTTGCGATTGAGTTGTTGATACCAGTAGGGGAAGGCGCCGAGTTGGGCCAGATGTTCGACCTGGTTGACGTAGCCTGAACGCAGGCTGCCGCCATCGGCTTCCTGCAGGGCGACCAGATCGAAGTCGCCGAGCAGGTCGCCGATCTTTTGCAGATTGCCTGAGCGGCCGTTGTGCGGCAGCAGGTGCTGCCAGCTACGGGTCAGGTAATGCCGATAGCGCTCGGTGCTGATGCCGACCTGGATATTGAAACTGAGCAGACGCAGTCGCTGGTCTGCGGGCAGGCCCGTGGACTCCAGGTGATGCTCGTTGACCTGCGGATCATGCAGGCCAACGATGCGTTCGGACTTCCAGCGGCGCATGGCGGTGGCGGCGCTTAGTTGGCTGCAGCCTTGGTTGCCGCTCGCTCTTTGGCGACCAGTTGGTCGGCCAGTTGCAGCGCTTGCTCGGCACCACCGGCAGAGCCGATGTCGAAGCGGTATTTACCGTTGACGATCATGGTTGGCACGCCAGTGATTTCATACTTCTTGGCCAGTTCGCGAGCCTTTACGATCTGACCTTTGATGGCGAACGAGTCGAAGGTGGCAAGGAACTTGTCCTTGTCCACGCCCTGGGTGGCGAGGAAGTCAGCCATGTCGTTCTTGTCGGTCAGCTTCTTGTGTTGTTTCTGGATTGCTTCGAAAACCGCGGCGTGAACCTTGTGCTCGACTCCCATGGCTTCGAGGGTCAGGAACATTTGACCGTGAGCATCCCACGGGCCGCCGAACATCGCCGGGATACGCACGAAGTTGACGTCGGATGGCAGCTTCTCAACCCATGGGTTGATCACCGGTTCAAAGGCGTAGCAGTGCGGGCAGCCGTACCAGAACAGCTCGACCACTTCGATCTTGCCAGGCTCTGCAACCGGTACCGGGTTGGCCAGCTCGACGTAAGGGGCGGCTGGGGCTTCGGCGGCTTGAGCGGTCACGCCGAACAGGCTGGCAGCGACGAGGGCGGCGCTGATGATCAGATTACGCATGCTTTACTCCTGGACAATTTGGGTCGCCTCGCGCGACCTGTTTTCAGACAGATCCTGGCGGGCATGAGTTCTGTAGTGTAACGGCAGCGGCCACAAAAAAGGGCGGCCAAAGCCACCCTTTTTATACTTGCTGTGACGGATTAATCGAGCGTTAACATCGCAGGAGATGTCCGCCCCCTGCAGACCTCGATCCGCTGGCCTTAGTGCAGGCCCTGAATGTAGCTGGAGACCGCGGCGATGTCTTCGTCGCTCAGCTTGCGGGCGATGGTGCGCATGGTCATCGCGTCGCCGTCGTTGCTGCGTCCGGCCGCCGGATCTTCCTTGCGGAAGTCGGTCAGTTGCTTGGCGATGTATTGAGCGTGTTGGCCACCGAGGTGCGGGAAGCCGGCGGCGGCGTTGCCAGCGCCATTCGGCGAATGGCAGCCGGTGCAGGCTGGCAGGCCTTTTTCCAGGTTGCCGCCACGGAACAGGGCTTCACCGCGAGCGACGATCTTCGGATCGGCGGCGCCGACGCTGCCTTGCTGGCTGGCGAAATAGGCAGCGATGTCGGCCAGGTCCTGATCGCTCAGGTTGGTCAGCAGGCCGGTCATTTCCAGAACAGTGCGCTTGCCCGACTTGATGTCGTGCAATTGCTTGGTCAGGTAGCGTTCACCTTGACCGGCCAGTTTCGGAAAATTTGGCGCCATGCTGTTGCCGTCCGGGCCATGGCAGGCTCCGCAAACGGCGGCTTTTGCCTGGCCTGCTGCGGCATCACCGGCAGCATGGGCGAAGCCTGAGATTCCCACGGTCAACAGCAGACTCACGATCAATTTGTTCATCAGCTAATCCAACTACGGCTAAGGGTTAAGTTATGGACCGGGTTTACTCGCTCATCCAAAGGATGATGGCTTGGTAATCCTCGGCACTGCAGTCCATGCACAAACCACGCGGCGGCATCGCCTTGAAACCCTGGGTCACGTGTTGCACCAGCGTCTCCATACCTTTCGCCAACCTCGGCGTCCAAGCTTCCTGATCGCCTCTTTCGGGCGCCATGGGTAGTTGGCCGGAATGACAGGCACCACAAACACGGTTGTACACAGCTTCCGGATCCTGTGTAGCCTGTGCGCTGTAAAGCGGCATCAAGACTCCGGCAGCCAGCAGCCATTTCGTCATAAAACGACCTTTTCAGGGTTGAGAGCGTTCTGCGTTCTAATGCGCAATCAAGGTCTGTCGCTCTCGTGAACTTCATCCTACGCTGGGACAAAGCACACACAAAATCTGCGGCATTATATACTGGCGTCACTGAAACGGAAGCGACACCGCGTTCCGCGCCCAATCCCGGCGCCGCCCACATCGGAAATCCCATGCAACTCAAGAATCCCATCCTCGGCCTGTGCCAACAGTCCACGTTCATGCTCAGTGCCGCCAAAGTCGATCAATGCCCTGACGACGAAGGCTTCGAAGTGGCATTTGCCGGTCGTTCCAACGCCGGCAAATCCAGCGCACTGAACACCCTGACTCACGCCAGCCTGGCGCGCACCTCGAAAACCCCGGGTCGCACACAGCTGTTGAACTTCTTCAAGCTAGACGAAGATCGCCGTCTGGTCGACCTGCCGGGCTACGGTTACGCAAAAGTACCGATCCCGCTGAAGATGCACTGGCAGCGTCACCTTGAGGCGTACCTCGGTGGCCGCGAGAGTTTGAAGGGTTTGATTCTGATGATGGACATCCGTCATCCAATGACCGACTTCGACCTGTTGATGCTCGACTGGGCCGTTGCGGCCGGCATGCCAATGCACATCCTGCTGACCAAGGCCGACAAACTGACCTACGGCGCAGCCAAGAACACCCTGCTCAAAGTGCAGTCGGAAATCCGCAAAGGCTGGGGCGATCAAGTCACCATCCAACTGTTCTCCGCACCAAAACGCATGGGCCTGGAAGAGGCCTACACTGTACTGGCCGGCTGGATGGAACTGGCAGACAAAGGCGCCGAGGCGGCTGAGTAAACAGGGATTAGAAAATTGGCTGTGGTGCGCTCAGGCAAGGCGAAAGCACACTGAAAAGCGGCCGGGGTCGCGCTCGACTTTAGGGTACCTAAATGAGCATTTTTAGCTGTGCTTTCAACGCAATCTGAGCGTGCCACAGCCAATTTTCAGGCAAAAAAAGCCCCGGATTTCATTGGGGAGGGAGAAATTCCGGGGTTTAAGTTCCGAACCGCTAGGGCGGGGTTCAGATATCTGCCAACACTTAACACAACATAGGAGCATCGAAGGGCTTCACCAGCCATTCAGTATCTCTGAGTGGTGTACTTCCAGATTAGTTCAGAATTTTTTCAAAAAGCTTTGGAATAATCCCAAGCGCTTTTCGAAATAAGCAGGTTTTACCGGCGTTGCCGCGACATCAGGTCGCGGCAAACCGTGTTCAAAAGGCTCAGTGAGCCTCATCCCAATTGTTGCCCACCCCCACTTCGACCAGCAGCGGCACATCCAGTTTTGCCGCCTCGCTCATGTGCACGCGAATTTCGGCGCTGACCTGTTCGACCAGATCCTCACGAACCTCCAGCACCAGTTCATCGTGCACCTGCAGAATGACTCTGGCGTCCAGCCCGGACGTCGCCAGCCAGTTATCCACCGCGACCATGGCTTTCTTGATGATGTCGGCCGCTGTGCCCTGCATCGGCGCGTTGATCGCTGTGCGTTCGGCGGCAGCGCGTTCCTGCGGCTTGTTCGAATTGATCTCCGGCAGGTACAGACGACGACCGAAGAACGTCTCGACATAACCCTGATCCGCCGCCTGCGCGCGGGTGCGATCCATGTACTCGCGAACGCCTGGATAGCGGGCGAAGTAGGTATCGATGTAAGCCTTGGCCGTCTTGGTGTCGACGCCGATGTCCTTGCCGAGCTTCTGCGCGCCCATGCCGTAAATCAGACCGAAGTTGATCGCCTTGGCGCCACGGCGCTGGTCCGAGCTCACTTCGTTGAGCTCAACCTTGAACACTTCAGCAGCGGTCGCGGTGTGCACGTCGAGATTGTTGCGGAAGGCATTCATCAGGCCTTCGTCCTTGGACAGGTGCGCCATGATCCGCAGTTCGATCTGCGAATAGTCCGCCGCGAGCAGTTTGTAGCCCTTTGGCGCGACGAACGCCTGACGGATGCGTCGACCTTCAGCGGTGCGTACCGGGATGTTCTGCAGGTTTGGATCACTGGAGGACAAGCGACCGGTCGACGCCACAGCCTGGTGATACGAAGTGTGGATCCGCCCGGTGCGCGGATTGATCTGCTCCGGCAGGCGATCGGTGTAAGTGCTCTTCAGTTTGCTCATCGAACGGTGCTCCATCAGCACCTTCGGCAAGCGGTGATCGTCTTCAGCGAGTTTCGCCAGCACTTCTTCAGCGGTGGACGGTTGACCCTTGGCGGTCTTCTTCAGTACCGGCAGGCCGAGTTTTTCGTAGAGAATCACGCCCAGTTGCTTCGGCGAGCCAAGGTTGAATTCTTCCCCGGCGATCTCGAAGGCTTCGCGCTCCAGCGCGACCATTTTGTTGCCCAACTCGATGCTCTGGATGCCGAGCAGCTCTGCGTCGACGAACGCGCCTTGGCGCTCGATGCGCGCGAGCACCGGCACCAGCGGAATCTCGATGTCGGTCAGCACGCTGGCCAGGCTCGGGATCGCGCTGAGTTTTTCGAACAAGGTTTGGTGCAGACGCAGGGTTATGTCGGCGTCTTCGGCGGCGTACGGGCCGGCCTGTTCCAAGGCGATCTGGTCGAAGGTCAGCTGCTTGGCACCTTTGCCAGCGATGTCCTGGAAGCTCACGGTGGTGTGATCCAGGTACTTCTGCGCGAGGCTGTCCATGTCGTGACGGGTGGCGGTGGAGTTGAGCACGTAGGACTCAAGCATCGTGTCGAAGGCGATACCGCGCACGGTGATGCCGTTGTTCTGATCGCCGCCGATGGCGCAGTTGGCGAGGATGTTCATGTCGAACTTGGCGTGCTGGCCGACCTTGAACTTGCTCGGGTCTTCCAGAATCGGCTTGAGTGCGCGCAGTACGGTGTCGCGATCCAGCTGTTCCGGCACGCCGATGTAAGAGTGGGTCAGCGGAATGTACGCGGCTTCGTTGGCTTGCACGGCGAACGACAGGCCAACCAGTTGCGCCTGCTGCGCGTCGATGCCGGTGGTTTCAGTATCGAAGGCGAGCAGTTTGGCGTTCTTCAGTTTTTCCAGCCAGACGTCGAAACGCGCCTGATCTAGGATGGTTTCGTACGCGGCTTCAGCAGGCGCGGCGGGCGCTTCCTCTGCTGGCGCGCTGAACAGATCGGCGGCCGGCGCAGGCTCGCTGGCTGCGCTCAATTCGAGACGTTTGGCGTCGCGATCCAGATCATTGATCCAGCTTTTGAATTCCAGCAGCGTGTACAGCTCGTAGAGCTTGGCCGGGTCTTCCGCGCCCATCTGCAGATCGTCGAGTTCGACGTCCAGCGGCACGTCGACCTTGATGGTCGCCAGTTGATAGGAGAGGAACGCCATCTCCTTGTGTTCTTCAAGCTTGGCCGGCAGGGTTTTCGCGCCGCGAATCGGCAGGGTCGGGACGATGTCGAGATTGGCGTACAGCTCGGTGAGGCCGCCGTTGACCCCGACCAACAGGCCGGACGCGGTTTTCGGGCCAATGCCCGGAACGCCGGGAATGTTGTCGGACGAATCGCCCATCAGCGCCAGATAATCGATGATCTGCTCCGGTGCGACGCCGAATTTCTCCTTCACGCCTTCCACGTCCATCGAACTACCGGACATGGTGTTGACCAAGGTAATGTGGCCATCGACCAGTTGCGCCATGTCCTTGTCGCCGGTGGAGATCACCACCGGGCGATCCGCCGCCGCGCTGCTGCGGGCGAGGGTGCCGATGACGTCGTCGGCCTCGACGCCTTCCACGCACAGCAGCGGGAAACCGAGGGCGATCACGCTCTGGTGCAGCGGCTCGATCTGCACGCGCATGTCGTCGGGCATGCTTGGGCGGTTGGCTTTGTATTCGGCGTACATTTCATCGCGAAATGTCCCGCCCTTGGCGTCGAACACCACGGCGAACGGACTGTCCGGGTACTGCTTGCGCAGACTCTTGAGCATGTTCAGCACGCCTTTGACCGCACCGGTCGGCAGGCCTTTGGAGGTGGTCAGTGGTGGCAGCGCGTGAAACGCGCGGTACAGGTAAGACGAACCGTCCACCAGGACGAGGGGGGCTTGGCTCATGAGCAGGATCAACCTTTTCGGCGGGTCCGGCGCTAGAATAGCGGGACCGTTGACGACAAAGGGACAAGGTTATCATGCGTACGTTAAATCGCTTGCTGCTGGTCGGTCTGATTGCTGCCTCGCCGTTGGCCGCGATGGCGGCGGATGATGCGCCGTCGGGAGATCCTGAAGTCACCATTCGCACGGAAGGCGACAAGACGATTCAGGAGTACCGTCAAAACGGGTTCCTGTACGCGATCAAAGTCACTCCGAAGGGCGCACCACCCTACTTTCTGGTGCGTGCAGACGGGACGGATGCAAACTTCATCCGCTCGGATCAGCCGGATATGCTGATTCCGTCGTGGAAGATTTTCGAATGGAAGTAGATTTTTAATTCACTCGGCGCCGCAATTGGCGGCGCCCGTACTGGCAGTTAAAACATGTCTGTGTTCACTCCCCTGGCTCGGCCCGAGCTGGAAACCTTTCTCGCCCCTTACGGGCTTGGCCGTCTGCTTGATTTCCAGGGGATCGCCGCCGGCAGCGAAAACACCAACTTCTTTATCAGCCTGGAGCAAGGCGAGTTCGTCCTGACCCTGGTCGAGCGCGGTCCGGTGCAGGAGATGCCGTTCTTCATCGACCTGCTCGACGTGCTCCACGAAGCCGATCTGCCGGTGCCGTACGCACTGCGCACCACCGACGGTGTGGCGTTGCGTGAGCTGAAAGGCAAACCGGCGCTGCTGCAACCGCGCCTGTCCGGCAAGCACATCAAAGTCGCCAATGCTCAGCATTGCGCGCAGGTCGGCGAGTTGCAGGCGCACTTGCACCTGGCGACCCAGGGCGAGCGCATGATCAAGCGCAAGACCGATCGTGGTCTGGACTGGATGCTGGAGGAGGGCACGGAGTTTCTCTCGCACCTGAGTGATGAACCGCGTGTGCTGCTACAAAAGGCGCTGGATGAAATCACCGAGCGCAAAGAGAAGATCCTCGCGCTGCCGCGGGCGAATATTCATGCCGACCTGTTTCGCGATAACGCGATGTTCGAAGGCACGCACCTGACCGGGCTGATCGACTTCTACAACGCCTGCTCGGGGCCGATGCTGTACGACGTGGCGATTGCCTTGAATGACTGGTGTTCGGACGAAGAAGGTTTGATCGATGGGCCGCGTGCCCGCGCATTCCTTGGCGCTTATGCGGCGTTGCGCCCGTTCACGGCGGCGGAGGCCGAGTTGTGGCCGACCATGCTGCGCGTGGCGTGTGTGCGGTTCTGGCTGTCGCGACTGATTGCGGCGGAGCAGTTTGCCGGGCAGGACGTTTTGATTCACGATCCGCAGGAGTTTGAACAGCGCTTGGCGCAGCGGCAGCAGGTCAATACACCTTTGCCTTTCGCGCTTTAAGATCAAAAGATCGCAGCCTTCGGCAGCTCCTACATGGAATCACCTGTAGGAGCTGCCGAAGGCTGCGATCTTTTTCTAAGGGTTACAAAGATTCCAGGCAGCCCGCCAGATCGTTGCCCAACTTCTCCAGCACCTGCTCATAGCCCTGAGCCGTCGCCGGGGTGTATCCGCCCAACGCATCCAGCTCCGCCAGCTTCACCGGCAGGCCAGCCACGAGCGTCTCCGCCAGACGCGGACGCAACGGCGGCTCACTGAACACACACGTCTTGCCGACTTCCTGCAAACGCTTGCGCATCGCCGCGACATGTTGCGCGCCCGGCTGCACTTCGGCAGCCACGCTGAACACACCGGCGTGCTTCAGGCCATAAGCCTCTTCAAAGTAATCAAACGCCTCGTGGAAGACGAAGTACGGCTTGCCTTCAACGCTGGCCAGACGCTGCTTCAAACGCTGATCCAACGCATCCAGACGCGCGTCAAACGCCTTGGCATTGCTCTGATAACGCTCGGCGTTGGCCGGGTCGGCAGCGCTCAAGTCTGCCGCCATCTTGTCGGCAATCACCCGCGCATTCACCGGCGACAACCACAAATGCGCATCCAGCGTACCCGGACGATGATCGTGATCATGCTCGTCAGCCTCTTCGGCGTGGGAATGGCTGTCTTCAGCAAAACGGCGCAGTTTCATCCCCGGCAGATCCTGCACCGCGACGCTCGGCAGCGTACGACCGTTCAGCACGCGCGGCAGGAAACCTTCCATGTCCGGGCCGATCCAGTAGAGCAGATCGACCGATTGCACCTTCCGTACGTCGGATGGGCGCAGGGCGTAATTGTGCGGCGAAGCACCCGGTGGCAGCAGCACTTCGGGAATCGCCACACCGTCCTGCACCGCCGCTGCAATCAGCTGCAACGGTTTGATGCTGGTGAGCACTTTGACCTCGGCCTGAGCCGAACCGATCAGCAGAAAACTGGCGACAAAAGCCACAAAAACAGAAAAAAGTCGGGACACGATGACCACTCAAGGAGGCGAGAACGGGTAACATAATAACGTCTCTATCAAAACTCGTCGCCGCCCATGCCTATTACACCGATTGCCAGCCGTCCCCACGACCACTCACATTGCGTGCACAGCGCTTTGTCCGAGGCCGATACCTTGTGCGCCCAGAAAGGCTTGCGCCTGACCGCGTTGCGCCGCCGGGTACTGGAACTGGTGTGGCAGAGCCACAAGCCGCTGGGCGCCTACGACATTCTCGCGGTACTCAGCGAGCAGGACGGCCGCCGCGCCGCGCCGCCAACCGTGTATCGCGCGCTGGATTTCCTTCTGGAAAACGGCCTGGTGCACCGCATCTCTTCGCTCAACGCCTTCGTCGGCTGTGTGCACCCGGAGCACGCACATCAGGGCCAGTTCCTGATCTGCCGCGATTGCCACGCCGCCATCGAACTTGAGCAAAAAGTGATCAGCGACGCGATCATCAACAGCGCCAAAGACGTTGGCTTCATCGTCGAAGCGCAGACCGTCGAAGTCGTCGGCCTGTGCTCCGGTTGCCAGGGGGCTTGATGAGCAATGCGCTGATTCGTCTGGAACAGGTCGCCGTCACGTTTGCCGGGCAGGCTGTGCTGGACAACATCGAGCTGAGCGTCGAGCCGGGGCAGATCGTCACCCTGATCGGCCCCAACGGCGCCGGTAAAACCACGCTGGTGCGCGCTGTGCTCGGGCTGTTGAAGCCGGACAGCGGCAGCGTCTGGCGCAAGCCGAAACTGCGCGTCGGCTACATGCCGCAAAAACTCCACGTCGATCCGACCTTGCCACTGTCGGTGCTGCGCTTTCTGCGGCTGGTGCCGGGCGTTGATCGTCCGCGTGCCTTGGCCGCATTGAAAGAAGTGGGTGCCGAACACGTCATCGACAGCCCGGTGCAAAGCGTTTCCGGTGGTGAAATGCAGCGTGTGCTACTTGCTCGGGCATTGCTGCGCGAACCTGAATTGCTGGTGCTCGACGAGCCGGTGCAGGGTGTTGATGTTGCCGGCCAGGCCGAGCTTTACAGCCTGATCACCCGTCTGCGCGACCGCCACGGCTGCGGTGTGCTGATGGTGTCCCACGATTTGCATCTGGTGATGAGCACCACCGACCAGGTGGTCTGCCTCAACCGTCATGTCTGCTGCTCCGGGCATCCCGAGCAGGTCAGCGGCGATCCGGCGTTCGTCGAGCTGTTCGGCAAGAACGCGCAGAGCCTGGCGATCTATCACCACCATCACGACCACGCTCACGACCTGCACGGTTCGGTAGTCAAAGGGCCAGTTGTTGGCCAACCTCACGTTCATGGAGACAACTGCAAGCATGGCTGATTTTCTGTTGTATGCCCTGCTTGCAGGTCTGGCGCTGGCACTGGTGGCCGGTCCGCTCGGTTCGTTTGTGGTCTGGCGGCGCATGGCCTATTTCGGCGACACCCTGTCCCACGCCGCGTTGCTCGGTGTGGCTTTGGGCTTTTTGCTGGATGTCAGCCCGACGGTCGCGGTCACCGTAGGCTGCCTGCTGCTGGCGGTGCTGCTGGTAACCCTTCAACAGCGTCAACCGCTGGCGTCTGACACGCTGTTGGGAATTCTCGCACCGAGCACGCTCTCTCTTGGCCTGGTGGTACTAAGCTTCATGCATGAAGTGCGGATCGACCTGATGGCCTATCTGTTCGGCGACCTGCTGGCGATCAGCCCGACTGATCTGGCGTGGATCCTCGGTGGCAGTGCGGCGGTGCTGGTGTTGCTGGTGACACTGTGGCGGCCATTGCTGGCGATTACGGTGCACGAAGAACTGGCCAAGGTCGAAGGCCTGCCGGTCGCGGGCCTGCGCATGGCGTTGATGTTGTTGATCGCGGTGGTGATCGCGGTGGCGATGAAAATCGTCGGTGTGTTGCTGATTACTTCGCTGTTGATCATCCCGGCGGCTGCGGCACAGCGTCACGCCCGTTCGCCGGAGCAGATGGCGCTCGGCGCGAGCTTGCTGGGCATGCTCGCCGTATGTGGCGGGCTGGCGCTGTCGTGGTTCAAGGACACCCCGGCCGGGCCGTCCATCGTTGTGACGGCGGCCGCACTGTTTCTGTTGAGTTTTGTTCTGCCCCGTCGTGGGGTGTAGACTTGGCCGCTTTTTGCGCAATTAGAGAGTCGCAGGAATGAAGCCGTTCGCCTCCCGTTATCTGCTCCTTGTCGCATTTTCAGTGCTACTGGGCGCCTGCCAAAGCACGCCGCCGGTGGCTGAAGTCCCCGATGCGCGGGCTACGGCCATCGCACAGCTGGAGCAAAACCTGGCCAGCAGCGAACTGGCCACTGCCGAAGACCAATTGGCTGCTTTGCAGAAAGAAACCCCAAACGACGCATCCCTTGAGCAATACCAGCGGCAATTGGCCGAGGCGTATCTGCGTCGCAGCCAGATCGTGCTGCAGAAGGGGGATGTGAATGCCGCCGCCACAGCGTTGAGCCGTGCCCGTGCGTTGATGCCGAAAGCACCGGCGCTGACCGGTGGCGTGAATGGCGCCATCACTGAAGCGCGCAAGGCTGAGCTGGAGAAGGCTGAAGCTGCACTGCTGGCCGCCGAAGCCAAGCCGAAAGCCAAGGTGATCGATCCGACCGCCGAGAGCACCACGGTGGCGCTGAATATCACCGATAGCCGCAAACTTCGCCGGCAACTGGATGCGATCGCCGCTGACGTGGTGAATTACGAGTGTGGAGTGACCATTCAGGCACCACGGACGAATGACTATCCATGGTTGTCGACGTTGCTGACCAAGCGGGTCAAAAAGCTCAACCCGGATTTTGAGCTGAAGATCGAGAAGCAGATTGTGCGCACCGTACCGGCACAGATGGTTCTGAGCCCGCGTAAACCTTAAAAAGCATCGCGAGCAGGCTCACTCCTACATTTGATCTCGGTGTGACACCCATTCTGTGTTCACCGAAGATCTCCTGTAGGAGTGAGCCTGCTCGCGATAGCGTCCTGCCAGTCAGCAAAATCCTTAAGCCGGAATGGCTTTGGCCTTAGGCTCGCGATCCCAAACCCGATGCTGCCCGATCGCCGTAAAGAACGGCTTGGTCAACGCCGGCACATCCTTGCCCTGCAGTAATCCAGCATCCGCTTCCAGTTTCAGCAAATCCTGCAACTGCTTGGCATCGCCGTGCAACGCAATCGCCTTTAAGTGCTTGTACGCCTCCAGCACGTAGTGCAACGCCACGCCGTCGCCGCTCAACGCCTTGACCGACGCCGCGCCACCCGGCACGAACACCGCGTCAAAGATCACCGACGGCATGCCTTCCATCGAAGCATCCACTGGCAACATTTTGCCGTCAGCGGTCTTCACCGGCGCTGAAGTTGGGCCGAGCAACTTGGCATGCGCACCTTCAGCGGCCAATGCCTTCTTCATCGCATCAATCGCCGCACCATCGACGCCGTTGGCAGCAAGAATCGCCACTTTTCGGGTTTTGATATTTTCTGGCAGCAAGTTAGCCTGACTCAATGACGGCGAGTGATCGAAAGACACCTTGCGCGCATCCACCGTGCCTTTGGTAGGCGCAGGCAGACCCAGATTAGCCGCCACACGCTTGGCCAGTTCCAGATCGATGTTGGCCAGAATCTCGTTCACTTCCCGCGCACGGATGAACTCGCGCTCAACCTTGCCCAGCTCGAAGCTGTAGGCGGCAATGATGTGCTCTTTCTCGTGGTCGCTCATGCTGTTGAAGAACAGCGTCGCCTGGGAAAAGTGATCGCTGAACGACTCGCTGCGCTGGCGGATCTTGTTCGCATCGATGCGTTCCGGATAACTCTCGAACCCACCGTCCTGCGCGGCCGGCGGCGTTTCTTTTGGCCAGCCGCCATCAATCGAGTTCGGCTCGTAAGAGGCGCGGCCCTTGTCGATCACCGTGCGGTGCTGCGCATCGCGCTGACCGTTATGGAACGGCGCCACCGGGCGGTTGATCGGCAGCTCATGAAAGTTCGGCCCACCGAGTCGGCTGATTTGCGTGTCGGTGTAGGAAAACAGCCGACCTTGCAGCAACGGGTCGTTGGAGAAGTCGATGCCCGGCACGATGTGGCCAGGGCAGAACGCAACCTGCTCGGTCTCGGCAAAGAAATTGTCCGGGTTACGGTTCAAGGTCATTTTGCCCAGCGGCGTGATCGGCACGATTTCTTCTGGGATCAGTTTGGTCGGATCGAGGATGTCGAAATCGAAGTCATGCTCGTTTTCTTCCTCGATGACCTGCACGCCCAACTCCCATTCCGGGTAGTCGCCCATCTCGATCGCTTCCCAGAGGTCGCGACGGTGGTAGTCGGTGTCTTTACCGGCAAGCTTCTGCGCCTCGTCCCAGACCAGCGAGCAAGTGCCGGCGGTAGGGCGCCAGTGGAATTTGACGAAGCGTGATTTGCCTTCAGCGTTGATCAACCGGAAGGTGTGCACGCCGAAGCCCTGCATGCTGCGCAGGCTTTTCGGGATCGCCCGGTCGGACATCGCCCAGATGACCATGTGCGCCGATTCCGGCACCAGTGAGACGAAGTCCCAGAAGGTATCGTGGGCCGAGCCGCCGGTAGGGATTTCATTGTGCGGCTCGGGTTTCACCGCGTGGACGAAGTCGGGAAACTTGATCGCGTCCTGAATGAAAAACACCGGCATGTTGTTGCCGACCAGATCGAAGTTGCCTTCATCGGTAAAGAACTTCACGGCGAAACCGCGCACGTCTCGTACGGTGTCACCGGAACCGCGCGGCCCCTGCACCGTGGAAAAGCGCACGAACACCGGGGTCTTTTTCCCTGGGTCCTGTAGGAAGCCGGCCTTGGTCAGCGTCGAATGGTTCTCGTAGGCCTGAAAGAAACCATGGGCGCCAGTGCCGCGCGCGTGGACGATGCGCTCCGGGATGCGTTCATGGTCAAAATGCGTGATCTTTTCCCGCATGATGAAGTCTTCAAGCAGCGACGGCCCGCGCGGGCCCGCCTTGAGGGTGTTTTGGTTGTCGGCGATCTTCACGCCTTGGTTGGTGCGCAGTGCCTGGCCGGTGGCGTCGGAGCGAAACTTTTCCAGGCTGTCGAGTTTGGCGTTGGTGTTGGCGCGATCCGGGGTATCGGTTCCGGCCATCTGGCTTTTATCTGTCGTAGGCTTCTTGCTCATCAGTCGTAAACTCCTCGGTTGACCCCGATGCTTGCCGGGGACTCTTGAGTGGTTCCCGGGCACGGCACCCAGGGTTTTCAAGTCGCTTACTTAGTGACTGATGGGCTGCTTTGGACGTTCCTTTTTTATGACCTTTGATCTTGTTATTGCCAAATCGAAGGTTAATTGCGAAATAAATGCTAAGAACCTCTATACGGACAGGCTAAAATGCGCGCCCGGCTAACCGCTGATCCTTTTCTAACGCGCCCCACAAGGTTCGCTACGTGATCGAGTTTCAAAACGTCCACAAGACTTACCGCGTCGCCGGTAAGGATATTCCCGCGCTGCACCCGACCAGTCTCTCTATCGAGAACGGGCAGGTGTTCGGCCTGATCGGCCATTCCGGCGCGGGCAAAAGTACCCTGCTGCGTCTGATCAATCGCCTGGAAGACTCCAGCGGCGGCAAGATCATCGTCGACGGCGAAGAAGTCACCGCGCTGGACGCCAACGGCCTGCGCCGTTTCCGTCAGCAAGTCGGGATGATCTTCCAGCACTTCAACCTGCTCGCCTCCAAAACCGTGGCCGACAACGTAGCGTTGCCGCTGACCCTGGCCGGCGAACTGTCGGGCAGCGACATCGACAAGCGTGTTGCCGAGTTGCTGGCGCGGGTCGGTCTGTCTGACCACGCCAAGAAGTACCCGGCGCAATTGTCCGGTGGCCAGAAGCAGCGCGTCGGCATTGCCCGCGCCCTGGCAACCAAGCCGAAGATTCTGCTGTGCGACGAGGCCACCAGTGCCCTCGACCCGCAGACCACCGCGTCGGTTCTGCAATTGCTGGCCGAGATCAACCGCGAACTGAAGCTGACCATCGTCCTGATCACCCACGAGATGGATGTGATCCGTCGCGTCTGCGATCAAGTGGCGGTGATGGATGCCGGCGTGATCGTCGAGCAAGGTTCGGTGGCTGATGTGTTCCTGCATCCCAAGCACCCGACCACCAAGCGCTTTGTTCAGGAAAGCGAGCAGATCGACGAAAGCGAGCAGCGCGATGACTTCGCTCACGTGCCGGGGCGCATTGTGCGTCTGACCTTCCAGGGCGAAGCGACCTACGCGCCGTTGCTCGGTACCGTCGCCCGGGAAACCGGCGTCGACTACAGCATCCTTGCCGGTCGTATCGACCGCATCAAAGACATTCCGTACGGGCAATTGACCCTCGCCGTCACCGGTGGCGACATGGAAGCGGCTTTCGCCCGCTTCACCGCCGCTGACGTTCACATGGAGGTATTGCGCTAATGGAAGACCTGATCAGTTTCTTCACCAACATCGATTGGTACGAAATCTGGCTGGCCACCGGCGACACCATGCTGATGCTTGGCGGTTCGCTACTGTTCACCGTGTTGCTCGGCCTGCCGCTGGGCGTGTTGCTGTTCCTCTGCAGCCCGCGTCAGTTGCTGGAAAATCGCGGCCTCTATGCGTTCATGTCGCTGGCGGTGAACATCCTGCGTTCGCTGCCGTTCATCATTCTGTTGATCGTGATGATCCCGTTCACCGTGCTGATCACTGGCACGTCGCTGGGCGTGGCCGGTGCGATTCCGCCGTTGGTCGTCGGTGCAACACCGTTCTTCGCGCGTCTGGTGGAAACCGCGCTGCGTGAAGTCGATCGCGGCATCATCGAAGCGACCCAGTCGATGGGCGCGACCACGCGGCAGATCATCATGAACGCTTTGTTGCCGGAAGCCCGTCCGGGCATTTTCGCGGCGATTACGGTGACGGCGATTACACTGGTGTCCTACACGGCAATGGCCGGTGTGGTCGGCGCCGGTGGTCTGGGTGACCTGGCGATCCGTTTCGGTTACCAGCGTTTCCAGACTGACGTGATGATCGTCACCGTGGTGTTGCTGTTGATTCTGGTGCAAGTGCTGCAGATGGTCGGTGATCGACTGGTCGTGCATTTCTCGCGCAAATAAGCGGTTTTGTAATCAAGAGATGAGCCGGCCATTCGCTGGCAGGCGCCAGACGGGCGCCTCATAAGGAGTTAGCTGAATGAAAAAACTGATCGCTGCTTTCGCTGCCGTTGCGGCATTCTCGGCCCACGCCGAAACCCTGACCGTGGCTGCCACTCCGGTGCCGCACGCGGAAATCCTCGAGTTCGTGAAGCCGGCGCTGGCCAAAGAAGGCGTGGATCTGAAGGTCAAGGTCTTCACCGACTACATTCAGCCGAACGTACAGGTCGCCGAAAAGCGTCTGGACGCCAACTTCTTCCAGCACCAGCCGTACCTCGATGAGTTCAACAAGGCCAAGGGCACCAACCTGGTCGCCGTGACTGGTGTGCACCTGGAGCCGCTGGGCGCTTACTCGAGCAAGCTCAAGGATCTGAAGGATCTGCCAAGCGGTGCCAACGTGGTGATCCCGAACGACGCCACCAACGGCGGCCGTGCGCTGTTGCTGCTGGCCAAGGCTGGCGTGATCACGCTGAAGGATCCGACCAACATCCTGTCGACCGTCAAAGACATCGCGACCAACCCGAAAGACCTGAAGATCCGTGAACTGGAAGCCGCGACCATCCCGCGCGTGCTGACCCAGGTTGATCTGGCGCTGATCAACACCAACTACGCGCTGGAAGCCAAGCTCGATCCGTCCAAGGATGCGCTGGTGATCGAAGGCAACGACTCGCCGTACGTGAACATCCTCGTGTCCCGCGCGGACAACAAGGACAGCGACGCGATGAAGAAACTCGCTGCTGCGCTGCACAGCCCGGAAGTGAAGCAATTCATCACCGAGAAGTACAAAGGCGCGGTGCTGCCGGCGTTCTGATTCGGGTTGCTGCAATGAAAAAGGGGCGCATTTATATGCGCCCCTTTTTTTGTCTGATGCTTGGCTTTGGAGCTGTTGTGAAGCGACCCCTCACCCCAGCCCTCTCCCGGAGGGAGAGGGGGCCGACCGAGGTGTCTTGCGTTCTACATCGACCTGAAAGATCCAGTCGATTATGGATTCGGCACAGCACATCGACCTGAAAGGTCTTGGCGATTATAGATTCAATGCAGGACGTTCAATTCGGTGTGGCTCCCCAATATCCCCCATTCAGTCCCCTCTCCCTCTGGGAGAGGGCTAGGGTGAGGGACTGTTGCGTTTAAAAGATTACTTGCGGTTAAGCATGACCGGGAGTTGCGCCACCAATTTGGCGTTGTTCAACGGTGCCCGAATAAACCCACGCTGGGTGCCATCCGGGCCAATCACCGCCAGATTGCCGCTATGGTCGACGGTGTAATTCGGCTTACTGGTATCCGCCGGAATAAACGGAATACTCACCGCATTCGCCACCTTCTGCAGCTCTTCAATCGAGGTCGGTGTCAGGCCAACAAACTGTGGATCAAAGTAGCCCAGATACTGCTTCAACTGCTTCGGGTTATCGCGGTTCGGGTCAACGCTGACCAGCACGATCTGCAACTTGTCCACAGCGTCTTTTGGCAATTCACTCTTGATCTGCCGCAACTGCGCCAATGTGGTCGGGCAGATGTCCGGGCAGAAGGTGTAGCCGAAGAACAACAGACTCCACTTACCTTTCAGATCGTTGATTGCCACCGGTTTGCCGTCCTGATCGGTCATCGTCACGTCCGGCAAATTACGGCTCTGCGGCAGCAGAATGATGCCGGCATCGATCAGCGCAGTCGGGTCGCCCTGGCCCTTGCCGCTCAGCACTTTGTTGACGGTAAGCCCCAGGATCAGCGCGATCACGGCGACGAGGATGAAGACGGTTTTCTGGGTTCGAGTCATAGGTTCAACAGTAAGTAGTGGTCTACGAGCAGGGCGATGAACAGCAGAAACAAGTACCAAATAGAGTACTTGAAGGTGTTGATCGCCGCGTGCGGCCGAGTGCCACGGTACAGCACCACGGCCCATTGCAGAAACCTTGCGCCGAGAGCGAGCGCGCAAATCAGGTAGAGCACGCCGCTCATGTGGATCACGTACGGCAGCAGGCTCACCGCCAGCAGCGCGAAGGTATAAAGCAGAATATGCACTTTGGTGTAGTGCTCGCCGTGGGTAACCGGCAGCATCGGGATGTCGGCCTTGGCGTATTCCTCTTTGCGATGGATCGCCAGCGCCCAGAAGTGCGGCGGCGTCCAGGCGAAGATGATCAGCACCAGCAGCAACGGTTCGGCGCTGACGTGGCCAGTTGCAGCCGTCCAGCCCAGCAGCGGTGGCGCAGCACCGGCGAGGCCACCGATAACGATGTTTTGCGGCGTCGCGCGTTTGAGAAACCCGGTGTAGATCACTGCGTATCCGAGCAGCGAAGCCAGCGTCAGCCACGCCGTCAGCGGATTGGTGAATGTCAGCAACAAGGCCTGACCGAGCAGCGCCAGCACCAGCGCAAAAGTCAGCGCCGCCGCCGGCGAAACCCGTCCTTCAGCCAGCGGCCGTTTATGCGTACGCGCCATCACCGCATCGATGCGCCGATCGACCACATGATTGACCGCCGCCGCACCGCCGGCACACAGGGCAATCCCCAGATTGCCGAACACCAGCACCGTCCACGGCACCCCGGCGCGGGTCGCGAGGAACATGCCGACCAGCGAGGTGATCAGCATCAGCACCACGACTTTCGGTTTGGTCAGTTCCAGATAATCACGCCAGATCGCCTGATGCGGACGTTCGCCAATCAGAATCGCCACGGCGTTTCTCCTTTTATTGTGATGGGCGCGGCAGAGTGTTTGCGCGGGCTCAGGCGCCAGCGTGCGAGCACCGGTTGTTTGACTCGGACCAGACTGGTGCGCGCGTGATAGTTGACCAGCACCATGGTCAGCAATAGCGCGGCACCGCCAGCGTTATGCGCGACCGCCACTGGCAGCGGCAGATGGAACAAGACATTGCTGATGCCGAGGGTGATTTGTGCGGTGAGGGCGATCAATACCAGCCCGGCCAGCCGCGTCATGCCGACCACTTTTAGTTGCCAGGCCAAGCCGAGCAAAACCAACGTCACCAGCAAAGCGCCAATACGATGAGTCAGGTGAATCGCCGTGCGTGCATCACTGTCGAGTTGCCCGCCGAGATAGTTCGGGCCGATGTGTTGGGTCAGGTGAAAGCCATTGGCGAAATCCGCTGGCGGCAACCATTGCCCGTGGCAGGTCGGAAAATCGATGCACGCCACTGCCGCATAGTTGGAACTGACCCAGCCACCCAGCGCGATCTGGCCGATCACCAACAATAATCCCGCCGTTGCCCAATACTGCAAACGCTTGGGCACGGTCAGCGCCGGCAGCACACCGGACAATCGCAACGTCAGCAAAAACAGCAGACTCAACGTCGCAAAGCCGCCGAGCAAATGTCCGGTGACCACTTGTGGCCAGAGCTTGAGCGTCACCGTCCACATGCCGAACGCCGCTTGCGCGAACACCACCGCCAGCAGAAATAGCGGCAGCTTCAACGGCTGCCCCGGATGACGACGGTTGACCCACGCGCGTCCGGCGAGAATCGAAATCAGCAGGCCGAGGGTGCCGGCGAAGTAGCGGTGGATCATTTCGTTCCAGCCCTTGTGCGCCTCCACCGGCGAGTCGGGGTAATGCAGTTCGGCATGGGCCAGTTGCGCTTCGCTTTTCGGCACGCTGATAAAACCGTAGCAGCCCGGCCAGTCGGGGCAACCGAGACCGGCGTGGGTCAGGCGCGTATAGGCGCCGAGCAGCACCACAATCAGTGCCAGCAGGGTGGCAAACAGCGCGAGGCGAAATCCAGGTTTGGCCATGACGATGCCCTTATCCGATGTTCGACAGTTTCAGCAGGTGACGCAGGTCGTTGAGCAGATCCTTGCCTTTCACATTCGGCTCGTAGCGCAGCACGAGGTTGCCGTGCGGGTCGATGATCCACAGCTGCGGAGTGGCCTTGTCGCCAGTGGTCTTGCTGAACACGCCAGCATCCAGCGGATAGCGTTGCAGCTGTGGATATTCGCGAGTGAGTTTGGCCTCGTAATCGGCGCTCACCGGTTGCGCCACGGCGAGGGCATGGCTGGCGCGCCCGGCCTCGCGACCAAGACCGATCTGGATCTGCCGCGCCAGATACACCAGTTGCTGGCAATCCACCGCGCAATCCTTCGGCGCGGTGACCAGCATCTGCCAGCGTTGTTCATCGGCTTGCACGCCGAGGTCGGCGCGGGTCTGGCCGTTGCCGATCAGTTCGCCGTGATAGCTGCGACCTTCGGGCACCCAGAACTGCAATTTGTACATGCCGGTGGCGAGCAGCATCGGGCCGACCACGCCGAGCACAATCAGCAACAACTGAATGCGCCCGCGACGGCGGCTGGCAGCAGGTTTCGCCTCAGACATGCTGGGTGGATTCATGGCCGTTCCCATGGTGTTTCTCCTTTGCGTTGTGCAAGCCCAAATAGATGTAGAGACCGAGCAGGGCGGTGGCCATGGCGAACCACTGCACGGCATAACCGAGGTGTTTTTCCGGGCCCATGGCAACCACCGGCCAATCGGCCTCGTAGCTGGCCGGGCCCGGCTCGGCGCGTAGTTCGTAGGCGAAGCCGTCGCGTTCCAGGGTTTTCCACAGCTTGGCCGGGTCGACGGCGGTGATGGTTTGCGGCCAAGTACTGCTGACCGGGTCGGCGTGCAACTGGAAAGTCGCGCCGGGAGCGACGTAGACCCAGGCATCGACATTCAGGGCCTCTGCCGGTGTGGAAAATTGCGGCGGTACGCGGCGATCCGGCCACGGCAACCAGCCGCGATTGACCAGCAGCCACAAACCGCTGCGTTGATCCTGAAACGGTTGCAGCAACTCGACACCGACCTTGCCGTTACGTTGGCGGTTATCCAGCAGCAAACTGTGCGCGGCATCGAACTGGCCGTGCAGATGCACACGGCGATAGGCCGGATCGGCGCTGCTCAGCAACTCGCCGCTGGCCATCGGTTCGGCCGCGCGGCGTTCGGCGTAACTGGCGAGCAGGGCGGTTTTCTCGGCGCCCCGGCTCAGTTGCCAGAAGCCCAGCGACACCAGCAGCGGCAGCAACAACGCCACCACCACGGTCGGAATCACGCCCGGGCGAAAGCGCTTCATGGCTGCGCCACAAAGTCAGTCGTTGCGCTCGCTATACTCAACTGCATCGCCTGTCCCCCGGAGTTCTTCCCATGCTCAAAACAGCGATCATCCTGATGCTGATTGCCACGGTGATCAGCCTGTTCAGCGGCCTGTTTTTCCTGGTCAAGGACGACAGCAGCTCGAATCGCCTGGTCATCGCCTTGAGTGTTCGGGTGGCATTGGCCGCTGCCACCGTCGGCTTGATCGCCTGGGGTTTTTACAGCGGCCAACTGGTGTCGCACGCGCCTTGGTAATGCTGATCCTCAGAGTACGTAAACGAAGATAAAGAGGCCGATCCACACCACGTCGACGAAGTGCCAATACCAGCTCGCCGCTTCGAAGCCGAACTGGTGCTCGTTATCGAAGTGACCCTTCATGATCCGCATCAGCATCACAAACAGAATGATTGTGCCGATGGTCACGTGGGCGCCGTGGAAACCGGTGAGCATGAAGAACGTCGCGCCATAAATGCCCGAACCGAGGGTCAGGCCCAGTTCGTGATAGGCGTGGATGTACTCCTCAGCCTGGAAACCGAGAAACGCGCAGCCGAGCAGCACGGTGATCGCCAGCCAGATTTTCAGCGCACCGCGATGGCCTTTCTTCAGCGCATGGTGGGCGATGGTGATGGTTACGCTGGAGCTGACCAGCAGAATCGTGTTGATCAGCGGCAGGCCCCACGGGCTGATCACTTCTTTGGGCGGCGGGAACAGTTTCGGGTCCGGCGTGTGCAGCAGCGGCCAGGTGAACTGGAAGTTCGGCCAGAGCATGTGGGCGATGCCTTTCGGCCCTTCGCCGCCGAGCGCCGGGCCGGAAATGTGTCGTACGTAAAACAGCGCACCGAAGAAGGCGACGAAGAACATCACCTCGGAGAAGATGAACCAGCTCATGCCCCAGCGAAACGAGCGATCCAGTTGTGCGCTGTAAAGTCCCGCGCGGCTTTCCTTGATCACCGTGCCGAACCAGCCGAACAGCATGTATGCCACCAGCAGGCCACCGACGAAAAAGATCAGCGGGCCGTGGGATTCCGGGCGTGCAGCCTTCAGATCGTTGAACCAAGTCGCGAGGCCGTACACGGTGACGAACATCCCGACCGTGGCAATGATCGGCCATTTGCTCTGGGCCGGAACGAAATAATGCTCATGAGTTGCCATTTATTGTTCTCCTTATCGGGCACGCTCAACCGCCAGTGTTTACAGCCACCGGCGGATGTCGGGCGGTGATATCGAACAGCGTGTAGGACAGCGTCAGGTGCTTCACATCCTTGGGCATGTCGCGGTCAACAATGAAGCGCACCGGCATCTCGATCTGCTGACCGGGCTGCAGCACCTGCTGGGTAAAACAAAAGCATTCGGTCTTGTGGAAATACGCCGCGGCGTTGCTCGGCGCGATGCTCGGCACGGCTTGCGCACTCATCGGTTTGTCGGTGGGATTTCGTGCGATGAAGATCATCTCGTTGACGGCGCCAGGGTTGGCGGTGAGTTCGTCATGCTTGGGGTAGAAGTCCCACGGCATATCGGCGGTGTTGGTCGACAGAAACTGCACGCGTACCTGGCGCGAAGTATCGACCACTTGCTCACCCTCGTACTGCCCACCGGTCTTGCCGTTGATGCCGAAGGCTTTGCACATCACGTCGTAGATCGGCACCAGGGCAAAGCCGAACACAAACATCGCCACCACGACCCCGAGCAGGCGGGTGACGAGTTTTTTCATCGAGATCGAGTCAGCCATGGTTCATGCCTCCCCACTAAACCCTGTAGGAGTGAGCCTGCTCGCGATGGGTCCACCGCGGTGTGCCTGACACACCGCCATCGCGAGCAGGCTCACTCCTACAAAAGTCAGGCGTTTCATTTCACTTCCGGCGGTGTGGTGAAGGTGTGATACGGCGCCGGCGACGGCACGCTCCACTCCAGACCTTCCGCACCATCCCAAGGCTTGGCCGGTGCAGGCTCGCCACCCCGAATGGTCTTGATCACGATGAACAGGAAGAAGATCTGCGTGGCACCGAACATGAACGCGCCAATCGACGAAACCATGTTGAAGTCGGCGAACTGCAGGTTGTAGTCCGGAATCCGTCGCGGCATCCCCGCCAGTCCCACGAAGTGCATCGGGAAAAAGGTCAGGTTCATGCCGACGAACGACAGCCAGAAATGCAGCTTGCCGAGGGTTTCGTCGTACATGTGCCCGGTCCATTTCGGCAGCCAGTAATAGGCCGAGGCGAAGATGCCGAAGATCGCCCCCGGCACCAGCACATAGTGGAAGTGCGCGACCACAAAGTAGGTGTCCTGATACTGGAAGTCCGCCGGGGCGATGGCCAACATCAATCCGGAAAAACCACCGATGGAAAACAGGATCACGAACGCCACGGCAAACAGCATCGGCGTCTCGAAGGTCATCGAGCCTTGCCACATGGTGCTGGCCCAGTTGAACACCTTGACCCCGGTCGGCACCGCGATGAGCATCGTCGCGTACATGAAGAACAGCTCGCCGACCAGCGGAATGCCGACCACGAACATGTGGTGCGCCCAGACGATGAACGACAGGAACGCGATGCTCGCCGTGGCGTAGACCATCGAGGTGTAGCCGAACAGCGGTTTGCGCGCGAAGGTCGGGATGATCTGGCTGACCGCGCCGAACGCCGGCAGGATCATGATGTACACCTCGGGGTGGCCGAAGAACCAGAACACATGCTGGAACAGCACCGGGTCACCGCCACCGGCAGCACTGAAGAAACTGGTGCCGAAGTGGATGTCCATCAGCATCATCGTCACGCACCCGGCCAGCACCGGCATCACCGCAATCAGTAGGAACGCGGTGATTAGCCAGGTCCAGACGAACAGCGGCATTTTCATCAGGGTCATGCCGGGGGCGCGCAGGTTGAGGATGGTCGCGATCACGTTGATCGCGCCCATGATCGAACTGATCCCCATCAGGTGGATGGCGAAGATGAAGAAGGTCACGCTTTCCGGCGCATAGGTCGTCGACAGCGGCGCGTAGAAGGTCCAGCCGAAATTCGGCCCGCCACCGGGGGTGAACAGGGTCGACACCAGCAGCAGAAACGCCGCCGGCAGCAGCCAGAAGCTGAAGTTGTTCATCCGGGGCAGGGCCATGTCCGGCGCGCCGACCATCAACGGGATCATCCAGTTGGCGAGGCCGACGAATGCCGGCATCACTGCACCGAAGACCATCACCAGACCGTGCATGGTGGTCATCTGGTTGAAGAACGCCGGTTCGACGATCTGCAAACCGGGCTGGAACAACTCGGCGCGGATCACCATGGCGAACGAGCCGCCAAGCAGGAACATCAAAAACGCAAACCACAGGTACAGCGTGCCGATGTCCTTGTGGTTGGTGGTCAGCACCCAGCGCATCAGGCCTTTGGCGGGGCCGTGGGCGTGGTCGGCGTGACCGTGGTCATCGATGACAGCGCTCATGGCCGGTCTCCTTTACGTGAGTGGGCGGGGCGGGCCGGGGCGCGCTGCCCCGGCCGGTTCACGAGGTACGCGATAGACCGGCTCATTTGCTTTCCGCCTGTTTCAGCTCCAGCACTTCTTTTGGCGTGACCATGTCGCCCTTGTTGTTGCCCCAGGCGTTACGTTCGTAGGTCACGACCGCTGCGATATCGACTTCCGACAGCTGTTTGCCGAACGCCGCCATGGCGGTGCCGGGTTTGCCGTGGAAGACAATGCTCAAGTGATCCTTGATCGGGCCGGTGGCAATTTTCGAGCCCTTGAGCGCCGGGAACATCGGCGGCAGGCCTTGGCCTTCGGCCTGGTGACAGGCAACGCAGGTGGTGTGATAAACCTTGTCGCCGCGCTCCTTGAGTTCGTCGAGGGTCCAATCCTTGCTGGTCAGCTCTTTAAGCTGCGCGGCCTCGGCTTTGCGCTCGGCCAGCCACTTGTCGTAGTCGGCCTTCTCTTTGACCTCGACCACGATCGGCATGAAACCGTGATCCTTGCCACACAGTTCGGCGCACTGGCCACGGTAAAGCCCGGGCTTGTCGACACGCGTCCAGGCCTCATTGACGAACCCCGGGATCGCATCGCGTTTGACCGCAAACGCCGGCACCCACCAGGAGTGGATAACGTCGGCGGAGGTCACGAGGAAGCGCACCTTGGCCCCGGTCGGCAGCACCAATGGCTTGTCGACCTCAAGCAAGTAGTGCTCGCCCTTGGCTTCCTTGTTGTGGATCTGCTCGGCGGGAGTGGCCAGGTTGCTGAAGAACTCGACGTCCTGGCCCAGGTATTTGTAGTGCCACTTCCACTGATAACCGGTGACCTGGATATCGATGTCCGGCTCACTGGTGTCGTACATCTTGATCAGCGTCGCGGTGGCGGGAACGGCCATGGCCACCAGAATCAGCAGCGGCACGACGGTCCACATGATTTCGACGCCGGTGCTTTCGTGGAATTTTGCGGCGACCTGCCCGGTAGAACGGCGGTGCACCATCATCGACCAGAACATGGCGCCGAAGACGATGATCCCGATCACCACACAGATCCAGAAAATGGTCATGTGCAGGTCGAATACTGCGTGACTGATTTCAGTCGCTCCAGGCGCCATATTCACAGTCCAGGCGGCGTTGGCCTGGCTGAAAATCGACCACAACAGGAGGCCCATCCAGACGTGTGGATGTCGCATCATTGCGGGTTCCCCTTATCGTTCTTGTTATCCCGCCGGCTTTCGCCTGCGGCAAGGGAGCGGCTGCATCAGACTACGAACTTGAATCGCCGGGCCTTGCTGCGGGTGCAGTCGGGCGTCATCAGCTAACTCCATTCACTGGCGAGTATAGACAGCGACGGGAAATTGCAATGTGCGCACGTAAATGATCTGAAACAGCGGGTGCTTGCATTCGAGGGCACGAATGGAGAAGGATGCAGACGAGTGGTGGCAAATCGATATAACGCAGTTGCATCAAGGATGAAATAATTATGACAAATGCGTCTTAGCATTTTTCGTAAGCCAGCTAACTTATGTCTTCCCTATTTCATTGCCTTGTTTCCTGGAGTTTTCATGAACACCGCCGCATTGCGCGAGCAGATCCAAACAGCCCAACAACACGAGAAAGACACTGGCCTGCTGACCCGTCAGCTGGAAAGCAAGCTGCCGCATCTACACCCGTCGATCCAGTTACCGGAAGCCGACGCCAATGGTGTGCTGACGCGTTTTGTCGCCGCCTACATCGATGAAGTGCCAGACCTGCTGGATGCAGCCAATGAAGTCGCCAGGGAAGCGGGAATCGAATCGCAGATCAAACCGGTGTTGAAAATCGCCGAGCAGTATTTCCTCCAGCCGCCAGCCATCATGGCCGGGCACGTTGGCCTGGACAGCCTGCTCGACGAAGCCTATCTGGCGCACCGTTTTGTCGAAGAGGTCAACGACCTGTACATCAAGCATTTCGGCCAGCCACTGATCCCTTTGGACATGACGGTCGCCAACTTGATTGCTCACCAATTGATCGGTGAGGAATTTGCCAACCAACTGGACGAAGCGGTGCATCACGCCATCGACGAGATGCTCAACGACGAGAGTTTTGCCTTGGAATCGGTAGAAATCTACCGTGACAAACTCAGCAGCCCGGACACCGGCGCCGCGTGGAAACGCTGGCCGTGCATGAGCCGCCGCCTGGGCGTGGGGCTGGAGCTGGATCAGCCTGCTGCCTGAGTTACACACAATCCAATGTAGGAGCTGCCGCAGGCTGCGATCTTTTGATCTTGATTTTTAAAACAACATCAAAAGATCGCAGCCTGCGGCAGTTCCTACAGGGTTTGAGTTCAACCCGGAGATTTAGCCGGCAGCACCGATTCCGGTATTGGTCCGCACCCTGCCTTCAAGCCTGCGCTTCAACCCCCGCGACTCGATCAACAGCTTCGAGCCCTTCGCCGCATTCGCCCGGCCCCATTCTTCCAGCAACTCCAGACACGAATGGTCGATGTAGCTCAGGTTATTGAGCGGCACATGCACCGTGGTGCCCACTGGAATACTGCCCAGCACCTGCGTCAGCGCCGGAACCTTGAGGAAAGTCGCCGCACCGACCAGGCGCAATTCCATCTCACCGTCCTGCGGCAGATCGATCAGGCTGATCTTCAACCGCGAAGCCTTGAACGCCAGTTTCAACAGGGTCAGACCGAAACCGAGCAGCACACCGGTCAGCAGGTCAGTGAAGATAATTGCCAACGCCGTCGCCGCGTAGGTGAACATCGGCATCCGTCCATATCGGCCCAGACCGCGAAAGGCTTTCAGGTCGACCAGTTTGAAACCGGTGTACACCAGCACCCCCGCCAGACTCGCCACCGGAATGCTTTGCAGCACGCTCGACAGCAACAGCACGAACGCCAGCAGCCACAGGCCATGGAAGATCGTCGAGTAACGCGTGGTCGCACCGGCCTGAACGTTGGCCGAACTGCGCACGATGACCCCGGTCATCGGCAGCGCGCCGACCAGACCGCAGAGCATATTGCCGACACCTTGCGCCGACAGTTCCCGGTCGAAATCCGAACGCACGCCGCTGTGCATGCGATCCACCGCTGCGGCGGACAACAACGTTTCCGCGCTGGCGATAAATGCCACGGCAAACGCAGCGATCAACAGCGTCGGATCGGCCAGACCGAGCAGATCTGCCGGCTTCAACCAATCAATGGCTTCCGCCAGATTCGCTGGCACTTCAACGCGCTTCACCTGCAGGGCCAGCAACAGACTTGCCCCGGTCGCCAGACCCACACCGAGCAATGCCCCGGGAACGAAGCGCAGCGAATGCGGGCGAAATTTCTCCCAGAGCCACATCACCGCGATGGTCGACAGCCCGAGCAACCCGGCCTGCCAGCCAAACGACGGCAAGGCCTGCGCCACCGCCGCGGGGAACGCCGTAAGGTTATCCAGCCCGGAAGGTTTCGGCGATGCATCGAGCATCACATGCACCTGTGAGAGCACGATCAACACGCCGATCCCGGCGAGCATGCCGTACACCACCGCTGGCGCCGTGACCCGAAACCAGCACCCGAGCTTCAAGCGCCCGGCGACCAGTTGCAGAAAACCGGCGAGCAGCAGAATCGGCCCGAGCATCTCGATGCCGTGCTGGCGCACCAGTTCAAACACCAACACCGCCAGACCCGCCGCCGGCCCACTGACCTGTAACGGTGAACCTGCCAGCCAACCGACCACCAGACCACCGATGATCCCGGTGATCAGCCCTTTGGCCGGCGGCAACCCTGACGCGATCGCAATACCCATGCACAGCGGCAGGGCGACCAGAAACACAACCACTGAAGCGAGCAGCTCCCGTGGCAACACCGCTTTCAATTGAGCCGCACGCATGGCGATTCTCCCGAAGTTTTCTTCAGGCATGGCAAGGCCGGGTCGCTGAATCAGCGACCGGCGTCAAACCACACAGATGTTTAGGAGGATTTAGAAGCGCGCTTTGGGCGTCGCCACCGGAATCGGATGGCTGCCGTCGAGCGGCAGGAAACGTCCCTGATCCGCGTCATAAGCTTTGATTTCGCTGGTTTCGATGTTGTAGACCCAGCCATGGATGAACAGATGACCGTTCGCCATGCGCGAGGCTACCGAAGGATGGGTACGCAAGTGCTGCAGTTGGGCGATGACGTTTTCCTCGGTGAGGATCGGCATGCTTTCTTTTTCGTCGGCGCAGTGACAGTTGTCGTGCACCATGGTTTTCGCGACTTCGGCGTGGCGCAGCCAGGCTTTGACCGTCGGCATTTTTTCCAGGCTGTCCGGATTGAGCACCGCACGCATGGCGCCGCAATCGGAGTGGCCGCAGATAATGATGTGCTGCACGCCGAGGGCCAGCACCGCGTATTCGATCGCGGTGGAAACGCCGCCGTTCATCTGGCCGTAGGGCGGCACGACGTTGCCGACGTTACGGGTCACGAACAGATCGCCCGGGGAGCTCTGGGTGATCAGCTCGGGGACGATGCGCGAGTCGGCGCAAGTGATGAACATCGCTTTTGGCGCCTGGGCCGTGGCGAGTTTCTTGAAGAGTTCTTCCTGCTGCGGAAAAACCTCATGATGAAAATGCAAAAAGCCGTCTACGATCTGTCGCAGCGCTGCATCGGCGGATTCCGCTTCAGGGGTTTGCGCCGACACAGCCAACGGCTGTTTATCCTTGTCACTCATGATTCATCCTCTTAGGCGGATTCAGGGAGTCTTCCCCGGTATTCCGGTATGAAGCCAGTGGCTGTTTAAAACTATCCGGGTCATCCCGACCCGTCAGTCACTCGATGAACAAGGTAGCCGCCGAAACTTAACTCAAACTGAATCAAACGCTCTAGAACGTGTGTTCCAGGTCACAAAAACGTGACTGGGTGTTTTCGGCGGAAGGATTCCAACCCCTCAACCATAGGCCAATTGTCGCTAAATCAACGACATCTGGCGACCCGGCGGACAGAAGGCAGTGCAATCGAGGTTGTAGCCTTCGCGGTGATTTAAACCAAGACGTTTAATTACCTTCGAAAACCTCTGAGCCAACAGATCGGCGAACGGTCCTTCACCGCGCATGCGTGCGCCAAAACGGCTGTCGTAGAGCTCGCCGCCACGGCTCTGGCGGATCAGGCTCAGCACATGCGCCGCCCGTTGCGGGTAGTGCGCGGCCAGCCACTCTTCGAACAGCGGCGCCACCTCCAGCGGCAGACGCAGCATCATGTAGGCCGCACTTTGCGCCCCTGCGGCGTGGGCCTCGGTGAGCAGGTTTTCGATTTCGCTGTCGTTGATCATCGGAATCATCGGCGAACACAGCACACCGACCGGAATCCCCGCTTCGCGCATGACCCTGATAGCGCGCAACCGCGCCTTGGGGGCTGCCGCTCGCGGTTCGAGGATACGTTTAAGTTCGTCGTCCAGCGTGGTCAGGCTGATCATCACTGCCACCAGTCGTTGTTCGGCCAACTCGGTCAGCAGGTCGAGATCGCGCAGAATCAGCGAGCCCTTGGTGACGATGGTCACCGGATGCCTGTAGCGCAGCAGCACTTCGAGGGTCTGGCGGGTGATCTTGTGTTCGCGCTCGATCGGCTGATACGGATCGGTGTTGGAGCCGAGATTGATCGGCGCACATTGATAACCGCGTTTGCTCAGTTGTTCTTCCAATACCTGAGCGGCATTGGTCTTGGCGATCAGCCGGGTTTCGAAATCCAGCCCCGGCGACATGTCCCAATAGGCGTGACTGGGCCGCGCATAGCAGTAGATGCAGCCATGCTCGCAGCCGCGATAGGGATTGATCGAACGATCGAAGGGTAAATCCGGCGAAGTGTTGCGGGTGATGATGGTTTTCGCGGTTTCGATCATCACCTCGGTGTTCTGCGTCTCGGGCACTTCCTGATACCAGCCATCGTCCTCGGCTACCGAGCGGTTCGGCGCGAAGCGGTTGTGCGGATTGGTCGCGGTGCCGCGACCGCGAGGTGGTAATGCAGTAGACATGAAAAAACGCCCCGATACTGTATATGCACACAGTATCGGGGCGTTGCGCATCTGGCTAGTGCCGTTGGGCGACTGGTCAGTTGTGTTCTGTTACCTGACCGAGATCATCATTGGAGGTATGTTTCATGTCCTCCTTGCGCAGTTCGGCGACATCGGCGGCAGTCACCGGCGCGCCCTTGTTGCCCCAACTGCCACGGATAAAGCTCACCACATCCGCCACTTCCTGATCCGACAGGCGCCAGGCGAAACCGGGCATGGTGAAGGTCGACGGTGCCGTGTGCGTCGCCGGCAACGTACCGCCCTTGAGCACGATGTGGATCAGCGATGTCGGGTCTTCCGATTGCAGCACCGGATTACCGGCCAGCGCAGGGAATACCCGGGTGTAACCGTGGCCATCGGTGCGGTGGCACGCGGCGCAGTTGTCGATGTATACCGAAGCACCGCGCTGACTGTCATCGCCGTTCCACAGGGCTTTCGCCGCTGTCTCGTCGTACTGATGCGGCTGATCGTTCGGATCAGTGGCCGGCAGTGACTTGAGGTAGCGGGCGATCGCCGTCAGGTCGGCGTCGGTCATGTATTGCATGCTGTGGGTGACTACATCGCTCATGCCGCCGAACACTGCACTACGATCGCTGCGCCCGGTTTTGAGGAACTGCACCAGTTGCTCCTCGCTCCAGCTGCCGAGGCCGTCCTTGTGATCGCCGCGCAAACTCTTGGCGATCCAGCCTTCCAGCGGCGCACTGCCGGCGAGGAAGTTGCTGCCATCGGCCGCGCTCAAGGATTTTTCCTGCATGGTCAGCGCCCGTGGCGTGTGGCAGGCACCGCAGTGGCCGAGGCCTTCGACCAGATAGGCGCCACGGTCGATCACCGGGTCGACACTCGTCGCTTTATAATCCTCGACCTTCGGCGCAAACATCCAGCGCCAGCCCATCAGCGGCCAGCGCATGCTCAACGGCCACGGAATGTCACTGGCCTTGTTCTCCTGCGCGACCGGTTCAACGCCGTGCATGAAATACGCGTACAGCGCCTGCATGTCGGTTTCGCTGACGCGGGCGTAGGACGGATACGGCATCGCCGGGTACAACGTACTGCCGTTCCTGGCGACACCATGGCGCACGGCCTGATCGAAATCCTCGAAGCTGTATCCACCAATACCGGTTTTATCCGGGGTGATGTTGGTCGAGTAGATCGTGCCGATCGGGGTTTCCATCGGCAGGCCACCGGCGAACGGCTTGCCGTCCTTGGCGGTGTGGCAGGCTACGCAGTCACCGGCGCGGGCGAGGTACTCGCCCTGTTTGATCAAGGCGTGATCAACTTCAGCCGCATGGAGTGCGGCGCTACCGAGCAGCGCCAAAGTCGCGATAACGAGATTCTTCATGGTCATCGCTCCTTAAGCCTGCACCAGCGGGCCGGGGTTTTTCAGGTATTGCTCGCGGATCGCTTTCGCCGACCAGTAGGTCAGTGCGGCAACCAGGCCCGTCGGGTTGTAACCCAGGCCTTGCGGGAAGGCCGAGGCGCCCGGCACGAAGACGTTGTGCACGTCCCAGCTCTGCAGATAACGGTTCAGCGCGCTCTTCTTCGGATCGGTGCCCATGATCGCGCCGCCGTTGAGGTGGGTGGTCTGGTAGGACGCGGTGTTGAAGTGGTCGCCGACTTTCTTGCCGATCACCGCAATTGCTTTCGGCCCCATCGCTTCGGCGACCTTGCCCATTTTCTCGACCATGAAGCGGTTCATCTTGATGTCGTTTTCCTGCCAGTCGAAGGTCATTCGCAGCAACGGCAAGCCGTAGGCGTCGCGGTACACCGGATCGAGGTCGAGGTAGTTGCCTCGGTAGGACTGATGCGCGCCGTGAGCGTCCATCGACACCTGGTGGGTGTAGTAATCGGCGGTGGCGCGTTTCCAGTCACTGCCCCACGCGGGAGTGCCCGGCGGGTTCGAGGTACCGGCAATCGGCCGGCTGCCAGCCTGGTTGACCCACATCGGCGAGCCGCCGACGAAGCCGTGGGGACCGTGGTCGAAGTTGTCGGCGTTGAAGTCGTCCAGCGCCACGCCGTTGCCGCCGGCGCCGATGAAGTTGTTGGTGTGGGTGTCCTTGTCGAAGAACGCCTTGATGGTCGCCATGTTCTGGTAGGCGAAGTTACGCCCGACCACGCCTTCGCCAGTGATCGGGTCGTACGGCTTGCCAATCCCGGAGAGCAGCATCAGACGCACGTTGTGCAACTGGAACGCGCCGAGGATCACCAGATCCGCCGGTTGTTCGATCTCGCGACCCTGACCGTCGATGTAGGTCACGCCGGTGGCTTTGGATTTCGTGCTGTCGAGGTTGACGCGCAGCACGTGCGAGTTAGGCCGCAGCTCGAAATTCGGCAGCGGCTTGAGCGCCGGCAGAATGTTCACGTTCGGCGAGGCTTTGGAATACATGTAGCAGACATAGCCGCTGCAGAAACCACAGAAGTTGCACGGGCCCATTTGCGCGCCGTAAGGATTGGTGTACGGCCCTGACGTATTCGCGGACGGCAGGTTGTAGGGTTTGTAACCGACTTCTGTAGCCGCTTTGCCGAACAGCTGTGCGGACACGGTGTTCTTCTGCGCTTCCAGCGGGAACGGGTTGGAGCGATCCGGCGCGTACGGGTTGCCGCCCTTGCCCTGACCGACCAGTTGGCCCTTCACGGTCCAGGCCTGGCCGGAGGTGCCGAAGACTTTCTCGGCGAAATCGAAGAACGGCTCCAGTTCTTCATAACTGACGCCGAAGTCCTGGATGGTCATGTCTTTGGGGATAAAGCTTTTGCCGTAGCGCTCTTCGTAGTGGCTGCGCATGCGCAACTCGATCGGATCTACGCGAAAGTGCACGCCCGACCAGTGCAGACCGGCGCCGCCCACACCATTACCCGGCAGGAACGCACCCAACTGGCGGTTCGGCAGAGCAATGTCGTTGACGCTATGACGGATGGTGACGGTTTCTTTCGAGATGTCTTGAAAGAGTTTTTTGCGCACGCTGTAGGTGAGTTCGTCGATCACCTGCGGATAGTTGCCGTCGGGGTAGGTGTCCTGCATCGGCCCACGCTCCAGCGCCAGCACGTTGAGACCCGCTTCGGTCAGCTCCTTGGCCATGATCGCGCCGGTCCAGCCGAAACCGACGATGACCGCGTCTACTTTCTTCATTACCGTTGCCATGCTTACGCCCTCTCGCCGCGAATCGAAACTGCCGGGAAGGGGTATTGCTCGTTGCGTTCCACCCAATCCATGAAATCGGCGCGGGCGCCGGGGAAGCCGATCATGGTCCAGCCGACCATGCCTTTGTTGCCACCGTGGATCGGGTCGCAGAAGAACCCTTCCTTGGTGTTTTGCAGCAGCAGATTGAAGAAAATCTTCGCTGGAACGGCGTCGAATTGCGGTTTGCCGGCTTCGAGTTGCTTGAGCAAATCGTCTCGGGTAGCGCTGTCTTGCTCAGCAAATACTTTACCGTTGAGGGATTTTGCCCACTGATCCGTGGCGGCGATGCCGAGGCGGTAGATCTCTTTGGGTACCAGTTTGCTCTGCCAGCCCATTTCCGGAGCGGCGTCGGCATTGAACGGGCCTTGCATGTACCACAGGGCACCGGCGGCGTACGGCGTATTCATCTGACGGTCGATGTATTCCGGCACACCGGCCTCTAGCGCTCCCGGGCCCTGGGCATCGTTGGGGATCAATTGCGCGACGGCGGCATTGATGAATGCCCATTCCTCAGCCGTGAAATAGTTCGGCTGGTAAACACCGGCGTCGGTGCGAGCCGGTTGCGCGGCCGGTGCAGCAGGCGCGGCTTCGGGCGCCGCTTGCAGCACACTGCTGCCCAGGCTGGTGCCGGCCAGGGTGACCACCGGAATCAGGGTCAGGGATTTGCGTAAAAACTCACGCCGCGGGTTGTCTCGATCTTCATCAGACATGGGGGTGCACCTCATCAGGCATTAGGGGACAGCCGTTTCTGCGAACGGCTTGAGGATTTTTCGTCGAGACGGATCCGGTCTGGCCCGGAAAAAGGGGACGCGTCTGCAACATGATGTGACAAATGGTAGCAGGCTAAGCTTCCGGATAAACCGATTCAGCGGAAAAAAGACCGGTTTTCTTAACTGCAATGGTCGAAAGCGTGCGGATTCACGTTTCTTTGACAGCCGCCTCACAGGGCTTTGACCGCGCAACGCCGAAGCTGCGTTTCCCCTCATCGATGAATCCCGACACGGTCACCCCAGCATGTCCCGAGTGCGTTTTTTCCCTGCCTTGTGTTTATCGTTTCTAACGCTGTTGTACTGGCTGCCGGCCCAGGCTGCGACGCCAGCGACAGCCCGGCCCGCTGATTGGGCGCAACCGGTCGAAGTGCAATACAACCTGTTCCAAATCTCACCGACGCTCTATCGCAGCGCCTTGCCCGATGGCGGCGCGGTGCCGTTGCTGAAAAATCTCAAGGTCGCCACGGTGATAAATTTCCTGCCGGAAGCGGATAGCGACTGGCTGTCGGAGCCTGGCATCAATCAACTGCAACTGCCGTATCGCACCAACCACGTCGATGACGCCGATGTGCTGAAGACGCTACGTGCCATTCAGGCTGCCGAAGCCAGCGGCCCAGTACTGATGCATTGCAAGCACGGCTCCGATCGCACTGGCCTGATGGCAGCGATGTATCGCGTGGTGGTGCAGGGCTGGAGCAAAGAAGACGCCTTGAGCGAGATGACCCAAGGTGGATTTGGTGAGAGTGGGCACTTTCGCGACAGCGTGCGCTACGTGATGCAGGCCGATGTCGACAAGCTGCGCACGGCGCTGGCCAATGGTGATTGCAGCACCAGCGCGTTCGCCACTTGCTCGATGAAGAGCTGGTTTCAGTCAGTCAATCTGAAGTGAATCCAACCTCCCACGGCTTTGCGCTGTGGGAGGTCATGTCGCGACTCAGTCTTCAGTCTTCTTCTTGAGCTTCGGATTCGGAAAGAACTGCACCGCTTGTACGGTCTTGTCCGTCGCAGGTTTGCTGATAGCGCTGGTGTTGACCCGCGTGCCCAACTCTTTGGGCACCGAAAGCCCTTGCTCATTGAGCGTGTCGGAGTAACCGCAAGCGACACATTCACGGTGCGGCACGCTGTCTTCGTTCCACATCATCAACTTGTCCGGCTCGCTGCACGCCGGGCATACAGCCCCGGCGATAAAGCGTTTCTTGGTAATCACAGGCCCGTCACTCATGCTGCCGCGTCCTCACTCAGGCCGCTGTGGCGCAACAGTGCGTCAATCGACGGCTCACGGCCACGGAAGTCGACGAACAGCACCATCGGTGCCTGCGAACCACCGCGCGCCAGAATCGCCTCGCGGAAAGCACGACCGGTTTCAGCGTTGAGCACGCCGTCTTCTTCGAACTTCGAAAAAGCATCTGCCGAAAGCACTTCAGCCCACTTGTAGCTGTAGTAACCCGCCGCGTAACCGCCGGCGAAGATGTGCGCGAAGCTGTTGGGGAAGCGGTTGTAGGCCGGCGGACGCATCACCGACACCTCGTCACGCACGCCTTCGAGCACTTGCAGCACGCTGCGGCCGTCACCGTGGGTGGCGTGCAGTTCGAAGTCGAACAGCGAGAATTCCAGCTGACGAACCATCATCAGGCCGGACTGGAAGTTTTTCGCCGCGAGCATTTTTTCCAGCAGGTCCTGCGGCAGCGGTTCGCCGCTTTCGTAATGACCGGAAATCAGCGCGAGGCCTTCCGGCTCCCAGCACCAGTTTTCCATAAACTGGCTTGGCAGCTCGACCGCATCCCACGCCACGCCGTTGATGCCGGAAACACCGGCGTGATCAACACGGGTCAGCAAGTGATGCAGGCCATGGCCGAATTCGTGGAACAGCGTGGTCACTTCGTCGTGGGTCAGCAGCGCAGGCTTGCCGCTGTCGGCCGGGGTGAAGTTGCACACCAGATTGGCCACCGGGCTTTGCAGCACGCCGTCGACGGTGCGACGACGGTCGCGGGCGCCGTCCATCCAGGCACCGCCACGCTTGTTGGCGCGGGCGTAGAGGTCGAAGAAGAAGCGGCCGACGTGCTGGCCGTTTTCCTTGATTTCGAACAGGCGAACATCCGGGTGCCAGGTGTCGAAGCCTTTCTGTTCGGCGATTTCGATGCCGTACAGGCGCTGAACGATGGCGAACAGACCGCCCAGTACTTTGTCGATCGGGAAGTAGGCGCGCAGGGTTTCCTGGGCAACGCTGTAGCGTTGCTCACGGAGTTTTTCGCCGTAGAAACCGCTGTCCCAGCTTTGCAGATCGGCGCAGCCCTGTTCGGCGGCATAGGCGCGTAGCTGTTGCAGATCCTGTGCGGCAAACGGTTTGCTGCGCTTGGCCAGATCACGCAGGAAGCTCAGCACCTGATCGCTGGATTCGGCCATTTTGGTGGCCAGGCTCAGCTCGGAGAAACTGGCGAAACCCAGCAACTTGGCCAGTTCCTGACGCAGATCGAGGATCTCTTCCATCACCGGGCCGTTATCGTTCTGACCGGCGTTCGGGCCTTGATCCGAGGCGCGGGTGCAGTAGGCGGCATAGACTTCTTCACGCAGCGCACGGTCTTGCGCGTAGGTCATCACCGCGTAGTAGCTCGGGAATTCCAGAGTGATCAGCCAGCCATCGAGGCCTTTGGCCTGAGCGGCGGCGGCCATTTGCGCCTTGGCCGAGTCGGTCAGGCCGGCGAGCGCGGCTTCGTCGCTGACGTGCTTGGTCCATGCCTGCGTGGCATCGAGCAGTTGATTGGAGAAGCGGCTGCCCAGCTCGGACAGTTTGCTTTGCACTTCGGCGTAGCGTTTCTGTTCGGCTTCCGGCAGGTCGATACCCGACAGACGGAAGTCACGCAGGGCGTGTTCCAGAATAGTCTTCTGCGCCACGTCGAAACCGGTGGCTTGCGGGCTGTTGGCCAGTGCTTCATAAGCCTGGAACAGCTCGCGGTTCTGGCCCATTTCGGTGGAGTAGGCGCTCAGGGCTGGCAGGCACGACTCGTAGGCTTCACGCAATTCAGCGCTGTTGCACACGGCGTTGAGGTGGCTGACCGGGCTCCAGGCAGCACCGAGGCGGTCATTGAGTTCGTCCATCGCCAGAACCAGACCGGCCCAGGTAGGGTTCTGAACCTGAGTCTTGAGGATTTCGGCAATGGCGGCGCGGTTGTCGGCCAGGATCGTTTCGATGGCGGGCAGGACGTGTTCGGCACGGATCGTGGAGAACGGTGGCAGGTCGTAGGACTGCAGCAGAGGGTTGTTCACGCTCACGGTTGGCACCTTGGCTGGGGAAACATGCAACCATCTTAATTACAATCGGCATTCACCGCAGCTATCGGCGACAGAGAGAGAAATTATCGTGTCCCTTCGCAAGTACCAGAATCACACCCCGCAGTTGAGTAAAGGCGCGTTTGTCGACAGCTCGGCGGTGGTGATCGGCGACGTCGAAATCGGCGAAGACAGCTCCGTCTGGCCGCTGACCGTGATCCGTGGCGACATGCACCGCATCCGCATCGGTGCGCGCACCAGCGTGCAGGATGGCTGCGTGTTGCACATCACCCACGCCGGCCCGTTCAACCCCGACGGCTTCCCGCTGCTGATCGGCGATGATGTGACCATCGCCCACAAAGTCATGCTCCACGGCTGCAGCGTCGGTAGCCGCGTATTGATCGGCATGGGCAGCATCGTCATGGACGGCGCGGTGGTCGAGGACGATGTGATCATCGGCGCTGGCAGCCTTGTGCCACCGGGCAAACGCCTGGAAAGCGGCTTCCTCTATGTGGGTAGCCCGGTGAAACAGGTCCGTCCGCTGACCGACAAGGAAAACGCGTTCTTCACTTACAGCGCGGCCAACTACGTAAAGCTCAAGGACCTGCATCTAGCCGAAGGCTACGACACACTCTGAATCGAATTTGCGACTGCTCAGGAATACTCATGCATTACCAAACCGTACTGTTCGACCTCGATGGCACCCTGACCGACCCGCGTGAGGGCATCACCCGTTCCATTCAGTTTGCCTTGGCCAAACTCGGCATCGATGAACCGGACCTGACCAAGCTCGAACACTTCATCGGCCCGCCACTGTTGCAGGCGTTCATGCAGTTCTACGATTTCGATGAAGCCCAGGCGTGGCAGGCGGTGAATTTCTATCGTGAACGCTTCAAGGTCACTGGCCTGTACGAGAACCGTGTGTTTGAGGGTGTCACGCCATTGCTGGAAACCTTGAGCGGGCAGGGGCGGCAGCTGTATATCGCTACCTCGAAGCCGTGGGAATTCGCCCGCGAGATTGCCCGGCATTTTGATTTCGCCCGGCACTTCAAGGTGATTTACGGCAGCGAGCTGGATGGCACGCGGACCAACAAGGTTGAGTTGATTGCGCATCTGATCAAGGAAGAAGGGCTGGATCCTGCGAATACGCTGATGATTGGCGATCGCAAGCATGACTTGATCGGCGCGCGCAGCAATGGGCTGGATGCAGCGGCAGTCGGTTATGGGTTTGGCAGTTTTGAAGAGTTGAACGCTGAGGCGCCGGCTTATCACTTTGAAACGCTGGATCAGTTGCATCAGGCCTTTTTGCAGCGCTGATTAGATTGCTTTCGCGAGCAGGCTCACTCCTACATTTGGAACGCATACCCCTGTAAGAGTGAGCCTGCTCGCGATGACTTACTCCCAATCAACTCAACTGTTTGGATCTGCCAACATTTTCAAAGCCGCCTTACGCTCAGCCACCGGCAATCCACCCAACCGCTCAACCTGCGCATAAAACCTCAGCCAATCCCCCCCAACCTGCCTGAACAACGCCGCAAACGCCGGCACCCACTGGTCATACAACCCAAACGGCAACAACCGCGCATTGTTCAACGGCGCGTTCACCCAGGTGTCATAACGCTTGTCTCCATCCCACTGACTGTCGCTCATTTTCCGATAATCCCGGCGAAACTGTTCGAACTCCGCCGCCTTGCGTTCGCGCATCTGTTCGGTCGACAGCGGCTGTGCATACAATTTTTCCAACCGAGACCGCACATCCAGCACCAACTCGATGAACTGATCCCGCTGCTTCAACCGTGAGTCAGTGTCCGCTGGCAACCCGCGAAACGCCCGCCACTGCCGGGTGCCTTCCTGCTCGACAAACGTGGCGAAGGACTCGTTGAACTCGGTGTCGTCCTTCACATAAAAGCGTTGATGAGCCAGCTCGTGAAAGATCAGCGTGGCCAGGCGTTCATCACCCCAGCCCATCATTGAATTAAGAATGGGATCGTTGAACCAGCCGAGCGTCGAATAGGCCTCAACGCCGCCAATCGACACGTCCATGCCTTGCAAGCGCTGGATCGCCGCCTCACCGCGGGCCGCGCTCTGGCTGTAGTAACCCCGATAAGCCACGCAGCCGGCAATCGGGAAACAATGGTTCTGCGGCGTCAGGGAAAACTCCTGAGTGGCGAACACATTCCACACCACAAACGGTCGGCCAATGTCGGCATACAGGCGATAGCTCTGGTTGTCCGGCAGGTGCAGATGCTCGCTGGCGAACGCCCGGGCCTTTTGTGACTGGGCCAGGTGCGTGCGTAATTTCGCATCGCGGCTCGGGTCGGCAATGATTTTTTCCACCGGCTCGCGCGCCCGCAGCAATTGCAGCTGGCCGCTGGCCAACTGGCTGTAATAGCTGACGCTGGCGCAACCGTTGAGCAACAAAAACATCACACCCGGAAACAAAACCCGAAAAACGCGATCAAGTAACCCAAGGCTTGGAAACGGCCTGCTCAAAATAAGAAATCCCCCGGAGAGTCTGCCCGCAAGACTATCCCGCCTAAAGGAGCACCGCTATGCGCATGTTGATGTTGTCAGGGGGCCTGCTGACGCTGGCCGGTTGTGCCAATTTCGGAATGCCCGAACCCGACCCTTCGCAAGCCTGGATCGATCTCGATGCCCGGCAACAGGATACGGCGCTGCAAGCGCTGCAAGTCGATACCCGGGCGACCACCGACAAACGCTACTTCGAAGTGCAGCCCGGTAGCCATGAGCTGAAGGTGCGTTATCAATTTCCGGTGGAGGCGACCAATATCGGTCCCGATGCCGAACCGCTGTGGCGCGATTGCCAGTTGAGTGTGAAATTCAAGGATTTCAACGCGGGCCAGCGTTACCAGTTGCAGGCCGGCAGTATCGGATTCCGACCTTGGGCCAAGCTTTATGACGAGCAGCGAAAAGTGGTAGGCCAGGGCACGCCGGCAGGCTGTCAACGCACCTGAACGGCGCTATGCTGAGTGTCCGGGCCAGTGGATATTCATCATGCGCAAATTGCTTTCATTGATCGTTGCCAGCCTTTTGGCCGGTTGTCAGACGCCGCTGCCTCCGGTCGATCCGCAAATGGCCTGGGTCGACTTTTCGACGCCGACGCCGGGCGGCAAATTACTGATGGCTGAGCGTCTCGACAATCAACGGCTGAATGACGGGCGCTACTTTCAGGTCACCCCCGGCAGTCACGAGCTGCGCGTGCGCTTCGACTTTGAAGTGTTTGGCGGGGGCGGCGCATTGATGACCGGGCCGGTAGAGCGCCTGTGTTACCTGTACATACGCTACGACCATTTCGAGGCGGGGCAACGTTATCTGCTGGAGGGGCGTTCGCTGGCGTTCACCCCGAGTGCCCGGCTTTATAACGCCAGACGCGAGATCGTTGCTGAAGATCGCCAATACAACTGCATCAACTGAAGCGCCTCAGCTATCGTTCTTCTGGTAGATGATAGCTTTGGTGCCGTTCTCACATGAACCGACCACCATGGCGATGTCATGCTTTGTTGCTTCTTCCTTGCTGACGATTTCCAGTGTGTAGGACGGCACTGCTTTAGCCTGGATCTTGACTTCGATCTCTTTCTTGAGTTCTTCGCAGTCTTTGGGTGCGGCAAAAACCGAGGTGGCCAGTGCACTGCAGAGAATCGCCAAGCCGATACGTTTCATGAGTGAAGCTCCCTGAGGCAGCGCGCACGGGCGTGCGCTGAAGCTGCTGTCATTGATTCGACCATACTTTTACCGCGAGGGTTCTGACTTCGCTCACAAGTTGTTCTGAAGGTTTAAATCTTGGGAGATCTGCAGATTGCTATCGCGAGCAGGCTCACTCCTACAGGGAATCCTGGTCGCTCACAATAATTGTGTCCGCTGGAGATCAACTGTAGGAGTGAGCCTGCTCGCGATAGCGCCAGACCGGTCAACCCAAAATCAACTGACCAGCGAAGCCTCAAGCGTAATCTTCGCATTCAGCACTTTGGATACCGGGCACCCTTCCTTGGCCTTGTTGCTCAGCTCTTCAAACTGCGCCTGCGTCGCCCCCGGGATTTTCGCCTTGAGGATCAGCTTCACCGCCGTGATCGCGAACCCGCCATCCACTTGGTCGAGGGTCACTTCCGCATTGGTATCGATGCTGTCGGCCTTCAGGCCCGCATCGCCCAAAATCATCGAAAACGCCATGGAGAAACAACCGGCATGCGCAGCGCCGATCAGTTCTTCCGGGTTGGTGCCCTTGCCGCCTTCGAAGCGCGCCTTGAAGCCGTAGGGTGCTTCTCTGAGGACACCGGTTTCGGTGGAGATCGAGCCGATGCCGGTTTTCAGATCGCCTGCCCAATGTGCGGATGCTTTCTTCACGATAGCCATGTCTGCCTCCTCAAGATCTGACGCGGAAACGCCGCGTCGTCGTGGTTTTTGCTTGCAAGGCTTCTGAGGATAGACGTCGGAACAAAGTTCAGCCCGTCTGAATCGTTGACTTTTTTAGTAGGAAATATCTTCGCTGCTATTGAAACTCGGGTATATGCCCTCATTGCATGAAACACGCTTATGGATTCGGCAGGGTTTCGTTCGCTAAGAAAAACCTGCCGCCTCACTCGGAGACGCAGGTTTATGAAGCAACTGTCCGACGTAAAATTTTCCACCCTCGATCTGGTGCCGGTGCGCGAAAATGGCAGCCCGGCGCAGTCGCTACGCAACTCGCTGGACCTGGCGCAGCACGTCGAAAAATTTGGCTACACGCGGTTCTGGGTGGCTGAACACCACAACATGGACGGCATTGCCAGTTCCGCGACCTCGGTTTTGCTGGGTTATCTGGCGGGTGGCACGTCGACCATTCGTGTCGGCTCCGGTGGCGTTATGTTGCCTAACCATGCGCCGCTGGTGATTGCCGAGCAGTTCGGTACGCTGGAAAGTTTGTATCCGGGGCGGATTGATCTGGGTCTTGGCCGCGCGCCGGGATCCGATCAGATGACCGCTCGTGCGCTGCGCCGCGAACGCTCCGGCAGCGCTGATGATTTTCCCGAAGACGTCGCCGAACTGGTGCGCTTCCTCGGCCCGCGTACCCCGGATCAGCGTGTGATCGCGATGCCGGGCACGGGCACCAATGTGCCGATCTGGTTGCTCGGTTCCAGTCTGTTCAGTGCGCAGTTGGCCGGTGAACGCGGTTTGCCCTACGCCTTTGCCTCGCATTTCGCCCCGCGTTTCATGCACGAGGCGATCCGCGTCTACCGCAATCACTTCAAGCCGTCGGCGGTGCTCGACAAGCCGTACGTGATGCTCGGTGTGCCGTTGGTGGCAGCGGATACCGATGAACATGCCGATTATCTGGTGACGTCGGTGTATCAGCGCATTCTGGCGTTGATGCGTGGGCAGAGCCTGGTGCAGCGTCCGCCAGTGAAAACCATGGAAGGCTTGTGGTTGCCGCATGAGCGTGAGGCGGTGGGGGATTTCCTTGGGCTGGCGATGGTCGGTAGCCCAGCGAAAATCCGCGCGAAGCTGGAGGTGTTGGTGGAACAGACTCAAGCGGATGAGCTGATTTTCACCAGTGATCTCTACGAACACGCTGATCGTGTGCATTCGTACGAGTTGTTGGCGCAGGTTATGAAGGACTGAAAGGCACCCTCACCCTAGCCCTCTCCCAGAGGGAGAGGGGACTGACCGGGTTGAATGTTCGAGGTACGCCGACCTGAAAAATCCAGTCGTACTCAGGTTCTGATACAACCCACGATCTGCCCCCTCTCCCCCTCGCCCCCTTGGGGGAGAGGGCTGGGGTGAGGGGGATCAATCTCAAACACACCACAAATCTTTCAGACACAAAAAAGCCGACGCCTTCACGTCGGCTTTTGCATTTCAGGCGCGATCAACCGCGCTGGTAGACGATTTCCTTGGTGCCACCTTCGCAGGTGCCAACGACGTCGCCGCCAGCCGCTGCGCCCTTGTCGACAATCTCCAGCGAATACCCGGAAACGCCCTTGGCATCGAGCTTCGCCGCAATCTCGCTTTTCAGCTCTTCACATGGCTTACCGGCAGCAAACGCACCACCCGCAAGGCTCAACAAACCTACTGCCAACATGAACTTCTTCATCGGTCGCACTCCCTGGTCGGATTGAAAGAGGCGGGCATCAGGTCATCCACCCGATGCGCTCACCCTGTAGCGCTTTGCCATTCCTATGGCACTCGGCCAGCGCGCAAGTTCAGAAGACTAGACCAAACTCAGCTGCTGGCAATGCGGAAGCCGACTTTCAGCGTCACCTGAAAGTGCGCAGCCTTGCCGTCCTTGATGTGGCCACGGGTGTCGACTACTTCAAACCACTCAAGATGCTTGATGCTCTTGTTGGCTTCGGCCAGCGCGTTGTTGATGGCGTCTTCGATGCTGCTGGCGGACGAACCGACCAGCTCGACTTTCTTGTACGTGTGATGGTCACTCATGGCGATCTCCTTGGCGTGTGGAATTGAGACTAGCAGTGAATCTGCACTGTTGATTTCGGTGGCTTTGCGCAGACGAAGTTCAGAATTTCTGCACTTTCTCAAACCGCTGAAGTCCCAACCAACACACGCCACTCATCACCAATGCAGGAGAGCCACCATGGCCAACACCTCTTTACGTAAAGCCTCGTTGCAAAGCATGGAAGCCGAGATCGAGAGTCTGCTCAAGTCGTTGGAAAGCCTGAAGGATGACGCTTCGGACGAGTCGCGCAAGACCCTCAAGGCGCTGAAAAGCAATGCTGAAAGCGCGCTGAAACATTCGCGTCACCTGCTCAGCGACGCCTATGAAGAAGTCAAAGTGAAAACCCGCGAGACCGGGATCGCCACCCGTGATTACGCCCAGGAACATCCGTGGACGACGGCCGGTGTGGCGGTCGGTGCGATCGGCTTGCTCGCCGCTTACTTGCTGTTCAAGCGCGGCGAGTGATCGCTCTGGCGCAGCTCGTTCTTGAGCCATTGCGCCAGTTGCCGGGCGCGCCCGTCAGCGGCGCGCTTGGGTAGCCACAACGCCAGTTGCGCCGGGGTTTCACAAAAGCCCCACGGCGCAACCAGGCGACCGGCCTTCAAATCTTCCGTCACCAATGGTTCCGGCGCGATTGCCACACCAAGACCCGCGACCGCTGCCTCCAGCAAATAATACAAATGCTCGAAACCCTGTCCCGACTTCAATGCTTTGGCATCGAGGTGGTTTTGTTGCGCCCAACTCGGCCACGCCTGTGGACGAGAGGTCGTGTGCAGCAGCGGTTCATCGAGCAGCGCCGAGGCTGGTGCGGTTTGCAGGCGTTGATAGCCACTGAACAGCGGGCTCATCACCGGGCCGATGCGTTCTGCGGCCAATTCGTAAACTTGCATATCTGCCGGCCATGGCGGCTCGGCGAACAGCAGCAAAGCGTCCAGACCGGGACGTCGTGGATCGAGATCGCCTTCGCCGGCTGACAGGTGCAGGCGCAAGTCTGGAAGATCGGCATTCAAGCGCCCCAAGCGCGGAATGAACCAGCGTGCCAGCAGACTTCCGGAGCAACCCAGGACGAACGGTGCATCGGCGGTGTTCTGCGTGAGTTCAGCACAAACACTGCGCAAGCGATCAAAAGCCTCACCGCTGGCATCGCGTAAACGCAGGCCGGCATCTGTGAGTTTCAGGCCGCGCCCGTCCTTGACGAAGAGACTGACACCCAAGTGCTCTTCCAGCACCTTGAGCTGACGACTGACTGCGCCATGGGTGACGTGCAGTTGCTCGGCGGCCTGACTGACACTGTTCAGCCGGGCGGTGGCTTCGAACGCACGCAAGGCGTTCAGCGGAGGAAGGTCATGGCTCATGATATCTGTGAGTTTTCCTGACAGGTTGTGGCGATCTTATCGGTTTTCAGCTTGGAAAGTCAGGGGTAGAGTGGTCGTCATTGTCTCTTGACCCGAATTCACCTGGAGCAACTCATGACCCAGACTTCGAACACTTCCAATCTGCGCAACGGCCCGGACGATAACGGCCTGTTCGGCTCGTTCGGTGGCCGCTACGTGGCAGAAACCCTGATGCCGTTGATCCTCGATCTGGCTCGCGAATACGAAGCGGCCAAGGAAGATCCGGCATTCAAAGAAGAATTGGCCTACTTCCAGCGCGACTATGTCGGACGTCCGAGCCCGCTGTATTTCGCTGAACGCCTGACCGAATTCTGCGGCGGCGCGAAGATTTATCTGAAGCGCGAAGAGCTGAACCACACCGGCGCGCACAAGATTAACAACTGTATCGGCCAGATTCTGCTGGCGCGGCGCATGGGCAAGAAACGCATCATCGCCGAGACTGGCGCCGGCATGCACGGCGTGGCGACTGCCACAGTTGCAGCACGTTTCGGTCTGGATTGCGTGATCTACATGGGCACCACTGACATCGAACGTCAGCAGGCCAACGTGTTCCGCATGAAGCTGCTCGGCGCTGAAGTGATTCCGGTGGTGGCCGGCACCGGCACCCTGAAAGACGCGATGAACGAAGCCCTGCGTGACTGGGTGACCAACGTCGACAGCACCTTCTACCTGATCGGCACCGTGGCCGGCCCGCACCCGTACCCTGCGATGGTTCGCGACTTCCAGGCCGTCATCGGCAAGGAAACCCGCGACCAGTTGCAAGCGCAGGAAGGTCGTCTGCCGGACAGCCTGGTGGCGTGCATCGGTGGCGGTTCCAACGCGATGGGCCTGTTCCATCCGTTCCTCGACGATAAGAGCGTCGAGATCATCGGCGTTGAAGCGGCCGGTTACGGCATTGAAACCGGCAAGCACGCGGCGAGCCTCAACGGCGGCGTTCCGGGCGTGTTGCACGGCAACCGTACTTTCCTGCTGCAGGACGACGATGGCCAGATCATCGACGCCCACTCGATTTCCGCCGGCCTCGACTATCCAGGTATCGGCCCGGAACATGCGTGGTTGCATGACATCGGTCGCGTTCAATACACCTCGGTGACCGACGACGAAGCCCTCGACGCGTTCCACAAATGCTGCCGCCTGGAAGGGATCATTCCTGCACTGGAAAGCGCCCACGCCTTGGCTGAAGTATTCAAACGTGCGCCGAAGCTGCCGAAGGATCACCTGATGGTGGTCAACCTGTCGGGCCGTGGCGACAAAGACATGCAGACCGTCATGCATCACATGGAACAGTCTAAGCAGGAGAAACACTGATGAGCCGCCTGCAAAGCCGTTTTGCCGACCTCAAAGAACAGAATCGCGCCGCGCTGGTGACCTTCGTCACCGCCGGTGATCCGGACTACGACACTTCGCTGGCGATTCTCAAAGGCTTGCCGGGTGCTGGCGCCGACGTGATCGAGCTGGGCATGCCGTTCACCGACCCGATGGCCGACGGCCCGGCTATTCAACTGGCGAACATCCGTGCCTTGGGCGCCAAGCAGAACCTGGTGAAAACCCTGCAAATGGTTCGCGAGTTCCGTGAAGGCAACAGCGACACGCCGCTGGTGCTGATGGGTTACTTCAACCCGATTCATATGTATGGCGTTGAGCGCTTCATCGCTGACGCGAAAGAGGCCGGCGTCGATGGCCTGATCGTGGTCGACATGCCGCCTGAGCACAACGCAGAACTCTGCGACCCGGCGCAGGCTGCAGGTCTCGACTTTATTCGTCTGACCACGCCGACCACCGACGACGCGCGTCTGCCGAAAGTGCTCAATGGCAGCTCAGGTTTTGTTTACTACGTGTCGGTAGCCGGTGTGACCGGTGCCGGCGCTGCAACGCTGGAGCATGTTGAAGAGGCGGTCACTCGTCTGCGTCGTCATACCGATCTGCCGATCAGCATCGGTTTCGGTATCCGAACCCCGGAGCAAGCGGCATCCATCGCGCGCCTGGCCGACGGTGTTGTGGTGGGCTCGGCGTTGATCGATCACATCGCCAACGCGACCACGCCAGCGCAAGCCATCGACGGTGTGTTGAGCCTGTGCTCGGCACTGTCCGAAGGTGTGCGTAAGGCCCGCGTCAGTTGAAGGTAAAGTTCCTGATACAGAGGAATTAGCACCTCAAAGCACAGACTAAATGAGCAAGACCGAGGGCTTCAGAACATCGTTCTGCAGCCCTTTTTGCTGTTTGTGCCGTGAGGAAAGACCCGATGAAAATGCCGAAACGTCTGATTGCCGGACTGGGCGTGCTGATGATCAGCGCGACGCCGCTGCTGGCCAGCGCCGATCCGCGCGACGATCACGACCACGGCGGCCCGCAGCAGGGCCATTACGATCACCGTGGCGACAATCACGGTGACGATCACCGTGGCCCGCAGAACGATCACCGTGGTGGCCCGCCGCCGCGCGACTTCGGCCCGGTGCGCCAGACCATTCGTGACAATCATGGCTATTTCGTGCGCGGTGCGCCGCCGCCACCGGGGATTCATCTGGAGCGTGGCCGGCCGTTGCCGCACGGCTATTACGGCGAACGTCTGGATAATCGCGCATTGGGTCGCTTGCCGGTATATCCGGGCTACGAATGGCGTCGGGCTGGCGGCGATATCGTGCTGATCGCAGTGGGTACCGGGATCGTTTACGAGATTCTCGATGGGGTTTTGTATTAATCCTTAGTTAGTCAAAAGATCGCAGCCTGCGGCAGCTCCTACATGGGATTGTGTAGGAGCTGCCGCAGGCTGCGATCTTTTGCTTCAGGGCAGTTCCAGGCCCCCAGAGGCCTTGTGCAATTGGCGCAAATGCGCGCCAATCTGCTTCACGTTCTCCTCACTCGCCGCAATCTCCGCAGCGCGCTTCGGCTCCAGCAACTTGCGCACCTCCGCGTCCAGATCACCAGACAGCACCAGCAGTTTCTTCTGCCGCTGACTGCTTTCATCCTCCAGCCGCTTGAATTCGCTCGGCTGCGGCAAGCCGTAACCACGGCTATCGAGCAACTCCGCCGGGCGACTGAGGAAGCCGCTGTTGGCGAGAATTTCCTGCAACGTTGCGTTGGCCTTGTCCATGCCTCCGTTCTCCAGCTCCCGCGCGCCGAGGTAACGCTGTTTGACCTCGTCCTGCGCCAGTAGCAACTGGCGGCGGTAACTGGCCTGCTCCAGCAACAACAACGCGGCGCTGGTGCGCAAGTCTGCCCGCTCGAACCACTCGCGGCGTTCTTCGGCAGTCAGCGAAAGCCATTCCTCGACGGTGGTCTGCTTGATCGGCAACTGCTTCTTCAACACATCGAACATCGCCTGATAGCGATCGCGGAACGAGTCGAAACGATAACCCAGACGCAGCGCTTCTTTCGGGTCATCCAGCACACTGGTATCCGCCAGACCACGGCCCTTCATCACTTCCAGCAAGCCGTTGGGCATGATGCTGTCCAACCCGACGAACTGGCTGTTGTCACTGCCGCTGCGCAACAGTTTTAGACCTTCTACCGCGCAGTTGTTGGAGAGGAAGAAGTAGTTGCCGTCGTAGCTCCAGTGCATTTCGGCCGCGTGCTCGACCACGCCTTCAATCTCGTCCCGCGACAGGTTGATCGGTACGGAGGCGAGGCTGCGCAATTCGGTCTTGGTGTATTCGTCGATGACCTGCGCCAATGGCAGCACGAACAGCCGCGACGGGTATTTGCCGACCAGCCCGTCCCAGCTCGACAACTGCACATCACCGACAAAGGCGCGGTACGACAGCACCAGATGCTGATCGAGATCGAGCCGGCAGTCCGGCCCGCGTGGTCGGCCCGGTGCACAGATCACCAGTCGCAACATGCTGTGGCCCCAGCGGCTGACCCAGTTCTGATTGGCCTCGGCCAGCAGGTAGTCGACGGCGTAGACCCGTTCCGGATCGACTTGCCCTAACGGTTGCTTGGCAAAATCGTTACCGGCATTGAGAAACGCGAAGGTCTTGCTGCAAGTGTCCTTGGCAGTTGGCGCCCAGCCGAAGTGTTGCTGGTAATAGCGATACAGCGCCGGGCGACGGCAGGCGTAGCTCGGGTCGAGGAGGAAATACTCCATGTTGACCGCGACGAACTCCTTCGGGCTGGAGATCTCGTACAGATCGGGGCTGCGCGCGATCTGCCGGTTGTGCTGTTCGCGCTCACCGCGCCGGCCGACGTATTGCTGCCAGCCGGCGAGGTCGAGCAGGCGCGGGTCATCGCTGAGGGTGAAGCGCCGGCCATTCTGGCCGCGACACTCGTCGGGAATGCCGATCAACCCGGCGCTGTTGAAACGTCGGGTGCAGCGCTGGATCAGCGTGCGCTCGGCACTCGGCCACAGGCGCGCGCGGTCATAAATGTGGGTGATTTCGTGCAGCACCGTGGCGAGTAATTCCTGACGCACAGTGCCGTGGGGGCGATTGGTTTTTTCTTTGGCCGCGCTACCGTCGGTGAGGCCCGCCAGCAGTTTGCGATTCAGATCCAGTTCGGAAACCAGCGTGGCCTGGCCGTAGGCATTGGCGGGCATGTCGTCGGTCCAGCCGACATCGATGCGTCGATCCAGCCGCTCGATAAAGCTCGGCGGCAATTTCTGCATGGCCTCATCGATCAGCGCTTGGCTGGCCTGTTGTTGGGCGGGGCTCAGCCCCTCGGTCTTGAGCCGCAATTGCAGGCCGGCGTGGGCGCTGTTGCCAAGCAGCAACAACGCCCCGGCCAGCAGCCAGGCGCCGAGTGACCTCACAGTGCGAGGATGGCTTCGGCGAGCACCTGATCGCTGGCATCGCGCGCTTCCGGCACGCGCGTGCGCAAGGTGTTGAGCGCGGCTTCCAGGTGCGCGCCACGGATATCACCGTTGGTGGCGACGAAACTGGCGGCGTCATCGTGGGCTTCGCGGATGATTTTCGAGTCGCGGATCGACGTGGTGGTATCGGAGGTGAAATCGATGGTGCGCTGGGAGGCACGAACGATGATGTTACTGGTGGCTACCAGGGTGTGCGCCTGGGCCACGTCGGCCAACAAAAACAGGCCAAGGGCGGCAGCAATCAGCGGGCTACGCATGGAACGACTCCGAAAGGACAGGGATAGCTATTGGACGAGAATTGCCTCTGCCAGTTCAAGGTCGCTGACATGAAGTTTTGGCCGGGTTTTGCGCAGGTAATGCAGCGCTGATTCCAGCCGTGCGCCTCGCCATTCGCCATCAGTGGCCACGAATGCGGCGGCATCATCATGGGCCGCGAGCAGCAGTTTACGGTCGAAAGGGGCAGAAGACACCATGCTGGTGGCGTAACCACTGACGACGGTGCCTTGTGTCGATGCATTAAAAGCATCAAAGGCATCGACCGACGTCGTCCAGCAGGCGGTGAACAATACGGAAGGGATCAGCAGATTTGGAAGAAAGCGCATTGGACTCGATTACGGTTGGCGAGCCCAAAGGCTAGCGCAATGCCCGGGCCAGAGCCAGCGCCAAAGCATCGGGACACGTCCGCGCGTGCCCCGAGATACCGCAATCGCTTAGATCGTCAGGATGGCCTGAGCGAGCTGTGCATCGGTCGCTTGCAGCTGTGGCGCCTGGTGGCGGATGTGGTCCAGCGCGCTTTCCAGTTTCACGCCGCGGATCTCGCCCTGGCTGGCGACGAAGCTGGCCGCGTCGTCACGGGCAGCGAGAACGATTTTGTCGTCACGGAAGGACGAAGTGACGTCGGAAGTGGCGTCGGACGATGATTTTAGTGCGCCAACCACGGCGTCGGTGGTGACGATGAAGCTGGTGGCGCTGGCGTTGGCAGCCACGGCCAGCAGGGCGGCAGCGCTGAGCAGACGAAGACGGGACATAGGTTAACTCCTGTGGATAAACCGTATTGAAAGGTGGCTCGGTATCGTCTGGAGTCAGACGCCTGTTGCGCATCATTCGCCACGTTCTGTGTGGATATTAGGCGCAGATGCGTTCGCCAAACCAGCATCCAGACGAAAAATCGTAAGAGCTGCCGAAGGCTGCGATCTTTTGCTTTGGATTTTCAGGATCGAAAGATCGCAGCCTTCGGCAGCTCCTACAATTGTAATGGTCTGATTTAGAATTATATGAACTGTACTGGTTAAGCTTTTTAAGATCCCAAAACGACAAAACCCGTCGTGGTTTCCCACAACGGGTTTCGTTTGTTCAATTCGGGTTGCTGGCGGTGGGTCTAACGACCAGAGCCAGCGACGCTACTTAGCGCCAGAACGGCTTGCTCAGCTCTTCGTAGCGTTGTGCTTCGCTGATACCGGCGTCAGCCAGCAGACGCGAATCCAGACGGGCCAATTGGTGGCGGCTGGAGATGCGGCGCTGCCACAACATCAGGTTGGCGATAACGCGCAGAGGCAGGGAAGCCTGGGTGTTTACAGCTTTGTCTTCGAAGAACAGCTCGGAACTGAGTGTACGTTCCATGGTTGACATCCTTCCGCTTGTGGCGGGATCAGGTAGTGGTTTGACTGGTGCCCATGATCCTCTCGTTTGCATAGTCTCTCTAGATACAGTTCAACTGTATTGTGAGTGACCAGTTAACTGTTTATACGGGGTGTACGGGTCGAAATAGAGCAAACTGTACCTATCCGCACTCAAGTGGTGCATTTTTGCGTTATTTGCTAGGTGAAGTAGGTAAATGCTGTAGGAAATGACCAGTACAGCAGTACAGTTTTTGTCAGGCGGGAGGTTTGCGAGAGTCCGCTGATGCAAACTGTGTTTGCATCAGCGGTTTATCTGTGTGAATTACACAGCGAGCATGCGTCCGGTTTCTTCCAGATTCATGTGCCAGCTCAAGGCTTCACGCAGGATGTGCGGGGTGTGACCACCGATTGCGCAGGCCGCCGTGAAGTAATCGTTCAGTGCCTGACGGAAGTCTGGGTGCACGCAGTTATCAATAATGACCCGCGCACGTTCCCGTGGCGCCAGGCCACGCAAGTCGGCCAGACCGACTTCGGTCACCAGAATGTCGACGTCATGCTCGGTGTGGTCAACGTGGCTGACCATCGGCACCACGCTGGAAATCGCGCCGCCCTTGGCGATCGACTTGGTCACGAACACCGCCAGATGCGCGTTGCGCGCGAAGTCGCCGGAACCGCCAATGCCGTTCATCATCCGCGTGCCGCAAACGTGGGTCGAGTTGACGTTGCCGTAGATGTCGAACTCCAGCGCCGTGTTGATCCCGATAATGCCCAGACGGCGCACTACTTCCGGGTGGTTGGAGATTTCCTGCGGACGCAGCACCAGTTTGTCCTTGTACTTCTCCAGATTGCCGAACACGTCGCTGTTGCGTCGCTCCGACAACGTGATCGAGCTGCCCGACGCGAAGCTCAGCTTGCCGGCGTCGATCAGGTCGAAGGTCGAGTCCTGCAGCACCTCGGAGTACATGGTCAGGTCTTCGAACGGTGAATCAATCAGGCCGCACATCACCGCGTTGGCAATGTTGCCGATCCCGGCCTGCAGCGGGCCGAGCTTATTGGTCATGCGCCCGGCGTCGACTTCCTGCTTGAAGAAGGTGATCAGGTGCTCGGCGATGGCGTTGGTATCCACGTCCGGCGTGGACACGGTGGACGGCGAATCCGACTGTTGGGTAATAACGATGGCGACAATCTTCTCCGGCGGAATCGGAATTGCTGTGCTGCCAATGCGGTCGTCGACTTTTACCAGTGGGATCGGCGTGCGCGTCGGGCGGTACGTCGGGATATAGATATCGTGCAGACCTTCGAGGTTGGCGTTGTGCGCCAGGTTGATCTCGACGATTACCTGCTTGGCGAAAATCGCGAAGCTCGCCGAGTTGCCCACCGAGGTGGTCGGCACGATATGGCCCTGTTCGGTGATGGCCACGGCTTCGATGACGGCGATGTCCGGTAGCTTCAGTTGCTGGTTGCGCAGTTGCTCAACGGTTTCCGAAAGATGCTGGTCGATGAACATCACCTGGCCGGCGTTGATCGCCTTGCGCAGGGTGCTGTCGACCTGGAACGGCATGCGCCGCGACAGAACACCGGCTTCGGTCAGTTGCTTGTCGAGGTCGTTGCCCAGGCTGGCGCCGGTCATCAGGCTGATCTTCAGCGGCGTGACCTTGGCGCGCTCGGCCAGTGCGTGAGGGACGGCCTTGGCTTCGCCGGCACGGGTGAAACCGCTCATGCCGACGGTCATGCCGTCCTCAATCAGAGCGGCTGCGTCGGCGGCGCTCATCACTTTGTCCAACAACGAAGGCAGGCGAATACGGTCACGGTACATGGATTATTATCTCGGGAAGCGAGTAGCAGGATGCGCAGTCTAGTGAATTTGACGGGCGCCTGTCCCGCTACCAAGGTCGCAAACGAGGCGTCTATTCAGCGGGTTTCAAGTAAAACACCGTTACTGGATCTGCAACAACGCGGCATATTGTCCGACTGTTTGCGCAAACAAAAACGCCCCGACGAGTCGGGGCGTTCGGTGCTGCAGCGGGGAATTATTCGACCGCTTTGACCATGTCTTCGATGACTTTTTTAGCGTCGCCGAAGACCATCATGGTCTTGTCCAGATAGAACAGTTCGTTGTCCAGACCGGCATAGCCGCTGGCCATCGAGCGCTTGTTGACGATGATGGTCTTGGCCTTGAACGCTTCGAGAATCGGCATGCCGGCAATCGGCGACTTCGGATCGTTCTTCGCGGCCGGGTTGACCACGTCGTTCGCGCCGAGCACCAGCACCACGTCGGCCTGGCCGAACTCGGAGTTGATGTCTTCCATCTCGAACACCTGGTCGTAAGGCACTTCGGCCTCGGCGAGCAGAACGTTCATGTGGCCTGGCATACGACCGGCAACCGGGTGGATCGCATACTTCACGGTCACGCCACGGTGGGTCAGCTTCTCGGTCAATTCCTTCAGCGCATGCTGTGCACGCGCTACTGCCAAGCCGTAACCCGGGACGATGATCACGGTGTCGGCGTTGGTCAGCAGGAAAGTCGCGTCGTCAGCCGAACCGGATTTCACCGGACGGGCTTCTTTCGCACCGGCAGGGCCTGCATCGGCCGTGTTGCCGAAACCGCCGAGCAGTACATTAAAGAAGGAACGGTTCATCGCCTTGCACATGATGTACGAGAGGATCGCACCGCTCGAACCCACCAAGGAGCCTGCAATGATCAGCATCGAGTTGTTCAGCGAGAAGCCGATACCTGCCGCCGCCCAGCCCGAATAGCTGTTGAGCATCGACACCACGACCGGCATGTCTGCACCGCCAATCGGGATGATGATCAGCACGCCCATTACGAATGCCAGCGCCAGCATCAGCGCGAACGCGGTGAGGTTGCCGGTGAACATGAAGGTCAGGCCGAGTGCCAGCGTAGCCAGACCCAGCACCGCGTTCAGTTTGTGCTGACCGGCGAACTGTACCGGTGCGCCTTGGAACAGGCGGAACTTGTACTTGCCCGACAGCTTGCCGAAGGCAATCACCGAACCGGAGAAGGTGATTGCACCGATGGCGGCGCCGAGGAACAGCTCCAGACGGTTGCCCGTCGGAATCGAGTCGCCCAGCTGTTTAACGATGCCCAGCGATTGCGGCTCAACCACCGCAGCGATCGCGATGAACACAGCCGCGAGGCCGATCATGCTGTGCATGAAGGCGACCAGTTCCGGCATCTTGGTCATTTCAACGCGTTTGGCCATGATCGAACCGGCGGTGCCGCCGACCAGCAGGCCAACGATGACGTAACCGATACCGGCGGTTGCAAGTTCAGCGCCGAGCTTATAGATGAGGCCGACGGTGGTGAGGATCGCCAACGCCATGCCGAGCATGCCGAACAGGTTGCCGCGCCGCGAAGTAGTCGGGTGCGACAGGCCTTTGAGGGCCTGGATAAAGCAGATCGACGCGATCAGGTAGAGCGTCGTGACGAGATTCATGCTCATTACTTCGGCGCCTCTTCTTTTACTTTCGGGGCTTTCTTCTTGAACATCTCAAGCATGCGGCGGGTGACCAGGAAGCCACCAAACACGTTGACCGCCGCCAATGCCACCGCGAGGGTACCCATGGTTTTGCCCAGCGGCGTGACAGTCAGTGCAGCAGCGAGCATGGCGCCGACGATCACGATCGCCGAGATGGCGTTGGTGACCGCCATCAATGGCGTGTGCAGCGCAGGCGTAACGTTCCAGACCACGTGGTAACCGACATAAATCGCCAGCACGAAGATGATCAGGTTGTAGATACCGGGGGAGATAAGCTCTTCCATCGTCTGAATCCCTGCTTAGGCGTTTTTGCGGATGACTTGGCCGTCGCGGCACATCAGGCACGCGGCGACGATGTCGTCTTCGAGGTTGACGTCGAACTGGCCTTCTTTGGTGAACACCAGCTTGAGGAAGTCCAGCAGGTTGCGTGCGTACAGTGCCGAGGCGTCTGCAGCGACTTCGCCGGCCAGGTTGGTCGGGCCGCAAATGGTCACGCCATTCTCGACCACGACCTGATCGGCCACGGTCAGCGGGCAGTTGCCACCCTGAGCTGCCGCGAGGTCGATGACCACCGAACCCGGTTTCATCTGCGCCACGGTGTCCGCGCTCAACAGCGTCGGCGCCTTGCGGCCCGGAATCAGCGCGGTGGTGATGACGATGTCGGCTTGCTTGGCGCGTTCGTGCACAGCCTGGGCCTGACGCTGCATCCAGCTCGCTGGCATTGGCCGCGCGTAACCGCCGACACCGACGGCGCATTCGCGCTCTTCATCGGTCTCGTAAGGCACGTCGACGAACTTGGCGCCGAGGGATTCGATCTGCTCTTTCACTGCCGGACGCACGTCGGACGCTTCGATTACCGCACCCAGACGTTTCGCCGTGGCAATCGCCTGCAACCCGGCCACACCGGCGCCGAGAATCAGCACGCGCGCCGCTTTCACGGTGCCCGCAGCGGTCATCAGCATCGGCATGAAGCGTGGGTAGTGGTGAGCGGCCAGCAACACAGCCTTATAGCCGGCAATGTTCGCCTGCGACGACAACACATCGAGACTCTGCGCGCGCGAGGTGCGCGGCGCCGCTTCGAGGGCGAACGCGGTAATGCCGCACTCGGCCATCTTCGCGATGGTTTCGTTGTTGAACGGGTTGAGCATGCCCACCAACACCGTACCGCGCTTGATCAGCGTCAGTTCGGCATCGCTTGGCGCGACCACTTTGAGAATCAGCTCGGCGGCAAACGCGTCATTGGCACTGCCAATGGTTGCGCCTGCCGCTTCATAGGCACTGTCGACCACACTGGCGTTAACGCCGGCGCCGGTTTGCACAGTGACCTTATGACCTTGGCTGATCAGCTTTTTAATGGTTTCCGGGGTTGCAGCAACCCGTGTTTCACCGGTCTGGGTTTCGAGAGGAACACCAATGTGCACGTCAAATCTCCTGCGTGATCTTATTGAGTAAACCCATGCACTACGGATGGTGCGACTGGGGCGGCCGATCAGCACGATCCCGCCAAATCAGGGCGGGGCGCGGCATTTTGCAGGCGAACTTTATGCCCTTCAAGGGATTATGACGGGTGACGGAAAATTAACTACAAGTCATGCCGTGACCGAATGTCGCAGATGACCAGCTGAATCCCTTGCAGGCCGTGCCTTGTAAGGATTCTGGTCGAATATGGAAAAATTTCTCATCGGTGGCGTGAATAGGCAGCAATGCGTCGCCAATGAAGGCTCAAAGCCACGTCGTCAGGCGCTTGTGGGACGTCTGTACGACTTTCGGATACAGTCTGTCGAATTGCGACAATTACTTATATCTGTAGGGCTTTGATTTTCCTGACTACGGGGTTAGTTATCGCTGTAAGCCTTTATCCTTCTAGGCTGTAGCTCTGTGCCTGAGTTACCAGCCAATCACGAAATGCCTTTAACGACGCTGATTCGACCTTTCGTTCGGGAATCATCAGGTAATAGGCCTTGATGCTGGAGAGTGCCTGCGGGTTGGCAATCACCAGGCGTTTCTCTGCCAATTCACGCTGAATCAAGAACGGTGGAATCAGCGCGATGCCCATGTCGTGCATGGCCGCTTGGGCGAGCATGGAGAATAGCTCGTAGCGCGGACCTGTCATGTCGCGGGGGATATTCAGGTGTCGCGAGTTGAACCACTGGCGCCAGGCGTAAGGGCGGGTGGTCTGTTGCAGCAGCGGTAGTTCGGCAATCTCGTCGGCGGTCAGAAGCGTCTTGTTGCCGAGTAGGGCGGGGCTGCACACCGGCATCGGATTTTCGCCCATCAGCCTATGGGATTCGGTACCTGACCAGTCGGCATCGCCGAAGTAGATCGCGGCATCGAATTCGGTATCCGCGAAGAGAAACGGGCGGGTGCGGTTGGTCAGGTTGACCGTGACTTCCGGGTGCTTGAGCTGGAAATCCTTGAGGCGCGGCAGCAGCCATTGCGTACCGAAGGTTGGCACCACCGCCAACTCGATCACATTGGTGCCTTGCTGGCCCATCACCGACAACGTGTCGCGCTCCACTGCGTCCAGTTGCGTGGCGACCCGACGACTGTAGGAAAGTCCTGCTTCGGTCAGCTTCACCCCGCGCCGCGAGCGTCGGAACAGTTCCACGCTGAGGAACTCCTCTAGGCTGGCGATCTGTCGGCAAATGGCGCCTTGGGTGAGGGAAAGTTCTTCGGCAGCCCGGGTAAAGCTCTCGTGGCGTGCAGCGGCTTCAAAGCTGATCAGGGCGGTGGTGCTGGGGATCTTCCTGCGCATGTACGTCAACCTCACTAATGCGCCGCATAAAAGGCATTTCGCGACGTTTCGGAGTGAGAAATTAGCACAACAGAATGCGAAATCCTCGTTTGCCGCGACGGCGAACCACGCCTAGGATCAATGCCACGTTAATTCAGCCGATTTGCGAGGACATACTCATGGGCGGTAAAGCTAGCTTCAACTGGATCGATCCCCTGCTGCTGGATCAACAGCTCACTGAAGAAGAGCGCATGATTCGCGACACCGCCGAGCAGTTCGCTCAACAGAGTCTCGCACCGCGTGTTCTTGAAGCCTTCCGCCATGAGAAGACTGACCCGGCGATCTTCCGCGAAATGGGCGAAGTCGGCCTGTTGGGTGCGACCATCCCTGAGCAGTACGGTGGCAGCGGCCTCAACTATGTCAGCTACGGCCTGATTGCCCGCGAAGTGGAGCGCGTCGACTCTGGCTATCGCTCGATGATGAGCGTGCAGTCGTCGCTGGTGATGGTGCCGATCAACGAATTCGGCACCGAAGCACAGAAACAGAAATACCTGCCGAAACTGGCGTCCGGTGAATGGATCGGCTGCTTCGGCCTGACCGAGCCAAACCATGGCTCCGACCCAGGTGCGATGATTACCCGTGCACGTAAAGTCGACGGCGGCTACAGCCTGACCGGCGCAAAAATGTGGATCACCAACAGCCCGATCGCCGATGTGTTCGTGGTCTGGGCCAAAGACGATGCCGGCGACATCCGTGGTTTCGTCCTGGAGAAGGGCTGGAAAGGCCTGAGTGCTCCGGCGATTCACGGCAAAGTAGGCCTGCGTGCTTCGATCACTGGTGAGATCGTCATGGACAACGTGTTTGTACCGGAAGAGAACATCTTCCCGGACGTGCGCGGTCTGAAAGGTCCGTTCACCTGCCTCAACTCTGCGCGCTACGGCATTTCCTGGGGCGCACTGGGCGCTGCCGAGTTCTGCTGGCACACCGCTCGCCAGTACACGCTGGATCGCCAACAGTTCGGTCGCCCATTGGCCGCTACTCAGTTGATCCAGAAGAAACTGGCCGACATGCAGACCGAGATCACGTTGGCCCTGCAAGGCTGCCTGCGCCTGGGTCGCATGAAGGACGAAGGTACTGCTGCGGTCGAAATCACTTCGATCATGAAGCGCAACTCCTGCGGCAAGTCGCTGGACATCGCCCGCATGGCGCGCGACATGCTCGGCGGCAACGGTATCTCCGACGAATTCGGCGTGGCCCGTCACCTGGTCAACCTGGAAGTGGTGAATACCTATGAAGGTACTCATGACGTTCACGCACTGATCCTTGGGCGTGCGCAAACCGGTCTGCAGGCGTTCTATTAATAGGAGAGCGACCATGGGCGCGCTGTCGCATCTGCGGGTACTGGATTTATCGCGCGTGTTGGCCGGGCCGTGGGCCGGGCAGATCCTCGCCGACCTTGGCGCCGAGGTGATCAAGGTCGAGCGTCCGGGCAATGGTGACGACACTCGCGCCTGGGGGCCGCCCTTCCTTAAAGACGCTTATGGCGAGAATACCTCGGAAGCGGCTTATTACCTGTCGGCCAACCGCAACAAGCAATCGGTGACCATCGACTTCACCCGTCCTGAGGGGCAGAAGCTGGTGCGCGAGTTGGCGGCCAAGTCGGACATCCTTATCGAGAACTTCAAGGTCGGTGGTCTGGCGGCTTATGGGCTGGACTATGAGTCGCTGAAGGCGATCAATCCGAACTTGATCTATTGCTCGATTACCGGGTTCGGCCAGACCGGGCCTTATGCCAAGCGCGCTGGCTATGACTTCATGATTCAGGGGCTGGGCGGGCTGATGAGTCTGACCGGTCGTCCCGAGGGTGATGAAGGTGCCGGGCCTGTGAAGGTCGGTGTGGCACTGACGGATATCCTCACGGGGCTTTATTCGACTGTCGCGATACTGGCGGCGTTGGCTCATCGCGATCACGACGGTGGTGGTCAGCACATCGATATGGCGTTGCTGGATGTGCAGGTTGCGTGTCTGGCTAACCAGGCGATGAATTATCTGACCACGGGCAATGCGCCTAAGCGTCTGGGTAATGCGCATCCGAATATCGTGCCTTATCAGGACTTTCCTACGGCTGATGGTGATTTCATTCTTACCGTGGGTAATGACGGGCAGTTCCGAAAGTTTGCCGAAGTGGCGGGGCAGTCGCAGTGGGCTGACGATCCACGGTTTGCTACTAATAAACTGCGCGTCGCGAACCGGGCGGTGTTGATCCCGCTGATTCGCCAGGCGACGGTGTTCAAGACGACTGCCGAATGGGTTGCCGAGTTGGAGCAGGCGGGTGTGCCTTGTGGGCCGATCAATGATCTGTCGCAGGTATTCGAGGATCCGCAGGTGAAGGCGCGTGGTCTGGCGATAGAGCTGCCGCACGCACTGGCGGGAATGGTGCCGCAGGTGGCCAGTCCTATCCGTATGTCGCAGACACCGGTTGAGTATCGTCGTGCCCCGCCTTTGTTGGGTGAGCATACGCTTGAGGTTCTGCAGGGTGTGCTGGGCTTGGGCGCGGGTGCGGTGGCAGAGTTGAAGGCGGCTGGGGTGCTCTAAAGATCCCTTCTATATAGAAGGGATCACGTTTGCTTCCTATATATAGGTGCATTTGGTCGTTATTTAACCAATCTGCAAGTGATTGAAAGAAAAGCGAAATTAACGGTTGACGGCAGATTTGAGATGTCTATAATTCGCCCCACTTCCGGCGCAGTCGAAACGGAAAACTCCTTGAGATTCAATGAGTTATGTAGGTTTCGGCATTGGGTTGCTTCAGTTCATCGAAGCCAGAAAGGAAGTTGAAAAAGAGGTGTTGACAGCAGCGTGTAACGCTGTAGAATTCGCCTCCCGCTGCAGAGAGATCTG